>JAEUPB010000012.1 GCA_016789955.1 Rubrivivax sp. | reverse complement strand
GGTCGACCACTCGACCTTCAACGACAGCACCGTCTGCTCGAGCTGCCACAACGGCACCGCAGCCCCCGGCAAGTCGGCAACCCACATCCCGTCGGGCTCGACCAACTGCTACACCTGCCACTCGGTGACGACGTGGGCGCCCTCGAAGTGGAACCACACGCAGCTGCCGGTGACCGCGCAGTGCGCCACCTGCCACACCGGGGGCTACCCGCCGGCCGATGGGCGCGTGGCGAATCACGTTCCCTATGCATCGGTGCCGGTCGCCGCAGGCGCCAATTGCGATGCCTGCCACAAGGGCAGTTACGCCACCTGGGCGACCGGCAAGTTCCACGCGAACTTCAGCGTCTCGGCGGGATGCTTCACGTGCCACACCGGCAGCTACCTGGCCGCCGTCGGCAAGCCGTCGAATGCGGTGCACGCCACCGTCACCGGCACCTGCGAGGCCTGCCACAAGTCCACCACCACCTGGTCCGGCGCAAAGGTCGACCACTCGACCTTCAACGACACCACCGTCTGCTCCAGTTGCCACAACGGCACGGCGGCCACGGGCAAGTCGGCCACCCATATCCCGTCGGGCTCCACCAACTGCTACACCTGCCACTCGGTGACGACCTGGGCGCCATCGAAGTGGAACCACACGCAGCTGCCGGTGGCCGCGCAATGTGCGAGCTGCCACACCGGCGGCTACCCGCCCGCCGACGGCAAGGCGTCCAACCACATCCCGTATGCCTCGGTGCCGGTGGCCGCGGGCGCGAACTGCGACAACTGCCACAAGGGGAGCTACGCCACCTGGGCCAACGGAAGGTTCCACACGAACTACAGCGTCTCCGCCGGGTGCTACACGTGCCACACGGGCGCGTACCTCAATGCGGTGGGCAAGCCGTCGAACGCGGTGCACGCCACCGTCACCGGCAACTGCGAGAGCTGCCACAAGTCGACATCGACCTGGTCCGGCGCGAAGGTGGACCACAGCACCTTCAACGACAGCACCGTCTGCGCGAGCTGCCACAACGGCACCGCAGCCCCGGGCAAGTCGGCCACGCACATCCCGTCGGGATCGACCAACTGCTACACCTGCCACTCGGTGACGACGTGGGCGCCCTCGAAGTGGAACCACACGCAGCTGCCGGTGACCGCGCAGTGCGCCACCTGCCACACCGGCGGCTATCCGCCCGCCGACGGTCGCGTCTCGAATCACGTTCCGTATGCGTCCGTGCCGGTGGCGGCCGGCGCCAACTGCGATGCGTGCCACAAGGGCAGCTACTCGACCTGGTCCAACGGCCGCTTCCACGCGAACTTCAGCGTCTCCACCGGCTGCTACACCTGCCACACCGGGTCGTACCTGAACGCCGTGGGCAAACCGTCGAACGCGGTGCACGCGACGGTCACGGGCAACTGCGAGAGCTGCCACAAGTCGACATCGACCTGGTCCGGTGCCAGGGTCGACCACAGCACCTTCAACGACAGCACCGTCTGCGCGAGCTGCCACAACGGCACCGGCGCCACCGGCAAGCCGAGCACCCACATCCCCGTGGGTGCCACCAACTGCTACACCTGCCACTCGGTCACCGGCTGGCGGCCGACCAAGTGGAACCACTCGCAGCTGCCGGTGACCGCTCAGTGCGCCACCTGCCACACCGGCGGCTATCCGCCCGCCGACGGTCGCGTCTCGAATCACGTTCCGTATGCGTCGGTGCCGGTGGCGGCCGGCGCCAACTGCGACGCGTGCCACAAGGGCAGCTACTCGACCTGGTCCAACGGCCGCTTCCACGCGAACTTCAGCGTCTCCACCGGCTGCTACACCTGCCACACCGGGGCCTACCTCAGCGCGGTCGGCAAGCCGTCGAACGCGATCCACGCCACGGTGACGGGCAGCTGCGAGACCTGCCACAAATCGACGACGTCCTGGTCTTCGATCTCCTACACGCACTCGCCGGCCAACGCCGTGGGCACCGGCACCTGCGACACCTGCCACAACGGCTCCACCGCCACCGGCAAGAACGCGGGGCACATCCCCGTCCCGGCCGGCGCCGCGCGCTGCGACTCGTGCCACCGCTCGCAGGCCTCGTGGAAGACCGCGGTGACCATGAACCACGCGGTGGTGACCGGCGGCACCTGCAAGTCGTGCCATGGCGGCGCCCACGTGTCGGTGAACGCGCTGGCCAAGCCGACCAACCACATCCCCGAGTCGCAGCTGCTGAACGGCACGGCGATGGACTGCAACGCCTGCCACACCAGCACCACGTCGTGGGGGTCGATGCGCATGAACCACAACGCCAGCCAGGGCAACGGCGCCGGCTGGTGCAAGGCCTGCCACCAGAGCGGCACCAGCTACCTCGGCGACATGGAGAAGAAGTCGCTGACGCACGAGAGGAGCACCGGGGTCACCGACTGCTCGCAGTCGGGCTGCCATCGGCCGCTCGGCAGCAAGGGATCCGCCTACACGAAGTGGGACTGACGGTCTCGACCCGGCCCGTCACGCACCCAACCCGCACCGAAACGCCGACATCGCATCTTGAACCCCCTGCGCCCCGCCCTGCCGCCGACCTTCGTCGCCCCGCTGATCCTCGCCGCTTCCGTCGCCGCCCAGGCCCAGGCCATCGACGAGGTGGAGGTGCGCCGCGAGGGCGCCGATGCCGTGATCCAGGTGCGATTCGGCACCGAGGTGCAGTTCCAGCGCGCGGTGTCCACGCGCTCGGGCGACCTGACGCAGGTGATCTACACGCTGCTCACCACCACCAACGCGCGACTGTCCACGCCGGTGCAGGCGCTGCGGCTGCGCACGCGCGGCCTGCCCGAGGTCGAGCTGACGGACGAGCCCGACCGCAAGGAGCGCGGCGATCAGTCGCGCCGCCTCACGCTGCGATTCGCCGAGCCGGTTGTGCTGCGCGCGCGTGGCGGGCGCGGCAACCGCAGCATCGAGATCGTGCTGCCCGGCCGCGGACGGGAGCTGCCGCAGGCACCCCCCGCGACGGCGCGGCCGCCCGTGCCGCCCGCACCCCCGCCGGCACCACCGGTCGCGGCCGCCCCGGCCCCGGCGCCCGCCACGGCGACGGTGCCGCCCACCACCGCCGCACCGCCGGTGCCCATGGCCGGCACGCCCGAGCTCGAAGCGAAGGCCGCCGACCTGCTCGCCCGTGCCAAGGTCGCGTGGGAGGCCGGCCGCATCGGCGAGGCCGTCGACCGGCTGAACGAACTGCTGGAACTGCCGCCCACCTCCTCCACCCGCGAGGCGCAGGAGCTCGTCGGCCGCGCCCACCTGAAGGCCGGCGACACCGCCCGCGCCCGCGCCGAGCTCGAGACCTACCTGCAACTGTTCCCGCAGGGCGAGGGCAGCGACCGCGTGCGCGCGCTGCTGGCCACACTGCCGGCGCCCGGTGCCGCAGCGGCGCCGGCACCGGGCCCGCAGGCACGCGCCGAGACCGAGATCACCACCAACGGCAGCGCGTCGGTCACGGCCTATCGCGGCAACGGCCAGGTGCGCAGCCGCGAGTTCCTCGACTCGCCGATCGCCGGGCTGCCGCAGGTGGCGGGCGATGCCCAGCTCACCAGCGACCGCTCGCGCCAGATCTTTTCCGACGTCGACCTGAACTGGCGTCGTCGCAATGGCGAGGTCGAGCAGCGCTTCGTCTTCCGCGACTCGTACACGCGCGACGAGATCCGCCCCGACAAGAGCAGGAACCGGCTGTCGTCGCTGTACTTCGACCACCGCTCGATCGCCGGCGGGTGGAACGTGCGGCTGGGCCGGCAGTCGCCCACCGGCGGCGGCGTGATGAGCCGCTTCGACGGCATCAAGGGCAGCTGGAACGCAAGTCCGCGCGTCAAGCTCGGCGCCGTGATGGGCGAGCCCACCGACCGCTTCTTCGAGTCCAAGCGCACGTTCGGCGGGGTGTCGATCGATGCCGACCGGCTGCCCGGCGGCCTGGGCGGCGGGCTGTGGATGATCGAGCAGCGCATCGACGGCTACACCGACCGCCGCGCCGTCGGGCTGGACCTGCGCTACTTCAACGGCGGCACCACGGTGTTCGCGCAGTTCGACCGCGACGTGCTGATCCAGGCGATGAACGTGGCCACCGTGCAGGCCACCGTCGTGACGGCCGACAACACGGTCTACAACGCGCTGTACGACCGCCGCGCGCTGGCCACGCTGGGCCTGGGCAACGCGCTGACCTTCGAGGATCCGTCGCGCCCCGGCGTGCTGTACACGCGCATCGCCGACCGCCTGGCCGGCACCACCGTGGCCGCGCTGCGCGACCAGATCAAGCGCATCACGCCGATGATCACGAAGGCCCAGGTGGGCGTGACCAGGCCCGTCACGAAGAACTGGCAGGTGGCGGGCAGCCTGCAGCTCACCAACACCGGCGCGATCCCGGCCGTGCCCGAGGTGGCCGGCTTCGAGAACGGGCGCCCGGCCACCGGCAACATCATCACGGCCAGTGCGCAGTTGATCGGGCTCAACCTGTATTCCACGCGCGACACCCACGTGATCTCGGCCAGCCGGATCAGCGGCCCGACGCTGACGGGCACCCTGCTCGGGTACAACAATTCGTCGCTATGGGCCGACGTCTGGCAAGTGGAGCCTTCGCTGCAGTACTACCGCGACCGCAACGGCGACGGCAGCACCAGCCGGCGCTGGACGCCGGGGCTGCGCCTCACCTACCGCGGCTGGCAGCGCTGGGCGATCGAGTCCAACCTCACCTACGAGATCGGCCGCGCCAGCCGGCGGCAGGAACTCACCGACACGGTGTCGACGACCGACGAGTCCACGCACCGCGTCAACTACTCGCTGGGAGCCCGCTTTGAGTTCTGATGCCCGTGTGGGAGCCGCCGGATGATCGGCTCGCTCGGACAGTTCGCGCTGCTGCTGGCGCTCGCCGTGGCGCTGGTGCAGGCCACGCTGCCGATGGTCGGCGCCGCGCGCGACCGCGACAGCTGGATGGCGCTGGGCGGCAGCGCCGCGCAGGCGCAGGCGCTGATGGTGGTGCTGGCCTTCGGGCTGCTCACCGCGGCCTTCGTGCGGCACGACTTCTCGCTGATGTACGTGGCGAGCAATTCGAACCGCGCGCTGCCGCTGGCGTACCGCGTGGCCGCGGTGTGGGGCGGCCACGAGGGCTCGATGCTGCTGTGGCAGCTGATGCTGGCGCTGTGGACGCTGGCGGTGGAACGGTTCGGGCGGCGGCTGCCCGCGCCGGTCCTGGCGCGCATCCTCGGCGTGATGGGCGCGATCAGCGTCGGGCTGCTGGCCTTCATCCTGGCCACGTCGAACCCGTTCGAGAGGCTCGTGCCCGCGGCACCCGACGGCCGCGACCTGAACCCGCTGCTGCAGGACCCGGGCATGGTGTTCCACCCGCCGATGCTCTACATGGGCTACGTCGGCTTCTCGGTGGCCTTCGCGTTCGCGGTGGCGGCGCTGATCGGCGGCGACCTCGACCAGCGCTGGGCGCGCTGGACGCGCCCGTGGACCACCGCCGCTTGGTGCTTCCTGACGCTGGGCATCGCGCTGGGCAGCGGCTGGGCCTACTACGAGCTGGGCTGGGGCGGCTGGTGGTTCTGGGACCCGGTGGAGAACGCGTCGTTCATGCCGTGGCTGGCCGGCACCGCGCTGCTGCACTCGCTGGCCGTGACCGAGAAGCGCGGCGCCTTCAAGAGCTGGACGGTGCTGCTGGCGATCGTCGCCTTCGCGCTGTCGCTGCTGGGCACCTTCCTCGTGCGCTCGGGCGTGCTGTCGTCGGTGCACGCCTTCGCCACCGACCCGCGCCGCGGCCTCTTCATCCTCGTGCTGCTCGGGCTGGTGGTGGGCGTGTCGCTGGCCCTGTACGCCTGGCGTGCGCCGCGCATCGGGCTCGGCGCGCGCTTCGCGCTGGTGTCGCGCGAATCGCTGCTGCTGGCCAACAACGCGATGCTCGTCGCGGCGCTGGGCAGCGTGCTGCTGGGCACGCTGTATCCGCTGGTGCTCGACGCGCTGGGGCTGGGCAAGATCTCGGTGGGGCCGCCCTACTTCGACACGGTGTTCGTGCCGCTGATGCTGCCGGTGCTGCTGCTGCTGGGCGTCGGGCCGCTGGCGGCCTGGAAGCAGGCCGACCCGCTGGCGCTGGGCCGGCGCGTCGCCGTGGCGGCCGCGGTGGCGCTGGTGGCCGGGGCCGGCATCGCGGCGGCCACCGGGCGGCTGATGACCGGCACGACGCTCGGACTCGTGGTCGCGTTCTGGATCATCGCCAGCATCGTCACCGACGTCGCCGGCTGGCGCCAGGCAGGCCAGCCGCTGAGGGGCTGGGCCGGCCTGCGGCGGCTGCCGCGTGCCACTGCCGGCATGATGCTGGCGCACCTGGGCGTGGCAGCCTTCGTCATCGGCGTGACCTGCGTGCGCAGCTACGAGGTCGAGCGCGACGTGCGCATGACGGTGGGCGGCAGCGCCGAACTGGCCGGGCTCACGTTCCGCCTGGCCGCGCTGCGCGACATCACCGGCCCGAACTACGAGGGCGTGCGTGGCGAGGTGGTGGTCGAGCGCGAAGGCCGCGTCGTCACGCGGCTGCAGCCCGAGAAGCGCGTCTACCGCGTGCAGCAGAACCCGATGACCGAAGCGGCCATCGCACCCGGCCTGCTGGGCGACCTGTACGTGTCGCTGGGCGAACCGGTGGGCGAGCGCGACTGGACGCTGCGCCTGTACGTGAAGCCATTCATCGACTGGATCTGGGGCGGATGCGTGCTGATGGCGCTCGGCGGCGCGCTGGCCGCCACCGACCGCCGCTACCGCCGTGCCGCCACGGCCGCGCAGGAGGCGCCACCGGGCGCCCCCGCATCCGCCGAAGACGAGGCGCTGCCCGCCCCGGCCCCGGCCGCCGACGGCCCGACCCCCGCACCCGTCGCCGGAGCCGCGATGCTGGCCCCCGCGCCGGGCACGCCCGCGACCTAGAACGAGAACCTGCCGATGCTCTTCGTGACCCTGGCCGCCGTGATGGCGCTGACCACCCTTGTCGTACTGACGCGCCCGCTGTGGTGGCCGGCCCGGCGTGCCGCCGCTCCGGGCGCCGACACGCGGGCCCTCTCCACCGTCGGCGACGCCTCGCCCGTCGAGCGCTACCGCGAGCAGTTGCGCGAACTCGACCGCCTGCACGAGCAAGGCACGCTGGGCGCCGAGGCCCATGCCAGCGCGCGCGCCGCGATCGAGCGCAGGATCCTCGACCACGTGATGGCCGAGCCGCCCGCAGCCGCACCGGTTTCGGTGCCGCCGGCACCGATGCTGCGCCGGCCGCCGAAGCTCGCCCTGGCGGTCTCGGCCGCCGTGGTGGCCGTGGTCGCCGCCGGCAGCTGGTGGCTGGGCAACGACACCCCCGCCTCCGGCGTGGCCGACGAGCCTGCGGCCGCCGCGGGCACCCAGGCCCCGCACGAACTGGGCGCTGACCAGATCGCCGGCATCACCGACAAGCTCGTCGCGCGGCTCGCGCAGCAGCCCGACGACTACAACGGCTGGGCGATGCTGGCCCGCACCTACGCGGTGACCGGCCGCCACGACCAGGCGGTGCCCGCGTTCCGCAAGGCCGCGGCGCTGCGCGGCGACGACCCGGTGCTGCTGGCCGACTACGCCGATGCGCTGGCGATGACGCAGCAGCGCAGCCTGTCCGGCGAGCCGATCGCGCTGGTCAAGCGGGCCCTGGCGGTGGACCCCGACAACGTGAAGGCGCTCTCGCTGGCGGGCACCGAGGCCTTCGAGCGCAAGGACTACGCCACGGCGCTGAAGCACTGGGAGCGGCTGAAGAGCGTCGCGCCGGCCGACCATCCGATCGCCCGCGGCGTGCAGGGCGCGATCGACGAGGCCCGCGAACTGGCCGGGCTGCCGCCGCTGCCAGCCGCCGCGCCCACGGCGCGCGAGGGCACCACCGCTCCCGCGACGGGCGCCGCTGCCGCGGCCGGTGCATCGATCACCGGGACGATCACGCTGGCCCCGGCGCTGAAGGCGCAGGCGTCGCCCGACGACACGCTGTTCGTCTACGCCCGCCCGGCCGACGGCAGCCGCATGCCGGTGGCCATCCGCCGCCATCGCGTGGCGGACCTGCCGCTGCGCTACACGCTGGACGACAGCCATGCGATGAGCCCCGCTGCGAAGCTCTCGGGCCAGCGCCAGGTGGTCGTCGGCGCGCGCATCAGCAAGGACGGGCAGGCGATGCCGCAGCCCGGCGACCTGCAGGGCCTGTCGGCACCGGTGGTGCCGGGCGCCACCGGCGTGGCCGTGCTCATCGACCAGACCGTCGGCCGCTGACCTCGCCGTGCGGCCCGTTGCAAGAGCGGAGCAGCCATGAACGGCGACACCCTCGCCAGCTGGCTCCATCCCGTGATGTACGGCTGCGTGCTGCTGCTGGCCCTCGGCTTGTACCTGCGCTGGCGGCAGCGCCGGCAGCGGGCGTACGCCGCCGAGATGCAGCAGTCGCTGGAGGCAGGGCTGGCCGAGCCGCCGTCACTGCACCCGGTGGTCAACCCGCTGGCCTGCATCGGCTCGGGCTCGTGCGTCAGCGCCTGCCCTGAAGGCGCCCTGGGCATCGTCGGCGGCAAGGCGGTGCTGATCAACGGCTCGGCCTGCATCGGCCACGGGGCCTGCCAGTCCGCCTGCGCGTTCGACGCGATCCAGCTCGTCTTCGGCACCGAGCGACGCGGCATCGACATCCCCGACGTCACGCCGGCCTTCGAGAGCAACGTGCCCGGCGTGTACATCGCCGGCGAGCTGGGCGGCATGGGCCTGATCCGCAAGGCCGCCGAGCAGGGCCGGCAGGCCATCGAGCACGTGCGCAAGCGCAGCGGCACCGGCTGGGACCTCGACGTGGTGATCGTCGGCTGCGGGCCGGCCGGGCTGTCGGCGGGTCTGGCCTGCATCGAGCACGGGCTGCGCTACCGGCTGCTGGAGCAGGAAGACTCGCTGGGGGGCGCGGTGTTCCACTACCCGCGCGCCAAGATCGCGATGACGGCGCCCGTCAAGCTCGCGGTGGTGGGCACCGTGCGCTTCGGCGAGGTGGCCAAGGAGAAGCTGCTCGAGTTCTGGAACGACATCGTGCGCAAGACCGGCCTGCGCATCGAGTTCCGCGAGTGCCTGCAGCACATCGAGGCCGACGGCGACGGCTTCGTCGTGCACACGCAGCGCAACCGCTACCGCACCCGCAGCGTGCTGCTGGCGATGGGCCGCCGAGGCACGCCGCGCAAGCTCGAGGTGCCCGGCGAGGACACGCCCAAGGTCGTGTACCGGCTCATCGACCCCTCGCAGTACCGCGGCCGCCGCGTGCTGGTGGTGGGCGGCGGCGACAGCGCGCTCGAAGCCGCGCTGGCGCTTTGCGCCGAGGCGGGCACGCAGGTGACGCTGTCCTACCGCGGCGACGCGTTCTCGCGCGTGAAGGCCAAGAACCGCGTCGCGGTGCAGGAAGCGCAGGCCGCCGGACGGCTGCGGGTGCTGCTCGGCACGCAGGTGCGCCGCATCGATGCCGACGCGGTGCAGATCGAGAACGACGGGCACACCGAAGCGCTGCCCAACGACGACGTCATCGTCTGCGCCGGCGGCGAGCTGCCGATGCCGTTGCTGCGCAAGGTCGGCATCCGCTTCCAGACGCACCACGGGTTGCCCGCATGAGCGCGCCGGGCCGCTCCCAAGCGCTCATCCCGGAGCACGCAGTGCGAAGGGGCGTCCGATGAAGCTCCTGCTGGTCGAGGACGACCCCGACCTCGGCGCGGCGCTGCGAGACGCGCTGGCGCAGGACGGCCACGAGGTGACCTGGCAGCGCGATGGCAAGGCCTTCGAGGCGACGCTGCTGGCGCACCGCGTCGACGCCGTGCTGCTGGACCTGACGCTGCCCGACACCGACGGCGAGCGGCTGCTGCGCGAGCTGCGCCGGCGGCGCGACGGCACGCCGGTGATCGTGATCTCCGCACGCGGCCAGCGCAGCGACCGCATCGACCTGCTCGACCTCGGCGCCGACGACTACCTCGTCAAGCCCGTCGACGTGGGCGAGCTGGCCGCGCGGCTGCGCGCGGTGGCGCGGCGGGCGAACCCGTCGGCCGAGCACACGGTGCTCGAGCACGGCGCGCTGCGCGTGGACACCGGCCAGGGCGTGGTGACGTGGAAAGGCCGCCGCATCCCGATGCGCGAGCGCGAGCGCTGGGTGCTGGAGCAGTTCCTGCGCAACCCGGCGCAGACGCTGACGCGGGCACAGCTCGAATCCGCGCTGTACGGCCGCGCCGAGGGCATCGACAGCAACACCATCGAGGTCTACGTGCACCACCTGCGGCGCTCGATCGCGCCGGAGCTGATCGTCACGGTGCGGGGGCGTGGCTATCGGCTGGGGCCGGCGCAGGCGCTGGAAAGCTGACCTGCGCACGCAGGCCCCCCAGCGGTGATTCCAGCAGCGTGACCTGCGCGCCGTGGGCGTCGGCCGCGCCGCGCACGATCGACAGGCCGAGCCCGCTGCCGCCGCCCGGGCCGCCACTGCCGACCTTGACGAAACGTTCGAAGGCGCGCGCGCGATGCTCCGGCGCGATGCCCGGCCCGTCGTCCTCGACCTCCAGCACCAGCCGCGAGCCTTCGAGCCGGCTGGACAACCGCACCCGGCCGCCGTCGCGCGCGTGGCGCAGCGCGTTGGAGCACAGGTTGGCCAGCAGCAGCCGCACCGCCATCGGCCGGCCGTGCAGCTCCGCGGCATCCAGCGCCACGTCCACCCGCAGGCCGCGCTCGGCGGCCAGCGGCGCGGCGTCGTGCAGCAGCTCGTCGACGATCGCCTGCAGGTCCAGCCGCTGCGGCGCATCGCGGGCGCCGTCCTGCTCCAGCCGGGCCAGCGCCAGCAGCTGGTCGATCAGGTGGCTGCAGCGGTCGACCAGCGGCAGCACGGCCGCGAGCTGCTGCGCGCGGCGTTCGCCGTCGGCCTCCCGCAGCGCCACCTGCGCGCGCAGCTTCAGCGCGGCCAGCGGCGTGCGCAGCTCGTGCGCCGCCAGCGCCGTGAAGCCGCGCTCGTGCGAGACGCGCTCGGCCATGCGCTCGATCAGGCCGTCGAGTGCGGCCACCATCGGCTGCAGCTCGCGCGGCACGTCGGTCAAGGCCAGCGGCGCGGTGTCCGAAGGGTCCCGGTGCAGCAGGGCCTCGCGGACCTGCGCGACCGGCCGCAACGCACGCACCACCACCCACACCGCCAGCGCGGCCACGCCGGCCCCCGTGAGCAGCAGCCCGGCCAGCAGGCCGCCGCCGAGCGTGGCCAGCGCCGCCACGTCGCGTTCGACGCGCTCGGCCACGTGGATCTCGATGGTCGCGGAACGGGAGGGCGTTGCAGGAGAGGCGGCCGGCCCGGATGCGTCGGACATCCCCGGCGTGTACCCGGGAGCCAGCGCGGCGGTGCTGCGCAGCAGGTAGGTGCGCAGCCGCCGGCCGTCGATCGACCCGTCCGCGTGCCCCGGCTGGCGCGAGGCCACCAGGGGCTGGTCGGGCGGCGCGTGGCGGCTGCGCATCAGCATCGCGCCGCCGGCGCGCCACACCTGGAAGCGGTAGCGGTCGCCATGGGTGTCGCGCTCGAAGTGCGATTCGATCTGCTCCAGCGGCCCGTCGCGCTCGGCCGCGATCTCGGCCAGCTCGTGCTCCGACAACGCCGCCAATGCCTCGGCCAGGTGTACGAGGCGCGCATCGCGCGCCCGCGCCTCGCCGTAGGCCTCGGCCCCGAAGGCGGCCAGACCGCCGACGAGCCAGGACAGCGCGGCGATGGTCACGACCACCGCCAGCATGCGCCCGCGGATCGACCATCCGCGCGCGGGCGCGATATCTGCACGGCTCACGGGGACCGACCTCCCGCGGACGGTTCGGTGCCGCGCTGCCGCGGCATGCAGGCCGGCCCGACCGGCCGCGAGAGTCCGCCATCCAGGGCGGTGGAAGAGCGCATCGTTGACCTCGGCGCCGCATTCCGACGCGCGGCAATCATCGCATCGGCGCCGCGCGCACCGCGTGGCATCGGTGCGCGCGGCGTAGGCGGATGCGCCCGCGCCGCGTGCGGCACCGAACCGACGCTCCCCACGGGCGCGGCGTAGAACCCGGGGCATGATCACCCTCGCTGCGCCAACACTGCGCGGCCGTACGCTCGCGCCCCCGAGATCTTGCCCCCGATGCGCAGGCCTCGTCTGGCGTGTGCACCGCCGCCTCCTCGACCGACTCTTCGGCGCACTGATCCTGCTGCCGCTGCGCCGCTACCGCTGCGGCGGGTGCGGATGGCGGGGCAATCTCATGCTGCCGCCCCTGTCCGGACGCCACGAGCCGGGATCCGACGCGAGCTACACCGGGCACAGCCACCGCATCTGAGGCCGTTGTGTCGGGCAGCGCACAGACCATACGGGCGGGGCGCCCTAGCGTGTCGGCCAAGACGCCTCGTCCGTCCCGCAGCAGCATCCACGGAGACAGCACCATGCAGACGATCCTCCACGCCGACAACCACAGCCTGAGCTACCACCGCATGGACCAGCACCTGAAGATCGTCGCCGACGACGCGCTGCAGCGGTTCGGCGAACGCGTCACGCGTGTGGACGCCTTCATGGGCCTCTCCCCGCCCACGCGCCGCAAGGGCACCCGCGTCCAGTGCACGGTACAGGCCCACGTCAAGGGCATCGACCACGTGGTCACCTCCGATCGCGGCGGCAGCCCCCACCAGGCGATCGAAGGGGCCCTGCGCAAGCTCCGGCGCGCCATCGGATACGCCATCTCCCGGCCTGATCCGCGCGCAGACGGGCCGGAGGCAGCGAGCCTGCCGGCCGGGCCCGACGTCGGCCAGATCGCCTGACCCGACGTCCGCGGGACCCCGACGTGAAGATCCAGGAGCAGGCCCGCGACGGCCACGCGCTGCTGGGCAGGCTGATCGAGCCGTTCACGGTGGCGATGTGCACCCGGGCCGAAGCGCGCGGCACGCTGGTCAGCGAGCCGATGTCGGCGCTCGAGATGGATGCCGCTGGCGACCTGTGGTTCACCACGCGCAAGGGCTTGCAGCCTCCGGACGACGTGGCTGCGCTGAACGCCGGTTTCGTCGACTCGACGGCCGACGTGTACATCTCGGTGTCCGGTCACGGCCGCATCGTCACGGACCCCGCCCGCCTCGAGAGTCTGTGGATGCCTTTCGCACGGCCCTGGGCAGCCGACGGCTCCGGCTCGGCCGACCTGACGCTGTTGTGCCTGACACCCGCGTGCGCCGACCGTTGGGACGCCGCGCACCACGCCATGACGCGCCTGTTCGTCGCGGAACCGGTGCAGCCGGCTGGCGATGAGGGATCGTCCGCCGCAACGCGGACCTGATGCACGGGACTTCCAGATGATCCACGCCCTGAACAAGCCCGCTCCGACCCGCGCCACCCGGCGCACCACGCACATGCCGGCCATGTCTCCCGTGGAGCCCGGCGCCGTCGCGACGGACGAAACGTCGCCCACCGCCCCGGCCGGGCGGCTCGCTATCCGCACCCTCGCCGACGGTGCCGTGCTGCTGGACGCCGTCGAGGGCCGCCTGCGCGCGCTCGTGAGCGGGGTGCGCGCCGAGCCGGGCCCCGGCGACGTGCGCAGCGGCGTGCTGGAATGCACCCGCGCCCTGGGGCAGCTGCAGGCGCTGCTGTCGCGCGAGCGGCTGCAGCGCGCGCAGTGGAAGGCCGTCGCCACGGATGCGCAGGAGCGGCTCGCGCAGCTGCAGCGGGAACTGGAGTCGACGCGCGAGCAGGCGCGGCTGGCTCAGCATCGGGCGCTGCATGACGGCCTCACGTCGCTGCCCAACCGCAGTCACTTTCGCGAGCAACTCGATGCTGCGCTGCGGTGGCCGGTCGACGGCGAACCCACTCGCGGCGCGAGGCCGCTGGCGGGCGTGATGTACGTCGACCTGGACGGCATGAAGTCGGTCAACGACGCCCACGGACACTGCGCCGGGGACGAGGTGCTGAAGATCGTCGCGGCCCGCCTGCTGCACGCCGTGCGCGCGGGCGACCTGGTGAGCCGCCAGGGCGGTGACGAGTTCGCGCTGTTGATCGCCGGATTGCAGCCGCCGGCGCAAGCCGCCGCCCGCGTCGCCCAACTGGCCGACTCGCTGTGCCGCAGCGTCGCCGCGCCGATGCGCGTGGGCCACGTCGAGCTCTCGGTGCGCGCCAGCATCGGGATCGCCCTGCACCCCGACCACGGCGACCATGCCGACACGCTGCTGCGCAACGCCGACGCGGCGATGTACCGTGCCAAGCGCCGCCGTGACGGCTACGCTTTCTACGAGGCGGCGGCACCGGGCTGAGCGGCTCCCGTCGCGTCGCGCCGGATCGCCACCTTGCGCACGTGCGTGCCCCAGGGGGCACCGTCGCGCAGCGCCTGCACGAAGGCCGCGCCGTGCTCGATCCACACGCCGGCCAGGCAGCTCACGCCGCGCTCGAACAGCGCGTCGGGCAGACACGAAGCACCCGGCCCCACCATCGCCACCGCGCGCGCGCCGCGGCAGAACGCGAGCAGCACGTCCAGCGTGTCGTTCAGCAGCACGGTGCTGGTCATCAGCACGGCGCTGCACTCGCGCAGCGCGGCCGGGTCCAGCGTGACGCGGAAGCCGTCGTGCGCGCCGGCCAGGTCGGCGCGCAGTTCCACCACCACGAGCCGAGCCCCGCGCGCCGTGACCTGCCGCACCAGCGGCGGGAAGTAGCCCACCATGCCGATCGTCTCTCCGGGCCGCGGGTCGAGGCCGCCGATCGAGTCGGGCGCCGTGGGCGGCACGTACCCGGCACGGTCGTGCAGGTGGCGCGTCAGCGCGTTCACCGCGGCGTAGCCGATCGTGCGCCGCAGCGGCGGCGCCGACGCGTCGGCCCAGCAGCGCGCCCACGCCATCGGGTCGTCGCCGGCCAGCGCATCGCCGTGCGGGTGCCGGGCGGCCAGCCCGGCCAGCGTGTCTTCGAGCAGCACGTAGCTCACGCCGAGCGATCCGTCGTCGAGCTCGAGTGCGCAGAACTCGCCGTCCTTGGTGCCCGTCCACGGCGTGGGCGGCAGGTGCAGCGCGCGCACCCGCGGCAGCGGGCGGCCGCGCAGCGCGGCGGCCAGGCGCTCGACGGTGTCGGCGGCGGCGCTGTTGCTCACGAACGCTCCTGCAGGCGACGTGGTGGCCGGGGCGCGTCAGCTCGCGTTGGCGGAACCGACACCGAGCTGCGGCGCGCGGCTCATCTCGTTGTTCTCGGCCACCAGCTTGCGCATCAACCGCATGAAGTCGCGGCGCTCGGCGGCATCCAGCGGCTCGAGGATACGCTCCTGCGCGCGGCGCATCGCCGGCACGGCCTGCGCGAGCAGGGCGTGGCCGTCCCCGGTGAGGCTCAGGCGCCGCACGCGCCGATCCTCGCGCGTGGTGCCGCGCACGAGCAGCTCGCGGGCCTCGAGCCGGTCGACGACGCCGGCGATGGTGGACGTGTCCAGCCCGGCGCTGCGCGCCAGCGTGCGCTGGTCGACGCCGGGCTGGTTGGCCACCGTCTGCAGCACCGCGTACTGCACCGGCGTGAGGCCCGTGTCCTCGGCCTCGCGCAGGAAGATCGCCACGGCGATCTGGTGCAGGCGGCGGATCACGTGGCCGGGTTGCTCCTCGAGGTCGATCGGCGGCAGGGCGGCGGTGGTCTTCATGGCGACAGGGGTAAACCCGAACGGTGGCGGCACAGCGTATCACTACACTTATCGTCAGTATACTGATCGAACTCTCCAGGAGCACACCATGAACTCCCCGTCGGCCTCGTTGCCGGTGATCGTCGCCGGCGGCGGCATCGGCGGCCTCGCCGCGGCCCTCGCTCTGGTCCGCCGCGGCTTCGACGTGCTGGTGCTCGAACAAGCGGCGGAGATCGGCGAGATCGGTGCCGGCATCCAGCTCGGCCCGAACGCGTTTGCGGCCTTCGACGCGCTGGGCGTGGGCGAGAAGGCGCGCGGCCGCGCCGTCTACACCGAGCAGATGGTGATGCACGACGCCGTCGACGGCCGCCTCGTCGGCCGCATCCCCACCGGCGAGGCCTTCCGCCGCCGCTTCGGCAACCCGTACGCGGTGATCCACCGCGTCGACGTGCACACCTCGCTGCTCGAAGGGGCGCAGGAGACCGGCCGCATCGAGTTCCGCACCTCCACCGCGGTGCAGCGGGTGGAACAGGACGCGCACGGCGTCACCGTGCACAGCGCCGACGGGCGCAGCTTCCGCGGCCAGGCGCTGATCGGCGCCGACGGCGTGAAGTCGGTGGTGCGCGCGCAGTACGTGGGCGACCCGGCGCGCGTCACCGGCCACGTGGTGTACCGCGCGGTGGTCGACCGCGCCGACTTCCCCGCCGACCTGCAATGGAACGCCGCGAGCATCTGGGTGGGCCCGAACTGCCACCTCGTGCACTACCCGCTGCGCGGCGGCGAGCAATACAACGTGGTCGTCACCTTCCACAGCCGCGAGACCGAGACCTGGGGCGTGCGCGAAGGCAGCCAGGACGAGGTGCGGAGCTACTTCCAGGGCATCGTGCCGATCGCGCGCCAGCTCATCGAGCTGCCGAAGAGCTGGAAGCGCTGGGCCACGGCCGATCGCGAGCCGATCGCGAACTGGACGCACGGCCGCGCCACGCTGCTCGGAGACG
Source organism: Rubrivivax sp. (assembly GCA_016789955.1). Classification (GTDB taxonomy): domain Bacteria; phylum Pseudomonadota; class Gammaproteobacteria; order Burkholderiales; family Burkholderiaceae_C; genus Rubrivivax. Next base: position 25,903 of record JAEUPB010000012.1, on the reverse strand, counting down.
CCGCGCACCCGACCACGCAGTACATGGCGCAGGGGGCCTGCATGGCGATGGAGGACGGCGTCACGCTCGGCGAGGCGCTGCGCGTGCACGGCAACGACTGGGGCCCGGCGCTGGATCTCTACCAGCGCTCGCGCGTCGCCCGCACGGCGCGCATCGTGCTCAGCTCGCGCGAGATGGGCCGCATCTACCATGCACACGGCGTCGAACGACTGGTGCGCAACGACCTGTGGAAGGGCCGCACGCCCGAACGCTTCTACGATGCGCTCGAATGGCTGTACGGTTGGACGGCCGACTCCTGTCTTGCCTCCTGATCGCCACGGAGCATCGCGATGAACGACCTCGGACGCCTCGAAGACCTTCCGCCCTCGTACGTGGAGGACCTGCGCGCGCTGAACCTCGTGCCGCTGTGGCCCAGCCTGCGCGGCGTGCTGCCGCCGAAGGTGCCCACGCGCCGCACGTGCGCCACGCACTGGCCCTACGAGTCGCTGCGCCCGCTGCTGCTGAAGGCCGGCGAACTGACACCCATCGAGAAGGCCGAGCGCCGCGTGCTCGTGCTCGCCAATCCCGGCCACGGTCTCGAGAAGATGCAGGCCAGCCCCGCCATCTACCTCGGCATGCAGCTGCTGCTGCCCGGCGAGTGGGCCCCGTCGCACCGCCACACGCCGAACGCGGTGCGCATGGTGGTGGAAGGCGACGGCGCCTACACCACGGTGGACGGCCACCGGTTGCCGATGAGCCGCGGCGACCTGATCCTCACGCCCACCGGCCTGTGGCACGAGCACGGCCACGACGGCACCGAGCCCGTGGTGTGGCTCGACGTGCTCGACCTGCCGCTCGTGTACTACCTCGAGGCCAGCTACCACCTCAACGGCCAGCGCCAGGCCGTGAAGCCCGGTGCCGCCGAGCGTCGCTATGCGCGCGGCGGGCTGCTGCCCTCCCCCGGCGGCCGGCGCAGCACCGATGCCTACCCGATGCTGCGCTACCCCTGGACGGAGGCCCGCGCCGCGTTGCTGTCGCTCGCCGCGGATCTCGGCGATCACGATCCGGTGCAGCTGACCTACGTGAACCCGGAGACCGGCGGCCCGGTGCAGAACATCCTCGGCTACCACGCGCTGATGCTGCGGCCCGGGCAGGTGCTGGCATTGCCTGTCGGCAGTGCCGCGCAGGTGTTCCACTTGATCGAGGGCGGCGTGTCGGTGCAGGTGGGCGAGGGTCCGGCAGGCCAGGCGTTCACGCTCGCAGAGGCCGACACCTGCTGCGCACCCGGCTACACCGCCGTGACGCTGCGCAACGCCTCGATCGCCGAGCCGGCGTTCCTGTTCGTCGCCGACGAAGGGCCGCTGCACGAGAAGCTCGGCGTGGGCCCGCTGCCCCCGGCCTGAATCGCGGCGCGTTGAGCGCAACGGACGCGGGCCCGCGCGCCCGCGCCGCGCCCCGTCAATCGGAGTCCGTGTCGCGGTGCGCTCCGTGGCGCCGGTGCGCGATGCCGCTGTGCTCCGGCCCGGACGCACGCGCCGCCGCATCGCCGCTCGGCGCATCCCACCATTGCCACGCGCCGAACGCCACCACGGCGCCCAGCAACAGGCCTGCGAGCCAGCCCCGGTTGTGGGTCACGAGGCCGGGGCCCGTGCCCGGCGCGCGGCCGGTCAGCATGGGCCGTGCCTGGTTCTGCCGTCGCAGCACGCTCAGCGCGGCGATGAGGCCCAGGTGCGCCAGCACCACGGCGAGGAAGGTGTTGCCGAAGAACTCGTGCGTCTCCTCGAGCCACTCGCCGCCGCCCCACTCGTTGTAGGTGCCCAGCCCGCTGAGCACCAGCGGCACGACGAGCGCGAGCATCCCCACGAGGGCCGCTGCCATCGCCAGGTTCTGGCCCTGCCGCCAGTTCACGGCCGGGCCTGTCCGCGCGGCCGCGATCGAGCGCAGCCACGCCGGCAGCCCCGCCACGCGCCGCCACAGCAGCGACAGCCGCACGTGGCGCGGCCCGAACAGCCCGTACAGCACGCGAAAGCCGAGCAGCCCGGCGAAGGTGTAGCCCAGCGTCACGTGCACCAGCCGCCAGTGCTCGCTCTCGGCCGTGAGGTAGGCGCCGGCGAAGCTGGCCGCGAACAGCCAGTGGAACATGCGCATCGGCGCGTCGATCACGCGGCGGCCGGGTGCCGGTGCGGTGGCGGGGCGCTGCGGTGCAGCGGCGGTGGTGGTGGATGCGGACATGGCGATCTCTTGTGGAAGTGGACTCAATCGAACCAGGCCCGGCGCTGCCGCAACGACAGCCCGGCGGGCATGCGCAGCCCGTGGTCGTCGTAGCGGCCCTGCCCGGTGCCGGTGTGGCAGGCGGCGCAGTTGGCCGCGCTCTGCACGCTCGGCAGCTGCCACACCGCCGGCTCGACCTTGCGGTGCTTGCGCTCGAACCACGCCGATCGCGTCAGGCGGTCCTGCGGCGGCTCCTCGGCCACGCGCTTCCAGGTGCCGGCGTGCTGCTGCAGCCAGTCGCCGAGCTGCCGCGCCGTGGGGGCGTCCAGCGACGCATCGCTGCCGTAGTGGCGATCCAGGCCGTTCATCACGCGCTGCCACGAGCGCGCCGGCAGCATGCCGGGCGGATAGGCCGCGTGGCAGGAGCCGCATTCCTGCACGTAGGCCGGCGGCACGGTTGGCGGCATCGCGCGGCCGCCGTCGGCCAGGGCGGGCGCGGCGGTGAACCACGCCACGGTGGCGATGGACAGCAGGTGGATCAGCGAGATGTTCATCGTGGGGGCTCCGGATCGAAGGGCCTACTGGAGGCCGATGAGGTAGGCCAGCAAATCGGCCTTCTCGGCCGCGCTGCACTCGCGTGCCAGCACGTCGTTGCAGTTGCGGCGGAACCATTTGTCCACGCGCGCCGTGTCGGTGAAGGCCCTCGGGTTGAAGGCCGGGGCCAGCGGGTCGATGGCCTTGCCGGTGCGGGCGTGCTGGCCGCTGCGCGTGGGTGGCGTGCCGTGGCACGAGCTGCACGACCATTCGCCGCCGTGGCGGCTGCCGAAGAAGGCACGGCCGCGGCCGGCGTCGCCGGTCTGGCCGGCGCGTGCGCTCCAGTCGGCGAGCTGCCGGGCGGGGTTGGTGTCGGCAGCGCGCACGGGCAGCGACAGCCCCGCCGCGAGGGCGCAGGCCAGCAGGGCGGACGGGATCGGACGGGACATCGTGCAGGGTTCCGGGTTCGTGATGGCCGGCAGTCTGCGGACCCGCGCTTGAACCGTTGCTGAAGGCGCTGTTCATCGGGCGTTCAGGATCGCGACGGGACAATCGGCACGTGCCTGCCTCTCGCCGCCCCATCCACCTGCTGCAGGCTGCGGCGTGCGCGCTGGCGCTGGCCGCCCTGCCCGTGCAGGCTGACCGTGAACGCGACCGCGAACACGACCAGGACCGCGCACGCGCCGCCGTGCAGGCCGGGCAGGCGCTGCCGCTGAAGACCGTGCTGGTGCGGCTGGAGCGCGAGGCGCCGGGCCAGGTGCTCGACGTAGAGCTCGAACAGAAGGGCGACCGCTGGATCTACGAGATCAAGCTGCTGCAACCCGGCGGCCGGCTCGTCAAGCTCGAGGTCGATGCGGCCACCGCCGAGGTGCTGCGGCGCAAGGAACGGCCGCGCGGGCCCGACGCGCGCCCCTGATACCGTCGACGCCCGTGAGAGTGCTGCTGGTGGAGGACGAGCCGACGCTGCGCGCAATGCTGCGCACGGGCCTCGGTGAGGCCGGCTACGCGGTGGACGAAGCCGCCGACGGCCGCGACGCGCACCACCTGGGCGACACCGGCAGCTACGACGCCGTGGTGCTCGACCTCGGCCTGCCGCTGCTCGACGGCCTGACGGTGCTCAAGCGCTGGCGCGAGGCCGGCCGCACGGTGCCGGTGCTGATCCTCACCGCGCGCGACAACTGGAGCGAGAAGGTGGCCGGCATCGACGCCGGTGCCGACGACTACCTCACCAAGCCCTTCCACATGGAAGAGCTGCTGGCGCGTCTGCGCGGCCTGATCCGCCGCGCCGCCGGGCAGGCCGCGCCGGTGCTGCGCTGCGGCGAGCTGGCGCTGGACACGCGCAGCGGCAAGGTCACGCTGGGCGGGCAGGCGGTGACGCTGACGAGCCACGAGTACAAGGTGCTCGACTACCTGATGCACCGGCCCGGCGCGGTGGTGTCGCGCACCGAGCTCACCGAGCACATCTACGCCCAGGACCACGACCGCGACTCCAACACCATCGAGGTGTTCGTCGGCCGCCTGCGCCGCAAGCTGCCGCCTGGGCTGATCGAGACCGTGCGTGGCCAGGGCTACCGCCTGGCCGCGCCGTAGCGGCAGCATGTCCGCGCGGCCCGGCTCGCTGCGCCTGCGACTCCTGGCCGTCACGCTGGCCACGCTGGTCGTCGCGTTGGCAGGCGCCCACGCGTGGCTCGCCGGGCTGTTCCGCGACCACGTGCTGGGCCAGTTCGACCAGGCGCTCTCTCAGCAGCTCGACCAGCTCGCCGCGCGGCTGGAGTTCGACGCACAGGGCCGGCCGGTGATCGGCCCGCGCGGCATGAGCGACCCGCGCTGGGAGCAGCCGTACTCGGGCCTGTACTGGCAGGTGGAGCGGCTGCCCGCCGGTGGCGCCGCGCGCCGCAGCATGCTGCGCTCGCGCTCGTTGTGGGACGCCGAGCTGGCCATGCCCGTCGACGCGCTGGCCGACGGCGCGGTGCACCGGCACGACGTCGCCGGACCGCGCGGCGAGCCGCTGCGCACGGCGGAGCGATCACTGCAGGCCGGCGAGCCCGCCGACGCGCGATGGCGGCTGATCGTCGCCGGGGACCTGCGCGACACCGCTGCAGCCATCGAGCGTTTCAACGGCGTGCTGGCACTCTCGCTGCTGGGCCTGGGCGTGCTGCTGGCGCTGGCGGCGCTGGCGCAGGTGGCGGTGGGGCTGGCACCGCTGCGCACGATGCAGCAAGGGCTGCAGCGCGTGCGTGCGGGCCGAGACCAGCGGCTCGCGGGCCGCTTCCCGGCCGAGGTGCAGCCGCTCGTCGACGAGTTCAACGGCGTGCTCGAACGCCACGCGCAGAGCGTGGAGCGCGCCCGCGCGCAGGCCGGCAACCTGGCCCATGCGCTGAAGACGCCGCTGGCCATCCTCGGGCAGGCCGCGCGCGGGGCCGGCCCCGGCGCGCTGCCCACCCTGGTGGATGAACAGGTGCAGGTCGCGGAGCGCCAGCTGCAGTGGCACCTGGCGCGCGCGCGCGCCGCCGCCACCCAGCGCATGCCGGGGCAGCGCACGCTGGTGCTGCCGGTGGCGACGGACCTGCTGCGCACGATGGACCGGCTGCATGCCGATCGCCATCTCGACCTCGGCGCCGACGACGTGCCGGCCGCCCTCGCCTTCGCCGGCGAGGCGCAGGATCTGCAGGAGATGCTCGGCAACCTGCTCGACAACGCCTGCCGCAGTGCGCGCACCAGGGTGTGCGTCCGGGCCACGCGCGTGGGGCCGCTGCTGCACATCGCCGTCGAGGACGATGGCCCGGGCATCGCGCCGGATCAGCGCGCCGCCGTGCTGCAGCGCGGGGTGCGGCTCGACGAGAGCCGCGCCGGCAGCGGGCTGGGCCTGGCGATCGTGCTCGATCTCGCCCGGCAGTACGGCGGCGACCTGGCGCTCGATGCCACCGCATCGGGAGGCCTGTGCGCGCGGCTGACGCTGCCCGCCGCGGACTGATCGACGCACCGGTGACGGCCACCGGGTGCAGTCAGGTCATGTGCTTCCACGCCTGCCCCACCACCGCCTGCTCGCCTGGATGCCGGGCCAGGTTCAGCGGCATCGAGACGAAGGCCGTGAAGATCACGGGCGCCAGGGCGAGCGCAACCGCGCCGATGTAGCGGGACAGGAAGCGGTGCAGTTCGGGATGCATGCGGCACTCCGGTGGTCGAAGGAGCCAGTGTCGGCCCCCGCCCCTGAATGCCGCATGAACGTCCCCGGTTCCCGAGGACGGACCGACTGCGCCGACGCCCCGCCGGTCACCCCTGCAGGATCATGAAGTCCAGCCCCGCGATCCCGACCAGGTCGACCAGCTCGTATGGCGCCGGGCTCACGAACTTCTGGTCGCCCTCGACGGGCCCCGGCGGGGTCGGCAGGTTCGAGATGCCCCAGGGGTTGTAGACCAGCACGTTGCTGTTGTTCGGGTTGGCCGGATCGGCGTCGAGGATGTAGTGCGCGTGGCTGCCCACCAGCAGCTGGTTGCCGAAGGCATCGCGCACGGTGTTGTCGACGCCGACCCAGATCGTCTTGCCGCTGTTGGCGGCGGCCTTCAGCGTGTCCACCAGAGACGTCACCGCCGCGGCGTTGTTCTTGTCGACGATGTTCAGCGTGATGTACGGGTTGTTGGCGAACGATGCGCTGGGGTTCAGCGTGTAGGCCGTCACCCTGCCGGGCGTCAGTTGGGCCAGCGGGTCGCCCTGGCCGCCTTCGACGGCGGCGTAGCTGTTCAGCCCCGTCTGCTCGTCGCGCGGCAGGATCCCCAGCGCGTTGACCTGGGCATAGGCCTTCTCCACCAGCGAGAACCAGATCTCGCCGTTGAGGTTCTTGCCCGGCGCGCCACCGTAGGCCAGCGTGGTCGAGCCTTCGGCATCGACCGGCAGCATGTCGTTGACGGTGACCCAGTTGGCCTTGCCCGCGGAGTCGAAGAAGCGCACGCCCCAGGTGCGCACGCCGTCGACGGCCGGGTTCTCCACGATCATCGCGGTGATCGCGCCCGAGTTGGAGCCGGCGATGCCGCCGACCGCCGCCACCATGTAGCAGTTGCCGGTGGTGCCCTGCTGCGCGTCGGCCAGCGCGATGCCGTCGACGAACAGCGTGCCTGACGACTTGGCGTAGAACGCCGTCACGGCCCTGGCCGCGCCGGTGGCGGAATCGCCGGCGGTGGCCGTCGACGGCAGGTCGGACCCGAGCAGCCACTTGCCCATCAGCTTCTCGAGCGTGTCGGCCGACGAGCCGGCGGCCAGCGATCCGAGCTCGGCGGGGCGCGCCTGCCCGCCGGTGTAGAACTTGTTCGCCGGCGAACTCTCGACCATCTTCGAGAAGCAGTAGGCGAGGTACTCGGCCACCGATGTGCCGGACCCACCGAAGATGTTGGCCCCGCGGCCGGCGATCGCCTGCAGGTCCGCGAACTCGTCGGCGCTCAGCGGGCTGCCCGAGGCCTTGTGCGCCGCCACGATCCCCTGCACCAGCGACACCGCCTCGGCGTGGGTGATGATGTTGCCGGACGCCAGCGCGGTGTTGACGGCAGTGCGGATCGACTCGGTCTTCAGCGCCGCGGCCCAGCCGGCCGGCGCCGGCACGTTGTTGTTGCCGTCGATGTCGCGACCCAGCGTCTGCTCGGCCTGCGCCACCTGGGCGGTGGAGAGCACGTTTCCGCCGGCGAACGCCGCGTCGCTGTTGAACTGCGCATCGAAGATCAGGCCGCTCGGGTCCTGCGCATAGATCTCGTAGCCGGTGGCCGTCGGCACCACCTCCACGATCTTCCAGCCCGGTGGCAGCGCGTCCTCGGTGAGCGGCGTGCCGCCTATGGTCAAGGTCTTGAGGTCGGTCAGCGAACTGCCGACCTGGAACGCCTGGTCGGCGCTGAAGTAGAGGTTGATGTCACCGCCCTCGAGCAGCATCGGCTCGCCGCCGAAGCTGTCGCTGTCGTCGAGGTCGACCCTGTACTGGTTCTCGACCGCGAAGGTCTGCTCCCGGGTGAGCACCGCAAGCGAGGCGGCATCCACCTGGCCGGTGGCGCCGACCTTGACCTCGACGATGGTCTGGTCACTGGTGTCCGAGCGCACCCACAGGCGGTAGCCGTCGCCGTCCTTCTCGACCGCCAGCGCCGAGAAGCCGAAGGTCGAGTCGTCGATCGCCGTGATCGTGCCGAACTGCACCTTGACGAGCGACTGCACGCTGGTGCCGACGTACCAGGCGGCATTGGTGTCGATGTAGAGGATGGCGGAACCGGCGTGGCGCAGGTGCGGCTCGAGGACATTGGGCTTGGTGGACATGGGCTCCCTCGGGGTGGTCGGCAGGTTTGGGGTTGGAGACGGGCGCAGTGTCCGGGGGTGCCCGCCACCCGGCATCGATCACTTCACACCGCACTTGTGACCAAAGTCATTGCGCAGGCCGGGCCTACCCGGATACGCGCGCACGACCGGACGGCCCCGCGCCCGCGCAGGCCCTATCGGTCGAGCCTGCGATCCGCCGCCGCGAGCAGCGCGCGGTTGCTCGCGTTGCGCTGCAGGAAGCTGTCGCGGAACGGCTCGGGCACCTGGGGCAGCGCCTCGCGGCGCACCCACCTCATGCCGTGCCCCAGCGCCATCAGCGCGTCGTCGTCGTCGCCGTGGGCATCGAACACGCGCGCCGCGATCCACCAGGCCTCGCCGGGGTAGAGGTCGGCCGGCTGCACCTGCGGCAGCTTCGCCACCAGTGTGCGCATCTGCGCGGCGGCGTCCGCCGTGTCGCCACGTCGGCTCTGCGCCAGCGCGCGCAGCAGGCGCACCTTCATCTCGACACCGGCGAACTCGTAGCGCTGCGCCAGCTGCAGCACCTCGTCGTAGGCCCGCGTGTCGGCCGCGCCCTGGTCGCCGTGGGCATGCTCGAGCAGCGCGTGCATGCGCACGTGCGGGTCGCCGCCGGTGGCGAGCAGCGCCAGCGCCTCCTCGGCCTTCGCGTCGCCGCTGCGGCCGGCCGCGCGCGCCAGCCGCGCCGCGATCGTCGCGCCGCGGGCGCGGATATGGGGGATCGGCGGCGGCTCGTAGTCCAGCGCCTGCTGGGCGCGCGCGTGCTGGCCGAGGTCGATCATCAGCTGCGCGAGGTGGTTGGAGGCCACCGCCACCCACACCACCTGCCGGTCGCGCCTGAAGCAGGCGATCGCCGCTTCCAGGTGCTGCAGCGCCTCGCCGTAGCGGCCCGTCATCGCGCCGTACAGCGCCACGTAGGTCTGCACCACCGCGCCCTCGGGCCCGTCGGTGGCGCCCAGCTGCCCCTGCAGCGCCAGCGAGCGCTGCGCCAGCTCCAGCGCCTCGGGCACCTGCCCGAGGTTGCCGCGCACGGTGGCCAGGTTGGAGGTGAGCGTGGCCAGCTCGGCCACGTCGCCCAGCGCCTGCGCGTGCACCATCGCCTGCTGCAACGCCTGCGCGGTGTCGCGAAGGCGACGCGCGGTGTTCAGCACGTAGGCGTAGTCGGCCCAGAAATGGCCGCCGTGCTCGGGGTCGCCGCTCGCTTCCACGGGTTCGCGCCAGGGTTCGATCGCGGCCAGCGCCTCGTCGGTGCGGCCGGCCATCGACAAGCCCACGGCCTGCAGCCGCGCCGCCTCGAAGCGCGGCCACGGTGAGGCCAGCCCCTGCGTCAGCGCCTGCGCCTGCTGCGCCGCGGCGATGCCGGTGGCGTGGTCGGCGGCCATCAGCGCGGCGGTGGCCTTGGCCGTGCAGGCGGCGGCGCGCTGCGCATCGGTGGCAGCGGCGGCGAGCAGGCCGTCGATGACCTCGTGCGCGCGCGTCACGCCCTGCACCACGATCAGCGCCGGCACCGCCTGGCAGCGCGCATCGAAGGCGCGCTCGGGCAGCCCGGCGGCATCGAACGCCTCGGCCGCGAGCCGCCAGTACGCCACCTCGTGGCTGCGCTGCGAGGCCCGCTGCGCGCGCCGCGCCGCGGCCCCGTAGCACTCGCCGGCGCGCGGCCATACACGGGCGCCGGCCCAGTGCGGCGCCAGCCGCTCCGGCAGGCTGTCGCGGCCCGCCAGGTAGGCGGCGATGCGACCGTGCAGCAGCTGCGCGATCGGCTGCGGCACCGAGGCCAGCGTCGCCTCGAAGACCAGGTCGTGCGCGAACGCCTGCTGGCGGATCACCTGCGCCGTCTCCAGCTCGCGCCACGGCTCGGCCAGGTCCAGCGGATGCGTGTCGAGCACTGCGGCGGCCAGCTCGGCGGTGAAGTCCACACCGGCCAGTGCCGCGACACGGGCCAGCCTCAGCGCCGGTGCCGAGAGCTGCGCCAGCCGCCGCTCGACCAGCGCGCCCACGGTGGCCGGTTGCGGCAGCCGCGCCTCGGTGCCGGAGGCATCGCCCGCCGCCGCGGGCAGGCCCGACAGCACCAGGTCCTTCAGGGTCTCCAGCGCGAACATCGGGTTGCCGCCGGTGTGCTTCAGCAGCGCCGGCGCCAGCCGCGCCGGGTCCAGCTCCACCAGGCCCAGCGATTCGACCAGCGCCGCGAGCTGGTCCAGGTCCAGCGGATCCAGCGTGATGCGCTCGATCCGCCCCGCCTCCTCGAGCGCATGCTGCAGCCGGGCCAGCGCCTCGCCACCATCGGCCGCGCGGCCCGCGCAGCCCCAGCGCAGCGCGGCCAGCGGCTCGGCGTCGACGAAGGTCTGCAGGAACTCGAGGCTCGCCGCATCGGCGCCGTGCAGGTCGTCCACCAGCGCCGCCCGCAAGCCGAGCGCCATCGCATCGACCAGCGTGGCTTCGGCCGCGCGGCCGATGCGCCAGCGCTGCGCCGGGCCCGACACGTCCACCGCCGCGCCCAGCTCGGGCAGCACCAGCGCCAGCTCGGCGCGGCGTGCCTCGGGGGCAGCCCCGGCAAACACCGCCAGCACCGCGCGCAGCAGCCGCGCCAGCACCGCGTACGGCACGTTCGCATCGCCGGGCCGCGCGTGCACGATCACCGTGCCCGGCCGGTCGGCGGCGAACTCCTGCAGCAGGCGCGTCTTGCCGATGCCCGCCTCGCCGCTGACCAGGAACACGCGGCCGGCGTCCCACACCTGCTGCAGCCGTTGCAGCTCGCGCGCGCGCCCGATCAGCCGCGGCGGCCGCAGCAGGCTCACCGGCGCCACCGAACGGCGTTCGGGCAGCCGCGCAGCACCCCGCTCGAGCGTGCCCACCAGCTCCACCGTCTCGGCCGACGGCCGCGCGCCCAGCTCGTCCTTCAGCCGCCGCTCCAGGCGCTCGAACACCGCGATCGCCGCGCCGCCGTCGCCGCGCAGGTAGTGCAGCCGCATCAGGCTGCGGTGCGCGTGCTCGGCCAGCGGCTCGGCATCGGCGAGCCGCTGCGCGTACACGAGACCGCGCGCGATCGCGCCCTGCCTCTGGCACCCGGCCACGCCCTCGGCCAGCACCTGCACCGTGCGCTCGTGCCAGCGCCTGCGCTCGGCGCGCAGCCACGCGGCCAGCTCGGGCAGCGCATCGAAGTCGAGCTCGGCGAGCAGCTCGCCGACCGGTGCCTGCTCGTCGGCGCGCAGCCGCGCCAGCGCGGCGTCGAGGTCGGTGGCCAGGTCGTCGGCCAGCTGCAGCAGCGGCCCGGTGTTCACGAGCGTGGCCTGCGTCTGGCGCCGCAGCCGGAACACCCGCTGGCGCAGGCTGGCGTCGGCCTGCTTCGCGCTGGCCTCGGGCCAGAGCATCGCCGCGAGCTGCTCGGCCTTGACCGGCGCCGACAGCGCCACCACCGCCAGCAGCGCCGCATCCTTCGGGCGCAGCGGCACGATCGACTCCAGGCCCGGCGCCACCAGCGCCGGCGGCCCGAGCAGGCGCAAGGCCCAGCGCGGGCCCGGGGCGGGCGCGGCAGCAGGAGACGCGGCGGCAGGCATGGCGAGGAGTGTCCGACAGGTGCAGGCCCGGGCCCGACGTTCGGGCCCGGATGCAATCGGTGTAAGGCGGGCCGCGTTACCCCGCCGTTACCGCCGGCGCCCCGTGGGTGCCCCCGCCGCGCAGACCCCGGCTAGTAGCTGACCGCCCGCCCGGCCACGTCCACGTGAACCTGCGGCCGGGCCAACAGCGACGTGACGGCGCTGGCGTAGTCGCCGCGCAAGGCCTCGTCGGCCTCGAAGCCGCGCACGCCGATCGCATCGGCCAGCGCGAGCACCTTGTCCTTGGCCAGGACCTTGCCCAGCGCGCGCAGCGGCTCGCACTCCCAGGCGACGAACTGGTCGTCGAGCCAGCGGCGCGCCTGCTCGGCGCTCCAGGCCTCGCGGCCCTCGGGCGCGTGGGCGATGACCTCGGCGGGGCCGTAGGAGAGGCGGACGGTGGGTCTCATGGTGCAGGCAGTCTATGCCTGCTCCCGGGCGTGCGACGGCCGCCGAGCAGGCATCCGTTGATCGGGAGCAAACGCCGGCGCGGCCAATGCGGCGCGGCGCGGCGGCAGGCCGTGCCAGCGCTGCCGCGGCTCAGCGCGCCAGCTCCGCAGACAGTCGCTCGACCAGCCTGCGCAGCTCGTGCGCGACGGCCTCGGCCGCTTCCGGCGGTGCGCGATCGAGGTCGGTGACGCAGCCCCGCTCCAGCTCGAGCAGCACCTGCTGCAGATGCACCGCCCCGATCACCGAGCAGGCGCCCCGCAACGAGTGGATGGCGCGGCGGTCGTACGGGCCTGCGCCGTCGCGGTAGGCCTGCACGAAGCGCTCGAGCACGCGCCGCAGGCGCGCCTCGTCGTCGCCGAGGTTGCGCATCGCCCGCGCGAGGTCGAGTTCCTCGATCGCGGCCAGCCGGTCCTGCAGCGGCAGCAGCGGCAGCGTCCGGGCCGGCGCGGGATCCGGCGCGTCGCGCACCGGCGCCGGCCGGCCCGTGGGCGGCACCAGCCAGGGCAGCAGCGCGGCGTACAGCAGCTCCGGGTCGACCGGCTTGGCGACATGGTCGTTCATGCCGGCCGCCAGGCAAGCCGCGCGGTCCTCGCCGAACGCGTTGGCCGTCATCGCGATGATCGGCAGCCGCTCGTGGCCGGCCGCGCGCAGGCGGCGGGTGGCCTCCAGCCCGTCCACGCCGGGCATCTGCATGTCCATCAGCACCAGGTCGACGGGCATCGCCATCGCCTTGCGCACCGCCTCCTCGCCGTCCTCGGCCGTCTCGACCCGCAGCCCCACGGCGTGCAGCAGCTCCACCGCCACCTCGCGGTTGATCGGGTTGTCCTCGGCAAGCAGCACCCGCTGCCCCGACACCCGCGCGCGCAGCAGCGACTCCGCCTCGCCGCGGGCCACCGGGGCCGGCTCGGTGGCCGCCGAGTCGCGCAGCAGCCGCACCAGCGCGTCGTGCAGCGCCGAGCTGCTCACCGGCTTGACGAGCACCGCACCGAAGCCGGCTCGGCGCGCCTGCCGCCGCATCGTCTCGTCGTCCTGCGCGCTCACCAGCAGTGCCGGCGGCATCGCCGCGCCGGCCAGCTCGCGCAGCCGTTCGAGCGTCTGCCCGCCGTCCAGCGGCGTCATCAGCCAGTCCAGCACGACGAGGTCGTAGGCCCGCCCGGCCGCGGCCTCGGCCGCCATGTGCGCCACGGCGTCGACCGGGTCGGCGTGCGCATCCACCTGCAGACCCAGCACGCCGAGCCGGTCGCCGATGGTCTGCAGCGCCTCGGGCAGGTCGTCGACCAGCAGCACGCGCCGTCCGGCCAGCTGCAGAGGCGCCGGCTCGGGCCACGGCGCCGCGCCGTCGACGCGCAGCCGTGCGGTGAACCAGAAGCGGCTGCCGGCACCGGGCTCGCTCTCCACACCCACGTCGCCGCCCATCAGCCGCGCCAGGTGGCGCGTCAGCGCCAGGCCCAGGCCGGTGCCGCCGTGGCGGCGCGTCGTCGAGGCATCGGCCTGCTCGAAGGCGTCGAAGAGCCGCGGCAACGCCTCGGGCGCGATGCCTTCGCCGGTGTCGCTGACCTCGAAGCGCAGCCACGCCGCCTGCTCGTTGCGCTCCTGCACGGCGATGCGCAGCTGCACCCAGCCCCGTGCGGTGAACTTCACGGCGTTGCCCAGCAGGTTGATGAGCGCCTGCGCCAGCCGCGTGGCGTCGCCGTGCAGCCGGTCGGGCGCGTGGTCGGGGTCGACCACCAGCTCCAGCCCCTTCTCGCGCGCTCTCGGGCCGACCAGGTCGACCACGCCGCCGACCAGTTCCTCCAGCGAGAACGGCGCCTCCTCCAGCACCATCTTGCCGGCCTCGATCTTCGACAGGTCGAGGATGTCGTTGATGATCTGCAGCAGGTGCCGGGCAGCGCCGTCGACCTTGCCCAGGCGGCTGCGCTGCAGCGGGTCGGTGGCATCGCGCGCCAGCAGGTGGTTCAGGCCGATGATGGCGTTCATCGGCGTGCGGATCTCGTGGCTCATGTTGGCCAGGAACGCGCTCTTCGCGCGCGTGGCGACCACCGCCTCGTCGGCGCGGCGCACCAGCTCCTGCTGCATCGCCTGGATCTGCCGCTCGCGCGCCTTGCGCTCGCTGTTGTCGAACAGCACGCCGCGGCTTCCGACGTGGCGGCCGTCCGCATCGCGCACCATGACCGCGGACAGCAGCACCGGCAGCACGCTGCCGTCCTTGCATACCGCGTCGACCTCGACGTCGTGCAGCGAGCCGCGTTCGAGGAAGGCGGCGTATCGCTCGCGGAACCGCGCCTGCCCTTCCGGCGTGAAGAACGGCATCGCGGGCTGGCCGATCACCTCGTCGCGTCTGTAGCCCAGCATCGCCAGCTCGGTCTGATTGATCGCGGTGAAGTGCCCGTCGGGCGAGAGCGAGTGGTAGCCGCAGGGCGCGTTGTCGTACAGGTCGGCGATTGCCGCGGCCCGCTCCGCCAGCGCGGCATTGGCCGCCGCCAGCTCCGCGGTGCGCTGCGAGACCACCTCCTCCAGCTCCTCCTGGTGGCGCTCCAGCGCGCGCCGGGCCTGCTGCTGCGGCGTGATGTCCAGCAGCATCGCGACGAAGTGCGTGCGCCCGCCGATCTCCACGCGGCAGGCCGAGAACACCACGTCGACCAGCTCGCCGGAGCGCCGGCGCAGGCGCGCTTCGCCGCTGGGCACGTCGTGGCCGCTGCGCAGCTGCCGGTGCACCTCGCTGCGCCACGCGGCATCGGGCCACATGCCGAACTCGGCGCTGGTGCGGCCCTGAACCTCGCCTCGCGTCCAGCCGGTCAGCGCCTCGAAGGCCACATTGACCTCGGCGAACCGCGTGTCATCCTGCTTTCCCACGACCATCGCCACGGGGGCCTGCTCGAACACCGCAGCGAAACGCTTCAGCGCCTCGCCCAGGTCGCGCAGTGCGCGCCGCGCGGCGGTGGTGTCCTCGACCGAGATGATGATGCCGCCGATGCCGCCATGCTCGTCGGTCCACGGCTGCACCACCCAGCGCGCCCACTGCTCGACGCCCTCGGCGTCGATCCAGTGATCGTCATCCTTGCGCACCGTCTCGCCGGCCAGGCCGCGCTGGTGTGCCGCCCGCCAGTGCTCGGGCATGTCGGGCATCAGCATGCCGTGGTCGACGCCGGCGAGATCTACCCGGCCGCGGCCGTATCGCCGCAGCCACTCATCGCTGCAGGCCAGGTAGCGCAGCTCGCGGTCCATCAGCGCCAAGCTGAGCGGCGCCTGGCGCACGAAGTTCGCGAGCTGCTCCCGCGAGCGGCGCAGCGCCTCGTGCGCCTCTCGCCGTGCAGTGATGTCGCGATGCACGCCGAACATGCCGAGCAGCTCGCCGTTCGGCAGCACGATGCGCCGCCCGGCCGACTCGGCCCAGACCTCGCGGCCGTCGCGGTGCCGGTAGCACAGCTCGTAGTAGCCCTCGACGGCGCGGCCGTCGGCCTTGTAGAGGGTGCGGCCGGTGCGTGCGTGGTCGGCCGGATCGGCATACAGGAACTCGGTGGTGCGGCCCAGCACCTCCTCGGGCTCGTAGCCGAACAGGCGCGTGAAGGCGGGGTTGACCAGCGTGATGCGGCGCGCGTCGTCCACCAGCACGATGGCGTCGGGCAGGTGCTCGAACAGGCTGCGCAGCGTCGCATCGCTGCGCTGCAGCGCCTGCCGGGCATCCTCGCGCTCGCGCGTGGCCTCCTCGATCAGCCGGCGCGCCTCCTCGACTTCGGCGATGCCCGCCTGCGGGTGCGGCGCAGGCCCGGCCAGCCCGCGCACCGCGGTGGCGAGCCGCCGTGCGCCCCGTTGCCCGGCCACGAATCCCGCCAGCGTGGCGGCCGAGATGGCCAGCAGCAGCGTGGACGCGGAGGCCACCAGCGGCTCGGTCCAGAACGCCGTTCGTGTCTCGGCCTCCACGGTCCACGGCGCCGCTGTCGTCGCGTGGCGCCACGTCGGCGTGGCCCGGGGCGCCGGGGAACCCGAGGCGGCTGCGGACGCGGCCCCCGCATGGCCCGAGGCTCCCAGGGCGGCGATGCTGGCGCCGCGGCTGTCGCGCAGGGTCACCGTCCATCCGTCGCGGAGGCCCGCCAGGCGTAGGCGCCTCTCGAACGTCGACGCATCGAGCAGCGTCAGCAGGGCCCGGTCGGGTGCGCTCCCGGGCAGCGCCACGGCCACGGCCACCAGCGGCGTGCGGCGAAGGGGCCCGACGAACAGGTCGCCCACGGAGGGCTGCCCACTGGACAACGCCAGCGGCACCGCGGCTCGCCCCGGGGGCCGCGGCAGCGGCGGCAGTGCCGAGCTACCGCGGCTCGCCCCGGGGGCCGCGGCAGCGGCGGCAGTGCCGAGCCGTAGTCCACACCGGTGTGCAGCAGCATGCGACCCTGGTCGTCGGCCATCAGCAGTTCAGAGCCGAACTGCTGCTTGAAGGCCTGCGCACGGCGGTGGAAGTCGGCCAGCCGGTCTTCCTGCAGCATGGGGGAGCTGGCCAGCAGCGTGAGCGCCTTGATGCGGTCGCCCAGCACGTCGTCGACCTCGCGCGCCAGCCGCTCGACCAGCCGGTTGCCCTCGACGGTTTCGTCGTCGCGCTGATGCTCCAGCCGTACCGCGCCCAGCACCACCACCAGCAGCAGCAGCGGCAGCATCGCCGCCCACGTCAGCTGGCGCAGGTAGTGCGCCAGCGGGGTGCCGGGTGCGGAGATCACGGCGTCAGGCTGGACTGGCGGCATTCGGTCTCCGGACCCCTGGTACGACGCGGCCAGCATAGCGGCATCGACGCCGGGGCGACTTGCCCCGGATCAAGCCGCGCGGCCGGTGCGTCGCGTCCAATGCACGCATTGGAGGACCCGGCCATGATCACCCCCGTGCCGCACGACGCCCCGATCCAGGCCTTCTCGAACTGCCACGAGGGCATCACCGCGCAGCTGCACGAGCTGGCACGGCTGCCGGCGCTGGTGGCGTCGGCGAAGCAGGCGCGCGCCATCGCGCAGGCGCTGCTGGCCTTCTTCCGCGACGTGGTGATGGAGCACCACGCCGAGGAGGAGCGCGAGTTGTTCCCGGCAGTGCTGGCCAGCGCGGCGGCGGGCGAGGAGCACGACCGCATCGCCGCCATCGTCACGCGGCTCACCGCCGAGCACCGGCGCGTGGAAGCGGCCTGGCAGGCGCTGGAACCGGCGATCAAGCGCGCGGCCCGTGGCGAGGATGCCGCGCTCGACGGCGCCGACGTGGCGGCCCTCGTGGCCGACTACCGCGGCCACGCCGGCTACGAGGAAGCGCAGTTCCTGCCGCTGGCGCAGC
This sequence comes from Rubrivivax sp., assembly GCA_016789955.1. Lineage (GTDB taxonomy): Bacteria > Pseudomonadota > Gammaproteobacteria > Burkholderiales > Burkholderiaceae_C > Rubrivivax. The sequence continues at coordinate 8,537 of JAEUPB010000012.1, read as the reverse complement.
AGATCCTCGGCCGCAACAGCAACCACATGGCGGCGCTCGGCCTCTCGCTGCACCTGCGGCACGCGGTGCCCGAGCTGTTGAAGGGCGGGGCGTTCCGGTTGTAGGCGCGGCCCTCCGGCCTCAGCGCAACGGCCTGAAGAACTCGCGGATCTCGCGCGCCATCAGCTCGGGCTGCTCCATCGCGGCGAAGTGGCCGCCGCGCTCGGCCACCGTCCAGCGGCGCAGGTCCGGATAGGTGCGCTCGGCCAGGCGGCGCGGCGGGCGCAGGATCTCGCGCGGGAACTGCACGTAGCCGGTGGGCACGCGCACCGTCTCGCCCGGCGGGATGGGCCACGGCCGGTGCATGCGGGCGTGGTACGGCCAGAACGACGAGCCGATCGCGCCGGTGGCCCAGTACAGCGTGAGGTTGGTCAGCAGCTCGTCGATCGGCACCGCGGTGGCGGGGTCGTCGTCGCGGCAGTCGGTCCAGCGGTGGAACTTCTCCACCAGCCACGCGGCCAGGCCTGCGGGCGAATCGGTGAGGCCGTAGGCCAGCGTCTGCGGCTTCGTGCCCTGGATCCACTGGTAGCCGGTCTCCTCCTTCAGGAACCCCTTCAGCTCGCCGAGGAAGCGGCGTTCGTCGGCGTCGGCATCGGCCACGAGCTCGGGGTCGCGCCGCACCGCCAGCAGGTTCAGGTGCAGGCCGGTGAACCGCTCCGGGTGCCGCCACGCGAGGCGCGACGTGACGAACGCGCCCCAGTCGCCGCCCTGCGCACCGTAGCGCGCGTAGCCGAGCACGTCGGTCATCAGCGTGGCGTAGAGGTCGGCGATCTCCTCCACGCCGAAGCGCGGCTGGCCCGGCGTGTACGACAGCGTGTAGCCCGGCAGCGAGGGCGCGACGACGGTGAACGCGTCGGCGGGGTCGCCACCGTGGCGGCCGGGATCGGTGAGCAGCGGGATCAGCCGGCGGAACTCGACGATCGAGCCCGGCCAGCCGTGCGAAATGAGCAGTGGCAACGGTGCCGGCCCGACGCCCGGCTCGTGCAGGTAGTGGAGCTGGATGCCGCCCAGCGGCACCGTCCAGTGGTGCAGCCGGTTCAGCAGCGCCTCCTGCGCGCGCCAGTCGTACGCCGTGCGCCAATGCTCGACGAAGCCGCGCAGGTACGCCAAGCTCGTGCCGCTGCTCCACGGCGGCACCTGTTCGGGCGGCGGCTCGTCGGGCCAGCGTGTGCGGGCCAGGCGCGCGCGCAGGTCGTCGAGCACGTCGTCGGCGACGTGCAGCGTGTAGCGGGTGGGCGTGGCGGTCATCGGCATTCTCCGGAACAGCCGCGATGGTGCCGCAGGCCGCGGCCGCAGGCGATGCCTACGGGCCGCGCAACTGCTGCAGCAGCCCGAGCGCCAGCGGCAGCCCGGGCATCGCGATCAGCGTCGAGACGGTCACGAGCCCGGCCACGTAGCCGCCGTGGCCGCCCATGCGCACCGCCAGCACGTAGGCGCTGCTGGCCGAGGGCATCGCGGCGAAGGCCACCGCCACCGCCTGCTGCGCCGGCGGCAGCTGCATCGCCAGCACGAGGCCGATCGCCAGCAGCGGCAGCACGAGGTGGCGAATGGCCAGCAGCGAGGCCGCCAGCCCCGGCCCCTCGCGCAGCGCCCCCATGCGCAGCCCGGCGCCCACCGCCATCAGCCCCAACGGCAACGCCGCGGCACCGATGCGCGAGAGCGTCGTCGTCGCCAGCTCCGGCAGCGTCACGCCGCCGAGGTTGCAGGCCAGCCCCGCCATCGTCGAGACGATCAGCGGGTTGCGCAGCAGCTCGCCGCCGAAGTGGTGCCCGCCCTGGCGCGCCAGCGGCCACACCGCGCCCACGTTGCACAGCGGCACGCAGACGGCCGTGATCAGCGCCTGCCAGGCCAGCCCCGGCGCGCCGGCCAGCCGCTCGGCCAGCGCCAGCGCCACGTAGCTGTTGAAGCGGAAGGCGCATTGGGCGCCGCTGGCATGCAGCAGCGGGTCCACCCCCGGCCAGCGGCCCAGCGCCAGCGCCAGCACCACGCCCGTGCCGCACACGGCGAAGCCCACGCTGCCCAGCGAGAGCAGCTCGTCGTGGCGGATCGGCGTGCGCACGATGGCCTGGAACAGCAGGCACGGGAACAGCAGGTAGTACACCAGCCGCTCGGCGCCGTCCCACACCGGGCGGTTCAGTGGCGTGTGGTGGCACAGCAGCCAGCCCAGCGCGATCAGCGCGAAGTCGGGCAGCAGCAGCCAGGGGCTGGGCATCGGTCGACGGTCGCGCTCAGGCGCGCTGCGCGCGGCCGTAGCCGCGGAACCGCGCGTGCACCTCGGCCATCTGCGCCGGCGTCAGCAGCGGCGGCTCGGCCACCGCGAGGGCCTGCAGGTAGATGCCGCACAGCGCCTCGATCTCGTCCAGCACATGCTCGGCGCGTCCGATCGTGGCGCCGATCGCCACCAGGCCGTGGTGCGCCAGCAGCGCGGCGTCGCTGCCAGCCAGCGCCGCGGCCACGCCCTGCGAGAGCGCCTCGGTACCGAACAGGTGGTAGGGCACCAGCGGCACGCGGTCGGCGCCGGCCACCGCCACCATGTAGTGGAAGGGCGGCAGCTCGCGCTGCAGGCAGGCCAGCGCGGTGGCGTGCGGGCTGTGGGTGTGCAGCAGCGCGCCGCGGTCGGGCCGCGCTCGGTACGCCGCGAGGTGGAACGGCGCTTCGCTCGACGGCTGCCAGCGGCCGCGCGCGGTGGCGCCGTCCAGCGACAGCCAAGCCAGGTCGTCGGGCTCGACCTCCGCACCCATGCCGGTGGGCGTGATCCACATGCCCTGCCCCGAGGCATCGCGCACGCTGGCGTTGCCGGTGCTGCCGCGGTTCAGGCCGCGGGCGTCGAGCCGGCGCACGACGGCCACGAGGGCTGCGCGGCGCGCGGCATCGTCGCGCGGGTCGGACACATCGGGATCACGGTCTGGCACGCCACGATTGTCGCCGCGGGGGCACCGGCAGGCCGCGGGGAAGGCCTGCGCGAGGCACTACCATTGGTAGAACCAACGACCCGATGCCCACCCGATGAAGATCCTCCCCGCCACCGACGCCGCCGCCGTGCCCATCCGCGCCGCCGCCACCACGCTGGTGCTGCGCGACGGCCCCGGCCGCATGGAGGTGCTGATGGTGCGCCGCTCGCTGCAGGCGAGCTTCATGCCCGGCGCCTACGTGTTCCCCGGCGGCGCCGTCGATGCAGCCGACCACGCGGCCGGGCCGTCGCCGCACGCAGTGGCCGCGGCGCGCGAGTGTCTGGAGGAATGCGCGCTGCGGCTGGACCCGGCCGCGCTGGTGCCGTGGAGCCGCTGGACCACGCCGCTGGGGCTGCCCAAGCGCTTCGACACGATGTTCTACGTCTGCCGTGCACCCGAAGGCCAGGTGGCCCGGGCCGACGAGAGCGAGACCACCGCCATCGCGTGGGTGCAGCCCTCGGCGGCGCTCGATGCACACGGCCGCGGCGAACATCCGATGGAGTTCGCCACCGTGCGCACGGTGCAATCGCTGGTGCCACACGAAGGCGGCGGCGTGCAGGCGCTGCTCGCCTGGGCCGCTCGGCAGCCGCTGCCGGTGATGGAGCCGCGCCTGCACCTCGAAGACGGCCGCCTGCGCGGCGTCTTGCTGCGTGGCGACCCCGGCTGGGAGGACGCGCCGCGGCTGCCGTGAATCGGCGTTGAACCGATCAGCGGTTCACGTCGACGACGACGCGGCCGGTGATGCGCCCGTCGAGCAGGTCGGCCGCCGCCGGGATCGCCTCCGAGAGGCCGATCACGTGGCCGAGGCCCGCCAGCACCTGCGGCGACACATGCGCGGCCAGCAAGGCCCAGGCCTCGCGCCGCTGCGCTTCGGGCACGTAGACGCTGTTGATGCCGTAGAGCGTGACGCCGCGCAGGATGAACGGCAGCACGGTGCCGGGCAGGTCGGCGCCCTGCGCCAGCCCGCAGGCCGCGACCGCGCCGTTCCACTTCGTGCGCGCGCAGGCGTTCACCAGCGTGTGGCTGCCCACCGCATCGACCACGCCGGCCCAGCGCTCGCTCTGCAGCGGCTTGCCGGGCGCGGCGAGTTCGGCGCGGTCGACGAGGTGGGTAGCGCCCATCGCGCGCAACGCGTCGCCGTGCTGCGGGCGGCCGGTGGAGGCATCGACCTCGAAGCCCAGTCCCGCCAGCAGCCGCACCGCGATGATGCCCACGCCGCCGCTGGCGCCGGTGACGAGCACCGGGCCGTCGGTCGGCTTCACGCCGTGGCGCAGCAGCGCCTGCACGCACAGCGCCGCGGTGTAGCCGGCGGTGCCCAACGCCATCGTGTCGCGCGTGCTGTAGGGCGCGGGCACGGCGAGCAGCCAGCCCGAGGACACGCGCGCCTTCTGTGCCAGGCCGCCGTGGTGCGTCTCGCCCAGGCCCCAGCCGTTGATCACGACCTGGTCGCCCGGCTTCCACGCCGCCGACTCGCTCGCCTCGACGGTCCCCGCGAGGTCGATGCCGGCGATCAGCGGCCAGTTCTTCACGATGGCGCCACGGCCGGTGATGGCCAGGCCATCCTTGAAGTTCAGCGTCGAGTACTCGACGCGCACGGTCACGTCGCCCGGCCCGAGCACGGCCTCGTCGAGCTCGGTCACGGCGGCATGCACGGTCTTGCCGTCGCGGGTCAGCATCAGGGCCTTGAACATCGCGGGTTCCTCGGGAGTCGTCTGCGGAGCCCGCGATTATTTCCGGCGCCGCAGCATCGCCATCGCCAGCACCGACATCACCACCTCGCCGCGCTGGTTCAGCACCTGCTCGCGCAGCTTCAGGATGCCGCGGTCGGGCTTGCTGCGCGAGGGCCGCGACTCGAGCACCTCCACGCGCACGCTCAGCACGTCGCCCGGGCGCACCGGCTGCAGCCAGCGCAGTTCATCGAGGCCCGGCGAGCCCATCGACGATTCGGGTGAGATGAAGTGCTCGCACAGCAGCCGCATCATCACGCCGGCCGTCATCCAGCCGCTGGCCACCAGGCCGCCGAAGTGCGAGGCCTCGGCGGCGGCATGGTCGAGGTGGAAGGACTGCGGGTCCCAGCGGCTCGCGAAGTCGACGATCTCGTGCTCGGTGATGGGGTAGGCGCCGAAGGCGAAGGTGTCACCGGCGCGGAAGTCGTCGAACCAGCGCTCGCGCGGCGGCAGCTCGGAAGGGTGGTCGCTCATGGCGCCGAGCATAGGCCCGGCGCCACCGGCATCAGGCGGACATCAGGCCGGCAGCTCGTGGCGGCGCGGCAGGTCGGCGCCGCGGCGCGAGCAGGTGATGGCGGCGGCCTGCATCGCGAAGTCGAGCATCGCGCCGATCGCGCCGGCGTCCAGGCCGCGCATGCCTGCAGCACCCCGCTCGAGGCGACCCTGCTCCGCGAGCCAGGTCAGCATCGCCGCCTGGAAGGTGTCGCCGGCACCGACGGTGTCGACCACGTCGACCGCGCGTGGCAGCGGCCGCTGCACGTGCAGCCCCGGCGCCCAGGCCACGGCGCCCTGCTCGCCGCGCGTGACGACCACGAGCTGCACGCCTTGCGCCAGCCAGCCCGCGGCCAGCGCCTCCAGCGGCTGCCCGGGAAACAGCAACCCGAGGTCTTCCTCGCTCACCTTCAACAGCTGCGTGCGTGCGGCCATCCACGCCAGCACGTCGCGCCAGCGCGCGAGGTCGGGCTCGACCGTGGGCCGCACGTTGGGGTCGTAGGCGATCAGCGCGCGGCCGGCGAGCTGCTCCACCAGCGCGCGCTGCGTCGAGCCCACCGGCTCCACCACCATCGCGTACGAGCCGAACGTGGCGGCCCGCACGCCCCCGGGCACGCGCGCCAGCACGGCGGCGTCGAGCTGCCGGTCGGCGCCGCGCTCGCCGTAGAAGTCGTAGGCCGGCACGCCGCGGGCATCGAGCCCGATCACGCACATCGACGTGGGCGCGTCCACGTGCTGCACGAGCGCGGTGTCCACGCCCTCCTCCTGCAGCGTGCGCAGCAGCCGCCGGCCGAGGAAGCCGGTGGAGATCGCCGCGCAGAAGGCCACCGGCTGCTGCAGGCGTGCCAGCCCCAGCGCCACGTTGAACGGCGAGCCGCCCAGCCGCGCGTCCAGCGCCTGTCCGGTGGCGGTGGCACCGGCGTCGAACACGTCCATCAGCGCTTCGCCGCAGACCACGATCATGGTTCTCGTCCTTTCGTCTTCAGGATGCCCGCGAGGTTGCCGCGCCTGCGCGTCGGGCGGTACCGGGTTTTCCATTAATAACTCACTGCGCTTTATCTATTAAAACCTCGTCCATGCCGGAATGCACCCGGACGCCCACAGGAGACAGCCCCATGAAGACCCGCACCGCCCTCACCTCCATCGCCCTGGCCGCCAGCGCGGCGCTGCTGCCCGGCTGGGCCGCGGCGCAAGGCCAGCCCGTCATCGGCCTGATCACCAAGACCGAGACCAACCCCTTCTTCGTGAAGATGAAGGAAGGCGCGGCCGAGGCCGCCAAGGCCCAGGGCGCCAAGCTGCTGACCGGCGCCGGCAAGACCGACGGCGACAACGCCGGACAGGTGACGGCGATGGAGAACATGATTGCCGCCGGTGCCAAGACCATCCTGATCACGCCGAGCGACTCCAAGGCCATCATCCCGGCCATCAAGAAGGCGCGCGACAAGGGCGTGATGGTCATCGCGCTCGACAGCCCCACCGACCCTGCCGACGCCACCGACGCCCTCTTCGCCACCGACAACTACAAGGCCGGCGTGCTGATCGGCCAGTACGCGAAGGCCGCCATGGCCGGCAAGCCGCTGAAGATCGTCACGCTCGACCTCTTCCCCGGCCACCCCGTGGGCGCGCAACGCCACAACGGCTTCCTGCAGGGCCTGGGCCTGCAGAGCTTCGACGCGAAGAACAACGAACTCGCCAAGCCCGCCGAGGTGGTGTGCATGGCCGATTCGTTCGGCGACCGCGCCAAGGGCCAGACGGCGATGGAGAACTGCCTGCAGAAGTCGCCCGACGTGACGGTGGTCTACACCATCAACGAACCCGCCGCGGCCGGCGCCTTCAACGCCCTGAAGAAGGCCGGCAAGGAGAAGAACGTGCTGATCGTCTCGGTGGACGGTGGCTGCGAAGGAGTGAAGAACGTCGGCGCGGGCGTCATCGCCGCCACCAGCCAGCAGTACCCGCTGAAGATGGCCTCGATGGGCGTGGAGGCCGGCGTGGCCTATGCGAAGACCGGCAAGAAGGTCAGCGGCTACACCGACACCGGCGTCACGCTGATCGCCGCCAAGGCGGTGGCCGGCGTCGACAGCAAGGACGTGAAGACCGGCACCGATCTCTGCTGGGGCAAGAAGTAGGGGGCCCAGGCGTGGACACGCTCAAGGCCAAACTGCCGCCGATCGGCCAGCTCGGGCCCTTCATCGCGCTGCTCGTCGCGTGCCTGTTCTTCGGCGCCACCACCGAGCGCTTCTTCAGCGGCGAGAACTTCTCGCTGATCCTGCAGCAGGTGATGGTCGTGGGCGTGATCGCGATCGGGCAGACGCTGATCATCCTCACCGCGGGCATCGATCTCTCGTGCGGCATGGTGATGGCGCTGGGTTCGATCGTGATGACCAAGTTCGCCGCGGAGCTCGGGCTGCCGGCGCCGCTGGCGATCCTCGCCGGCATCGCCGTCACCGCCGGCTTCGGGCTGATCAACGGGCTGCTGGTCACGCGCATCAAGCTGCCGCCGTTCATCGTCACGCTGGGCACGCTGAACATCGCCTTCGCGATCACGCAGCTGTACTCGGGTGCGCAGACCGTCACCGACGTGCCGCCGCTGATGACCTGGCTGGGCAACACCTTCTCGCTGGGCGGCACCAACGTGGCGTTCGGCTCGGTGCTGATGATCCTGCTGTACCTGGGCGTGTGGTTCTGGCTGCGCGAGACGGCCGCCGGCCGCCACGTCTACGCGGTGGGCAACAACCCCGAGGCCACGCGGCTGGTGGGCATCCCCACCGATCGCGTGCTGCTGGGCGTGTACGTGCTGGCCGGCGCGTTCTACGGCGTGGCGTCGCTGCTGGCGGTGGCGCGCACCGGCGTGGGCGACCCCAACGCCGGGCAGACCGAGAACCTCGACGCGATCACCGCGGTGGTGCTGGGCGGCACGTCGCTGTTCGGCGGGCGCGGCGTGATCCTCGGCTCGCTGATCGGCGCGGTGGTGGTGGGTGTGCTGCGCAATGGGCTCACGCTGATGGGCGTGTCCTCGGTGTACCAGGTGCTGATCACCGGCATTCTCGTCATCCTCGCGGTGACGGTGGACCAGCTGTCGCGCAAGGCCACGCGCTGAACCGGAGATGCCGATCATGACGACCCCCAAGCTCGTGCTGCAGGCCCAGGGCCTGGTGAAGCGCTACGGCCAGGTGACCGCGCTGGACGGTGCCGACTTCGAGCTGCGCGCCGGCGAGATCCTCGCGGTGATCGGCGACAACGGCGCCGGCAAGTCCAGCCTGATCAAGGCGCTCTCGGGCGCCACGATTCCCGACGAAGGCGAGATCCGACTCGACGGCCGACCGGTGAA
>JAEUPB010000008.1 GCA_016789955.1 Rubrivivax sp. | reverse complement strand
GGCCGGGCCCGGCGCCGACCCCTCGGTGCCGCTGATGCCCAGGCGCTTCGAGCAGTTGGCGTGGCTGGGCCTGGACCCCGCCACGCTGGCGCAGCTGCGCGATCACGTCGACATCCTGCCGACGCGCACGCCGATCAACGTCAACTCGGCGCAGGCGGCCGTGATCGCCGCCGTGCTCGACATCGATGAAGGCAGCGCACGCGGCCTGGTGCGCAACCGCGGCAACCGCTACAAGTCGGTGGCCGAGCTGCGCCAGCGCCTGCCGCAGGGCGTGGTCGCTGAAGACAACCGCGTGGCCGTGACCAGCACCCACCTGTATGCCTACGCTACGTTGCGTTACGAGGACCGTGCGCTGTCGGAACAGGTGCTGCTGCAGATTCGCGGGGGCGGCGCCAACGTGGAGGTGACCGTGCTGCGCCGCGACCGGCGGCCGCTCACCCCGACCTGAACCGCCGCGGCTGCGGCGACAATGCGCCGCGCTGCCCTTCCACCGACGATGCTTCGCCCGCCCCGCCTCCGCCGAGCCGGCCTCCTGCCCGGCGCCCGCCGCCCCGCATGTCGCTGCTGATCGTCGAGCTCCCGTCTCGCCCGAGGCGCGACCCGCAGCCCGACGGCGCGGTCCCCGAAGCCGCCACGGCCACCGAGTGGTCGTTCGTCTACAGCGACGACGGCCGCACCGTCGCCCGCAGCGGCCGCGCGGCGGCGTCGCTGCTGCCCCGCGCGTCGATGCTCGTCGCGGTGGCCGATGCGGCCGACGTGGCCTGGCACCGCGTGCAGTTGCCCAAGCTGGGCCGCGCCCGGCTGCGCGCGGCGCTGGTCGGCGTGCTCGAGGAGCAGCTGCTCGGCGACCCCGAGCAGACGCATCTCGCGCTGGGGCCCGCCGCCGGTGCGTCGGGGCGATGGGTCGCCGCGCTCGACCGGGGTTGGCTCGCGTCGCACCTCGCGGCGCTCGGTGAGGCCGGATGGGCCGTCGATCGGGTGGTGCCGTTCGCGATGCCGACCCTCGAGGGCGAACCGCCGGCCGGCTGGTTCGAGACGGACGCCGCCGCCGCGGCGTCCGACCCGCCGCGGCTGGTGCTGGCCACCGGCGAGGGCGTGTGCGCGCTGCCGGCAACGGGCCCGGCGCGACAGCTCGTGCCGCCGGACCGTCCGGTCACGTGGCACGCGACACCGGCTTCGGCCGCCGCGGCGGAGCGCTGGCTCGGGGCTCCCGTGCCGGTGGCCGCCCGATCCGAGCGGCTGCTCGAACGCGCCCTCACGGACGGCCCCAACCTGCTGCAGTTCGATCTCGCCCCGCGGCATCGCGGCATGCGGTTCGCAGGTGAGGGCGTGCGACGGCTGATGGGTCGCGAGTGGCGCTGGCTGCGCTGGGGCATGGCCGCGGTGGTGCTGGTGCAGCTCGTCGGGCTGAATGTGTACGCGTGGCAGCAGGAGCGCCGGGTGGCCGACAAGCGCGAGGCCTTGTCGCGCGTGCTGAAGGAAGCCCACCCGCAGGTGCGGGCGGTGCTCGACGCCCCGCTGCAGATGCAGCGCGAGACCGATGCACTGCGCGCACAAGCCGGCCGCCCCGGCAAGGCCGATCTGGAGGTGCTGCTCGCCGCGGCGGCCACCGCCTGGCCCGACGGCGCCCCGCCGGCGCAGATGCTGCGTTACGACGCCGGACGACTGTCGCTGTCGGCGGCCGGTGTGGGCGAGCCGCAGGTCGCACCGCTGCGCGAACGGCTGCGGCCGGCGGGACTGGAGGCGACGCTCGCCGACGGGCGCGTGCAGATCGCGCCGGGGAGCGGGCGATGACCTCGCCGCGCGCGGCCGCCTGGCGCGCCTTCTGGCAGGCGCGCGCCCCGCGCGAGCGGCTGCTGATCTCGGTGGCGATCGCGGCGGTGGCCGTGCTGCTGCTGTGGACGGTGGCGCTGCAGCCGGCGCTGCGCACCTTGCGCACTGCGCCCGCCCAGATCGATGCGCTCGACACGCAGCTGCAGGACATGCAGCGGCTGGCCGGCGAGGTGCGCGAGCTGCGCGCCACGCCGCCGGTGACTGCCGAGCAGTCGGTGGCCGCCGCGCGGGCGTCGGTCGAGCGGCTCGGCGCCAAGGCTCGCCTGGTCCAGCAGGGCGATCGCCTGGTGGTCACGCTGGACACCGTGCCGACGGCCGCGCTGCGCGAGTTCCTGCTCGAGCTGCGCCAGGGCGCGCGGGCACGGCCGCTCGAGGCCACGCTGACGCGCACGGCGCAGGGCTTCAGCGGCACGCTGGTGCTGGCCCTGCCCGGGGCCGCGAGATGACGATGCCGCGCCTGCTGGGCCGACGCTCGCTGTGGGCCGCTGCCGGCGCACTCTGCGGGGCGGTGCTGGCCGGGCTGCTGTTCGTCCCCGCGGCCTGGCTCGCGCAGGCGGTGGGCGAGGCCACCGACGGCCGGCTGGTGCTGGCCGAGGCCCGTGGCACCGTGTGGAACGGCAGCGCCACGGTCGTGCTGCGGGGTGGCCGGGGCAGCAGTGCCGCCGCATCGCTGCCGGGACGGCTGTCGTGGCGGCTGCGCCCGCGTGCGGGCAGCTTCGAGCTGCGGGCGCGTCAGGCCTGCTGCCTGCATGGCGAGCAGCGCTTGCGCATCGTGCCCGGGCTGGCCGGCTTCAGCGTCCGGCTGCTGCCGCCACGCGGCGCCCCCGAAGCGACGCCGGTGGCCGTGGGGCAACTGCCCGTGGCCTTGTTCGGCGGGCTCGGCGCGCCCTGGAACACGGTCGACCCGGGCGGCCTGCTGCAGCTCACCGGGCAGGACCTGTCGGTGACCGGCGCGCAGGGTCGCCTGGCGATCACCGGGCGGGCCGAGCTGCGCGCCGAAGGCCTGTCGTCGCGGCTGGCCCCGGTGCCGGCCCTGGGCGACTACGTGCTGGTGGTCGATGCGGGCGCGGGCCAGTCGGGTTCGGCGACGATCACGCTCGCCACACTGCGCGGGCCGCTGCAGTTGAGCGGCACCGGCCAGGCCGGCGGCGCCTCGCCGATGCGGTTTCGCGGGCAGGCGCGTGCCGATGCCGGCAGCGAAGGCGCACTCGACAGTCTGCTGAACGTGATCGGGCGCCGGCAGGGCGCGGTCTCGAACCTCTCGATCGGATGAACCATATGAAACCCCCACGCTCGCCCCGCCCGCTGCCGCACCGGCTGGGCGCTGCCGTCGTGGCCGCGCTGGCCGCCGCCGGTGCGGTGCCGGCGGGCGCCCAGATGCCCGCACCGGGCACGCCGCCGGCCGCCGCCGCGGGGCAGCGCGGCACGGTGACGCTGAACTTCGTCAACGCCGACATCGAGGCGGTGACGCGCGCGATCGGCGCGATGATCAACCGGCAGATCGCCGTCGACCCGCGCGTGCGCGGCACGGTCACGGTGTACAGCGAACAGCCGCAGTCGGTGCGCGAGGCGTACCAGACCTACCTCTCCGCGCTGCGCGGCATGGGCTTCGCGATGGTCGAGAGCGGCGGGCTGCTCAAGCTCGTGCCCGAGGCCGATGCCAAGCTGCAGACGGGCACCGTGTCGGTCGGCGAGGCGGCCGTGCGCGGCGACCAGGTCATCACGCAGATCTTCACGCTGCGCCACGAGAACGCGAACAACCTGGTGGCGATCCTGCGCCCGCTGATCAGCGCCAACAACACGATCAACGCGAGCCCGAGCACCAACACGCTGGTCATCACCGACTACGCCGACAACCTGCAGCGGCTGGGCCGGATCATCGCCGCGCTGGACACGCCGGCCGGCACCGAGATCGAGGTCATCCCGCTGCAGCACGCGGTGGCCAGCGACATCGTGCCGCTCGTGCAGCGGCTGTCGGATGCGGGCGGTGTGGCGCAGGTGGTGGTGCCGGGCGCGCAGGGTGTGGGTGGCGCAACCACCGTCATCGCCGATCCGCGCAGCAATTCGCTGCTGGTTCGGGCTTCCAATCCGGCACGGCTGGCGGCCATCCGCGCGACCGTGGCCAAGCTCGACCGGCCGACGGCCGGCGTCGGGCCCGGGGGCGGCATGTGGGTGGTGCACCTGAAGAATGCCGACGCGGTGCGGCTGGCCACGGTCGTGCGGGCCGCCTTCGCGGCGGTGGGCAGCGGCAGCGGTGCGAGCACGGCAGGGACCGGGCTGCCGCAGACCGGTGGCGTGACGATCGCCCAGCCGACCCTGGGGCAGCAGCCGGGCGCGGGCAACACGTCCGGCGCTTCCGCGGCCGCAACGGCCCCCATCTCGACCGCTGCGCAGCCCTCGATCGGCGGCTTCATCCAGGCCGACCCGGCCACCAATTCGCTGATCATCACCGCGCCCGAGCCGCTCTATCGGCAGGTGCGCGCGATGATCGACCAGCTCGACACGAGGCGGGCGCAGGTCTCCATCGAAGGGCTGATCGTCGAGGTCAATGGTGGTGACCAGGCCGACTTCGGGGTGCAGTGGATCGGTCAGCTCGCCCGCGACGGCGACCGCACGCTGCAGGCCGCGCAGGTGCTGCCCAACACCACGAACGGCGGCAACAACCCGAGCATCCTGGGGCTCCAGGGCACCAACATCGCCAACCTGGGCGGCGGCCTGAACATCGGCATTCTTCGCACCATCGGCGACGCCGTGTCGCTCAACGCGATCGTGCGGCTGCTGCAGACGCGCACCACCACCAACATCGTCTCCACGCCCAACGTCCTGACGCTGGACAACGAGGAGGCGAAGATCGTGGTCGGCAACAACGTGCCGTTCATCACCGGCCAGTTCACCAACACCGGAACCGCCACCACCAACCCGTTCCAGACCATCGAGCGCAAGGACGTCGGCTTGACGCTGCGCATCAAGCCGACCATCGGCGAGAGCGGTACGGTGAAGATGACGATCTTCCTCGAGAACTCCGACGTCACCTCGCAGGCCGAAGGCACGACCAACGCCGGCCCCACCACCACCAAACGCTCGGTGGAGACGAATGTGGCTGTCGACGACAGCCAGATCCTCGTCATCGGCGGGCTGATCCAGGAACGATTGCTCGAGAGCAAGAACAAGGTTCCACTGCTCGGCGACCTGCCGCTCGTCGGGGGACTGTTCCGCAGCGAGTCACGCACCAAGAGCCGCAGCAACCTGATGATCTTCCTGCGCCCGACCGTGCTGCGCGACGGCGACAGCGCCAGCCGGCTGTCGCTGGACCGCTACGACATGCTGCGCGGCCAGCAACAGGCGACGCAGCCCACCCCCAGCATCGTGATGCCGCTCAACGAAGGCCCGGTGCTTCCCGCGTTGCCGCCGGCACCGCCCGCCGCCGCCCCGTCCGGATCCGCGCCCGCTCCGCCCAGGCCCTGACCCCCAGTCATGTCCCCCCGCCACCCGCTGCCCTACGCCTACGCCAAGGCGCACACGCTGCTGCTCGAGGACGATGGCGACGTCTGCGTGCTGTGGGCCAGCGAAAGCACGCCGCTGTCGGCGCTGGCCGAGACGGCCCGCCACCACCCGGTGCATCGTTTCGAGCGCGAGCCGGCCGCCACGCTGGCACAGCGCATCGCCGCGGCCTATGCCGGCGGCGAGGGCAGCGCCGCGGCGGTGATCGGCGAGGTGGAGTCGGGCGTGGACCTGTCGCGCATGATGCAGGACCTGCCCGCGGTCGAGGACCTGCTCGAGGCCGCCGACGACGCGCCCATCATCCGCATGCTCAATGCGCTGCTGACGCAGGCCGCCAAGGACGCCGCGAGCGACATCCACATCGAGCCTTACGAGCGCTCGAGCTCGGTGCGCTTCCGCGTCGACGGCACGCTGCGCGAGGTGGTGCAGCCGAACAAGGCGCTGCACGCGGCGCTGATCTCCCGGCTGAAGATCATGGCCGAACTGGACATCGCCGAGAAGCGGCTGCCGCAGGACGGCCGCATCTCGCT
>JAEUPB010000104.1 GCA_016789955.1 Rubrivivax sp. | reverse complement strand
CCCGAACCAGCGCAGCGCGCTCGTGATCTGCGCGCGGGCGCGCGTGGCGGCGTCCTCGTCGAGATCGGCCTTGTTGATGACGACGAGGTCGGCCAGCTCCATCACGCCCTTCTTGATGGCCTGCAGGTCGTCGCCGGCGTTGGGCAATTGCAGCAGCACGAACAGGTCGGTCATGCCGGCCACCGCGGTCTCGCTCTGGCCCACGCCCACCGTCTCGACGATCACCACGTCGTGCCCCGCAGCCTCGCACAGCAGCAGCGCCTCGCGCGTCTTGGCCGCCACGCCGCCCAGCGTGCCGGCCGAGGGGCTCGGGCGGATGAACGCGCGCTCGTCGGTGGACAGGCGTTCCATGCGCGTCTTGTCGCCGAGGATCGCGCCGCCGCTGACGCTGGACGACGGGTCCACCGCCAGCACCGCCACGCGGTGCCCGCGCTCCACGAGGAAGAGGCCGAGCGACTCGATGAACGTGCTCTTGCCCACCCCGGGCACGCCACTGATGCCCAGCCGCATCGAGCGGCCCGCGTGCGGCAGTGCAGCCGCGAGCAGCTCGTCGGCACGTGCACGGTGGTCGGCACGCGTGGACTCCACCAGCGTGATCGCCTTGGCCAGCGCACGGCGCTGCGCGGCGCCGGGCGGGGCGAGCAACGCAGCCGCCAGCTCGGCGGGGGTGGAAGCAGCAGCCATCGGGCTCGGCCGTCCGCCGATCAGCCGGCGGAGGCGGCCTTGCGGATCTGCTCCAGCACGTCCTTGGCGCTGACCGGGATCGGCGTGCCCGGGCCGTAGATGCCCTTCACGCCGGCGGCGTAGAGGCCGTCGTAGTCCTGCTGCGGGATCACGCCGCCGACGAACACGACGATGTCGTCGCCGCCCTGCTTCTTCAGCTCCTCGATGATCGCCGGCACGAGCGTCTTGTGGCCCGCCGCGAGCGTGGAGACACCCACCGCGTGCACGTCGTTCTCGATGGCCTGGCGCGCGCATTCGGCCGGCGTCTGGAACAGCGGGCCGATGTCGACGTCGTAGCCGAGGTCGGCGAAGGCCGTGGCCACGACCTTGGCGCCGCGATCGTGCCCGTCCTGCCCGAGCTTGGCGATCAGGACGCGCGGGCGCCGGCCCTGCTCGAGGCCGAACGCGGCGATCTCGCCCTTGAGCTGTTCCCAGCCCTCGGCGGAGTCGTAGGCGGCGGCGTACACGCCGGTCACCTTCTGGATGTCGGCGCGGTGGCGGCCGTAGACCTGTTCGAGTGCATCGCTGACCTCCCCCACGGTGGCACGCGCGCGGATCGCCTCGATCGCGAGCGCGAGCAGGTTGCCCGCGCCGCTCCGCGCGGCGGTAGCGAGCGCCTCGAGCGCGGCGCGCACGCGGCCAGCGTCGCGCGCGGCGCGGATCCGTGCCAGCCGCGCCACCTGCTGCTCGCGCACCTTGTGGTTGTCCACTTCCAGGATGTCGACCGCCGCCTGCTTGTCGAGCGTGTACTTGTTGACGCCCACGATCACGTCGGCCCCGGAGTCGATGCGCGCCTGCTTCTCGGCAGCGCTCGCCTCGATCTTTAGCTTGGCCCAGCCCGAGGCCACGGCGCGCGTCATGCCGCCCATCGCGTCGACCTCGTCGAGGATGGCCTGCGCCTGATCGGCCATCTGCTGCGTGAGGGTCTCCATCATGTAGCTGCCGGCCCAGGGGTCGACGACGCTGGTGATGTGCGTCTCCTCCTGCAGGATGAGCTGCGTGTTGCGCGCGACGCGGGCGCTGAACTCGGTGGGCAGCGCGATCGCTTCGTCGAAGCTGTTGGTGTGCAGGCTCTGCGTGCCGCCGAACACCGCCGCCATCGCCTCGATGGTGGTGCGCACGATGTTGTTGTACGGGTCCTGCTCGGTGAGGCTCCAGCCCGAGGTCTGGCAGTGCGTGCGCAGCATCAGGCTCTTCGGGTTCTTCGCGCCGTAGCCCTTCATGATCCGGCACCACAGCAGCCGCGCCGCGCGCATCTTCGCGATCTCGAGATAGAAGTTCATCCCGATCGCCCAGAAGAAGCTGAGCCGACCGGCGAAGTCGTCGACGTCCAGGCCCTTGGCCAGCGCCGTCTTCACGTACTCCTTGCCGTCGGCCAGCGTGAACGCCAGCTCCAGCGCCTGGTTCGCACCCGCCTCCTGCATGTGATAGCCGGAGATCGAGATCGAGTTGAACTTCGGCATCTGCCGCGCCGTGTACTCGATGATGTCGGCGATGATCCGCATCGAGGGTTCGGGCGGGTAGATGTACGTGTTGCGGACCATGAACTCCTTGAGGATGTCGTTCTGGATGGTCCCCGAGAGCTTGTCCTGCGCGACGCCCTGCTCCTCGGCCGCGACGACGTAGCCCGCCAGCACCGGCAGCACCGCGCCGTTCATCGTCATCGACACCGACACCTTGTCGAGCGGGATGCCGTCGAAGAGGATCTTCATGTCCTCCACCGAGTCGATCGCCACGCCGGCCTTGCCGACGTCGCCGAACACGCGCGGGTGGTCGCTGTCGTAGCCGCGGTGCGTGGCCAGGTCGAAGGCCACGCTGACGCCCTGCCCGCCGGCGGCCAGCGCCTTGCGATAGAAGGCGTTGCTGTCCTCGGCGGTGGAGAAGCCGGCGTACTGGCGGATGGTCCACGGGCGCACCGCGTACATCGTGGGCTGCGGGCCGCGGATGTACGGCGCGAAGCCCGGCAGCGTGTCGGTGTGCGGCAGGCCCTGCAGGTCGGCCGCGGTGTACAGCGGCTTGACCCGCAAGCCTTCGGGCGTGACCCAATCGAGGCGCGACACGTCGCCGCCGGCGGACTTGGCGGCGGCGGCATGCCACTGCGCGAGCGTGGCGGCGGGAAAGTCGTCGGGTCGGTTCATCGCAGGGGCGGGCCGTGGTGGTTCGGTGACAGCGGGGAGTGGGAGACGACACGGGCAGACGACGCGAGCACCGTCGTCATGCATAATTATGAATCATACCGACACCGAGCCCACCGCACCTGACCGATGTCTGACGCGACGGTCGCCGCCCCGATCGCCCCGCCGATCGCGCCCCGCCAGCCCCTGTACCAGGAAGTGGCGGAGCAGCTGCGCCAGCGCATCTACGCGCGCGTGCTCGAGCCGGGCACGTGGATCGACGAGATGAAGCTCGCGACCGAGCTGGGCATCAGCCGCACCCCGCTGCGCGAGGCGCTGAAGGTGCTGGCGGTCGAGGGCCTGGTGACGATGAAGCTGCGCCGCGGCGCCTACGTCACCGAGATGTCGCGCGACGATGTCTCGCAGGTCTACCACGTGCTCGCGCTGCTGGAGAGCGACGCCGCCGCCGACGTGGCGCGGCTGGCCAGCGACGAGCAGCTCGCCGAGCTGCGCGGCCTGCACGAGCGGCTGGAGAAGCTCGTGCGCCAGCGCGATGCCTTCTTCGCCGCCAACGAGCGCTTCCACCTGCGGCTGCTGGAGATCGCCGGCAACCGCTGGCGCACGCAGATCGTCGGCGACCTGCGCAAGGTGATGAAGCTCAACCGGCACCACTCGCTGTTTCGGCAGGGGCGGTTGTCGCAGTCGCTGGCCGAGCACCGTGAGCTGATGGACGCACTCGACGCGCGCAACCCGAAGCAGGCCGGGCTGAAGATGCGCCAGCACTTCCTGAACGGGCTCGCCGCGGCGGCGCCGTGAACTCATCGGCCCACCACTGCCGTATCGAGGCCCGGCGATGAGCGACATCACTGTCCGGCCGATCGCCCGCGCCGACCGCCCCGGCTGGCAGCCGCTCTGGGACGGCTACAACGCGTTCTACGGCCGCGAGGGCGCCACCGCGCTGCCCGCCGCGATCACCGAGGCCAACTGGGAGCGCTTCTTCCGCAACGACGAGCCGGTGCACGCGCTCGTCGCCGAGGAAGCCGGCCGCATCGTCGGCATCGTGCACCTCGTCTTCCACCGCAGCACGACGCGCCTGGCGGACGTGTGCTACCTGCAGGACCTCTACACCGCGGCCGACCGGCGCGGGCGCGGCATCGGGCGGCTGCTGATCGAGGCGGCATACGAGCAGGCGCGTGCCGCCGGCAGCACGCGCGTGTACTGGCAGACGCACGTCACCAACGCCGCCGGCCGCGCGCTGTACGACCGCGTGGCCCGCCACCACGGCTTCATCGTCTACTCGCAGGAGCTGTGACGCCGGTGACCTGGCTGCAGATCCGTGCGGAGACCGAGGCCGACCACGCCGGCGCGGCGATCCTGATCGGCCGCGTGTTCGCCGGCCATCCGCACAGCAGCGGCACCGAGGCTTCGATCGTGCAGGGGTTGCGCGCCGCCGGTGCACTCGCCGTGGCCCTGGTGGCCGAGGACGACGCAGGGCTGGCCGGGCATGTCGCGTACTCGCCCGTCACGGTGGATGGCCGCTACATCGGCTGGGCCGGGCTCGGGCCGCTGGCCGTGCACCCGCGCCGGCAGAACCAGGGCGTCGGCGCGGCGCTCGTCGCCGAAGGCCTCGCGCGGGTGCGCGCACGCGGCGCCCGCGGTTGCGTCGTGATGGGCGATCCGGCGTACTACGGACGCTTCGGCTTCCGCGTGCAACCGGGCCTCGTGTACCCGGGCCCGCCGCCCGATCACTTCCTGGCCCTGTCGTTCACGTCCGACGATGCACAGGATGGTCTTCCGAAGGGCACGGTGGCGTACCACGCTGCCTTCTCGATCGACGCCGCCGCGATCGCCCAGCGCAGCGGCTCGTGCCTGTGCGGCCGCATCGGCTTCACCGTGTCGGCCCCGCTGCAGTCGGCCTCGGCCTGCCACTGCCGGCAATGCCGCAAGCAGTCCGGCCATGTGTACGCATCGGCCAACGTCGCAAAGTCCGCCGTCACGGTGGTCGGCGCGCCGCACCTGCGCTGGCACCAGGCCTCGGCGAAGGTGCGGCGCGGCTTCTGCGACACCTGCGGGTCGTGGCTGTTCTGGGACCCGCTCGAGCGCGACTGGACCTCGATCTCGCTGGGCGCCTTCGACACGCCCACCGGCGTGCGCCTCGAGCGCCACATCTTCGTGTCCGACCGCGGCGACTACTACGACCTCGCCGACGGGCTGCCGCGGCACCCGCAGTAGGCGCAGCCGCCGCTACGGCCGCTCGTCCTGCTTCTTCGCCCCGAACGGATAGGCGCCGCCGGTCGATCCCTTCGGCGGAATCTTCAGCGACAGGATCATGGTCACCGCGAGCGTGACTGCGGTGAACCCGAGCGAGAACGCCACCGGGATCTTGTACACGTCGATCAGCAGCATCTTCGCGCCGATGAACACCAGCACGACGGCCAGGCCGTAGCTGAGCAGGTGGAAGCGCTCGTGCATGTTGGCCAGCAGGAAGTACATCGCGCGCAGGCCGAGGATCGCGAACACGTTGGACGTGAGCACGATGAACGGATCGGTGGTGATCGCGAAGATCGCCGGGATCGAGTCGACCGCGAACACGATGTCGACGATGCCGATCAGCAGGATCACCACCAGCAGCGGCGTGGCCATGCGGACACCGCCGACCACGGTGAAGAACCTCTCGCCGTCGTAGGTGGGCGAGATCTTGAAGCGGCCGCGGATCCACTTGAGGGCGGGGTTGTTGTCCAGGTCCGGCTCCTGTCCCGCGGCCCACCACATCTTGATGCCCGTGAACAGCAGGAACGCGCCGAACACGTAGAGGACCCAGTGGAACTGCGCGATCAGCCAGGCGCCCACCAGGATCATCGCCGCGCGCAGCACCAGCGCGCCGACGATGCCGATCATCAGCACGCGCTTCTGGAACTCCGCAGGCACGGCGAAGTAGGTGAACAGCATCAGGAACACGAAGATGTTGTCGAC
Source organism: Rubrivivax sp. (assembly GCA_016789955.1). Classification (GTDB taxonomy): domain Bacteria; phylum Pseudomonadota; class Gammaproteobacteria; order Burkholderiales; family Burkholderiaceae_C; genus Rubrivivax. The sequence continues at coordinate 118,397 of JAEUPB010000104.1, read as the reverse complement.
CGCCAGCGCCTTCTCGATCAGGTAGCCGGTCAGGTACTCCAGCGACTTGGCCTGGGCCGTCGCGCGCGCGGCCTCGTCGGAACTCGCTCCGCCGAGGTACCACCACATCCAGCCCATGAAGACGAAGGACACGGCGACCCAGATCAGCGACCAGATGGCCGCCTCGCGCGTGCTGACGCGGTGCGCGCCCTGCTTGCTCATCGCGAAGAAGTCGACCAGCAGCGCGACGAGCACGAACGCCGCGAACAGCGACCACATGAGCGGGGATCCGATGGTTTGCATGACCAGCCTTCTCGTGATTGAGATCGACTCGCTCCATCGCCACGCCGGCCGGGACCGGGACGACTCGATGGTGCGAGGGGGACAGGCTGGTCTTGCCCTGCCGATGAACGCGCGGCCCATGGCCGGATTCCTCGACTGCAGTGCCGGGCCGCGGCGTGAAGCGCTGCAGCCGTGTTGACGACACTGCGCCCGGCGGATGTCCACGAACTGGACTCCTCCCCCGGTAGCTACTCCCCAACGGCAAAAAGTCTAGCAGCGCACCTGCCGAGCCCGCGCGAAATGGGGTTGTTCACCGGGCCGGCCACGCACTCCGCTGCGCCTGCAGAGCAGCGCGACGATCGACTACGATGAAGTGCACCGACGCCGCCGCATGACGCGCCCGCCCGAGCCCTCCCTCGCCAGCGACTGGACCGTCAGGCAGCGGGTCGGCAGCATGTCGAGGGCTTGCACGAGACCGGCGCCTCGGCCACGGCTGGCGGCGACGGCCGCCGCGGCGACCCTGCTTGCCGGCTGCGTGCTCGTGCCGGCCACCACCGCCACCTACGACGCCACCTGCGAGATCACGTCACGCCGCGTGACGCTGGAGCCGGTGCAGGTGGGCGTGTTCTTCGGCTGCCAGGGCCGCGAGTGCGGTGCGCTGCTGGTGGCGGCCGGGGTCGCCGCGCTCGCCAGCGCAGTGGTGTCGGGCAGTGTCGCCGTGGTGGGCAACGTCGTCTACTGGCTCGAGGAGCAGGGGCAATGCCAGGGCCCGCTGCCGCGCCCGCAGCCGGCCTCGCAGGCTGCGCGATGACACCGCTGTTCGTGACCGAGCGACTGCAGGCCCGCCACCTGGGCATGGTCGATGTCGACGCGATGGTCGACGTCTACGGCGATGCCGATGCGATGCGCTTTGTCGGCGAGCGGCGCGCTCTGGCACGCTCGGAGTGCGAACACTGGGTCGACGTGACGCGCGGCAACGTCGAGCGCCGCGGCTACGGCATGCTTGCGCTCGAAGCTCGCGCCGACGCGCGCGTGATCGGCTTCTGCGGTCTCGTGCACCCCGGCGGGCAGCCCGAGGCCGAAGTGAAGTACGCGCTGCACCGGGACGTCTGGGGCCGGGGCCTGGCCACCGAAGCCGTGCTCGGGCTCGTCGACTGGGGTCGGCGCGCCCACGGGCTCGAACGCGTCATCGCCACCGTGGCACCGGCGAACCTCGCGTCGCAACGGGTGCTGCTGAAGGCGGGCTTCGCGCTCGGGCCGCTGCGCAACAACGCCGACGGCACGCAGACCCAACTCTTCCACTGGCTTTCCGGGAGCACCGCATGATCGTCCGACGAACAACCGCCCGCAGCAAGTCGCGCAGCAACGAGACCTACGGGACGATGCAGACGCAGTCCCTGGGCGACACCGGCGGCCTCACGCAGTACGGCGCGTACCTGCAGACGCTGGCCCCCGGCGCGACCTCCTCCAACCGCCACTGGCACGAGCGCGAGGACGAGTTCCTCTACGTGGTGTCGGGCGAGGTGACGATCGTCGAGAACGACGGCCGCCACGTGCTCGGCCCCGGCGACGCCGCCTGCTGGCCCGCCGGCGCGCCGAACGCGCATTGCGTGGTCAACGCGTCGCAGGCGCCGTGCAGCTACCTGATCGTCGGCACGCGGGTGACCCACGACGTCTGCCACTACCCCGACAGCGGCCGCACGCTGCGCACCGAAGGCGAGACCTGGCGCTTCGTCGACGCCGACGGGAGCGAGTTGCGCTCAGGGCGCGTCGAGCCGGAGTGGTGATCCCCCGCACGATCGGGGCTTCGTGATCCGGCAGCATGCCGCCTTCCTGCACGACGACGCTGCGCCATGACGGAAGCCACCCGCTCGCTGGTCCTGCGCCACTGGGCGCTCGCCAACGCACGCGACTGGGACACCTTCGCCGAGCTGCTGCACCCCGGGCTGAGCTACGAAGTGCCACAGACGCGCGAGTACATCGAGGGCGGTCCGGGCTATCTCGAGATGTTCCGCACCTGGCCGGGTGCTTGGCAGGCGGAGATCCGAGAGCTGGTTTGCGAGACCGACCGGGCGGTGTGCATCATCGACTTCGTCGTCGGAGGCGAGACGATGACCGGCATCTCCGTGTTCGGCCTCGATGGCGGCCGCATCGCCTCCGTCACCGACTACTGGCCCGAGCCGTACGAGCCGCCGCCGCGCGCGACGCCACTGCTGAAGCGGCGGCCGGCTTGAACGCCTCCGGCTACGTCGGCGTCGCTCCCCGCTCCTCGTAGGCGATCAGGTTGCCGTCGGGGTCGCGCACGACGAACCAGCGCGTGCCCCAGTGCGTGGCCTCGGGCGGGAACAGCGGCAGGCCGCGCGCGGCCAGTTCGGCATGGCGCGCATCGAGGTCGTCGACGAGCACGTGCACCGTCGGCCGATGGCCTTCGATGCCGTGCGACTTCGAGTGGTCCGCCGCCGGATGGCGCTCGGCGATCACCACGCCGATGCCCGCTGCCGCCAGCGCGATGCCGCGCGGCTGCCCGTCGCCGCCCCAGGCGAATCGCGTGGCCCAGCCCAGGCCGTCGCGGTAGAACGCGACCGTCGCGTCGAACGACGACGGCTCGATGAACAGGTGGTCGAAGCGCTCGGGAGCCTTCACAAGCCGTAGACCTCGGCCGCCGTGCCCCCGAGGAATCGTGCCCGGGTTTCATCGTCGAGCCCCAGCGCATCGAGCCCTTCGAGCGCCTTCTCCGGCGCGATCATCGGGTGGTTGCTGCCGAACAGCACCTTGCTGCGACCGTGCGTGCGCAGGTACTCCACCAGCGCCAGGGGATAGCGGCGCACGGTGTAGGCCGAGGTGTCGATGTAGACGCGCTCGTGCTTGGTGGCCACGGCGATCGCCTCTTCCGTCCACGGCCAGCCGATGTGGCCGCCGACGATCGTCAGCTCCGGGAAGTCCAGCGCCACCTGGTCGAGGTACATCGGGCGCCCCACCTCGCTGGGCATCAGCGGGCCGGTGTGGCCGATCTGGGTGCAGAACGGCACGCCGAGGTCCACGCACGCCGCGTACACCGGATAGAAGCGCCGGTCGGTGGGCGGCACTTCCCACAGCCACGGCAGCACGCGGATCGCCTTGAAGCCGAGTTCCTGCACGCAGCGGCGCGCCTCGCGCACGGCCTCCATCGGCTTGCCCAGGTTCACCGACCCCACGCCCACCAGCCGCGTGGGCGCCTGCGCCACCCACCCGGCCACCTCGTCGTTGGAGATCATCGGCCCGCGCGGGCCCCACCACGCGCTGACCAGCGCGCGCTCGACGCCGCCGCGGTCCATCGCCGCCAGCGTGGCGGCCAGCGGCACGCCGTCCCGCGGGATGGCCGACTTCGTCCACCGCCGCAGCGACTCGAAGATCGGATCCGCGAGCATGCGCGACGTCGGGTGCTGGATCCAGGCGTCGATGATCATCGGGGCGCTCCGAGGGTGCCGAGCCGGGCGTGGGCGCGGGCGAGGAACCCGGTGAGCGGGAACATCTCGATCCCGGCCGCGCCGCGCCGCTCCAATATGCCACCGTACGCGAACGGGTTGTCGATGCGCCGCACGGCGTTCATGAACAGCGCCGAGCGGTTTGCGTGCGCCGTCGAGCCCGACAGGTCCGTCGCCTGGAAGTGCGTCACCGTCGCATCTCGTCGTCGGACATCGTGCCGGCGAGCATGAAGCGGACGAGGAAGGCGGCGGCCGTCAGCACCGCGGTGACGTCGGAGAAGTCGACCCAGCCGGTGACGCCGAAGGCCCGCTCGAGCAGCAGCCGCACGAGCAGCACCGCCGCCACGACGGGCAGCGTCATCAGCATCAGTCGCCACTTGAACACAGGCACCTCTCCATCGCGCGCCGCCTCTGCACGGGCCAGCGTCCCCTGGCTGCCGATGCTACGAGGCCGCCTGCTCCCGCTCAAGACCGCCGGCCGGCCCGTTAGGGGGTGCCGCAGGAGGGCAGGCCACAGGGATAATCCGCGACATGACCATCTTCTACTGGGTGATGGCCGTGCTCATCGTCGGCACGTTCGTGCCCTCGGTGCTCTTCCTGGTGCTGTTCGCGGCCACGGGCGAGGACTCGCACGCGCGCCGCGCCAAGGGCCTGTGGAACTACTCCCGCATCTTCACGATGCTGGGCATCAATATCCTGATCTGGGGCCACGTGTTCGTGGCCCTGTGGCAGATCTGGTTCAAGTAGGGGCGTGCCGCAGGGGCCGCCCTGCCCTGCTTCAGCTCTCGAACAGCATCGTCGCCGCGGCGGTGTTCGAGATCGGGATGTGGTAGTTGCGGTGCAGCTCGCGCGCGACGTCGGCCAGCGCGCCGCGCGCCGCCAGCCAGTTCAGCAGCTCGATGCCCTGCGTGCCGGCTTCCTTCGCCAGGTCGTTGATCGAGTACTGCGTGGCCCAGGCCGGGTCCTTCGCCAGGCTGTCCATGAACGCGAGGTCGAAGGCCTTGTTGATGTGCCCGGCACGCTGCCCTTCGAGCTGGTGCGACAGGCCGCCCGAGCCGATCACGAGCACGCGCGCATCGCCGGCCCAGTTCTCGACCGCGCGCCCCACGGCGCGCCCCAGCGCCAGGCAGCGCCGCGCCGACGGCAGCGGGAACAGCACCGTGTTGATGCACACCGGCACCACGGTGACGGGCCAGCGCTCGTCGGGCCACAGCAGCGAGAAGGGCAGCGTCAGCGCGTGGTCGACCTTCATCTCCTGGCAGGTGACGATGTCGAAGTCCTCCGCCACCAGCGACTCGATCAGGTGCCACGACAGGTCTTCCTCGCCGCGGAACGCGGGCACCTGCGGGATGCCCCAGCCTTCGTCGGCGTTGCGGTACTCGGGCGCGGCGCCGATGGCGAAGGTCGGCATCTTGTCGAGGAAGAAGTTGAGGCCGTGGTCGTTGTAGAAGACCACCGCCACGTCGGGCCGCGCGTCGCGCAGCCACTGCCGCACGGGCGGGAAGCCGTCGAAGAACGGTTTCCAGTAGGGCGTGTCCTGCGCACCCTTGGCGATCGCGCCGCCGATGGCGGGCACGTGGGAGGTGAAGATGCCGCCGACGATCCGGGCCATGGTGTGCGCTCCTGTGCTTCGGTGGGTCAGCTGCGGCCGGCCGCCGCGAGCTTCTCGCGGAAGGCGTCCTTGGTCACGCCGGTCTGCTGTGCGCCGATGTCCTGCATGTCCAGCTTGAAGATGCCGGCGAATTTCGCCAGGTAGTAGGCGTTGCCGCCCGCGGCGATGAGCTGCAGCACGTTGCGCGCGCGGATCGCCTCGCGCTGCTCGGCGTTCAGGCCGTAGCGGGCGCAGTAGCCGTCCTCGTCGGCGACGAAGGCGGCGCGGTTGGCCTCGTCGTTGAACGAATAGCACATCCTGTTCAGCGCGTAGCCGCGGCGGGCCGAGCGGCCGTCGAACAGCGGCGTGCCGGGAATGTCGTCCTGCACCTGGCGGGTGGGGGTCATCGCGTCTCTCCTGGTGGGGTGGCCGCCGTGCCTAGTACGGCAAGCCGACGTAGTTCTCGGCCAGCGACCGCTGCGCTGCTTCCGACGACAGCAGGTAGTCCAGCTCGGTCTGCTGCAGCCGCTGGTCGTAGTCGGCCTGCTGCGGGAAGGTGTGCAGCATCGTCGTCATCCACCACGAGAAGCGCTGCGCCTTCCACACGCGGGCCAGCGCCTTGGCCGAGTAGCCGTCGAGGCCCGAGTCGTCGCCGCGCTTGAAGTGCGCGACCATCGCGTGGTAGAGGTACTGGATGTCGGAAGCTGCGCTGTTGAGGCCGCGAGCGCCGGTGGGAGGCACGATGTGCGCGGCGTCGCCGGCGAGGAACAGGTTGCCGTAGCGCATCGGCTCGGCCACGAACGAGCGCAGCGGCGCGATCGACTTCTCGATCGCCGGCCCGGTCACGAGCCGCGCCGCCACCTCGGCGGGCAGCCGGTGCTTCAGCTCGCCCCAGAACGCGTCGTCGGACCAGTCCTCCACCGAGTCGGTCAGCGGCACCTGAACGTAGTAGCGCGACAGCACCGGCGAGCGCAGCGAGCACAGCGCGAAGCCTCGCTCGTGCTGCACGTAGATCAGCTCCTCCGACACCGGCGGCGTCCGCGACAGCACGCCCAGCCAGCCGAACGGGTAGACCTTCTCGTACTCGCGCAGAACCGTGCGCGGGATCGACTTTCGGCTCACGCCGTGGAAACCGTCGGCGCCGATCACGAAGCGGCACTCGATGCGCACCACCTCGTCTCGGCGGCGGAAGGTCACCGACGGCGAGCCGCTCGCCAGGTCGTGCAGCTGCACGTCCTCGATGTCGTGCAGCACCGCGCCCTGCATGCGCTCGCGGGCCTCGTACAGGTCGCGCGTGACTTCGGTCTGGCCGTAGACGATCACCGAGTTGCCGCCGCTGTGCTTGTGCAGGTCCATGCGGTGCAGGCGGCCGTTGCGGGCGATGTGGAAGCCGTGGTGGATCTGGCCCTCGCGGTCCATGCGCTCGCCGCACTGCGCCTCGCGCATCAGCGCGGCGAAGCCGTGCTCGAGCACGCCGGCGCGGATGCGGCCCAGCACGTATTCGCGGCTGTGCTTCTCCAGCACGATGGTGTCGATGCCCTGCAGGTGCAGCAGCTGCGACAGCAGCAGGCCCGACGGGCCGCCTCCGATGATGCAGACCTGGGTCTTCACGGGGTTGTCTCCGGTTGTCGTGTGGGTGCGTGATGCAGCCTGAACGGTACGGGAGAGGCCACCGCGCGGGAATGCCCGATTGCGCCGCGGACTTGTACGATTCGAACATGGCCGCCCCAGCCACCATCCGCTCGTACAGCCTGTTCGGCGAATCGGCCGACCTGCCCGACGTGCTGCACTGCGAGACCATCGCCGTTCGCTCGTCGCTGCACGGCTGGGAGCTGGCCCCGCACCGCCACGCGCGGCTGCACCAGGTGCTGCTGGTGCGCCGCGGCGCCGGCGTGGCGCGGCTTGAGGCCGGCGACGTGCCCCTGCGTGCGATGTCGCTGGTCAACGTGCCCCCGGGAGACGTGCACGCCTTCCGTTGGAAGCCGGGCACCGAGGGCTGGGTGATGACGCTGCCCGACGAACTGATCCGCGACGTGCTGCCACGCAGCGGCGACGAGCCGCGCACGCTGGCGCAGTCACGCGCCGTGAAGGCCGATGCGGCGCTGCTGCGCGCAGTGCGCCAGATCGCCGCCGAGCACGATGCCCGCGCGCCGGCGCGCGCGCTGGTGCTGCGCGGGCTGGCCGCCACGCTGCTGGGCCTGGTGGCCCGGGCCCTGGCCGCCTCGGGCGCCGCTGCTGCCGAGGCGACCCCGCCCGACCTGCTGCACCGCTTCGAGGCCCTGGTGGAGGCGCACTTCCTCGAGCGCTGGAGCGTGGCCCGCTACGCGCGCGAGCTGGCCATCACGCCGACGCACCTGAGCCGCCTCGCGCGCACGGCCACCGGCCAGAGCGCGTCGCGCCTGGTGGACGAGCGGCTGATCCGCGAGGCGCGTCGCAACCTGGCGTTCTCGAGCCTGTCGGTGAAGACGATCGGCTATGCGTTGGGCTATGCCGACCCGGCGCACTTCAGCCGCGCGTTCAGCAAGTCCGTGGGCTGCTCGCCGCGGGCGTTCCGCGGGCAGCTGCTGCGCCGGGGCACCGCAGCCGGGTGAGCCGACCGAGCCGGCATCAAGGTGCCGGCTGCCGCGCCGCGAGCAGCCGCTGCACCAGCGGGTGCGCCACCTTGCGCTCGGTGCCGATGGCGTAGAGCTTCTCCTCCACGCCCTCGCTGCGGCCCACGCGGCGCACGCCGTAGCGCGCCACCAGGTCGTCGTGCACCCACTCCACGGCCGGGAACACGCCCATGCCGGTGGAGCCGAAGGTCTTCAGCAGCGCGCTGTCGTCGAACTCGCCGGCGATGCGCGGGCGGATGCCGTGGCGCTCGAACCAGTGGTCGATCAGCTGCCGCACGGCGCCTTCGGAACTCGGCATCAGCACCGGCAGCGTGGCCAGCGACTGCGGGAAGTCGCGCCGGGCCGCCGCCGCCAACACCGGGGCCGCGTACCACGCGATCGGCGACGAGCCCAGCGCGTGGCTGTAGAGCTTCAGGTTCGCGTGCGCGGGGGCCGTGCGGTCGGCCAGCACCACGTCGAGCCGGTGCAGCGCGAGCTGCGCCAGCAGCGCATCGAAGCCGTCCTCCTCGCAGCGCAGCCGCAGGTTCGGCTCCGAGAGCACCGGCTGCAGCAGCCGGTGCACCAGCAGCTTGGGCAGACCGTCGGCCACGCCCACCGCCAGCCGCACCGCCGGTCGAGTGGCGGCATCGCGCACCACGTCGGGCAGCGCCTCGCCGAGCGCGAAGATCTGGTCGGCCTGGTGCAGCGCGGCCCGGCCGGCCTCGGTGAGCACCACGCCGCGGCCCGAGGGCGCGAGCAGCGCATGGCCGAGCGAGTGCTCGAGGTCGCGCACCTGCGCGCTGACGGTCTGCACCGCCATGCCCAGGCGCTCGGCGGCACGGGCGATGCCGCCGTGGTGGGCGACGACCCAGAAGTAGTACAGGTGGCGGAAGTTCAGCGGCGTCGGCATGGTCCCGTTTTTTCGAACCTGGCGTCACGGATTTTCTGCTTCTTGCAGATGCTTGAGCTGCATAGCCTTCGCACCCGTCCGCCCTTCGACCCTCACCTCCGGAGCCGCTTCCATGCGCAACTACCCCCGCAACAGCCCCCGTGCCGCCGGCCGCATCGTCGCGCTGGCGCTGCTGGCCGACGGCCATCTGAGCCCGGCCGAACTCGACACGCTCGACCGCCACCGCGTGGCCGCGCGCGTCGGCCTGACGCGCGAGGAACTGCACCGCGTGCTGCACGACTTCTGCGCCGACCTGCTGGCCACCGCCGAGCTGAGCTGGTCGGACGCCTGCCGCATCGACGGCCCGCTGCTGGCCGCGCTCTACGCCGAGGTCGACGACCCCGCGCTGCGGCGCGAACTGGTCGAACTGATCGCCGGCATCGCGGCGGCCGACGGCCACCTCGCCGAAGGCGAGTCGGTGGTGCTGCGCGCCGCCGAGGAGCATTGGGGCCTGAGGCCGGTGGCCGAGCGGGCCTCGGAAGTCGGCCTGGTCTGAGGTCCAAGGTGCCGGTTGAATCGAAGGCGCCTGCGTGACGAGCGCCGCCGGCTTCCTGGATCCCGCGATCCTCTTCTTCGTGCTCGGCCTCGTGGCCGGCGCGCTGAAGTCCGACCTGGAGATCCCGCAGCCGGTGGCGCGCTTCCTGTCGCTGTACCTGCTGATGGCGCTGGGGCTGAAGGGCGGCTTCGCGCTGAACGCCACCGGCCTCACCGCCGAAGTGGGCCAGAGCCTGGCCAGCGCGCTGGTGCTGGCGCTGGTGGTGCCGGCACTGGGCTATCTGCTGCTGCGCCGCTTCCTGCCGGCGTTCGACGCCGCCGCGCTGGCCGCCACCTACGGCTCGGTGAGCGCGGTCACCTTCATCACGGCCACGCAGGCGCTGGAGTCGCGCGGCATCGAGTACGGAGGACACATGGCGGCGGCGATGGCGCTGATGGAGTCGCCGGCCATCGTGATGGCGGTGCTGCTGGCGCACCTGGCGCGGCGGCGCGAGGCCGCGGCCGGCACCGCCGGAGCTGCAGCGTCGACGCCCGCGGCGCACGCGCCCACGGCACTCGGCCCGGTGCTGCGCGAGGCGCTCACCGACGGCGCGCAACTGCTGCTGATCGGCGCGATGGTCGTCGGGCTGCTCAGCGGGCCGGCCGGCGCCACGGCGATGAAGCCCTTCGCCGGCGACCTCTTCAAGGGCATGCTCGCGTTCTTCCTGCTCGACATGGGGCTGCTGGCCGCCCGCAACGTGTCGAAGCTGCGCGGCCGCTCGCCGTGGCTGCTGGCCTACGCCGTGTGCGGGCCGGTGGTGCACGCGTCGCTGGCGCTGGCGCTGGGCCTGGTGCTGGGGCTGCAGACCGGCAACGTCGCGCTGCTGATGGTGCTGGCGGCGAGCGCCTCCTACATCGCCGTGCCGGCGGTGATCCGCCACGCGATCCCCGAGGCCAACCCGTCGCTGTACTTCGGGCTCTCGCTGGGCGTGACGTTCCCGCTGAACATCCTGCTCGGCATCCCGGTGTGCATCGCGGTGGCGCAGTGGGCCACCGGATGAGGGGCCGGACTGCGCCGCTCAGCGCGGGTACAGCCCGCGCACCTGGGCGAAGAGGCGCGTGAGGCCGTAGAGCGCGTCGATCGCCGGTGTCGGCACGCCCACGCGGCGGCCGATCTCGTGCACCGCGCCGACGATCGCATCGAGCTCGATCGGGCGGCCGGCCTCCACGTCCTGCAGCATCGAGGTCTTGAAGGCGCCGAGCTTCGCGGTGATCGCGTGGCGCGCCTCGGCGTCCTGCTCGATCGGGCAGCCGATGCGTGCCCCGATCGCCGCGGCCTCGATCATCGCCGCGGAGTTGAAGCCCCGCACCAGCGGGTCGGCGAGGATGCGGTCGGCAGTGGCCCCGGTGATCGCGCTCACCGGGTTCATCGTCATGTTGCCCCACAGCTTGTACCAGACGTCGTGGCGCACGTCGGTGCTGAGCGTCGCCTCGAAGCCGGCGTGCACGAGCAGGTCCACCACCTGCTGCGCGCGCTCGCTGCTGCCGCCGCGCGGCTCGCCGACGATCAGCCCGCGGCCCATCTTGTGCTGCACATGGCCCGGCTCGGGAACGAAGGTGCTGGCGTGTACCACGCAGCCGAGCACGCGCTCGTAGGCGATGGCCGCGGCGATCGATCCGTCGGGATCGACGCTCGTCAGCGGGCCGCCGGCCGGCGCGGGCAGGCCGGCGCAGAACCACCACGGCACGCCGTTCATCGCCGGCATCACGATCGTGCGAGGGTCCAGCAACGGCGCCAGGCCCTGCGCCACCGACGCCAGCGCCGGCCCCTTCACGGCGATCAGCACGAGGTCCTGCGGGCCGAGGTCGGCCGCGTTCGACGACGACCGTGCCGGCGCCTGCACGAGGCCTTCGGCGGTGGTCAGCCGCCAGCCGTGATCCTGCAGCGCCTGCAGCGTGGCGCCGCGTGCCAGTGCCGACACCTGCGCGCGGCCGGCCGCCGCCAGCCGCGCGCCGAGGAAGCCGCCGATCGCGCCGGCACCGACGATGCACACCTTCATCATCCGTTCCCCCGGCTCAGACGAAGCGCACGCTGATCGAGCCCAGCGGCCCGTAGTCGGCGTGGAAGGTGTCGCCCGCGGCGCAAGGCACCGGCCGCGTGAACGAGCCGCCGAGCACGATCTCGCCGGCCTCCAGCCGCTCGCCGTGCGGCGCCAGCTTGTTGGCCAGCCACGCGACACCGTTGCCCGGGTGGTTCAGCACCGCCGCACCGAGCCCGGACTCCTCGATCACGCCGTTCTTGTAGAGCAGCGCACCAGCCCAGCGCCAGTCCACCGCGTCGGGCCGCATCGGCCGGCCGCCGAGCACGATGCCGGCGTTGGCGGCGTTGTCGGCGATGGTGTCGATCACCTTGCGCGGCGCCTTGGTGGTGCGGTCGACCTGCTCGATGCGCGCGTCGATCAGCTCCAGCGCCGGCATCACGTGGTCGGTGGCGTTCAGCACGTCCACCAGCGTGACGTGCGGTCCTTCCAGCGGGCGCGCCAGGATGAAGGCGAACTCCACCTCGAAGCGCGGCACGATGAAGCGCGCGGCCTCGACCTCGCTGCCATCGCGCAGCAACATGCTGTCCAGCAGCGTGCCGTAGTCGGGCTCGGTGATCTGCGAGGCCATCTGCATCGCGCGGGACGTGAGGCCGATCTTGTGGCCGATCACGCGGCGGCCGGCGGCGCGTTCCAGCGCCATCCACTCGCGCTGGATCGCGTAGCCGTCATCGATGGTCATCTGCGGATGGCGTCGCGAGAACTGCTCCACCTGCACGCGGCGGCGTTCGGCATCCATCAGTTCGCGCGCCAGCGCGGCGCGCACGGTGGGGTCGAGCATGGGTCAGGGTCTCCTGTCGGCTGGATGCTCGCGCCGGCACCGCCGGTGAGCTCTCCACCGAAGATCGTGCGAACGAGCGGTCGATCGTACGCAATGCAGCCGCGGAACGGACGCGGCATCCTCCAAGCTGTTGACGCCGCCGACTCAGCCGCGTTGACCCGACGCGACGGGTCGGGACACGATCGCGGGAGTGGGCCGGCGACCTGCACGGCCCCTACAAAGGAGAGGAGAGGGTCATGCCAGGGGCATCGGAGGATGGGTCCAGCCTGCGTCTGCGGTCAGCCTGGGCGGGCGTCATGTTCGCTGCTGCCGCAGCGGCCGGGGTTGCGCAGGCGCAGGGGTTGCCGATCCCCGCGCTGGTCGTCATCAACAAGGCGCAGGCAGACCTTCAAGACGCCCTGACGCGGCGCCACCAGGCGCGCAGCGTGAAGGCAGACCGCTGCCGGCTTGCGGAAGAAGCCGACGTCGACCTGTCACGGGCATCGCTGACAGCCGCCGGCGACGCCAGCCGACGCTCGCGGGACGCGGAGCGTGCTGCCGCGGCATGCGACGAAGCGGGCGAGCGGCTGGAGAACCTGGACCAGGACGTCAAGTTGGCGGCGCGGCAACTGCGCTCACTGACGCGGGACGCAGAGTCGTGCGGACCGGAACCCGCATCCTGCGCGGCCATGCGCGAAGCGGAACTGGAACGGCGTCGTGCCGTCGTCTCGTCCAAGGGTACCGCCGACTCCGCGTCCATCACGGTGGCCGCAGCACCTGCGGCAGCCAGGAGCCCCTCCGACGTGGTCGCAACGCTCATCAAGGAGGCCGCCGGGGCGCAGGAGCGGGTCAGCACGATGCGCGCAAAGCTGGCCAATCCCTACAAGCCAGGCGACGACGCCGTGAGTGCAACGCTGGGCCTGAGCGACAGCGAGGGTCTGGCGGGCAACGCGGACCCCGGCGGAACGAGGCGACAGCTGCTGGTGCGGGAGGCGGCGGCAGCCTACGACGAGTCAGCACGCGTGAAGCCCAGTCTGCATCGCGCGCAGTTGGCGTCGAACGACCTCGTGCAGGCTGCGCAAAAGCTGATGCTCTGTGTCAAGAACGCCTGCAAGGACAGCCCCTTCCTTGAACAGGCCGAGCGTGCCAGCAGCCGGCTGGACTCGGAGCTGAAGGCGGCAGAGGACTCCTACACGTTGGCCCAGACCATCGCCCGAAAGGCGCAGGCCAGCGAAGCGTTGAACTTCGACGACAGGCTGGTGGCCCGTTCGGTCGAGTTTCAGCGCCTGCTCGACAAGTACCCCGATGCCAAGTCGCTGCTGGGCTCGAAGAGCAGCTACCTCATCACCGCATCCAAGAGCGCTTCGAGCGCCGCGATCAAGCTCGGCAGCGACAAGCTCCTGCCGACAGGTTACGGCAGCTTCAACGTCGTCTTCGAAGCACCGTTGAACAAGAACGGCGACACGAACCTGTTCACCGCGGGCGAGGAATTCACCAACAATGCCAGCGTCAAGGCATCCTGGTACCGGCTCGAGGGACGTGACAGCATGCCTAGCAAGGAAAAGCTGAACCTGCTGTGGGCCAATGGCCTGTCGCTCAAGTGGGAGAGCAAACCCTACAGCTTCGTCAACGCCGCGGACCTGATGACCAAATCCACCGGTCGGCGCGAGCATTGGGAGCTATCGGCGTTCACGGCGGTGTTTCCCCTCTCGGACAACAGCAACGTCCATCAGATCCGACTCGGTCTCCGGCGCGAAGCGGAGGCCGCCGACACGCTCACGCGCTGTCCGGCCTCGGCGGCCCATCCCGACACGACGCTCAAGTGCGTCACGGCCGCTTTCGAGCCGCCCGGCGCGCTGCAGACCGTGCGTGTGCTCTCTTACGAGTACCGTCTTTCCAGGGCGAGGTTCGCGGTCTCTCCGCGCCTGACGCTTACCGACGCCGGAAAGACCGAGACCGAGTTCCACCTGCCCATCTATCTCGTTCGCGACTCGGAGAAGGACACCCAGTTCAATGCGGGCATCAGCTTGAACTGGAACTCGGCGAGGCCGAACGACAGATGGCAACTCGGCGTCTTCGTCGGCGCGCCGTTCTCGCTCTTCCAGCTCGATCGCTGAACGCACCCGTGGAACGGCACTCTCGCCGCCTCAGAGCCGCGTCGCCACCGAGGTGTAGCCATCGGCGCGCGAGGCCACGGCGCGCGGGATGGCGGCGCCGTCCTGCGGCGTGACCGGGAACACCGCGTTGAGCTGCCCCGTGCCCGAGGCGCCGAAGTACGGCGTGACGATCTCGGCGCGGCCGTCGTAGGCGCTCCAGCCGAGCGCGCCCAGCAGCATCGCGGTGTCGTGCATGAAGCCTTCGCCGTGGCCCTTGGCGGCGTACTCGGGCAGCATGCCGCAGAACGCCTGCCAGTCGCCGCGCTGCCAGATGTCGAGCACCTGGTGGTCCAGCGCTTCGAGGAACGGGCTCCAGATGCGGAAGGCGTACTCGGGGGCGAGGCCGTTCTGCGCGAAGCGGTGCGAGAGCGACCCGCTGGCGAAGAAGGCCACCGTGCCGTCGTAGCGTTCCTCCACCGCGCGGCGGAACGCCCAGCCCAGCCGCGCGCTGTCGTCGAGGTAGTGCGCCATGCACAGCGCCGAGACCGAGACCACCTTGAAGTGCCGGTCGGCGTTCATGTAGCGCATCGGCACCAGCGTGCCGTACTCGGGCGCCAGCGTGGTGGCGTCGTGCGCCAGCGTCTCCACGCCCATCTCGTTGGCCACGTCGGCCAGCAAGCGCCCCAGCGCCGGGTTGCCCGGGAACCCGTAGGCCATGTTCGAGATGAAGTGCGGCAGCTCGTTGCTGGTGTACAGGCCCTGGAACTGCGGCGCGCAGTTCACGTGGTAGTTCGCGTTGACGAGCCAGTGCGTGTCGAACACGACGATGGTGTCCACGCCGAGTTCGCGGCAGCGCCGGCCGATCTCGACGTGCCCGTCGATCGCGTCCTGCCGCGTGCCGTGCCGCGGGCCGGGCAGCTCGCTCAGGTACATCGACGGCACGTGCGTGATCTTGGCGGCGAGCGCGAGCGTGCCCATGTCAGGCCCCCCAATGGGGAATGTGGTGGGCGCCCAGCGAGACCGCGACGTTCTTCGGCTCCAGGAACACCTCGTAGCTCCAGGTGCCGCCCTCGCGGCCGGTGCCGCTGGCCTTGGTGCCGCCGAAGGGCTGGCGCAGGTCGCGCACGTTCTGGCTGTTGACGAAGCACATGCCGGCCTCGATGGCCGCGGCCACGCGGTGCGCGCGGCCGAGGTTCTCGGTCCACACGTAGCTCGACAGGCCATACGTGGTGTCGTTGGCGATGCGGATCGCGTCGGCCTCGTCGTCGAACGGGATCAGGCAGGCCACCGGGCCGAAGATCTCGTCCTGCGCGATCTGCATGCGGTTGTCGACGTCGGCGAACACCGTCGGCCACACGAAGTTGCCTTGCGCCATCGCCGCCGGCAGCTCGGGCGCATAGGCCGGCCGCTCGAGGCCGCCGCACAGCATCGTGGCGCCTTCCCTCGGCCCCAACTCGATGTAGCGGCGCACCTTGGCCAGGTGGTCGCGGCTGATCATCGGGCCGATGATCGTGCCGTCGTCCAGCGGGTCGCCCACGGTGATGCGGCGGGCGCGCGCCGCGAAGCGCTCGCAGAAGTCGGCGTAGATCGATCGCTGCACGAGGATGCGGCTGCCCGCGGTGCAGCGCTCGCCGTTGTTGCTGAAGATCATGAACACCGCGGCGTCGAGCGCGCGCGCGGGGTCGGCGTCGTCGAAGACCACGTACGGGCTCTTGCCCCCGAGCTCCATGCTGAACTTCTTCAGCCCGCCCTGGGCCGACATCTGCACGATGCGCTGGCCGGTGGCGGTGGAGCCGGTGAAAGAGATCGCGCGCACGTCGGGGTGTGCCACCAGCGGCTCGCCGGCCTCCCGGCCGTAGCCGTGCACGATGTTCAACACGCCGGCGGGGATACCCGCCTCCAGCGCCAGCTCGCCCAGCCGCGCGGCCGTGAGCGGCGACAGCTCGCTCATCTTCAGCACCGCCGTGTTGCCGAAGGCCAGGCACGGCGCCACCTTCCACGTGGACGTCATGAACGGCACGTTCCACGGGCTGATCAGCGCGCAAACCCCCACCGGATGGAACAGCGTGTAGTTCAGGTGCGTGGGCGTGGGGTACGTGTGGCCGTCCACCCGCACGCACATCTCGGCGAAGTAGTGGAAGTTGTCGGCCGCGCGCGGCACGAGCTGCCTGCCGGTCTGCGCGATGACCTGCCCGGTGTCCATGGTCTCGGTGCGCGCGATCTCGGCCACGTGCTTCGTGATCAGCTCGCCGAGGCGGTGGATCAGCTTTGCGCGCTCGGGCGCCGGGCGGCCGGCCCAGGCCGGGAACGCCGCCTTCGCGGCGGCCACGGCCGCATGCACCTCGTCGGCACCGCCTTGCGCCACCTCGGCCAGCACCTGCTGCGTGGCCGGGTTGATCGTCTCGAAGGTGCGGCGGCTCGGCACGGGGCGGCCGTCGATGAGGTGGTCGATGCGCATGGGCTGGCGGTCTCCGGTCGGTGCGGCGGCGTGCGGCCTCGGGGGGCTCGGCGGCGCCAGCCATTCTCATGCTGCACGATACTGCTCCGATGAACGGAGCCGAGTCGCTGGTCCACACGCTGCTCGACGGCGGCGTCGAGGTGTGCTTCACCAACCCGGGCACGTCGGAGATGCACTTCGTCGCCGCGCTCGACCGCGTGCCGGGCATGCGCTGCGTGCTCGGCCTGTTCGAAGGCGTGGTGACCGGCGCGGCCGACGGCTACTACCGGATGACCGACCACCCCGCCGCGACGCTGCTGCACCTGGGCCCGGGCCTGGGCAACGGCCTGGCGAATCTGCACAACGCCCGCAAGGCACGCTCGGGCATCGTCAACGTCGTCGGCGACCACGCCACCGCGCACCTCGCGCTCGACGCGCCGCTGACCTCCGACATCGCCGGCATCGCGCGCCCGATGTCGCACTGGGTGCAGCGCAGCGCCTCGGCCGACGACGTGGCCCGCGACGGGCGCGAGGCCATCGTTCAGGCCCGCGCGCGGCCCAGCCGCATCGCCACGCTGATCCTGCCGGCCGATGCGGCGTGGTCACCGGTGACGACGGAGCGCGCGCGGCTCGGGCCGGTGCCGGAAGCGGCTGCCGAACCGCTCGACGAGACCCCGCTGGCGGCCGCCGCCGAGGCGCTGCGCACCGACGGCCCCGGCACGCTGCTGCTGCTGGGCGACCGCGCGCTGCGCGAACGCGCCACCCGCTGGGCCGGCCGCATCGCTGCGGCCACCGGCTGCGGCGTGATGGCCGCGTTCTACGGTGCGCGGCTCGAACGCGGCGCCGGCCGCGTGGCGATCCCGCGGCTGCCGTATGCGGTGGAACCGGCCCTGGCCGCGCTGGCTCGCTGGCGGCGCATCGTGCTCGTCGGTGCCAGCGACCCGGTGGCCTTCTTCGCCTACCCCGGCAAGCCCGGCCGGCTCGCGCCGCCGGGCTGCGAGCTGCTGCCGCTGGCCACGCCGGTGCACGACGCCGAGGCCACGCTCGAAGCACTGGCCGACCGGCTCGGCGCCCGGCGCGTTGCCTACGCCGGCGTGCCGCGGGCATCGACCGTCACGCCGCCGGACGATGCCCCGCTCAACCCCGCGACGCTCGGTGCGCTGCTGGCCGCGGTGATGCCCGAGGGCGCGGTGGTCGTCGACGAGGCCGTCTCCACCGGCCGCGGCTTCGACGCGCTCACCGCCGGCGCAGCCCCGCACGACTGGCTCACCGGCATGGGTGGCTCCATCGGCTTCGGGCTCCCGGCGGCCGTGGGCGCGGCCATCGGGGCGCCGGGGCGGCGCGTGATCGCGCTCTCGGGCGATGGCAGCGCGATGTACACGCCGCAGGCGCTGTGGACGATGGCCCGCGAAAACCTGGACGTGACCGTGGTGATCTTCGCCAACCACGCCTACCAGATCCTGCGCGGCGAGTTCGCCGGCGTCGGTGCCGGCGAACCGGGGCAGCGTGCCACCGACATGCTGGTGCTGGACCGCCCGCGCCTCGATTGGCAAGCGCTGGCCCGCGGGCACGGGCTCCCGGCCACGCGCGTGGCCACGCCAGATGCGCTGGCCGACGCGCTGCGCCGCTCGTTCGCCACGCCGGGGCCCAGCCTCTTGGAAGTGGTGCTGGCCTGATCGGCTGGGCGGCCGGGCGGCCGCCCTGGTGTCGCCTGCGTGTCAGGGCAAGCGCGCGTTGCCACGCCGCGGGGCGGCACCTATAAGGCGGGTCTGGCGGTCCACCGCGCAGCCGCACGGCGCAAGACCTACACACTCACATGACCGAGACAACCGCCGCCCCCGGGGCCGACCGCACGCCGCTGCTCAGCGTGCGCGGCGTCACCGTGCGATTCGGCGGCGTGGTGGCGCTCGACGACGTGAGCTTCGACGTGCAGCGCGGCCAGATCTGCGGGCTGATCGGCCCCAACGGCGCCGGCAAGACGACGCTCTTCAACTGCATGAGCCGGCTGTACGCCTACCAGGCCGGCGACATCCTGCTCGAAGGCCGATCGATCACGCAGGAGCCCACGCACCGCATCGCTGTGCTGGGCCTGGGCCGAACCTTCCAGAACCTGGCGATGTTCCAGCGCATGACCGTCACCGACAACGTGATGGTCGGCGCGCACGCGCGCTCGTCGGCCGGCTTCGTCGCGAGTGCGCTGCGGTTGCCCAGCGTGCGCGCCGAGGAGCAACGGCTGCGCGAACGCGCACGTCAGATCCTCGCCGACCTGTCGCTCTCCGCCCACGCCGACCGGCTCGCCGGCGACCTGCCGTTCGCCATCCAGAAGCGCGTGGAACTGGCGCGCGCGCTGGCCGCCGAACCGGCGCTGCTGATGCTCGACGAACCCGCCGCCGGCCTGAACCACGAGGAGCTGCAGGCGCTCTCGGGACTGATCCGCGACGTGCGCGACCGGCAGCGCATCACCGTGCTGCTGGTGGAGCACCACATGAGCCTGGTGATGGGCCTGTCGGACCATATCGTGGCGTTGAACTTCGGCCGCAAGATCGCCGAGGGCTCACCGGCACACATCCAGAACCACCCCGACGTGATCGAGGCCTACCTGGGCGCGGGGGCGCATGCCTAGGCTGCTCGAGGTCACCGGGCTCACCGCCGCCTACGGGCCCACGCAGGTGCTGCACGGCGTGGACTTCGCCATCGAGGCCGGCGGCATCACCGCGCTGCTGGGAGCCAACGGCGCCGGCAAGACCACCACGCTGCGTGCGATCTGCCAGATGGTGAAGACCGGCGGCAGCGTCCGGCTCGACGGCCGCGAGCTGGTGGGCAGCGCCACCGAGTCGGTGGTGCGCCTGGGCGTGGCCCATGTGCCCGACGGCCGCGGCACCTTCGGCGCGCTGTCGGTGGAAGAGAACCTGCGCGTGGGCGCCCATGCGCGGCGCGCCCGCGGCGGCGTGGCCGAGGACATCGAGCGCGCCTACGCCCGCTTCCCGCGGCTGGGCGAGCGGCGCCAGCAGCAGGCCGGCACGCTCTCGGGTGGCGAGCAGCAGATGCTGGCCATCAGCCGCGCGCTGATGCTGCGCCCGCGGCTGTTGCTGCTGGACGAGCCGTCGTTCGGCCTGGCGCCGAAGATCGTCGCCGAGATCTTCCGCATCCTGCGCGACATCAACACCCAGGAGGGCATGAGCATGCTGCTGGTGGAACAGAACGCGCACCTGGCGCTGGAGCTGGCGCAGCAGGCCTACCTTCTGGAGACCGGGCGCGTGGCGCTCTCGGGCGCGAGCAGCGAGCTGATGGCCGACGAGTCGGTGCGCCGCGTGTACCTCGGCTACTGAGCCCCACGGAACGCAACGACATGGACGCCTTCCTGCACCAGGTCTTCGCGGGGCTGGCCACCGGCTGCATCTACGGCTCGGTGGCGCTGGCGCTGGTGATGATCTACCAGGCCACGCACCACCTGAACTTCGCGCAGGGCGAGATGGCCACCTTCAGCACCTTCATCGCGTGGGCGCTGCTGCAGCAGGGCTGGCCGTACTGGGGCGCGTTCGCCGCCACGGTGGCGGTGTCGTTCGCCGGCGGGCTGCTCATCCAGCGGCTCATCCTGCGGCCGGTGGAGAAGGCGCCGGTGCTGACCAACGTCAACGTCTTCATCGGCCTGCTGCTGATCTTCAACGCGCTGGCCGGCTGGATCTTCGACCACACGGTGAAGTCGTTCCCGAGCCCCTTCCCGCAGGAGTCGATGTTGAAGACGGGCTACTTCTCGGCGCACGAGTTCGGCTCGTTCCTCGTGATGATGGCGGTGCTGCTGACGCTGTACGCGTTCTTCCGCTACACGCCGCTGGGGCTGGCGATGCGCGCGGCGGCGCTGAACCCCGAGTCGGCGCGGCTGGTGGGCATCCGCGTGTCGTGGATGCTGGCGGTGGGCTGGGGCCTGGCCGCGGCGATCGGCGCGGTGGCCGGCATGATGGTGGCGCCGGTGGTGTTCCTCGACCCCAACATGATGGCCGGCATCCTGCTGTACGGCTTCGCGGCCGCGCTGCTGGGCGGCGTGGACAACCCGATCGGCGCGGTGGTCGGCGGGTTGATCGTCGGTGTGCTCGAGAACCTGCTGGGCGCGTACGTCATCGGCACCGAGCTGAAGCTCACCGTGGCGCTGGTGCTGATCGTCGGCACGCTGACGCTGATGCCCGCGGGCCTGTTCGGCAAGCGGGTGGTGACGCGCGTATGAACGCGAAGCGCAGCCCCTGGCTCTGGCTCGCGGTGGCCGCCGCGGTGGCGGCGCTGCTGGTGCTGCCGTTCCTGGTCAAGAACTACCGCGTGTTCCAGTTCAACCTGGTGCTGGTGTATGCCATCGCCATCCTCGGGCTGAACATCCTCACCGGCTACAACGGGCAGATCTCGCTGGGGCACGGCGCCTTCTACGCGATCGGCGCCTACGTGGCGGCGATCCTGATGGAGCGCGCCGGGCTGCCGTACTGGACCACGCTGCCGCTGGCCGGCGCGGTGTGCTTCGTGTTCGGCTTCCTGATGGGCTTCCCGGCGCTGCGGCTGGGCGGGCACTACCTGGCGGTGGCCACGCTGGCGCTGGCGCTGGCGGTGCCGCAGCTGCTCAAGTACAAGGCGCTGGAGGCGTACACGGGCGGCGTGCAGGGCATCGTGCTCACGAAGCCCGAGCCGCCGTTCACCTTCCGCTTCCTCGGCCAGCCGTTCAATGCCGACCGCTGGCTGTACGTGTACACGCTGGCGGTGACGGTGGTGATGTTCGTGCTCGCATGAAACCTGCTGCGCGGGCGCATCGGCCGCGCGCTGATCGCGATCCGCGACCACCCGATCGCAGCCGGCGCGATGGGCATCAACCTGCCGATCTTCAAGTCGCTGACCTTCGGCGTCTCGGCCGCATACACCGGCGTGGCCGGCGCGCTGGGCGCCTCGGTGATCGCCTTCGTCTCGCCCGACAGCTACACCGTCACGCTGTCGATCTTCCTGCTGGTGGGCATGGTGGTGGGCGGCCTGGCGTCGATCCCCGGAGCGTTCTTCGGGGCGATCTTCATCCAGTTCGTGCCGAACATCGCCGACGAGATCTCCAAGTCGGCCCCGGCGGCGATCTACGGCGTGCTGCTGATCGCCTTCATGTACCTCATGCCCACCGGCGTGATGGGCTTGCTGCGCAGGCTGTGGCTGCGCGTGCACGGGCGCTCGAAGCCGGCGGCGGCCGCGGGCGCGGTTCCTGTCCTCCCCACGACGACACCCAAGGAGACCTGAGATGCGCATCACATACCTGCGGCTGGCCCTGGCCGGCCTCGCCCTGGCGGCCCTGGGCCCCGGCACCGCGTACGCGCAGAAGAAGTACGACCCCGGCGCCGACGACAAGGAGATCAAGATCGGCGCGATCCACCCGTACTCCGGCCCCGCTTCGGCCTACGGCACGATCGGCAAGTCGATCGGCGCGTACTTCGAGAAGGTCAACGCCGAAGGCGGCGTCAACGGCCGCAAGCTGAAGCTGATCGCGCTGGACGACGGCTACAACCCGGCCAAGACGGTGGAGATGGCGCGCAAGCTCGTGGAGGAGGAGGAGGCGCTGATCGTCTTCAACCCGCTGGGCACGCCGTCGAACACGGCGATCCAGAAGTACCTGAACCAGAAGAAGGTGCCGCAGCTCTTCGTGGCCACCGGCGCCACCAAATGGGGCAGCCCGAAGGAGTTCCCGTGGACGATGGGCTGGCAGCCCACCTACCAGGCCGAGGGCCGCATCTACGCGCAGCACATCCTGGAGACCAAGCCGAACGCGAAGATCGGCGTGCTCTACCAGAACGACGACTACGGCAAGGACTACCTGAAGGGCTTCGAGGACGGCCTGGGCGACAAGGCCAGGACGATGATCGTCTCGAAGGTCACCTACGAGGTCACCGACCCGACGGTGGACAGCCAGATCGTCTCGCTGAAGGCCGCGGGCGCCGACGTGTTCTTCAACATCACCACGCCGAAGTTCGCGGCGCAGGCGATCAAGAAGGCAGCGGAGATCGGCTGGAAGCCGGTGCACTACCTGAACAACGTGTCGTCGTCGGTGGGCTCGGTGCTTACGCCGGCGGGGCTGGACAACGCGCAAGGCGTGATCAGCACCGCCTACATCAAGGACCCGACCGACCCGCAGTGGGCCAACGACAAGGGCTTCCAGGACTGGGTGGCCTTCATGAAGATATACATGCCTTCCGGCAACCTGGCCGACGGCTTCAACGTCTACGGCTACAACGTGGCGCAGGGCCTGGTGCAGGTGCTCAAGCAGGCCGGCGACAACCTGACGCGCGAGAACGTGATGAAGCAGGCCGCGAGCCTGGACCTCACGCTGCCGATGCTGCTGCCAGGGGTGAACGTGAAGACCGGTCCCGACGACTTCTACCCCATCGAGCGCGAGCAGCTGCAGCGCTTCGAAGGCAAGACCTGGGTGCTGTTCGGAAAAGTCTATGGACGGTGAGTAGACCGCGACCCGCGGGCAGGATCGTCAGACGATCCTGCTCGTACCGTGCCCTTGCCAATACCGGTCGCGCAGCGGCTTCTTGTAGAGCTTGCCGGTGGGCAGGCGGGGCAGCGGGTCCATGAAGTCCACGCTGCGCGGGCACTTCAGGTGGGCGAGGTGCTCGCGGCAGAATCCGATGAGCTGCTGCGCGAAGGCGTCGTCGGCTGCGACGCCGGGCATCGGCTGCACGACCGCCTTCACTTCCTCGCCGAGGTCTTCGTTGGGCACGCCGAACACGGCGGCATCCGCCACCTGCGGGTGCGTGATCAGCAGGTTCTCGCACTCCTGCGGGTAGATGTTCACGCCGCCCGAGATGATCATGAAGGTCGAGCGGTCGGTGAGGTGCAGGAAGCCGTCGGCGTCGAGGTAGCCCACGTCGCCCACGGTGGTCATCGTGCCGTCGGCCGAACGCGTGAGCGCGGTGCGCTCGGGGTCGCGGAAGTACTCGAACGGGTTGGCGGTCTTGAACCACAGCTCGCCGGGCTGGCCCTGCGGCGCGGGCTGGCCATCGTCGCCGAGCACGTGCAGGTCGCCCATCAGCACGCGGCCCACGGTGCCGCGGTGGGCCAGCCACTCGGCGGTGTCGCAGGCGGTGAATCCCATCGCCTCGGTGGCGCCGTAGTACTCGTGGATGATCGGGCCCCACCAGCCGATCATCTGCTCCTTCACCGGCACCGGGCATGGCGCCGCCGCGTGGATCGCGATCTTCAGTGACGACAGGTCGTACCGCGCGCGCACTTCCTCGGGCAGCTTGAGCATGCGGCTGAACATCGTCGGCACCAGCTGCGTGTGCGTGATGCGGTGCCGCTGCACGAGTGCCAGGTACTGCTCGGGGTCGTAGTGCTCCATGATGACCACCGTGCCGCCGTTGCGGATGGCCAGCGACACGTTGGCCTGCGGCGCCGAGTGGTACAGCGGCGCCGGCGACAGGTAGCGCATGCCCTCCTCGCACTGCCACAGCTTGTTCAGGAAATGGAACAGCGGCAGCGGCTGCGACGGCGGGTTCTCGGGCAACGGCCGCAGGATGCCCTTGGGTCGACCGGTGGTGCCCGACGAGTACAGCATCGGCGTGCCCAGCCACTCGTCGGCGATCGGCGTGTCGGGGTGGCGGGCCACCGCTTCGGCGTAGTCGACGAACCGCGCATCCCCCAGCGCACGCACCGCCTCGCCGCCGCCCACCACCAGGCAACGCCGCACGCGCGGGCAGCGCGCGAGCGCCTCTCGCGCCACCGGCAGCCGCGCGATCGACGTGATCAGCACCTGCGACTCGCTGTTGTCGACGATGTAGGCCAGTTCGTCGGCGCCCAGGTAGGAGTTGATGCAGGTGTAGTAGAGCCCGGCACGCTCGCCGGCCCCGTTGCACTCGAGGTAGCGGCTGTTGTTCTCCATGAAGATCGCGTAGTGGTCGAGCCGCTTCAAGCCCTCGCCGCGCAGCAGGTGCGCCAGCCGGTTGGTGCGGCGCTCGTACTCGGCGTAGGTCACCGCCTCGCCGCTCGTGGCCATGATGAAGGCCGGCCGGTCGGGGTGCAGGTGGGGGTGGGCTCCGGCGTACATGGCGCGTCTCCTCGCACCGGTCGCGGCGCCGGTGTCTGCGGTGCATGCTGGCACGCCGGCCCCGGCGCGCCATCGGGGCGGACCCCGGAGCCGCCCGGGGTCCGCGGGCCGCCGAAGCTGACGACAATGCGCCGCTCACACGACGCCGGAGACCCGCCATGCACCCCTCACGCATCCGTCCGCTCGCCCGCGCCGGCCTCGCGGCCACCGCCATTGCCTTGTCCGCGCCCGCGTGGGCCCAGGGCCTCGTGAAGGTCACGCCGCTCGGCGGCATCGAGGGCGAGTTCTGCCCGCAGGACCGCGCGCTGGTCTTCGAGGACCCGAACGGCACCCGCCTGCTGTACGACCCGGGTCGCACCGTGGCGGGCGCTGCCGACCCGCGCCTGGGGAAGATCGACGTCGTGCTCGTCACTCACATGCACGGCGACCACGTCGGCAATGCCCACAGCAAGGCGCCGAACTCGGGCAGCTGCGAGGCGCCCGACATGTCGGTGTCGGCACTGCCGGCCACCAGCGCCGTGAGCATCGCGGTGGCCAAGAAGGCCAAGGTCGTCACCGGCAGCGAGATGCCGCCCTTCTTCGCCGCCAAGATGGAAGCCGCGGGCGGCAACCCGGCCGACTCGATCCTCGCGCGCTTCGGCGGCAGCGTGGTGGTGGGCGGCGTGCGCATCGCCACCGTCACCGCGATGCACAGCAACGGCGTGGTGCCGGACTTCATCGGCGGCGAGCTCGGCCGCATGATGAAGGCCGCCGGCATCGCCGGCGACGTGGGCCTGGCCACCGGCTACGTGCTCACCTTCAGCAACGGCCTCGTCACCTACCTCTCGGGCGACACCGGCGTCACCGCCGACCAGGAGCGCGTGGTGCGCGACCTGTATCACGCGAAATTGGCAGTGATGAACATCGGCGACGGCTTCACCACCGGCCCGCGCGAGGCGGCCTTCGTCATCAACGAACTGATCAAGCCGGCCGCCGTGATCGCCTCGCACGCCAACGAGGTGGGCACGGTGCAGGGCAAGGTGCGGCCGGGCAGCAAGACCGAGACCTTCATCAAGGCGGTGAAGGTGCCGGTGCACGTGCCGCTGTCCGGCCGCACGATGTCGTTCGACGGCGCGGGCACGTGCACCGCGGGCTGCTGAGTGGCGTGCGCGCCGGGCACGGCGTCGAACAGGAGCGCTGATGTACACGCTGCTCGCCGGGCTGCGCGTCGTCGAGTGCGCGTCGTTCATCGCGGCGCCGTCGTGCGCGCTGCACCTGCGGCAGCTCGGCGCCGAGGTGGTCCGCATCGACCCGATCGGCGGAGGTCCCGACTTCCGCCGCTGGCCGGTGGCGCGCAACGGCGCCAGCTACTACTGGGAAGGCCTGAACAAGGGCAAGCGCTCGATCGCCATCGACTTCGCGCGCCCCGAGGGCCGCGAGCTGATCGCCGAGCTGATCACCGCGCCCGGCCCCGACGCCGGCGTGCTGGTGACCAACTTCCCGCGCGACGGCTTCCTCGCGCACGAGCGGCTGGCGCGGCGCCGCGCAGACCTGATCTCGGTGCGCGTGATGGGCTGGAGCGACGGCGACACGGCGCTGGACTACACCGTCAACGCCGCGATCGGCGTGCCGCTGATGACCGGCCCCGCGGCGATGGCCGACGAGCCCGTGAACCACGTGCTGCCGGCGTGGGACCTTTACACCGGCGCCTACGCCGCGATGGCGCTGCTGGCCGCAGAACGCGACCGCCTGCGCAGCGGCCGCGGGCAGGAGGTGACGGTGCCGCTGTCGGACGTGGCGATGAGCGCGCTGGGCCACACCGGGCAGATCGCCGAGACGCTCTTCCTCGGCGACCGGCCGCGGCTGGGCAACGATCTCTACGGCGCCTTCGGCCGCGACTTCGCCACCGCCGACGGCGCGCGCGTGATGGTGGCCGCGATCACCGCGAAGCAGTGGTCGTCGCTGCTCGCGGCGCTGCAGCTCGAGGCCGCGGTGGCGCAGTTGGAGGCGCGGCTCGGCGTGTCCTTCGCGCGCGACGAAGGGCAGCGCTTCATCCACCGCGCGGAACTCTTCCCGATCGTCGAGCAGGCGATCGGCGCGCGGCCGCTGGCCAATTTGCGGGAACGCTTCGACGCCCGCGGCGTGTGCTGGAGCGTGTACCGGCCGCTCTCCCGCGCGTTGGCCGAGGATCCGCGGCTCTCGCTGGAGTCGCCGCTGTTCTCGACGATCGATCACCCGAGCGGCGACCTCTACGCCGCTCCCGGTGCAGCCGCCACCTGGGCCGGCGTGCCGCGCGAGCCGGTGCCGCGCGCGCCGCATCTGGGTGAGCACACCGACGCCGTGCTGGCCGACGTGTTGAAGCTCGACGCCGCCCACATCGGCCGGCTGCACGACGCCAGGCTGGTGGCCGGCGCCGCGGCGGGGTAGCCCTGCATCACATCCACCCCGCCGATGGCCGCAACCGCTCCCGAGATCCTCGCCCACCTGACCGGCGCCGCTGCGGCCGCGCGCCGACATGCCGACGCCACGCTGCAGGCCGCGCGCGTGCTGCTGTGCCGCGGGGGCCGGCCCGATGCCCCCGCGATGCACGTGCACCAGCGCGCCCTGCACGGCTGCGCGTGGACGGTCACCACGGCCGAAGCCGTGGTGCGCGCCGCCGAAGCCGCGCAGCGCCTGGCGGAAGCCGGCCGCCTGGGCGACCTCGATGCACAGCTGCTCGCGGTGGGCATCGACGAATACCTGGCGCAGCTCGCCGGCGGCATCCCGATGGGGCCGGGCGAGATCTTCCGGCCGCAGGAACTCGGCCTCGACGACGCTGCCGCCGCGCTGCGCGCCGACCCGGCCTGCGTGGCTCTGCAGACCGCCGGCGGCCCCGAGGCACGCGCTGCGATCGTCGCGGCGCTGCGCAGCGGCACGCCGATCACCGAGACCACGCTCGACGACGAGCTGGACCTGATCCGCGACCAGTTCCGCCGCTACACCGAGCGCGAGATCACGCCGCACGCGCACCACTGGCACCGGGCCGACGAGCTGATCCCGCACGCGGTGATCGACCAGCTCGCCGAACTCGGCGTGTTCGGCATCTGCATCCCCGCCGAGCATGGCGGCATGGGCCTGGGCAAGCGGGCGATGTGCATCGTCACCGAGGAGCTGAGCCGCGGCTGGATCGCCGCCGGCTCGCTGGGCACGCGCTCGGAGATCGCCGGCGAGCTGATCGCGGCGGCCGGCACGCCCGCGCAACAGGCGCACTGGCTGCCGAAACTGGCCTCGGGCGAGGTCATCCCCACGGCGGTGTTCACCGAACCCGATGCCGGCTCCGACCTCGCGTCGCTGCGCACGCGCGCAACGCTGCAGCCCGATGGCCGCTGGCGCATCGACGGCAACAAGATCTGGATCACGCACGGCGCGCGCAGCGACCTGATGACGCTGCTGGCGCGCACCGAGCCCGACGTCGCCGGTCACGACGGCTTGACGATGTTCCTCGCGCCCAAGCCGCGCGGCACCGATGACGACCCGTTCCCCGCGCCGGGGATGCGCGGCGGCGACATCCCGGTGCTCGGCTACCGCGGCATGAAGGAGTACGAGATCGCCTTCGACGGCTTCGAGGTGCCGGCAGACGGCGTGCTCGGCGGCGTGCGCGGCCAGGGCTTTCGCCAGCTGATGCAGACCTTCGAGGGCGCGCGCATCCAGACCGCCGCGCGCGCCGTCGGCGTGGGCTGGCGCGCCTACGACCTGGGCTGGCGCTATGCCAACGACCGCCGCCAGTTCGGCCGCGCGCTGGTGGAGTTCCCGCGCGTGGGCGACAAGCTCGCGATGATGGTGGCCGAGACGCTGATCGCGCGCAGCCTCACGCTGCACGCCGCCGCCGAGAAGGAACGCGGCCGCCGCTGCGACATCGAGGCCGGCATGGCCAAGCTGCTGGCCGCGCGCACGGCGTGGGGCAACGCCGACGCCGCCTTGCAGATCCACGGCGGCAACGGCTATTCGCTGGAGTTCGAGATCAGCCGCGTGCTGTGCGACGCGCGCATCCTCAGCATCTTCGAGGGCGCCGCCGAGATCCAGGCGCAGGTGATCGGGCGCGGGCTGCTGGCCGCGTCGACGCCGCCGAAATGACGAACGGGTCAGTTCCTCATCGGAACTGACCCGTCGGTGTGGTTGGCGCGGCTGGCAGGAATCGAACCCACGACCCCTTGGTTCGTAGCCAAGTACTCTATCCAGCTGAGCTACAGCCGCGAAGCGCGAAAGTATAGCTCAATCGATGGCCGCGGCCGCGCGCTCGCAGGCTCGCTCGCGCTCGGCATCGCCTTCCTCTCGAGCCAGCTCGGCGAGCCTGCGCCACGCGCGGCGGCGCAGTGGGCCGGGCAACGTGGCGGCGGAGGCCGTGGCTTCGAGCGGGCGCCGCGCCATGCCCCACAGCCGGCACTCGGCGAAGGCGATGGCCACGGCGGCGGCCACCGCGGGGCCGTGGCTGCCGGCCGCGGCTGCCGAGTCCAGCCGCGGCAGCCAGTCGGCCTGCTCGGCGGCGATGCCATCGACGGAGGCGATCAGCGCCAGCGCGAGCTGCTCGCGGGCATCGCGGTCGACGTCCTGCAGGCGATCCCAGAACGGGCGCAGCCAGCTGCGGCCCAGGGCAGCCGCACCGAGCTGCCCGGCACGCGCAGCTGCACGCGCGGCCACGTACGGGTCGCGCCGGTCGGCTGCGTCGAGCAGGTCCCAGGTGCGCTGCAGCTGCTGCGGGTCGTGCGTGGCGTCGAGCGCGTCGAAGGCGAGCGAGCGCAGCAGGCTCAGGGCGGCGGCTTCGGAGAAGGCGTTGTGGTTGGCCAGCAGCCGCGCGGTGTGCAGAGCGCCGGCACCGTCGCGCAGCAGCCGCGCAGCCTGCAGCTTCAGCCGCAGCGCCTGCGTGCGACGTGCCACGCCGGCGGGCAGTTCGGCCAGCAGCGCCTGGGCGCGCGGGCCGTCGCGGTCTTCCAGCGCCCACTCCGCGGCCAGCAGCCGCACGCCGTCGTCGGCGCGGCTGGCCTTGCGCTGCGGGCCGGGCATCGCGTGCGCCAGCAAGGCATCCCGCCGCGGGCGATCCTGCAGGGCGTGGGCACTGGCGGCGCCCAGCAGCTGCGCCAGCACGGTGAACTCGGTGTCGGCCTGGAGCGCCGGCGTGTCGGCCTGGATGTCCAGCGCACGCGCTGCGGCCTTCTGCGCGCGGCCGTAGCGCGCGCCGTGGTACTCGGCCAGCGCCTCGCGCAGCGCAGCCTGCGCCGCGCGTTCCTTGCGCAGCCCGCGCCACTCGCTGGCCCGCTGCGGCAGCGTGGTGATGGCCATGAAGGCCTGCACCGCCAGCACCAGCAGCAGGCAGAACCCGACGACCAGCAGCACGAAGAAGTTCAGCGACAGGTCGGTGCGCCAGCCACTCCAGTAGATGCTGACGATGCCGTCGTTGCTGCCCAGCGTGGTGGCGGCCACCACGGCCACCACGAACAGCAGGATGAGCCAGACGATGCCGCGCATGCGTCAGGGCTGCAGAGGCCGGTCCATCAGCGCCCGACCGCGGCCGCGTTCGCGGTGGCGATCGCCGCCAGCGTCGCATCGGGCCGCGGCACGGCCACCGAACGCGCCTGCGTCGCCACCTGCCGCACGGTCTCCAGCGCCAGCTGTACGCGGCGGTGGTCACGCTCGAAGTAGCGAGAGAGCGCCGCCTGGGCCTCGCGCAGGTCGGAGCCGGCGGTGTCGAACTGCCGCGAGAGCAGCGCCAGCCGCGCGTTCAGCAGCCGCAGCTTCAGGCCCTCGCGCAGGAAGAAGGCCTGGTCGGGCGCGACGAGCATCGCGTCGGGGTTCTCGATGCGCGTCACGCGCACGAGGTTGCGCACCTCGGTCCACACCTGCGCGAGCATCAGCTCCCAGGCGGCCGCGGCACGATCGCCCAGGCCCCTGCCTGCACTGGCGGCCGACGCCGCGGGGGCCGGCGCGCGCGTGCCCATGCGCTTGTCGGCGGCGGACAGCAGCGGCAGGTCGTCGACCTGGCGGATGACCTCGTCGAGCCGGATCGTCAGCACGGTGAGGTCGACCACGCCCGCAGCGCGCACCCGGTCGAGGTCCTGCGCGATGGCGCGGCGCACACGCTCCAGGCGCGGCTGGTTGTAGCGGCCGAGCCGCTCGTCGGCCTGCCGCAGCGTGGCCAGCAGCGGCTCGGCGCTGCCTGTGATCGCGGTCTGCTGCAGCGCCACGCGGATCGCCGCGTCGAGATCGGCGAGCACGTTCTCGTCGCGGGAACGGGCCAGTGCCTGGATCAGTTCCTCGAGCTGCGAGCGCTGCATCGTCGTCTCGGCCACACGCGCTTCGAGCAGCGCCAGCTTGGCGCTGGCCTCGCGGGCCTGCTCCTGCGCCGCCTTGGCCGCGATGCGCGCCTCGGCCGCCTGGCCGGAGCTGTCCTGCTGGCGGCGCACCAGTTCGGTCTCGAGCGCCTTCACGCGCTGCTGCGTGTTCCAGGCGAAGACCACCGCGGCGGCACTCAGCGCCGCGAGCAGTGCGGCGCCGACGGCGATCCAGCGGGCGTTCGACGGAGGCGTCGGCGACGGCGCGGCCGGGGCCGTCTCGGGCGCGGGGGCAGCGTCGACGGCGGAGACGGGGGCTTCGTTCACGACGGCTGGGATTCTAGGAGTCGCCGCAGCAGCGATCGCCCGCGCCCACCCGCGGCTGTGCAGGACCCTACGCCGGGAACGTCCGCGCTGCCTCGACCACCGCCCGAGGCAACGGCGCGCACACCGCCACGCTGCCGAAGCCGAGGCCGCGGGCCGCGGCGGCGATGCGCGCATGCGTGGCCACGGCGCGCGAGCGCGACCAATCGGCGGCCGGGCGCAGGCCGCGCAGGTTGTGCACGGCCTCGCTGCTGGAGAAGAGCCAGACATGCGCCTCGGGCCGGGCCAGCGCGGCATCGCACGCGGCAGATTCCTCGCTCGACCACGGCGGCTCGATGCGCCTGTAGGCCGCCAGATAGTCGACCTCGGCCCCGTGCTCGCGGAAGCGCTCGGCGAGCCACTCGCGCCCCTCCTCGCCGCGCACGACGAGCACCCGGGCGCCCTGCCAGCGGGCCAGCGGCTCGCGGGCCACCACGGCCCACAGTGCCTCGGCGTCGAACGATGGGGCATCGGCGGCCGGTGCGCGCAGGCAGGCCGCGGGCACGCCGGCCTGCCGCAACGCCGCGACCGTGCCCGGCCCGGTGGCACCGGCCTGCGTGCCCGTTGGCCACGCCACGCCGTCCGGGCGCGACGCGAAGAACGCCTCCACCGCATTGGCGCTGACGAACATCACGAAAGCCCGCGTGGAGAGCTGCCGCCAGGCGGTGCGCAGCGGTGCATCGTCTTCCAGCGCCGCGATCTCGATCAGTGGCAACGCCACTGCGGGCAGGCCCTCGGCCTGCAGTTCGGCCACCCACGCCGCGGCCTGGGCCTGCGGGCGCGTCACGAGCACGCGCGGGCCCGTCATGCGTGACCTCCGGTCAGTGGCCGAGGTAGGCGCTGCCGCCCTGGTCGAGCAGCGCACGCGCCGCCTGCACGCCCAGCGCCTCGGCGGCGGCCTCGTCGGGCGCGTCGGCGCGGCCTTCGGCGCGCAGCAGCGGCTCCAGCGGACGTTCGGCGTCGCCGAGCGCCGCCTGCAGGCGCAGTGCGGAGCCTTCCCACCAAGCGTGCGCGGCCAGCGGCACGCTGCAGCTGCCGCCCAGCGTGCGCGACACGGCCCGCTCCGCCGAGACGGCCAGCCAGGTCGGCCGATGCGCCAGCGAGCCCAGCTGCGCCGCCAACGTCGTCGAGCTGGCACGCACCTCGATGCCCAGCGCACCCTGCCCGGCGGCCGGCAGCATCTGGTCGCGCTCGAACACGGCGCGGATGCGCGACGCGAGGCCCAGCCGCTTGAGGCCTGCCGCGGCCAGCACGATGGCGTCGTAGCCGCCGTCGTCGAGCTTGCGCAGCCGCGTGTCGAGGTTGCCGCGCAGCGGTTCGATCCTCAGGTCAGGGCGCGCGGCGAGCAGCTGCACCACGCGGCGCAGGCTCGACGTGCCGACCATCGCGCCCTGCGGCAGCGCCGCCAGATCGGCGTACCGGTTGGAGACGAACGCGTCGCGCGGGTCCTCGCGGTCGAGCACCGAAGCGAGCACGAAGCCCTCGGGCAGCACCATCGGCACGTCCTTCAGCGAGTGCACGGCCAGGTGAGCACGGCCTTCCTCCAGCGCCGTCTCCAGCTCCTTCACGAACAGGCCCTTGCCGCCGACCTTGGACAACGTGCGGTCGAGGATCTGGTCGCCGCGCGTGGTCATGCCCAGCAGCTCGACGGTGAGGCCGAGGCGCTCGCGCAGCAGGTCGCGCACGTGCTCGGCCTGCCACAGCGCGAGGCGACTTTCGCGGGTGGCGATGATCGTGGAAGGCATGCGACGCATGATGCCAGCGTGTAGCATCGGTAACTCGGTTACATCACCGGAGCCTCGCCCATGCCCAAAGCCGCTGCACCAAAACGGGGACCCCGTTCCAGTGCATCCGACAAGAATCGGCCCCTGGTCGAGGATATCCGGTTACTCGGCCGGATCCTCGGCGACGTGATCCGCGAGCAGGCCGGCAGCGCCGCCTACGAGCTGATCGAACGGGTGCGCACGCTGTCGGTGGCCTACCGGCTCAAGCGCGACGCCAGCGCCGGCCGCGTGCTCGACCGGCTGCTGAAGAACCTCAGCGCCGACGAGACGGTGACGGTGATCCGCGCCTTCAGCTACTTCTCGCACCTGGCCAACATCGCGGAGGACCGCCACCACGTGCGCCGTAGCGAGGTGCACGAGCGCCAGGGCCAGGGCACGCTGCGCGAAGGCTCGCTGGCGATGGCCTTCGAGCGGCTGCACCGTGCCGACCACCGCGCCGCCGACATCGCACGGGTGCTGGCACAGGCCTACATCTCGCCGGTGCTCACCGCGCACCCCACCGAGGTGCAGCGCAAGAGCATCCTCGACGCCGAGCGCGCCATCGCCGAGCTGGTGGCCGCGCGCGACGACATGCCGACGCCGCAGGAGCTGGCCGACAACGAGGCGCTGCTGCGGGCGCGCATCACGCAGCTGTGGCAGACGCGCATGCTGCGCACCAGCAAGCTCACCGTGGCCGACGAGATCGAGAACGCGCTCTCGT
Organism: Rubrivivax sp.; assembly: GCA_016789955.1. Classification (GTDB taxonomy): domain Bacteria; phylum Pseudomonadota; class Gammaproteobacteria; order Burkholderiales; family Burkholderiaceae_C; genus Rubrivivax. The sequence continues at coordinate 84,482 of JAEUPB010000104.1, read as the reverse complement.
ACTACGAGGCCACCTTCCTGCGCGAGATCCCGCGGCTGTACCGCGACGTCGAGCGGGCGCTCGCCGGCCACGACGTCGGCCACTTCCTGCGCATGGGCCACTGGATCGGGGGCGACCGCGACGGCAATCCGAACGTCAACGCCGGCACGCTGAAGCACGCGTTGTCACGCCAGTGCGAGGTGGCGCTGCGCTTCTACCTGCGCGAGGTGCACGCGCTCGGCGGCGAGCTCTCGATCTCGGGCACGCTGGCGCCCGTCTCGCCCGAGATGGCGGCGCTGGCGGCCGCGTCGCCCGACGCCAACCCGCACCGCGAGGACGAGCCCTACCGGCGCGCGCTGATCGGCATCTACGCGCGCCTGGCGGCCACGCTGCAGCAGCTCACCGGCACCGAGGCGCTGCGCCACGCGGTGCCGCCGCAGAACCCGTACGGCGGACCGGCCGAGTTCCTGGCCGAGCTGCGTACCATCGAGGCTTCGCTGCACGCGCACCACGCCCAGGCGCTGGTGTCGCCGCGGCTGGCGCCGCTGATCCGCGCGGTGCACGTGTTCGGCTTCCACCTCGCCACGCTGGACCTGCGCCAGAGCTCCGACCAGCACGAGGCCGTGGTGGCCGAGCTGCTGCGCGTGGCGCGCATCGAGGCCGGCTACTCGACCCTCGACGAGCCCGCACGGCGTGCCTTGCTGGTGCGGCTGCTCGACGACGCGCGCCCGCTGCGCGTGCACGGCGCCACGTACTCGCCGCTGGCGCAGACGGAGCTGGCGATCTTCGAGGCCGCGCGGCAGGCTCGCGACAACTACGGCGCCGAGGCCATCCGCCACTGCATCATCTCGCACACCGAGGACGTGAGCGACCTGCTCGAGGTGCTGCTGCTGCAGAAGGAGTGCGGCCTCGTCACCGGCGTGCTCGCCGAGGATGCGCGCGCGGCGCTGATCACGGTGCCGCTGTTCGAGACCATCGACGACCTGCGGCGCTGCTCGACGATCATGCGCGAGTACTACGCGCTGCCCGGCGTGGCGGCGATGGTGGCGCGCAGCGGCGCCGAGCAGGACGTGATGCTCGGCTACAGCGACAGCAACAAGGACGGCGGCTTCTTCACCAGCAACTGGGAGCTGTACCGCGCCGAGACCGAGCTGGTGCAGCAGTTCCACGAGCTGCACGCCCGCCACGGCATCGTGCTGCGCCTGTTCCACGGCCGCGGCGGCACCGTCGGCCGCGGCGGCGGGCCGAGCTACCAGGCCATCCTCGCGCAGCCGCCGGGCACGGTGAACGGGCAGATCCGCCTCACCGAGCAGGGCGAGGTGATCGCCTCGAAGTACGCGAACCCCGAGATCGGCCGCCGCAACCTCGAGACGCTGGTGGCCGCCACGCTCGAGGCGACGATGCTGCACCCGACGCAGAACGCGCCGGCCACTTTCCTCGAAGCCGCCGCGGCCATCAGCCAGGCCAGCTACGAGGCCTACCGCAAGCTGGTCTACGGCACGCCCGGCTTCACCGAGTACTTCTTCGACGCCACGCCGATCCGCGAGATCGCCGGGCTGAACATCGGATCACGTCCCGCGTCACGCAAGGCCACCCGCGCGATCGAGGACCTGCGCGCGATCCCGTGGAGCTTCTCGTGGGGCCAGTGCCGCGTGGCGCTGCCGGGCTGGTGCGGATTCGGCAGCGCCATCGAGAACTGGGTCGGCAAGGGCGACGGCGCCGCGCAGCGCACCGAACTTCTGCGTCGCATGCACCGCCAGTGGCCGTTCTTCCGCACGTTGATGAGCAACCTCGACATGGTGCTCGCCAAGAGCGACCTGCGGTTGGCCGCGCGCTACGTCGAGCTGGTGGAGGACCGCAAGCTGGCGCGGCGCATCTTCGCCGCGATCAAGGCCGAATGGGAGCGCGCGCACCGGGCGCTGGAGCTGATCACCGGCGAGGGCGAGCGGCTGCAATCCAACCCGGCGCTGGCGCGCTCGATCGAGCACCGGTTCCCGTACATCGACCCGATCAACCACCTGCAGGTGGAGCTGCTGCGCCGCTACCGGCGCCGACGCGAGGGTGACGCGGTCGAGCGGCTGCAGCGCGGCATCCACCTGTCGATCAACGGGATCGCGGCGGGGCTGCGCAACACGGGCTGAAGGCTCCCGCGGCATGCCGCACCGCCGTCCGTACCACCCATCGTCGTACCCTTCCCGTGAGGCGTGGCTGGCCGCCGGCGTGGTGGCGCTGTGCGCGCCGCACGCGGGCGCGCAAGCGCCGCACGCGGGCGCGCAAGGCGTGCCCGGCGAACAGCAGGTGGTGGTGACCGGCTCCGTCGTCGAGCGCCTGCAGCGCGATGCGCCCTACGCGATCAGCCTCGTCGGCGCCGAGGCGCTGCGGGGTGCCGGCCCGATGGTCAACCTGTCGGAGGCGATGGCGCGCGTGCCGGGGCTGGTGGTGGCCAACCGCAACAACTACGCGCAGGACCTGCAGATCAGCGCACGCGGCTACGGCGCCCGCGCTGGCTTCGGCGTGCGCGGCGTGCGGCTGGTGGTCGACGGCATCCCGGCCACGATGCCCGACGGGCAGGGCCAGGTGAGCCACGCGGTGCTGGCCAACGCCGACCGCGTGGAGGTGCTGCGCGGCCCGTACTCGGTGCTGTACGGCAACAGCTCGGGCGGCGTGATCGCGCTCGTCAGCGGACCGGCGCGTGCAGGCCGCGCCGAGGTGGCTGCCGATGCCGGATCGTTCGGGCTCGGCCAGCTGCGGCTCTCGCTGGCCACGCCGCTGTCGCCGACGCTCGACGTGCGCGCCACGGTCTCCACGCTCGAATGGGAGGGCTTCCGCCCGCACGCCAGCGCGCACAAGACCTCGGGCGCGGTGCGGCTGGGCTGGCGCGACGGCGACGACCAGGTGGTGTTGCACGTCAACGGTCTGGACCAGCCGGCCGAGGATCCGCTGGGCCTGACGCGCGCGCAGTTCGATGCCGACGAGCGCCAGACCACGTCGCAGGCCACGCAGTTCGACACGCGCAAGACCACGCGGCAGCAGCAGGTCGGCGTGCAGTGGAAGCACCGCATCGGCCCCGGCGTCGAGACCGCGCTGATGGCCTACGCGGGCACGCGCGACGTGACGCAGTGGCTGGCCATCACCGCCGCCACGCAGGCCGTACCGCGCCACGGCGGCGGCGTGATCGACTTCGCGCGCGGCTACGGCGGGCTCGACGCGCGCATCACGTGGCGCGGCGATGCGATCGACCTCGTCGCCGGCGTCGCGCACGACCGGCAGCAGGACGACCGGCAGGGTTACCTGAACTACACGGGCCCTGCGACGAGCCCGGTCTACGGCGGCCTCGGCGCACTGCGGCGCGACGAGACCAACCGCGCCCGCAGCACCGATGCCTACGTGCAGGCCGAAGGCCGCGTCGGCGACGCGCTCGCATGGAGCGCAGGCGTGCGCGGTGGCCGCGTGTCGCTGCAGTCCGCCGACCGTTACCTGGCCAACGGCGACGATTCGGGCGCGCGCCGCGACGCTTACGTGAATCCCGTGCTGGGCCTGCGCTGGGATGCCACGCGCGCGCTGACGCTGCATGCCAGCGCCGCACGCGGCTTCGAGTCGCCCACGCTCGGCGAACTCGCCTACCGCCCCGACGGCAGCGGCGGGTTCAACACGGCGCTGAAGGCGCAGAAGAGCCGGCAGCTCGAAGCCGGCGCGAAGTGGCGCGTGGGCGCGCTGGCGGTGGACGCGGCGGTGTTCCGCATCGGCACGGTCGACGAGATCGGCGTGGCCACCAACAGCGGCGGCCGCCAGAGCTTTCAGAACATCGGCCGCACGCAGCGGCGCGGCGGCGAACTGCAGCTGACGTGGCAGCCGCAGCGCGGCTGGCGCGGCCTCGTGGCGGCTACGTGGCTGGATGCCACCACGCGCGACGGCTTCCTCACCTGCGCCGGCATTCCGTGCACGGCGCCCGACCTGCCGGTGCCCGCCGGCAGCCGCATCGCCGGCACGCAGCGCACGAACCTGTACGGCGAGCTGGCCTGGGTGCCGCATGCAAATGCGGACATCGGCATCGAAGTTCGCCACACGTCGCCGCTGGTGGCAAACGATGCCAACACCGAGGCCGCGCCCGCCACCACGCTGCTGGCTCTGCGCGCACGCCACCGCCACACGCTGGCGCCGGGCCTCACGCTGGACGTGCTCGCGCGGCTGGACAACGCCACCGGCCGCCGCTGGGTCGGCAGCGTGATCGTCAACGACGCCAACGGCCGGTACTACGAACCCGGCACGCCGCGCGCGGTGTGGCTGGGGCTGCGGCTCGCGCAGGCCTTCTGACCTCGACGCCCCCGCGGCGGCGCAGGCTTGCGCGGAGAATCCGCCGCGTCGTCGCCACCCGCAAGGAATCCGCCCATGTCCGCACGCCCTGTCGCCCTCGTCACCGGTTCGGGCACCGGGGTGGGCGCGGCCACGGTGGCGCGGCTGGCCGCGCGCGGCTGGGACGTGGTGGTGAACTACACGAAGAGCGAGGCCGAGGCGCAGGCCACCGCCGCGGCCTGCCGCGAGGCTGGCGCCGACGTGCTCGTGGTGCGTGCCGACGTGGCCCGCGACGACGAGTGCCGCGCGCTGGTGCGCGCCGCCGTCGAGCACCACGGACGGCTCGACGCGCTCGTCAACAACGCCGGCGTCACCAGCTTCGCCGGTCCCGACAACTGGGACGCGATCGACGAGGCCACGTTCAAGCGCGTGGTGGGCGTCAACGCCGGCGGCTCGTTCCAGATGATCCGCGCGGCCGCGCCGCACCTGAAGACGGCCCAGGGTTCCATCGTCAACGTGTCGTCGATCGCCGGATCGCTGGGCATCGGCTCGTCGGTGGCCTACATCGCGTCGAAGGGCGCGCTGAACGCGATGACGCTGTACTTCGCCCGCGCGCTGGCGCCGCACGTGCGCGTGAACGCCGTCTGCCCCGGCCTGATCGACACGCGCTGGTTCGCCGTGGGCATCGGCGCCGAGCGCGCGGCGCAGGTGCAGGCGGCCTACGAGGCACGTGCGCCGCTGCAGCGCGCGGCCACCGCCGACGACGTGGCCGAGGCCGTGGTGTGGCTGATCGACGGCGCGCGCATGGTCACGGGCGAGCTGCTGCTGCTCGACGGCGGCATGCACCTCGGCGGCACGGTGCCGGTGCCGGGCGCCCGCTCGTGAACGTCGCGTGACGTGACCATGATGCCTCCGGGCCGCAGGCGGTGAGCGGCGAGGCGCCGTTCTCGCTGCGCCGCATCGCGGTGCCGGCGTTCGGGCCGTCGCTGCTGTTCGGCCTGGGCGAAGGGGCGATGCTGCCGGTGGTGGCGCTGAGCGCGCGCGACCTGGGCGCCTCGGTGCCGATGGCCGCGCTGATCGTCACGCTGATCGGCATCGGCTCGCTGGTCACCAACCTGCCGGCCTCGCTGATCACGATGCGCCACGGCGAGCGCCGGGCCATCGTCGCGGCGGCCGTGTGGGCGGCGCTGGCGATGGTGCTGTGCGGGTGGACCTCGCAGCTGCCGGTGTACGCGCTGGGCTGCTTCATGGTGGGCATGGCGCAGGCGGTGTTCAACCTCGCGCGGCAGAGCTACCTCACCGAGGCGGTGCCGATCGAGTACCGGGCCCGCGCGATGTCCACCCTCGGCGGCGTGATGCGCATCGGCCTGTTCCTCGGGCCGTTCGTCGCCGCCGCGGCCATCCACCACTGGGGCCTGGTGGCGGCGTACGGCGTGGGTGTGGCCGGCATGCTGCTGGCGCTGGCCGTGGCGCTGCGCGTGCCCGACCTGCCGCCGCATGCCGTGGCCGGCAACGGCGGCGCCGCACCGACGCTGGGCTCGACGGTGCGCAATCACCGGCTGGTGTTCGCGACGGTCGGCCTCGGCGTGATGCTCATCGGCGCGGTGCGCGCCAGCCGGCAGGCGGTGATTCCGCTGTGGGCCGACCACCTGATGCTCGAGGCCTCGGTGGCCTCGCTGATCTACGGCCTCGCGGGCGCCATCGACATGCTGGTGTTCTATCCGGCAGGCCGGCTGATGGACCTCAAGGGCCGCAACTGGGTGGCGGTGCCGTCGATGGTGATCATGGGCACCGCGCTTTGCGCCACGCCGCTGACGCACGGCCTGGCGACGCTGCTGCTGGCGGCGCTGGTGATCGGCTTCGGCAACGGCATCAGCTCGGGCCTGATCATGACGCTGGGCGCAGACCACGCGCCGCCGGCGGGCCGCGCCCACTTCCTCGGCGTGTGGCGCCTGATGGCCGACCTCGGCGCCACCGCCGGCCCGGCGCTGCTGTCGTTCCTCACGGCGGTGTCGTCGCTGGCGTGGGGCATCGCCGCCACCGGCCTGCTCGCCTACGCCGCGGCCGGCCTGCTCGGGGCGTGGATACCGAGGCTGGGCCCGCCCCGGCCGCGGCGCTGAACGCCGGCCGGCACCGCTACGCACGCAGCCTGCGGTAGATCGTGTTGCGGCTGACGCCGAGCTGCCGCGCCGCCACCGACACGTTGCCGCCGGCGGCGTCGAGCGCGCGGCGGATCGCGTCGCGTTCGACATCGGCGAGCGGGCGCGACACGGTGCCCACCGGATCGGCGGTCGCCATCGGACCAGTGGCTGCAGCGCCCGGCGGCTCTTCGAAACCGCCCTGGATCTCGTCGGGCAGGTGCTCGCGGCGGATCTCGGCGGCGCCATCGGCCAGGGCGAGTGCGCTGCGCAACGCGTTGTGCAACTGGCGCAGGTTGCCCGGCCAGTGGAACCCGCGCAGCCGCTCGGCCGCCTCCGGCGACAGCGCCGGGGCAGGGCCCGGGCCCTGCCCCGCGCGTTCCGCCAGTGTGGCCAGCAGGCGCTGCGCCAGCGGCAGCACGTCGCTGCGCAGGCGCAGCGGTGGCAGGCGCAACGCCAGGCCGTCGAGCCGGTAGTACAGGTCGTCGCGGAAGGTGCCGGCAGCGATGCACTCCTGCAGCGGGCGCGTGGTGGCGCAGATCAGCGCGATGTCGGGCGCCACGCCGTCGCCTTCGCCTTGCAGCAGGCGCAGCAGCCGTGCCTGCGCCGGCAGCGGCAGCTCGCCCACGCCCCGCAGGAACAGCGTGCCTCCCTGCGCGGCGGGCAGGTCGCGGCCGAACAGCTCGGCCTCGAGTTCGGCCGTCGGGATCGACGCGCAATCCACCGCCACGAAGGGCCGCGCGGCGCGGTGCGAATCGGCATGCAGCGCACGCGCCCAGGTCCGTTTGCCGGTGCCGGTCTCGCCGACCAGCAGGATCGGGATGTCGCGGTCGAGCACGCGGCGGGCCTTCTGCGCCAGCGCCGCGACCTGCGCGTCACCGGTGCACAGCGCGGCCAGCGCGGCGCCGTTCGGGGTCGGCGCTGCCCCTGAGCCGTTCGTCCGGCCCGTGGCCGAGACGCCGCCTCGCACTGTCGGCCGCGCAGCCACCAACGCGGGTGCCGCAGGGCGGCCCGCGGCTGCCACCACGCCCGTCTCCGGCGCGGCATTGAAGCGCACCACCGCCTGCAGCGCGCGGCCGTCGGCCGTGTGCAGCACCATCGCACCGGCCTGCGGCGAGCGCGCCAGGTCGGCCAGCGCGCCCACGGTGGTGCCGAACAGGCTCGCCAGCGTCTGCTGCCGCAAGGCCGCGCCGGTGGTGCCCAGCAGGTCCGTGGCGCTGCGGTTGGCACCGGCGATGCGGCCGTCGGGCCCGATCGCCAGGATGCCTTCCATCAGCGTGCCGACGTAGCCCGGGCGCGGGTGGAAGTGCACGCGCAGCACGTGGCGGAAGTCCTGCGAGAGCCAGTGGTTCTCGATCATCCGCGCGCTCATCGTCACCAGCGCCATCGTGTGCGGGTGGTAGCTGCGGTTGTCGCCCGAGACGTCGAGCACGCCCAGCACGTTCCCGCGCGGGTCGAGGATGGGTGCCGCCGAGCAGGTGAGGAAGTGGTTGGCGTGGAAGTAGTGCTCGTCGGCGTGCACCAGCGTCGGCCGCTCGGCCACCAGCGCCGTGCCCACCGCGTTCGTGCCTTTGCGCGCCTCGCTCCAGTTGGCGCCGGGCATCAGCGCCACCTTGCTGGCGCGGGCGAGGAAGTCGTCGTCGCCGACCGCATGGATCACCGTGCCGGCGGCGTCGCACAGCACCACCATGCTCTGCGTGTGCACGATCTGCTCGTGCAGCAGCTCCATCACCGGCGCGGCATGCGTGTGCAGCCGCTGGTTGCGCTCGCGGGCCACGGCCAGGTCGGCGCGCGGGACCGGCGCGAAGTCGGGCGACTCGAAGCGCGACAGCCCGAAGGCCGCGCAGCGGTCGTGCGAGTCGTCGATCGCCGACACGTGATCGGCCGGCAGCTGCAGCGCCGCGGCGATGGGGCGCGGCGGCTCCTCGGCCTGGCGGCGCGGTCGGGCGCTGGCGATGTCGATCGGGAGCTGCGAGGTCACGTGGGGGGCGTCCTTACGTCGAGGGTCGAGCGTGCCGCGGGCACCCGGCGCAGGCCAGGGGGTGCAACACCCGAGCACTGTTCCATGATGGAGCATGACCGACTAGGGGTTACCCCAGGTAGGCGGGTCCGTGCGGCGCGGGAAAGATAGGCATCGACAAACATAGGTGCGGCCTCGCTGCCGCGCTCGTGCGTGCCGAGTGCCACCACAGAGGGGACCATGCAGAAGACGCTCCACATCAATCCCGAGAAGTGCACGGGCTGTCTCCAGTGCGAGATGGCCTGTTCGTACGAGAACTACGGGGTCTTCGTACCCGCCAAGTCGCGCATCAAGGTGTTCGACTTCCACGAGACCGGCCGCAAGGTGCCCTACACCTGCACGCAGTGCGACGAGGCCTGGTGCCTGCACGCCTGCCCGGTGGAGGCGATCACGGTCGACAAGGCCACCGGCGCCAAGGTCGTGGCCGAGAGCACCTGCGTCGGCTGCAAGGTGTGCACGATCAGCTGCCCCTTCGGCACCATCAACTACGTGCAGGAAACCGGCAAGGTGCAGAAGTGCGACCTGTGCGGCGGCCAGCCCGCCTGCGCGGAAGCCTGCCCCACGGGTGCCATCACCTACATCGACGCGAACTGGACCGGGCTGGACAAGATGAAGGCCTGGGCCGACAAGCTCGGCAACCAACAAGCCTCGGCATAAGGAGCCACGAGATGTCCTGGGCAGGAAAGATCCTCCGTGTCGACCTCACGGCCGGCACCGTCAAGAGCGAACCGCTGAAGATGGACTGGGCGCGCACCTACCTCGGGTCGCGCGGGCTGGCCAGCAAGTACCTCGTCGAGGAGGTCGACCCCAAGGTCGACCCGCTGTCGTCGGCCAACAAGATCATCTGGGCCACCGGCCCGCTCACCGGCACGATGGCCTCCACCGGCGGCCGCTACACGGTGGTCACCAAGGGGCCGCTGACGGGCGCGATCGCGTGCTCGAACTCCGGCGGCTACTGGGGCGCCGAGCTGAAGATGGCCGGCTGGGACATGGTCATCTTCGAGGGCGCGTCGGCCAAGCCGGTGTACCTGGTCATCAACGACGACACCGCCGAGTTGCGCGACGCAGCGCACCTGTGGGGCCAGTCGGTGTGGCAGACCGAGGAGATCATCAAGAAGAGTCTTCAGGACCCGCTGATGCGCGTGTCGTCGATCGGCGCCGCCGGCGAGAACCGCGTGCTGTTCGCCGCGGTGGTCAACGACCTGCATCGCGCCGCCGGGCGATCGGGCGTCGGCGCGGTGATGGGCAGCAAGAACCTCAAGGCGATCGCGGTGCGCGGCACCAAGGGCGTGGGCAACATCGTGAACCCGAAGGAGTTCATGAAGGTCACCTACGAGAAGAAGAAGATCCTGCACGACAACGCGGTCACGGGCCAGGGCCTGCCGACCTACGGCACGCAGGTGCTGATGAACGTGATCAACGAGATCGGTGCGCTGCCCACGCGCAACCACCGCGACAGCCAGTTCGAAGGCGCCAAGGACATCTCGGCAGAGGCGATGGCCACGCCGCGCGCCACCGACGGCAAGAAGCCGCTGGTCACGAACCAGGCGTGCTTCGGCTGCACCATCGCCTGCGGGCGCATCCAGAAGATCGACCAGGGTCACTTCACGGTGCAGAACAAGCCGCAGTACTGGGGCGCCTCGGGCGGCCTCGAGTACGAAGCGGCTTGGGCGCTGGGCGCCGCCAACGGAGTCAATGACCTGGAAGCACTGCAGTACGCCAACGTCGTGTGCAACGAGCACGGCATGGATCCGATCTCATTCGGCGCCACCATCGGTGCGGTGATGGAGCTCTACGAGCTGGGCGTGCTGACGAAGGAACAGCTCGGCATCGACGCCAAGTTCGGCTCGGCGCAGGCGCTGGCGCACTTCGCCGAGATCACTGCCAAGGGCGAAGGCTTCGGCAAGGAGATCGGCCAGGGCAGCAAGCGGCTGTGCGCGAAGTACGGCCACCCGGAGCTGTCGATGACCGTCAAGAGCCAGGAGTTCCCGGCCTACGATGCGCGCGGCATCCAGGGCATGGGCCTGACCTACGCCACCAGCAACCGCGGCGCCTGCCACCTGCGCAGCTACACGGTGGCCTCCGAGGTGCTGGGCATCCCGGTGAAGACCGACCCGCTGGTGGCCGACGGCAAGCCCGAACTGGTGATGGCGTTCCAGGACGCCACCGCGGCCTTCGACTCCTCGGGCCTGTGCATCTTCACCACCTTCGCCTGGGGCCTGGCGGACCTGGCGCCGCAGGTGGCCGCGGCGTGCGGCGACGAGTTCACGCTCGAGAACCTGCAGAAGATCGGCGAGCGCATCTGGAACATGGAGCGCGACTTCAACAACCGCGCCGGCTTCACCAACAAGGACGACACGCTGCCGCCGCGCCTCTTGAACGAGCCGGCCAAGACCGGCCCGGCCAAGGGCCTGACCAGCAAGCTGCCGGAGATGCTGCCGAAGTACTACGAGGTGCGCGGCTGGAACGCCGACGGCACTCTCAAGCCCGAGACACGCGCCCGCCTCGGCCTGTAGTCCCTCGATCCTTCGACGACGGCAAGGCGGTGCGCGCACCGCCTTGCGCTTTTTGAGCAGGCCTTTCGATGAAGCACCTGATCCTCGGTGCCGGCCCCGCCGGCATCATCGCCGCCGAGACCCTCCGCAAGCACGCGCCAGCCGACGACGTCACCATCGTCGGCGACGAGCCCGAGGCGCCGTACTCGCGCATGGCGATCCCCTACCTGCTGCTCGGAAACATCGGCGAGGACGGCACGCACCTGCGCCACGGGGCCGACCACTACGCGCAGCGCCGCATCACACTCGCGCGCGGGCGGGCCGCGAAGCTCGACACCGGCGCCCGCACCGTCACGCTCGAGGACGGCCGCACGCTGCCCTACGACCGGCTGCTGATCGCCACCGGCTCCAGCCCGAACACGCCGCCGATCCCCGGCATCGACGGCCCCGGCGTGCACCCGTGCTGGACGCTGGCCGACGCGCGCGCGATCATGAAACTCGCCACCCCCGGCGCGCGCGTGCTGCAGATGGGCGCCGGCTTCATCGGCTGCATCATCCTCGAGGCGCTGGCCGGCCGCGGCGTGCAGCTCGCGGTGGTGGAGATGGGCGACCGCATGGTGCCGCGCATGATGGGCGAGACCGCCGGCGGCATGATCAAGTCGTGGTGCGAGAAGAAGGGCGTGGCGGTGCACACCGGCGCACGCGTGCAGGCCGTCGAGCGGCCCGCCGGCAGCGGCATGAAAGTCAAGCTCTCCACCGGCGCCGTGCTCGATGCCGACCTCGTGATCAGCGCCACCGGCGTCAAACCCAACATCGGATTCCTGCAGGACAGCGCGGTGAAGTGCCTGCTGGGCGTACTGACCGACGAGCACCTGCAGACCAGCGTGCCCGGCGTCTACGCCGCCGGCGACTGCGCCGAGGCCTTCGACAAGGTCAGCGGCACCACCATCGTCAGCGCGATCCAGCCCAACGCGGCCGAGCAGGCGCGCGTGGCGGCCCTGAACATGGTCGGGCAGCGCGCCGAACTGCGCGGCGTCACGCAGATCAACGTGCTCGACACGCTGGGCCTGATCTCCGCCAGCTTCGGCCAGTGGGCCGGCGTGCCGGGCGGCGAGCGCGTCGAGATGACCGACGAGGCCGCCGGCCGCCACCTGTCGCTGCAGTTCCAGGGCGACCGGCTGATCGGCTGCAACGCGATCGGCTGGACCGAGCACGTCGGCGTGATGCGCGGGCTCGTCGAAGGCCAGGTGCCGCTGGGGCCGTGGAAGGACAAGCTGCTGCACGACCCGACGCTGCTGATGGAGGCGTATCTCGCCACCGCGCAGGCGCAGGACCAGCACGCGCACCTGCGCGCCTGAGCGCGGGGCGATGCAGATCACCTTCAAGCTCTACGCGAGCCTCACCGAGCACCTGCCGCCGGAGCGGCGCGTGGGCAACCAGATGCCGCTGGAGGTGGCCGAAGGCGCCACCATCGCCGACGTCATCGCGCCGTTCAACCTGCCGATGAAGCTGGTGCACCTGGTGCTGATCAACGGGGTGTTCATCCCGCCCGAGCAGCGCGCCACGCGCGCGCTGCAGGAGGGTGACGTGCTCGCAATCTGGCCGCCCATCGCGGGGGGCTGACCCTGGGGCCGGCGCGCGGGTCGCGCCGGAGCCTTCAGCCCTGTGCGTGGCGGGCGATCAGCTCGTCGAACGACACCAGCTCGCCAGCGATCGCACTCGCGGCCACGGTGGCCGGGCTCGCCAGCCACACCTGCCCAGGCCCCGAGCGGCCGGGAAAGTTGCGATTGATCGCACTCACCGTCACCTGATCCGCCGAGGTCGACACCCCGGGCCCGCAGTTCGAACACGCGCCGCAGGCCGGCCGCAGCAGCTCCGCACCCACCGCCTCGAACGCCGGCAACCAGCCCGCAGCGGCGGCGTGTGCGCCGACATCCACGGTGCCCCATTGCAGGTAGAGCGCCACGTGCGGCGCCACCCGCAGGCCACGCGCCGCGGCCCAGGCGAGCACCGCGTGCATCTGCGCGAAGTCCTCGCGCTTGCCGGCGGTGCACGAGCCGCCATAGGCGATGTCGATGCGCGGGCGCTGCGGCAGCGCGGCCAGCGGCACGCCCAGGCCCGGGTCGCCGGGGCGCGCGACCATCGGCGTGAGCGCGCCGGCATCGACGCGGATCGTCGCCGCATAGGCGGCACCCGGGTCGCTGCGCATCCACGGCTCGATCTCGAAGGCCGCCCCGCGCCGCTCGCCCAGGAAGCGCACCGTGGTCTCGTCGGGCTCGACGATGCCTGTCAGGCCACCGAGTTCGGCGGTCATGTTCGTCAGCGTCGCGCGGTCGTCGATATCCAGCGCGCGCACGGCGCTGCCGCCGAACTCGAACACGCGGCCCACACCGGCGCCGCCGCGGATTGCCGGCAGCGCCAGCAGGTGCAGCACGAGGTCCTTGGCCGAGACGCCGGCCGGCAGCACGCCGTCGACCTCGATGCGCAGCACCTCGGGCGCGCCCAGCCGCACCGCGCCTGTGAGGAAGGCGTTGGCCATCTCGGTGGTGCCCACGCCGAAGGCCACGCAACCCAGCGCGCCGACATGCGGCGTGTGCGAATCGGTGGCCACGACGAGCTGCCCGGGCCATGCATGCCGCTCGGCCACCAGCGCGTGCGAGATGCCCTGCGCACCTTCGCCTTCGGCGCGCGGCCCGTGGTCCCGCAGTCCATGGCGCTCGGCGAACGCGCGATGCGCCCGCGACAGCCGCCGCGCGTCGGGCACGAGGCCGTTGATCACGTGCACCGGGCTGCGCTCGACGTACGGGTAGTGGTCCTCGAAGCACAGGATGCTGCCGGGGTCGTGCAGGCGCACCTCCTCGCCGGCATGCTGCGCCAGCAGGTGCGCGCACATGCCGGTGTAGATCTCGTGGATGTAGCGCAGGTCGGCGCGCACGAATCCGCTCGGCAGGCGGTGGCGGGCGACGATCTTCTCGAAGAGGGTCTGCGGGCGACCGGTGGCCGCCGGCTCGTCGTCGCTGGCCTGCGCCGCACCCTGAGTGGCCTGCGGCCCGAGCCCGTAGCGCAGCAGCCCGCCGGCGCGCAGGATCGCCGCGGCCTGCGGGTCGCGCCCGGCGAGCAATTCATCCAGCGTCGGCACCTCGCCGCGCTGCAGGCGTTCGACAAGGCCCAGGTCGGTCGAGGTCAGCAGCCCAAGGTTGTCGGCGTTCTGCCGGTAGATGCGCTCGAAGCTCTCGGCGATGACCAGCCACACACCGGCCGCCTGCTCGGCCACCGGTGCGTGCTCGCGCGAGCTGCCCTTGCCGTAGCGGCGCCCGCCCACCAGCACGCCGATGGCGGCACGCCGCAACGCGCCGCGGCCGATCGGCCGCTCGCCGCCCGCGGTGGTGCCGGTGTGCGCATGCTCGCCCAGCGTGGCGTCGTAATGCACCAGCGCCGGCAGCGGCGCGATCTCGTCGGTGGATAGGTCGTCGCGCAGCGGGCCGGCCTGCTCGCGCTTGAGGTCGACGCCGGCGAGCTGCGCGCGGATGCGCTGCGGGTCGGACGCGAGGAACAGGACCCGGCCGGTCCGGTCGAGGCTCACTGCGCCTCGACGCCCGCCTTCTTCACGATCTGCGCGTACTTCGCCATCTCACTGCGGAAGAACGGCATCGCGCCCTCGGCCGGGCCGACGTTGATCACGTTGCCCTGCCGGGCCATGGCCTCCTTCACCTCGGGGTCGGCGAACGCGGCGACCACCGCGGCGTGCACGCGCTTCACGTCGGCGGCGGGCAGGTTCTTCGGCGCGATCACCGCGAACCAGGCTTCCACGATGTAGCCCGGCACGCCCTGCTCGGCGAAGGTCGGAATGTCGGCCGCGGCCGGCACGCGCTGCGCGGTGCCGACGCCGATCGCGCGCAGCGCGCCGGACTTCAGGTGCGCCTGCACGCTGGGCAGCGCCGCGGTGGCGAACTCGACCTGCCCGCCGATCAGGTCGGTGAGCATCGGCCCGACGCCCTTGTAGGGGATGTGGCGCGCCTTGGACCTGGTCTCGTCGAGGAACATTTCGGCGGCCAGGTGCAGGATGGTGCCGTTGCCGCCCGAGGCGTAGGTCATGTCGCCGTTGCGCGACTTCAGCAGCGCGATGAACTCGCGCGCGTTCGCCGCAGCGACCTTCGGGTTCACCACCAGCACCACCGGCGTGTAGCCGCACACCGCGATCGGCGTGAAGTCGCCCGGCATGTCGAACGGGATGCTCTTCAGCACGCTGGGGAAGATCACCACGTTGTTCGAGACCACGCCCAGCGCCATGCCGTCGGCCGGCGAGCGCGCCAGCGCCTGCAGCCCGACGATGCCACCGGCCCCGGGCTGGTTGTCGACCACGACCGGGTGGCCCAACGCCTTGGCCAGCGCGTTCTGTGCCGCGCGGGTGATCGCGTCCACGCCGGAGCCGGTGGCGTTGGGCAGGATGAAGCGCACCGGCTTGTCGGACTGTGCGAGCGCCGGCAGCGACAGCGTCGCGGCAGTGCCGGCCAGGCCGGCGAGCAGGGTGCGGCGCGGCAACGAGGGGTGGGTCATGGGGTGTCTCCGTGTCGTTGGGGTCGGGAGGTCATGGGGATCATCGCGGTCGAGTCAGGCCACGATCGTGCGCTCGCGCAGCGCTTCGATCTCGTCACCGGTGTAGCCCAGGCCGGCGAGCAGCCCGGCCGTGTGCGCGCCCAGGCGCGGCGGCTGCAGCCGCACCGGCAAGCGGCAGCCGTCCATCGTGATCGGGAACAGCGTCGTCTTCACCGTCTGCCCAGCCTTCTCGCCGTCCGGCAGCTCGACGTCGGCGAGGCCGCCGGTGGCCTGCAGGTGCGGGTCGTCGTACAGGTCCTCGGGCCGCCGGATCGGTGCGAACGGCAACCCGGCGCGCTCGAAGGTGGCGGCCAGCTCGTCTGCACCGCGGTGCGCGAGCCGCTCGCGCAGCGTGGCCAGCAGTTGCGGCCGGGCGCGCACGCGATCGTTGTTGGTGGCCAGCGCCGGGTCGGCCTTCAGGTCGGCGTAGCCCAGCACGTCGCAGAAGGTGCGCCACTGCGCGTCGCTCACCGCGGCCAGGAAGATCTGCTCGCCGTCCTTCACGGTGAACACGTCGTACACGGCCCAGGGGTTGTCGCGCGCGGGCATCGGCTGCGGATGGCGGCCGGTCACCGCGAACTGCAGCATGTGCTGGCCCATCAGGAACACGTTGTTCTCGTAGAGGGCCGACTGCACCTCCATGCCACGCCCGGTGATGCCGCGCTGGATCAGCGCGCCCAGCGTGCCGATGGCGCCGAACAGGCCGCCCATGATGTCGTTGACGCTGCTGCCCGCGCGCAGCGGGTCGCCGGGGCGGCCGGTCATGTAGGCCAGGCCGCCCATCATCTGCACCACCTCGTCCAGCGCCGTGCGGTGCTCGTAGGGTCCGGGCAGGAAGCCCTTGTGGCTGACGTAGATCAGCCGCTCGTTGCGCGCAGCCAGGCTCGGGTAGTCGAGCCCGAACTTCGTCAGCACGCCGGGCTTGAAGTTCTCCACCACCACGTCGGCCGAGAGGGCCAGCCGCTGCGCCACCGCCGCGCCGTCGGGCTGCTTCAGTTCGATGCCGATGCTCTTCTTGTTGCGATTGAACATCGGGAAGAAGCCGGCGCCCGCGCCCAGCAGCCGCCGCGTGCCCTCGCCGTCGACCGGCTCGACCTTGATCACCTCCGCGCCCAGGTCGGCCAGCACCATCGCGCAGGTCGGGCCCATCACCATGTGGGTGAACTCCACCACGCGCAGGCCGCGCAGCGGCTGCGGCACCGGCAGCTGCGGAGATGCGGGACTGCTCATGCCAGCTCCGCACGCAGCGTCTTCGGCAATCCGGCGCGCCACACGTGGCCATGCAGCGCCTCGCCCGGCAGCCAGTCGCGGCCGATCGCCTCGCGCAACGCGAGCAGCGCATCGACGTCCAGCCCGGTCGAAACGCCCATGCCGGCGAACAGCCACGCCACGTCTTCGGTGGCGACATTGCCGCTGGCGCCCGGTGCGTGCGGGCAGCCGCCGATGCCGCCCACGCAGGCGTCGAAGCGGCGCACGCCGGCCTGCCACGCGGCGTACACATTCGCCAGGCCCAGCCCGCGCGTGTCGTGGAAGTGGCCGCACGAGAGCCGGTCGCCCACCGCGTCGAGACAGCGTTCGAACAGCAGCTGCACGTGCAGCGGATCGGCGTAACCCACCGTGTCGGCCAGGCTGACGTGCTCGGCCCCGGCGGCCAGCGCCGCGCGCACCAGGCGCAGCACCTCGGCCTCGTCGACGCGGCCCTGGATCGTGCAGCCGAAGGCCGTGCTGAGGCCCACCTCGATGCGGCAGGCCGAGCCCGACGCGTCGCGCAACGCTCGGATGCGCGCGATCTCGTCCACCACCTCGTCGGGCGTCTTGCGCAGGTTGGCCAGGCTGTGCGCGTGGCTGGCCGACAGCGGCAGCAGCATCGAGTGCGCGCCCGAGGCGATGGCCGCCTGCGCGCCCTTCAGGTTGGGCACCAGCACCGAGACCACGAGGCCGGGCAGCGCCAGCGCCGCGGCCACCACCTCGCCGGTGTCGGCCATCTGCGGCAGCCGCGCCGGCGGCACGAACGAGCCCACCTCCATCTCGCGCAGCCCGGCGGCGTGCGCCGCGCGCAGCCACTGCAGCTTGTGCGCCGTGGGCACCGTGCGCGGGAGGATCTGCAGGCCGTCGCGCAGGCCGACGTCGCGGATCGTGACGGGGGTCGAGCCGTGATTCATGGCGCGACTGTAGGCGTGACCTGTGGTGAACACGGATGAGCGTTTTTCAACGCCTGCGTTCCAATCCGGAACGTCATGCCCAGGCCGCTCGATCCCGTTTCGCTGCAGCACTACGTCGCCGTCTGCGAGGAAGGAAACATCGCGCGCGCTGCGGCGCGCGAGTGCCTCGTGCCCTCGGCGCTGAGCAAGCGGTTGGCGGCGCTGGAGGCCGAGGTGGGCGTGCCGCTGCTGGTGCGCCACCGCCGCGGCGTGGAGCCCACCGCCGCGGGCGAGGCTCTGCTGGTGCGGGCTCGCGAGGTGCTGTCCGGGCTGGACCTGCTGCGCGTTGAACTCAGCGCCTACAGCCGCGGCGTGCAGGGCAGCGTGCGCGTGCTCGCCAGCCCTTCGGTGCTGGCCGAGCGGCTGCCCGACGACGTGGGTGCGTTCGGCCGCGAGCACCCCGGGCTGCAGATCAGCCTGGACGAGCGCATGAGCCCGGAGATCGTGCGCGGCGTGCGCGAGGGCAATGCCGACCTGGGCGTGCTGTGGGACCGCGTGAACGACCTCTCCGGCCTGCACGCGCGGCCCTACCGCAGCGACCGCCTGTGCGTGGCGATGGCACCGGACCATCCGCTGGCGCGCCGCGCCTCGTTGCGCCACGAAGACACGCTGGACCAACCGTCGATCAACATCGGCCCCGGTGGGCAGATGGACCAGCTGCTGCGGCGCCAGGCCGCGCTGGTCGGGCGCGTGCCGACGCACCGCATGCAGGTGTCGCAACTCGACGCCGCCTGCCGGCTCGTCGGCGCGGGCCTCGGCCTGGCGATCCTGCCACTCGAGGCCGCGGTGCCGCACGGCGGTGCCGGCCGACTCGCGTTCGTACCGCTGGCCGAACCATGGGCCGAGCGGCGCTTCGTCATCGTCTCTCGCGCCGAGCCGCGGGTCTCGGCCGCGGCTCGGCTGCTCGCCGACCACCTGCAGCAAGTGGCGCGGCGCGAGACGCGGCCGCGCCGCCCCGCCGCGCGCCGTTGAACCGACCCTCTCGCAGACGCATCCATGTTCCCCCGCGACGTGCCCGCCACCTTCGAGCGCGAACACGGCATCACCGAGGCCGACTGGCTCGCCACGCTGCCGCAGGCCACCGGTGCGCACCCGCTGGTGACCAGCGGGCCCGACGCCGTGATCACGATCGGCTCAGGCCGCCTGCACCTGCACTGGGAGGTGCTGCCCGAGCGCCGCATCGCCCTGGCGCGGCTGCCGCGGTTGCAGGTGACGTACCGCTTCATCGACACCGACGCCGATGCGCGCAGCGCGTTCATGCAGCGCTATGACCTCGTGATCCAGCGCGGCGGCGGCTGACCGGGTGCGGCCGGCCACCGCTCAGCGCGACGGCGCAGGCCGCGGCAACAGCAGCAGCGCCAGCCAGGCGCTCGCACCGATCGTCGCCGACAGCAGCAGCGCACCCGCGCCCCAGCGATCCAGCGCCACGCCGAAGAGCCACGGTGCGCCTGCCTGGGCCACGCGCGCCGGCACCATCAGCAGGCCCTGCCTGTGGCCGTAGCCGCGCGGGCCGAACACCACCAGCGGCAGCGTGCCCTTGGCGATGGTGAGGATGCCGTTGCCGGCCCCGTGCAGCACGCCGAACACCGGCGCCCAGGTGGCGCCACCGGCGAGCAGCGCGGCGGCACCCAGCGGGTGCAGCGCCGCGGCCAGCCGCGCCGACAGCAACGGGTGCACCTTGCGCAGCCAGCCGAACTCGAGCACGCGCGCGCCCACCTGCGCCGGCCCGATCAGGCTGCCGACGAGGATCGCCGTGGCCGCGGTGGCGCCAGCGGCCTCCATCAGCCGCGGCAGGTGCGCCGCCATCGACGTGGAGATGAACCACGTCGCCGCGAACACGAACGAGAGCACGAGCGTCGCGCGCAGCGTCGGCAGCGGTTCGTCGGGCGCCGACGCAGCGGCCGTCGCGGCGGCACCGGCGTCGACCGGTGGCACCGCAGGGGCAGCGCGCGGCAGGAGCGCGTTCAGCGGCAGCCCGACCAACACGTGCAGCACCGCCCACGCGTAGCAGGTGTCGCGCCAGCCGTAGCGGCTCTCGAGCCAGGCCGACAGCGGCCAGCCCACCGTGCTCGCGAAGCCGGCGAACAGCGTGATGCCGGTGATGCTCGTGCGGGCGTCCTTGCCGTGCAGCCGCACCAGGGCCGCGAAGGCCGACTCGTACAGCCCGCTGCCCATGCCGATCCCGATCACGATCCAGGCCGCGAAGAGCCCCGCGAGGCCCTGCGCCATGCCGAGCGCGGCCAGGCCGAGCGCGAAGAGCAGGCTGGTGACCATCAGCACCGGCCGGCCGCCGAGCCGGTCGATGGCGGCGCCCGACCGCGGGCCGATCAGCGCCGAGACGATCAGCGCAACGCTGAAGGCCGCGAACACGGTGGGCACCGTCGTGCCCAGGTCGCGCGCCATCGGCGCGGCCAGGATCGCCGGCAGGTAGTAGGTCGAGGCCCAGGCCAGCGTCTGCGCCGTGCCCAGGCTCGCGACCGTGCCGGCCCGCGCACCCGGCATCAGCAGCAGGTGGATGCGGTGCGTGCAGGCTCGGCCGCGGGCTGCTTCGTCGTGCCGCAGCCGCAGCCGGTTTCGCCCGCCGCCTTCTTCTGCTCGTCGAGTGCGCAGCAGGCCGATGCGTCGGCCCGGGCCGGGCCACCGCAGCACGAGGTGGCCTTCGGCTGCGCGGCGGGCTTCGGCAGGCCACAGCCGCCGGCGCCGCAGCCGGCGGATGCGTCCGCAATGCCCTCGGTGGCGCTGCCGCTCGCACTGCACACGCCGGTCTCGGGCAGATCGAGTTCCACGCGGTCGGCCGCGGCGAGGTCACCCGCGATCGCCGCGACGACCGATCGCACCTGCTCGAAGCCGGTGGCCATCAGGAACGTGGGCGCGCGGCCATAGCTCTTGACGCCCACCGTGTAGAGCCCCGGTTCGGGATGCCCAAGCTCGCGGTGCCCGTGCGGGCGCACCGTGCCGCAGCTGTGCAGGTTGGGGTCGATCAGCGGGCCGAGGGCCTCGTTCGACTCCAGCCACGGGTCGAGCTTGACGCGCAGCTCGCGGGTCAGCGACAGGTCGGGCCGCTGGCCGGTGGCGCAGATGATCTCGTCGAGCCCTTCGATGGACCGCTCGCGGCCCTCGGCGTCGACGCCATGCACGCGCAGGCGGCCGTCGACCTCGTCGATGCGGGCGATGCGCAGGCCGGCGTGGAACTCCAGCCCGCCGGTGTCGCGCAGGTGGCGCAGTGACGTGCCGAGCGCCCCGCGCGCCGGCAGCGCATCGGCATCGCCGCCGCCGAACACGCGCGCCAGCGACGGCGAGCGCACCGACCACACCAGCCGCGTGCCGGGCGCCTGCTGCGCCAGCTCGGCCAGGGCGAGCAGCGCGTTGGCGGCCGAGTGGCCGGCGCCGACCACCAGCGTGCGCTTGCCGGCGTAGCGGCTGCGTGCGGATCCGAGCACGTCCGGGATGCCGTAGGCGATTCGGGCCGCCGCCTCGGGCTCGCCGACGGCGGGCAGCCCGCTGGCGCCCAGCGGGTTCGGGTGGGTCCAGGTGCCCGTCGAGTCGATCACCGCGCGGGCCTTCAGCTCGAAGGTCTCGGCGCCGCGCACGGCGCGGATCACGAACGGCGACTGCTCGCGGCCGGCGCTCTTCACCTTGTCGCAGCCCTCGCGGCTGACCGCGACCACACGCGTGCCCAGGTGCAGGGCCGACGCCACTTGCGGCAGCCGCGCGAACGGTTCGAGCACGCGCTCGACCACCTCGGCGGCCAGCGGGATGCGATCAGGATCGGGTGCGCGCCAGCCGGTGGGCTCCAGCAACTGCGCCATCGTCGGGTCGATGTCCCAGCGCCATGGGGAGAAGAGGCGCACATGTCCGTAGTCCACGAGGTTCGCGCCGACGGTCGGCGCCGCCTCGAGGATGAAGAACGGCAGGCCACGTTCGATCAGCTTCGCGGCAGCCGCCAGGCCGACCGGGCCAGCACCGAGCACCGCCACGGGCAGGCCTTCCAGGGTGACGGTCTCGTGCTGCCGGAAGGCCAGCACCATCAGGTCGGCATCGGCCGGGCAGGCGCCCTGGAACTCGGCCGACGACCGCAGGGCCTGCGGTGCCGCCGCGCGGTCGGCGAGCACGAAGCCCTGGCGCAGGAAGTAGTCCCTCCCCGTGGCGGTCAGCAGGTAGACCGCCCGGAAACCGCGCCGCCGGGCCTCCTGCAGCACCAGCGCCACCATCTGGCCGCCGATGCCCTGGCGCAGCAGCCCCGGTGCCACCGCGACCGAGCGCAGCAGCGCGACATCGCCGCGCGGCTCGGCACCGGCGCAGCCGACGATCTCGCGCCCCGCCTCGGCGATCACGAAGGTGGACAGATGCTCGCGTGCACCCGCCAGCGGCAACTGGTGGGCCTTCAGCAACGCCTCGACGGCAGGCCAGTCGGTCGGATGAGCCTGGCGCAGGGAGATCTTGGACATGGGGTTCCTCGGGGGAGTGGTGTGGAGGGCCTGCGGTGCGGCGTTCAGCACCCGCAGGCGTCGGAGGTGCGCGCTGCAGCCACCTGGCCAGGGCCGGCGCAGCAGCTTTCGGTGAGGTAGCCGAGCAACTCGTTCATGCGCTCGTAGGCCGCCCGGTACATGACGAATCGGCCGACCTGGGCCTGCGTGACGAGGCCCGCGGCCGACAGCTCCTTCAGGTGGAAGGCGAGGTTGGTCGGCCCGACCCCGACGGCTTCTGCCAGGGCCTTCTGCGCCAGCCCGTCGCGCCCGGCCACCACCAGCGCGCGGAAGGCCTCGAGCCGGACGGGATGGGCCAGCGCGGCCAGCGATAGAACGGCGAGAGATTGATCCATGAATTCAAGAATACTTGAAGTAAACTGGATCCGTCAACACCCCGCCCATCCCCAACTCCGCCTCCCGCCATGACGACTCCGGCCCCGATGAGCATCTTCGAGCGCTACCTCACCGTGTGGGTGTTCCTGTGCATCGTTGTGGGCATCGCGCTCGGCCGGCTGCTGCCCGGCCCGTTCCAGGCCGTCGGCCGCATGGAGGTCGCGCAGGTCAACGTGCCCGTGGGCCTGCTGATCTGGGTGATGATCATCCCGATGCTGCTGAAGGTCGACTTCGGCGCATTGCATCAGGTGAAGCAGCACTGGCGCGGCATCGGCGTCACTCTGTTCGTCAACTGGGCGGTCAAGCCCTTCTCGATGGCGCTGCTGGGCTGGATCTTCATCCGCCATGTGTTCGCACCGTACCTGCCGGTCGAACAGCTCGACAGCTACGTGGCCGGTTTGATCCTGCTGGCCGCGGCGCCCTGCACGGCGATGGTGTTCGTGTGGAGCCGGCTGACCCAGGGGCATCCGCTCTTCACGCTCAGCCAGGTGGCGTTGAATGACACCATCATGGTGTTCGCCTTCGCGCCCATCGTCGCGCTGCTGCTGGGCCTGTCGTCGATCACCGTGCCGTGGGACACGCTGCTGACCTCGGTGGTGCTCTACATCGTGATCCCTGTGCTGATCGCACAGGCCTGGCGCAAGGCGCTGCTGGCCCGGGGTCAGGCCGCCTTCGAGGCCATGCTGGCGAAGATCGGGCCGTGGTCGATCGCGGCGCTGCTGGCCACACTGGTGCTGCTGTTCGCCTTCCAGGGCGAAGCGATCCTGGAGCAGCCGCTGGTGATCGCGATGCTGGCGGTGCCGATCCTGATCCAGGTGTTCTTCAACTCGGCGCTGGCCTACTGGCTGAACCGCCGGCTCGGCGAGTCGCACAGTGTCGCCTGCCCGTCGGCGCTGATCGGCGCGAGCAACTTCTTCGAGCTGGCCGTGGCTGCGGCGATCAGCCTGTTCGGGTTCGAGTCGGGCGCGGCACTCGCCACCGTGGTGGGCGTACTGATCGAGGTGCCGGTGATGCTGCTCGTCGTGCACGTGGTCAATCGCACGAAGCCCTGGTACGAGGGCCGCGCCAGGGCCTGACGGCCCGCTCAAGCCTGCCCCTCTGCGGCCGATATCCGGGTGTTGCCGTATCCGGAAGTACCCATGTCGACTGCCCTTGCCGGGACGCCCGGCGCGACCGCCACCGATCGTGCCGCCCCACTGGAGGGCTTCTTCCGGTACCACGGCGTCTGGGCGCCCGGCGTGCGGCTGTTCCGCCGGCTGCGCTTCGCCACCAAGGCGCTGATCGTCTCGCTGGCCTTCGTGGTGCCGTTGGTGGGGCTGATCGCCCAGGGCCTGTGGGCCGAGGGCGAGCGGGCGATGCAGGCGCGCAAGGACCAGGTGCGCCAGCAGGTCGAGGTCGCGCACGGGCTGCTGGTGTGGGCGCACGGCCTGGAGGCCGCCGGCACGATCGACCGCACGCAGGCGCAGAACCTGGCGCGCAAGGCCATCTCCGGCCTGCGCTACGACACGCGCGAATACTTCTGGATCAACGACATGCAGCCGCGTGTCGTGATGCACCCGATCAAGCCCGAGCTCGACGGCAAGGACGTCGGCGACATGAAGGACCCCAACGGGCTGCGCCTGTTCAAGGCCTTCGTCGAGACCGTGCAGCGCGACGGCCAGGGCTTCGTGTCCTACCAGTGGCCCAAGCCCGGCAGCGAGCAGCCGGTGGACAAGGTGTCGTACGTGATGGGCTTCAAGCCCTGGGGCTGGGTGATCGGCTCGGGCCTGTACACCGGCGACCTGCAGCAGCTGCTGCTGCAGCGCATCATCGTGTCGAGCACGGTGGTCGCCGCCGCGTTGCTGGCCGCCGCCTACCTGTTCCTCAGCTTCTACCGCGTGATGGAAGGCGGGCTGAAGGAGACGCGCCGGCACCTGCAGGCCATGACCAACGGCGACCTCACGTCGTCGCCCACGCCGTGGGGCCGCGACGAGGCGGCGCAGCTGATGCTCGACCTGCGCGCGATGCAGACCTCGCTGCGCCAGATGGTGCGCCGCGTCAGCCACGCGAGCGACGAGATCGTGAACTCCAGCGGCGAGATCGCCAGCGGCGCGCTCGACCTCTCGGCGCGCACCGAGCAGGCGGCCGGCAACCTGGAGGAGTCGGCCGCGTCGATGGAGGAGATCGCCTCCACCGTGCGCAACAGCGCCGAGCACACGCGGGAAGCGTCGCGCATGGCCCGCCACAACGCCGAGACCGCGGCCGAGGGCGGCCGCGTGATGGGCGAGGTGATGGCCACGATGGACGGCATCCGCACGTCGTCGGCGCGCATCGGCGAGATCATCGGCACGATCGACGCGATCGCCTTCCAGACCAACATCCTGGCACTCAACGCGGCCGTCGAGGCGGCCCGCGCCGGTGAGCAGGGGCGCGGTTTCGCGGTGGTCGCCGGCGAGGTGCGCAGCCTCGCGCAGCGCAGCGCCGCCGCCGCCCGCGAGATCAAGACGCTGATCGGCAGCAGCGTCGACCAGGTCGAGTCTGGCGCCGAGATCGTGCGCAGGGCCGGCAGCACCATCGAGACCATCGTCGCATCTGCGCGCCGTGTCGACGAGCTGCTCGGCGAGGTGGCCACCGCCGCCGACGAGCAGAACCAGGGCGTGGCCCAGGTCGGCCGCGCGGTGCAGGACCTCGACCGCATGACGCAGCAGAACGCCGCGCTGGTCGAGCAGACCGCGGCCGCCTCCGCAGCGCTGAAGGACCAGGCGCACGCGCTGGCGGCCGAGGTCGAGCGCTTCAAGCTGCCGAAGGACTGACCGCGGCGCCGGCGCGCCTGCGTCTCACCCGGTGGCCGGGCTGCCGTCGAGCTGCTGCAGCAGCATCGCGTAGGAGGCCTGCATGTCGACGGGCTTGGCCAGGTAGGCATCCATGCCGGCGGCCGGGCAGCGCTGCCGGTCTTCCTGGAAGGCGTTGGCCGTGAGCGCCACCACCGGCGCCCGCGCCGAGGCGCCGCCCGCGCGGATGCGGCCGGTGGCCTCGAGTCCGTCCATGCGCGGCATCTGCATGTCCATCAGCACGAGGTCGTAGGCATCGGCCGCGGCCTGCTCCACGGCCGAGAGACCGTCGGGCACGGCAGTGCCGAGCAGTCCGGCCCGCGCCAGCAGCGCCATGCAGATCTCGCGGCTCACCGGGTCGTCCTCGGCCAGCAGCACGCGCCGGCCGGCAGGCCGCTCGCGCAGTGCATCCAGCGCCGAGGGGGCCTCTCCGTCCAGCGCCTGCGCGGCGGCGGCCATACCCGCCCGCGGCACCGCCAGCGTGAAGGTGAACCACGCGGTGGCGCCCTGCCCCGCCACGCTGTCCAGGCCGATCTCGCCGTCCATCAGCTCCACCAGCCGGCGCGAGATCGCCAGGCCCAGCCCGGTGCCGCCGTAGCCACGCGAGGCGATGTCGTCGGCCTGCTCGAACGGCTGGAAGAGGCGCGAGCGCACGTCGGGCGCCACGCCGATGCCGCTGTCGACGACCTCGCAGCGCAGCCGCAGCCGGTCGGCGTCGCCATCGCCCGACGCGGCCTCGGCGAGCGCCTGCAGCGTCACCCGCACGGCACCGTGCGCAGTGAACTTGATCGCGTTGTCGACGAGGTTCAGCAGGATCTGCTTGAGTCGCAGCGCATCTCCGGCCAGCGGCCGCGCCGCCAGCGCGGCATCGATGTCGATGTGCAGCGCCAGGCCCTTGGCCTGCGCGCGATGCGCGGCCAGATGGTGCACGCTGTCGACCACGCTGCCGAGCACGAACGGCTCGCAGGCCAGCTCGAGCCGCTCGGCCTCGATCTTGGAGAGGTCGAGGATGTCGTTGATCAGCGTCAGCAGGTGCTGCGAGGCCTGCTCGATGCGCGCGAGGCGATCGCGCAGCTGCGGCTCGCGCGCTTCCTGCTGCGCCAGCCCGCTGAGGCCGATCACGCCGGCCAGCGGCGTGCGCAGCTCGTGGCTCATGTTGGCCAGGAAGCGGCTCTTGGCACGGCTGGCGGCCTCGGCCGCAGACTTGGCCTCGGAGAGCGCGGCGGTGCGTTCCTGCACCAGGTCCTCGAGGTGCTCGCGGTGGCGGCGCAGTTCCTCCTGCGCCTGTCGGCGGGCGGTCATGTCGTGCACCATGCCGACCACGCGCACCGGCGCGCCGTCGGCATCGCGCTCGCAGACTCGGCCCCGGTCCTGCACCCACAGGTCGTTGCCGTTGCGGTTGCGCAGCCGGTACTCGGCCTCGTAGCGCTGGCGGCGGCCGGCAAGGTGGTCCTGCAGCGCACGCATCACGTGCGGCGCGTCGTCGGGGTGCACGTTGCCGCTCCACGTGTCCAGCGTCGGCGCCATCTCGTCGGGGCCGTAGCCCAGCATGCGCTGGAGCTGCGGGCTGAAGTAGACCTCGGCCGTCAGCACATTCCAGTCCCACAGGCCGTCGGTGGCCTCGTTGAGCGCGAACCAGAGCTGCTTCTCGCGCTTGTGGAGATCGGTCTCCATCGCCACGCGGCGCGAGATGTCGCGCGCCACCGAGAGGAAGTACTCGCGGCCGCCCTCGACGAAGCAGCTGGTGTTCACCTCCACCGCCACCTCGTGGCCTTGCGCGTGGCGGTGCCGGCCGACGAAGGTGTAGGGGCTGCGGCGGCGGATGACCTCGGCGATGTCGCTCCACTGCGGCGCGCCGGTCACGTCCATCTGCAGGCTGAGCACGCTGTGGTCCAGCACCTCCTGCGACGTGAGCCCCAGGCTCTCCCACGCGGCACGGTTGCCCCACAGCACCTTGGAGGTGGCGGGGTCCAGCAGGTACACGGCGTCGGGCAGGTGCTCGAACAACTGCGCCTGCGCCGGAACGGGCATGGCGGAGCTCGACGTCATCGTGCGCGGATCGTATGCGCAGCCTTCCCCGCGCGGCGGAGCCGGGCTTGACGTGGATCAGCCGGCGGGTCGCCGGGCATGCGGCGGGCGTTCGGCGGGACGAGGCATCATCGCGCCTGCCGATGAAAGCCCGCGCCGTCCAGCTCGCCTACCGCTTCGTGGCCGCCGACCAGCGCGGCGCGCAGATCGACCATCCGCTGTTCGACCTGCTGAAGGCCGTGCACGAGTCGGGCTCGATACAGCGCGCCGCCACAGCGCTGGGGCAGTCCTACCGCCACGTGTGGGGTGAGCTCAAACGTTGGGAATCCGAGATCGGCGAGCCGCTGGTGGTCTGGGCCAAGGGCCAGCCGGCGCGGCTGACGCCGTTCGCGCAGCGGCTGCTGTGGGCCGAGGCGCGTGCGCGCACGCGGCTCGTGCCGCACATCGAGGCGCTGCGGCTGGAGCTGGAGCGCGTGATCGCCGAGGCGGTGGACGGCACGCAGCTGCCGCTGACGGTCTGGGCCAGCCACGACCTCGCGCTGCCGCTGCTGCAGGAGCAGGCGCGGCGCAACCACGCGCTGCACCTGGAGCTGCGCTTCGCCGGCAGCATCGATGCGCTGCGCGCGCTGGCCGAAGGGCGCTGCATGGTGGCCGGCTTCCACGTGCCGCCGCTCACCGACGCGCGCCACGTGTTCGCCGGTGCGTTGAAGCCGCTGCTGAAGCCCGGGGTGCACAAGCTGATCGGCTGCACGCGACGCTGGCAGGGGCTGATGCTGCAACATGGCAACCCGCTGGCCATCACGTCGCTGGCCGACCTCCCGCCGCGCCACGCCCGCTTCGTGCACCGTCAGCCGGGCTCCGGTACGCGGCTGCTCACCGACCACCTGCTGCAGCGCGCCGGCCTGGCGCCCGATGCGCTGGTCGGCCCGGCCACGCTGGTGGAGGACAGCCACCTCGCGGTGGCCGCCGCAGTGGCCAGCGACGCCGCCGATGCCGGCATCGGGCTGCAGGCCGCGGCCGCGGCTTTCGGCCTGGCCTTCCTGCCGCTGGTCGAGGAGGACTACTTCCTCGTCTGCCTGGCCGACCAGCTCGAGTCGCCCGAGGTGGGGGCCTTGCGCGACGCGCTGGACTCCGCGCAGTGGCCGCAGGCCGTGCAGACGCTGCCCGGCTATGCCGCGGCATCCGCCGGCGAGGTGCTGAGCCTGACGCGAGCGCTGCCGTGGTGGCGCTTCCGCACCGCCAAGTCCTAAACTCCGGCGCATGCAGAGCTTCGACTACCACCGCGCCTCCACGCTCGCCGACGCCACCCACCACGCGGGCACCGCCCAGGCCCTGGCCGGCGGCCAGTCGCTGCTGCCGGCGATGAAGCTGGGGCTGGCCGCACCCGACGCGCTCGTCGACGTGGGCGGCCTGGCCGAGCTGCAAGGCATCACCCGCACCGGCGACGCCATCGTCATCGGCGCCGGCGTCACGCATGCGGCAGTGGCCGCCAGCGAGGTGGTGCGCGGCGCCATCCCCGCGCTGGCCGACCTGGCCGGCATGATCGGCGACCGCCAGGTGCGCCACCGCGGCACGCTGGGCGGCAGCCTCGCCAACAACGACCCGGCCGCGTGCTACCCGGCCGCGGTCCTGGCGCTGAACGCCACCGTACACACCACGCGGCGCACGATCGCCGCCGACGACTTCTTCGTCGGCGTGTACACCACCGCGCTGGAACCGGGTGAACTGATCACCCGCGTCAGCTTCCCGGTGCCGCAGGCGGACGGCTGGCAGAAGTTCAAGCAGCCGGCCAGCCGATTCGCGCTGGTGGGCGTGTTCGTCGCCCGCCATGCCTCGGGCGGGCGGGTGGCCGTGACCGGCGGCGGCAACGGCGTGTTTCGCTGCGCCCCGCTGGAGGCCGCGCTGTCGGCGCGCTGGGCCGCCGCGGCCTGCGAAGGCGTGGCCGTGCCCGCCGACGACCTTTCGAGCGACCTGCACGCCAGCGCCGAGTACCGCGCCGCGATGATCCCGGTGCTGGCGGGCCGCGCGGTCGGCGGTTGAGCACACGGCCGGGCGGGCTCGGACGAGTTCGGCCTCGGGCCGCGTGCGCATTCACGGCGCAGCGTCCCTAGCCTGCAGGACGGCAGCACCGCCGAGGCAGTGCTACGGTGTCGCACCGGCGCACGTACTCCCCGAGAGGCTTGCATCGGGCGGTCCCGACACCACCTTGGGGTGTGCCATGCCCAAGACCTCGTTCAGCACCTGGCTCTTCTGGATCGTCGCCCTCATCGCCCTGGTGGCGGCCCTGGCGCTGCTCAAGGCCGACTTCGGCGGCGTCGGCCACCCGCACATCGCCGCGTGGCTGATGCCGAAGCCGGGCTGATCGTCAGGCGGCGGGCAGGGCCGGGCGCCGGGCCGCCGCAGCCTACCCGCGAAGCGCCTGCCAGACCTTCGGGGCCGTCAGCGGCATCTGCAGTGCCGTGCGCGCCGCTTCGCTGGCGCCGGCCGATGCCAGCGCGTCCATCACCGCGTTGACCACCGTCGGCGTGGCGCCGATCGTGCCCAGCTCGCCGACGCCCTTGGCGCCCAGCGGGTTGGTGAGGCACGGCACCGAGGTGTCGAAGCGCGTCTGGAAGGCGATGCAACCGTCGGCGCGCGGCAGCGCGTAGTCCATGAAGCTGGCCGACAGCAGCTGCCCGGCGTCGTCGTAGGCGATGCCTTCGCACAGCGCCTGCCCGATGCCCTGCACCGCGCCGCCTTCCACCTGGCCCTGCACGATCTGCGGGCTGACGACGCGGCCGATGTCGTTCACCGACGTGTAGCGGTCGATCGTCACCACGCCGGTGGCGGCGTCCACCTCCACCTCGCAGCAGTGGCAGCCGTTGGGCCAGCTCGGGCCCGAGACGGTGGTGGTGGCGTCGACCACCACGCGCTTCTCGGGCTGGCGCGCGGCCAGCTCGCCGAGGTCGATCGAGACATCGGTGCCGGCCACCGTGTAGCGGCCGGCGCGGTACTCGAGGTCGGCCACCGGCACTTCCAGCGCCTGCCCGGCCAGCTCGCGCGCCTTGTCGATGGTCTTGTGCGAGGCGTCCACCACCGCCGAGCCGCCGGTGAACAGCGAGCGGCTGCCGGCGCTGCCGAAGCCGTTGCCGCGGTCGGTGTCGCCCTGCACCACGCGGATGCGCTCGGGCGGCACGCCGAAGGCGTCCACCGCGAGCTGCACGTAGCTGGTGGCGATGCCCTGCCCCATGCCCTGCGTGGCGCTGAAGATCTCGATCATGCCGTCGGGCTGCAGCTCGACCGTGACGCGCTCGTCGAAGGCGTTGCCGCTGGTCCACTCGAGGAAGGTCGAGACCGCGCGGCCGCGCCACTTGCCGGCCTTGCGCGACGCCGCCACGCGGGCCTGCCAGCCGGCCTCGTCGGCCCACTGCGCCAGCGCCAGGCCCTGGTCGAGGATGGACTCGAAGTTCCCGCTGTCGTAGACCTGCCCCATCGGGTTCTTGTAGGGCATCTGCGACGGCTGCACGAGGTTGCGCCGGCGCAGCGCGCTGCGCTCGATGCCGCTCTTGCGCGCGGCGGCATCCATCAGCCGCTCGATGATGTAGATGGCCTCGGGCCGGCCGGCGCCTCGGTACGCGCCGGTGCTGGCGCTGTTGGTCAGCACCGCGGTGTACTGCAGGTCGATCAGCGGTATGTCGTAGACGCTGGTGCTGACCCACGGGCCGATCAAGGCCTGGATCACCACCGAGACCACGCCCGGATAGGCGCCGACGTTGGCCACCGAGCGCACGCGCAGCGCCAGCACGCGGCCGGCGGCGTCCAGCGCCAGCTCGGCATCGCCCTGCACGTCGCGGCCGTGCACGGCGGTGAGGAAGTCCTCCAGGCGATCGGGCCGCCACTTCACCGGCCGCTGCAGCTGCATCGCCGCGAAGGCCACCGCGATGTCCTCGGGGTAGATCCCCGTCTTCATGCCGAAGCCGCCGCCGACGTCACCCACCACCACGCGCACCTGCTCGGGCGTGAGGCCGGGCAGGCATTCGACCAGCCCGCCGCGCACGCCGCTGGGCATCTGGCTCGACAGCCGCACCGTCAGGCGCTGGCCGTCGTGGCTGGCGAGCACGGTGCGCGGCTCCATCGTGACCGGCGCGACGCGCTGGTTGACGATCGGCAGCTTCACCGTGTGCGCCGCGCGCGCGAAGGCCTCGGCCACCGCGGCGGGGTCGCCGTGCGCCGCCACGGCGCAGACGTTGTCGGGCGCGTCGCACAGGCGCGGCGCGTCGGGCGCCAGCGCGGCGATGGGGTCGGTGACGGCGGGCCGCTCGCGCAGGTCGAGCACCACGGCATCGGCCGCAGCCTTGGCCTGCACGCGGGTCTGCGCCACCACCATCGCCACCGCCTCGCCGACGTGGCGCACGCGGCCCTGGCCCAGCGCCCGCTTGGGTGCCGAAGTCATCGGCGTGCCGTCGGGGCGCTTGAACGCGGGCGCCAGCGCCATCGGCTTGACCCCGGCGGCGATCAGATCGTCGCCGGTCCAGATCGCCACCACGCCGGGCATCGCGCGCGCGGCGGCGAGGTCGATGCCGGCGATGTCGGCATGCGCCTGCTGCGAGCGCACGAAGGCCAGGTGCAGCAGCCCCTCGGGCGCCACGTCGTCGGTGAACTGGCCCTGCCCCTGCACCAGCGCCGGGTCTTCCACGCGGCGCACCGTGCGGCCGGATCCGTAGCGGCCGACGACCGAGTCATCCGTCCCGGCGCTCACTTCGAACCTCCGGCGGCCATCGCGTCGGCGGCGGTGCGCACCGCCGCGACGATGTTGACGTAGCCCGTGCAGCGGCACAGGTTGCCTTCCAGCGCCTCGGCGATCTGCGCGTCGCTCGGGCGCGGGTTCGACTGCAGCAGGCAGGCGGCGCTCATCACCATGCCCGGCGTGCAGAAGCCGCACTGCAGGCCGTGGCAGGCGATGAAGGCGTCCTGCACAGGGTGCAGCGTGCCGCCCTGCGCCAGGCCCTCGATGGTGGTGACCGCGCGGCCTTCGGCCTGCACGGCGAGCATCGCGCAGCTCTTCACCGCGACGCCGTCGACGTGCACGGTGCAGGCGCCGCACTGGCTGGTGTCGCAGCCGATGTGCGTGCCGGTGAGGCGCTGGGCGTCGCGCAGCCAGTCGACGAGCAGCGTCGAGGCGTCGACCTCGTCGGAGACGGGGCGGCCGTTCAAGGTGAGGGACAGGCGGGGCATGGGATGGGCGTCAGTCTCGTGGTCGGTGATGGAAGGATGGCAGGGTCAGATCGCGCAACTGCGGAAGCCGCAGAAGAGGCCGTCGGCTTGCAGTGGCGCGTAGCGGCGCGCCTTGGGATGCTTCAAGCGGCTGCGGGTGATCCACGAGGCGCCGCGCAGCACGCCCTGGGCCCGGGCGGGCGGGATGCGGTCGAGGCCGTCGGGCGTGGGGGCGTGACCGGGCCAGGCGCGGGCGCTGCCGCCCACCCACTCGAACACGTCGCCCCACACGAACCCGCGCGAGACGGCGGTGGCGGCGGCGCACTCCCACTCGGGCTCGGTGGGCAGCCGCCGGCCGGCCCAGCGGCACCAGGCCTCGGCCTCGTGGCGCGTGACATGCACCGCCGGCTGCGACGACGGCACCCGCATCAGCTGGCCCTGGCGCATCGCCAGCACGCTGCCGCGCAGCTGCTCGACGTAGCGCGGCGCGCGGCGGCCTTCGAGCTGCACCCAGGCCCAGCCGTCGTCGCTCCACCAGTCGCGATGGTCGTAGCCGCCGTCCTCGGCGAAGGCGACGTAGCGCGCCCAGCTCACCGGCAGCGCGTCGATCTCGAACTCGGGGATGTCGACGGCGTGGCCCCAGCGCTCGTTCTCGGGCACCAGGCCGCCGGGCACCGAGCCGAGCATCCAGCGCGTGGCCGGCACCCACAGCGGCTCGCGGTCGGCGCGCGCGGTGGGCGTGGGCAGCGCCTGCGGCAGCCCGCGCTCGAGGATCAGCGCCGCCAGCGTCTCGCACGAGCGGTCTTCGTGCAGCAGCGCGGCGCGCCAGAAGTACAGGCCCGCGTCGTCGCCGGCGGCGCCGCTGCCGAGCAGGTCGAGCGTGGTCTCCAGCGTCTCGGCCAGGTAGGCGCGCAGCGTGTCGGCGTCCAGCCCGTCGCATCGGCGCTCGGGCCCGGCGAACCATTCGTCGGCGCGCGGGTGGATCGAGGCCAGCCGCGGCGCACGCAGGTCGCAGGCCTCGCCGCGCTGGCGCTGCACGTGGCGCGCGATCCAGTATTCCTGGTACCAGCCGGCATGCCCCGCCAGCCACAGCGGCGAGGTCGTCGCCCCGGCCGCCAGCGAGCCGTGCTGGTCGAACACCGCCAGCGACTGCAGCAGCCGGTTGCGCGCGTCGATCAGCGCGAGCGACAGCACCTCGGCCGTGGCCCGGCGCATCGCGACCGGGTCGTCGATCGTTGAAGCCCGGACGGCGTAGGCCGTCATGACCGATCCTCGGCGTAGGCCGTCACGTCGCATCCCCCACCAGCCCGTGCCGGATGGCGTAGACCGTCAGCTCCGCGTTGTTCGTGAGCTGCAGCTTCTCCAGCACCCGGGCGCGGTACACCGACACCGTCTTGGGCGAGAGCATCAGCTCCTCGGCGATGTCCGACAGCCGCTTGCCCGACGCGATCTTGGTCAGCGTCTGCAGCTCGCGGTCGGAGAGCTTCTCGTGCAGGTGCTCGGTGACCGGCGCGGTGAGGCTCTCCACCAGCATCTGCGCGATCTCGGGCGTGACGTACTTGCGTCCCTGCGCCACCGTGCGCACCGCCGCCACCAGCATCTGCGGGTCGCCGCCCTTGTTGACGTAGCCGTAGGCACCGGCGCGCAACGCGCGCAAGGCGTACTGGTCTTCCGGGTACATGCTGACGATCAGCACCTTGACCGGCGAGCCCTCGTCCTTCAGCGCGTGCAGCGCGTCCAGACCGCTGCGGCCGGGCAGGTTGATGTCCAGCACCAGCACGTCGACCATCTCGCGGCGCAGCAAGGCGCGAAGCTCACCGTAGTCGGCGGCCTCTCCGACGACGCTGATGTCCGGCGCATCCGCCAGCGTGTCGCGGATGCCGCGCCGGATCAGCGCGTGGTCGTCACACAGCAGCACCCGGATCATGGGTCGATGCTACGTCGTCGGTCAGCGGAACGGTGAGGATCAGCGTCGTCGAGCCCGGTCGGCTGGTCAGGTCGATCCAGCCGCCCACGGTCGAGGCCCGCTCGTGCAGCCCGCGGATGCCGAAGCTGCGCGCCTTGGCCAGGTCGGCCGGCGAGAGGCCGCGGCCGTCGTCGGTGATCTCCACCGTCAGCACGCCGGCGCCCACGCTGAGCTCGATCGTCACGCGCGAGGCCTGCGCGTGCTTGGCGATGTTGGTCAGCGCCTCCTGCGCCGTGCGGTAGGCCACCAGCGGCACCAGCGGCGGCAGCTCGGTGCCCTCGGGCGAGGTCGACAACGCGCAGTCGATGCCGGTGCGGCGCGTGAACGACGTGGCCAGCCACTGCAGCGCCGCCACCAGCCCCTGCTCCAGGATCGCCGGGCGCAGGTTCTGCATGATGCGCTGGCTGGCCTCGATCGCCTGCGTCACCGACTCGAGCGCCGCCGCGGCCCGGTCCTTCACGGCGTCCTGCGTGGAGTGGCGGCGGATCCAGTCGAGCTCGAACTTCAGCGCCGTCAGCGTGCCGCCGACGTCGTCGTGGATCTCGCGGGCGATCGCCGCGCGCTCACCCTCGACGCTGCTCTGCAGGTGCTGTGCCAGCTCCGACAGCCGCAGCCGCGACTCGGCCAGCGCCGCGTCGGCCGCCACCTTGGCGCGCTGCGTGCGCCCGGCGGCGATGGCGTGCTCGAGCGCCGGCGCCAGCCGCGCCAGGTTGTTCTTCAGCAGGTAGTCGCTGGCGCCCGAGCGCATCGCCGAGACCGCCACCTCCTCGCCGATCTCGCCCGACACCAGCACGAACGGCGTGATCGGGTCGCGCTCGCGCAGCAGCGTCAGCGCCTCCAGGCCGCTGAAGTTCGGCAGGTTGAAGTCGGAGATCACCGCGTCCCACGGCTCGGCCAGCGCCGCGACGAACTGCTCGCGCGTCTCCACCCTTCGGGTTTCGGCCACCAGGCCGCCGCGGCGCAGGTGCGCCAGCGCCAGTTCGTGATCGAGTTCCGCATCCTCCAGATGCAGCAGCCGCAGCGGCGGTGCAGTCATGCCGCGGGAGTATCCGCCAGGAGGCCGTCGGGCTCCCCGGAGTCGAGAAACACCGGCTTCACCCCGGTGTTCGGGTCAATGTCGGGCCGACCCCTGCCGAAAAATGGGTTCGAGCCCTGGACGAAAGCGATCCGGACGGGGCGACACGCAACCACAGGATCCCCATGATCAACCTGGACAGTGCGGCCGGAGACCCCCCGGCGGGCATGGCCCTGTTCACCGCCGCGGACCTGCAGGACCACCTGCTGGTGGCCAGCAACGACCTCGAACGCCTGCAGCGCCTGCTGGACGATGCCGGGCAGGCGCTGATGGGCCACTTCACGGGCGCCAGCGCCCGGCTGGCGGCCGTGATGAGCGAGATCGACAGCGAGACGCTCACGTCCGACGCGCTCGAGACGCTCAGCGACACCCAGCAGACGCTGGGCGGCGCGATCACCGCCATGCAGTTCCAGGACATGGCCACGCAGCTCATCGCGCACACCACGCGGAGGCTGCGCAGCTGCGCCGACCGGCTGGCCCTGGAGGCGATGGGCGACGACGAGGACGGCGAGACCGTCGTCGACGAAGCGCCGCTGCGCCCGAATCCCGTGACCCAGGACGAGATGGACGCGGGCTCCATCGAGTTGTTCTGACCCCGCGCCCCACAAGACCACCGGAGCTCTGACCATGCATTCGATCCTCGCCGTCGACGATTCCGCCTCGATGCGCCAGATGGTGTCCTTCACGCTGAAGAACGCCGGTTTCAACGTCGTGGAGGCCGTGGACGGCCAAGACGCGTGGGAGAAGGCCAACACGCGCGACTTCAACCTCGTGCTGACCGACCAGAACATGCCGCGCATGGACGGCATCAGCCTGACCAGGAAGCTGCGCGAGAACCCCAAGTTCAAGGCCACGCCGATCCTGATCCTGACCACCGAGTCCAGCGACCAGATGAAGCAGGCCGGCCGCGCCGCGGGCGCCACCGGCTGGCTCGTCAAGCCGTTCGATCCGACCAAGCTGATCGAGGTGATCGGCAAGGTCATCCGCTGAAGACGGACGGAGCAGTTGCGATGGGCGAAATGACCAACGAAGGCGGCCACCTGTCCGCCGGCATCGATCTCAGCCAGTTCTACCAGGTCTTCTTCGAGGAGGCCGGCGAGAACCTCGAGAACATGGAGCAGATGCTCCTGAACGTCGACCTCGAGAACGCCGACGACGAGTCGCTGAACGCGATCTTCCGCTGCGCGCACTCGGTCAAGGGCGGTGCGGCCACCTTCGGCTTCTCCGACGTGGCCGAGCTGACGCACGAGATGGAGACGCTGCTGGACAAGCTGCGCCGCCGCGAGCTGGCACCCACCGCGCCGATGGTCGACGTGCTGCTCGCCTCGGGCGACGCGCTGAAGGCGATGCTGGCGCGCCACCAGGGCAACGGCAGCGCACCGATCGACACCACCGAACTGCTGTTCGGCATCAAGGCGATGGCCGAGGGCGGCAGAGCGCCGGTGCTGGCACCCTCCACACCCGCCGCGGCGGCGCCGCGCGCGGCCGCGCCGGCCCCGGCTCCGGTCGCTCCGGCGGCCAAGTCGAAGATGCTGCGCCAGCTCGAGCTGACCGTCGGGCCGCTGGAGGACCTGTCGCAGGCCGACAACCTCGTCGATCTGTTCAAGGAGATCACCGACCTCGGCACCATCGAGCCGCTGGACGGCGGCCGCCCGGCCGACGGCGTGCGCCGCTACAAGGTGCTGACCAGCTCCAGCGACCAGGACCTGCTGGACCTGTTCACCTTCCACGTCGACCGCGACCGCGTCAAGCTCGCCGCGCTCAACGACGGCTACGGCTTCCACGAGGGCGCGCCCGGCGCGCCGCCCGCCGAGGCCGCACCCGCCAAGGACCCCGGCTACGGCTTCTTCGACGACGCGCCCGGCGCGCCGGTGCAGGGCCAGGACGCCGCGCCCGCCGCGCCCAGGGCCGAGCCCGTGCCGGTGGCCGCCCCGGTGGCCAAGGCCGCCGGCGTGAAGGCCGAGAAGCCGACACCGACCACGCCCGACGCCACGCTGCGCGTGTCGGTGGACAAGGTCGACCAGCTGATCAACCTGGTGGGCGAGCTCGTCATCACGCAGGCCATGCTGGCGCAGAACGGCAAGCAGGTCGACCCGGCGCTGTACCAGCAGCTCGCCTCGGGCCTGGCGGACCTGGAACGCAACACGCGCGACCTGCAGGAAGCCGTGATGTCGATCCGCATGATCCCGATGTCGATGGTCTTCAACCGCTTCCCGCGCATGCTGCGCGACCTGGCGGGCAAGCTCGGCAAGAAGGTCGAGCTGGTCACGCAGGGCGAGGCCACCGAACTCGACAAGGGGCTGGTGGAGAAGATCACCGATCCGCTCACCCACCTGGTGCGCAACAGCTGCGACCACGGCATCGAGACGCCGGCCGAACGGCTGGCCAAGGGCAAGCCCGAGCACGGCACGATCACGCTGATCGCGTCGCACCAGGGCGGCTCCATCGTCATCGAGGTGCGCGACGACGGCAAGGGCCTGAACCGCGCCAAGCTCGTGGCCAAGGCGCGCGAGCGCGGCCTGGACGCACCCGACTCGATGACCGACCAGGAGGTCTACGCGCTGATCTTCGCGCCGGGCTTCTCCACCGCCGAGCAGGTGACCGACGTGTCCGGCCGCGGCGTGGGCATGGACGTGGTGAAGAAGAACATCGCGTCGCTGGGCGGCACCGTGGAGATCGACTCCGCCGAGGGCTACGGCATGACCGTGCGCGTGCGGCTGCCGCTGACGCTGGCGATCATGGACGGCATGAGCGTCGGCGTGGGCGAGGAGTGCTACATCCTGCCGCTGTCGTCGGTGGTCGAGTCGTTCCAGGTGCGCGACGGCATGATCCGCACGATCGGCAGCTCCGGCCGCGTGGTGGAAGTGCGCGACGAGTACATGCCGGTGCTGGACCTCGAGAAGGTCTTCGACGTGCCGCGCTTCGACTTCGAGCACGTCTCCAACATCATGGTGGTGGTCGAGGCCGAGGGCGGGCGCGTGGCGCTGCTGGTCGACGAGCTGCTCGGGCAGCAGCAGGTCGTGGTGAAGAACCTCGAGAGCAACTACCGCAAGGTCGAGGACGTCTCCGGCGCCACGATCATGGGCGACGGCCGCGTCGCGCTGATCCTGGACGTCGGCTCGCTGGTGCGCCGCTCGCGCCACTGAACCAGCCCCCGCACCCACAACGACAAGGAACGCGCCGTGATCCTCGACCGACTCCGCATCTCGCAGCGCCTGAGCGTCAGCTTCGGCGCGGTGCTCGCGCTGGTGCTGCTGGCCTCGCTGGTGGCGCTGTGGTGCATCCGCTCCGCCGCCGGCGACGCCGCCACGATGATGAGCGACCCGCTCGTGAAGGAGAGGCTCGCGCACGAGTGGTTCCGCAACATCACCGCCGGCGTCAAGCGCACCACCGCCATCGCCAAGAGCAGCGACACCTCGCTGGACGCGGTGTTCGCCGAGGACATCAAGGCCACCACCGCGCGCACCAACGCCGTGTTCGAGCAGCTCGGCAAGGTTGCCGACGCCGAGGAGCAGAAGATGCTCTCCAACTCGGCCGAGCTGCGCAAGGTCTTCCTCGGCGCGCGCCAGAAGGTGCTGGACGCCAAGAAGGACGGCAAGACCGACGAGGCCAACCGCCTCTTCGCGAATGACTTCCTGAGCGCCGCCAACGTCTATCTCGCCAGCGTGCAGGCCTTCCTGGACCTGCAGCAGAAGACCATCGACGAGGCCGGTGCCCGCATCCAGGCGGATGCCAAGCGCAACCAGTCGATCCTGATCGCGCTGGGGTTGGTCTCGCTGCTGGCCGGCACGGGCCTGGCGGTGGCCATCGCCCGCTCGATCGTGCGGCCGATGGAGGAAGCGCTCGCGGTGGCGCGGCACGTGGCCTCGGGCGACCTGACGCGCGAGATCCGCGCCGACGGCCGCGACGAGACCGCCGAGCTGCTGCGCGCCCTCTCCGAGATGCAGGCGCGGCTGGCGACGCTGGTGTCCGACGTGCGCACCGGCATCCAGTCGGTGGGCTCGGCGGCCGAGGAGATCGCCCGCGGCAACAGCGACCTGAGCCAGCGCACCGAGACCACGGCCAGCCGCCTGCAGGAGTCGTCGAACTCGCTGGAGACGCTGACCGGCACGGTGGCGCAGACCGCCGACTCGGCGCGCACCGCCAACCAGCTCGCCGGCTCGGCCAGCGCGGTGGCTCAGCGCGGCGGCGAGGTCGTCTCGCAGGTGGTGCAGACGATGGAGTCGATCCACGCCAGCAGCCAGCGCATCGCCGACATCATCGGCACCATCGACGGCATCGCGTTCCAGACCAACATCCTGGCGCTGAACGCCGCGGTGGAAGCCGCGCGCGCCGGCGAGCAAGGGCGCGGCTTCGCGGTGGTGGCCGGCGAGGTGCGCAGCCTCGCGGGCCGCAGCGCCGAGGCCGCGCGCGAGATCAAGAGCCTGATCGGCGCCAGCGTCGAAAAGGTCGAGAGCGGCTCGCGCCTCGTGCAGGAGGCCGGCAGCACGATGACCGAGATCGTCGCCAGCGTGCAGCGCGTCTCCGACATCATCGGCGAGATCAGCGCCGCCGCCAGCGAGCAGAGCCAGGGCATCGGGCAGGTCAACAGCGCCGTGTCGCAGCTCGACCAGATGACGCAGCAGAACGCCGCGCTGGTGGAACAGTCGGCCGCCGCCGCCGAGAGCCTGAAGGAACAGGCCGCGCGCCTGGCCGAGACCGTTTCGCGCTTCCGCACCGCGGTGACCGCCGCGGCGCCGCGTGCCACGCCGTCGACGTTCACCTCGCCCGCTCCCGTCCGCGCGCCGGCCGCTGCCGCATCGCCGGTGCCGGCGAAGGCCGCAGCGCCCGCGTCGCTGACGCCGCGCGCCGCCACGCAGCAGGTGCTGTCCAAGGCCGCGGCCCCGGCCCCGGCGCCGGGTGCGTCGTTCGCGTCCGACAGTTCACCCGCCAGCACGCCCCGCTCGCCATCGCCTGCCAGCCGCCCCGCAGCGGCCGCCGAGCCCGCGGCCCGGCCGCTGGCCGCCGCCCCGGCCTCCGACGACGGCGACTGGGAAACCTTCTGAGCCCCTCCTGCCGGCCCGCCCTCAAGTACGCCACCCGGCTGCCGATATACCGAATCCGCGCGGAGCCTCCGCGCCGCACCTGCCCCCGGAGAACGCCATGGAAATGATTGCCGAAGCCAACGTCGTCGCCCGCCACGAAGCCAGCCGCGCCGCGGCAGCAGGCCCCGCCGCCGGCGAGGCGCGCGCCAGCGGTGGCGAGTTCCTCACCTTCAAGCTCGGCGCCGAGGAGTACGGCATCGACATCCTGCGGGTGCAGGAGATCCGCTCCTACGAGCAGCCCACGCGCATCGCCAATGCGCCGTCGTTCATCAAGGGCGTGGTCAACCTGCGCGGCGTGATCGTGCCGATCATCGACCTGCGCCTGAAGCTGAACTGCGAGAAGGCCGAGTACAACGACTTCACCGTCGTCATCGTGCTGAACGTCAAGGGCCGCGTGATCGGCGCCGTGGTCGACTCCGTGTCCGACGTCCTCGAGCTGCAGAAGGAACACATCAAGCCGGCTCCGGAACTCGACAGCGCCATCGACAGCGGCTACATCACCGGCATCGGCAGCATCAAGACCGGCCAGGGCGACGACGCCGGCGAGCGCATGCTGATCCTGATGGACATCGAAGGCCTGATGAGCAGCGCCGAGATGGGGCTGATCAAGCACTGATACGCCCCGGGCCGGTGCGTCCGTGCGGCCCCTGCAGGTCCTTGCGGCGTCGGGCGCGACAATGCGCCCCATGTCCGTGCCTCCCGACGACAGCGCCGCCCGCGACGGGGCGCTGTCGCGCCTGGCGCGGCAGGACATGCTCACGCTGCTGCTCGAACGCACCGAGCAGGGCTACTGGCTGATCGACAACGACCTGCTGACGATCGACGCCAACCCGGCGATGTGCCGCATGCTGCGCACCACGCGCGAGGCGATGCTGGGCACCACGATCTACGACTGGGTCGACGCCGAGAACGAGGCGATCTTCCGCCACCACGTGATGCTGCGCGCCCAGGGCGTGGCCGAGGGCTACACGATCGCGCTGCGGCGGGCCGACGGCACGCTGGTGGACTGCTACAACAACGCCACGCCGGTGTTCGACGGCGACGGCCGCAAGATCGGCGCCATCGGCCTGTTCTCCGACATCAGCGCGCAGCGGCGCGCCGAGCGCCAGGTGCGGTTGACCAGCGAGCTGCTGGCGCACGAGTCGCGCGTGCTCGAGCGCACGCTCGACACCCTCGACCAGGGCGTGCTGAGCATCGATGCGCACGGCCGCGTCAACGCCTGGAACCGCCGGTTCCTCGAACTGCTGAAGCTGCCCGAATCGCTGATGGAGGGCAACCCGTCGTTCATCGACATCATCGCCTACCAGATCGACGCCGGGCTGCTCGATGGCGCCGAGCTCGAGATCAGCCGCAAGCGGCTGGTGGCGATGCGCCAGGCCGACGGCTCTCCCCGACCGCTGGGCGTCGTCCCCCGTGACCACTACCGCCGCACCACGCCCGACGGCCGCGAGATCGAGATCACCACGTTCCCGGGGCCGGACGGCGGTCTGGTGCGCACCTACAGCGACATCACCGCGCGCGTGGACGGCGAGCAGGCACTGATCGCTGCGAAGGAGGAGGCCGAGCGCGCCAACCGCGCCAAGTCGGACTTCCTGTCGCGCATCTCGCACGAGCTGCGCACGCCGATGAACGCGATCCTCGGTTTCGCGCAGCTGCTCGAGTCCGACCCGCGCCACCCCCTGGATGCCGTGCAGGCCACGCGCGTGCAGGAGCTGCTGCGCGGCGGCCGCCACCTGCTCGCGCTCATCAACGACGTGCTGGACGTCACCCGCGTGGAGACCGGCGCGCTGACGCTGGTGCCCGAACCGGTGGCCGTGGCGCCGCTGGTGGACGACTGCCTGCACCTGGTGGCGCCGATGGCGCAGGCCTGCGGCGTGCGGCTGCCGGCGCGGGCACCGGGCGGCACGCTGCACGTGCACGCCGATGCCGTGCGGCTGAAGCAGGTGCTGCTGAACCTGCTCGGCAACGCCATCAAGTACAACCGGCCGGGCGGCGAGGTGCGCCTGTCGGTGCGCGGAGAGGGCAGCCGCGTGCGCATCGCCGTCAGCGACGACGGGCCCGGCATCGCGGCCGCCGATCGCCCGCGGCTGTTCCAGGCGTTCGAGCGGCTGTCGGCGCAGCATGGCGCCGTCGAAGGCTCGGGCATCGGGCTGGCGCTGTCCAAGCAGCTCACCGAGGCGATGCGCGGCGAGATCGGCATCGAGGATGCCGCAGACCCCGGCGCGACGTTCTGGGTGCGCCTGCCCCGCGTGGCCTCCGCGCCCATGGCCGGGGCGCCGGTCGCGCCCGCCACCTCGGGCGCGCCGGCCGCGGCCGACCTGCCGCCGC
The DNA here is from genome assembly GCA_016789955.1 of Rubrivivax sp. GTDB lineage: Bacteria > Pseudomonadota > Gammaproteobacteria > Burkholderiales > Burkholderiaceae_C > Rubrivivax. Next base: position 41,414 of record JAEUPB010000104.1, on the reverse strand, counting down.
CGTTGCGCCGCCGCGTGCTCTACATCGAGGACAACCCGACCAACCAGGTGCTGATGGAAGGCATGCTGGCCCAGCGGCCGGGCGTCGCGCTGTCGATGGCGACCTGGCCCGAGGAAGGGCTGGCGCTGGCCCGGCGCGAGCGGCCGCACCTCGTGCTGCTGGACATCCAGCTGCCCGGCATCGACGGCTACGAAGTGCTGCGGCGCCTGCGCGCCGACCCCGAGACCGCCGCCATCCCCGTGGTGGCGGTGAGCGCCAACGCGATGGCCGCCGACGTGCAGGCCGCGCTGGCCGCAGGCTTCGAGCACTACCTGGCCAAGCCGCTGGACCTGGTCGAACTGCTGGCGCTCGTCGACCGACTGCTGCAAGCGGACGATTGATCGTCCCGATCCTCTCATTTCGCTCGAATCGACCAGGTGCGGACGGCCGTCAATGCAGGGGTGGGGTCCGCGTTGGGCGGGCCATCCGAGGAGTCCCCGTGTTCGTCCGCAACCTGAGGCTGTCCGCTCAGTTCTCGATCGTCGGCCTGCTGGCCTTGCTGTGCGCGCTCGTGCCGTCCGCGCTGATGGTCCGCAGCGAGCTGCGCAACGTCGAGGTCGCCAGCCAGGAGGCCGGCGGCATCCCGCCCGCGCTGGCGGCGCTGGCGCTGGTGCAGCTGACCCAAAAGCACCGCGGCTCGTCGGCCGGCTTCCTCGCCGGCAACGATGCGCTGCGCGCCGAGCGCGAGGCCCGTGCCACCGAGGCCGAGCAGACGCTGGAGCGCCTGCGCACGGCGCTGCAGCAGGCCGGCTACGCGGCGCAGCTGCCGGCGCTGGAGAAGGTCTCCGCGGCGTGGAAGGCGCTGGCCGGTGACGTCGCGGCCCGGCGCATCAAGGGTCCCGACAGCTTCGCGCGGCACACCGGGCTGCTGGCCGACCAGCTCGCGCTGCTCGACGCGGTGCTCGACGTGTCCGGGATGATGCTGGACCCCGAGACCGCCACCTACTACCTGATCCAGGCCACGTTCGTGCACCTGCCGATGCTGACCGAGGCGCTCGGGCAGGCGCGCGGCCGCGGCGTGGGCTTGATCACCAGGGGCGAGATCGGCGCACTCGACCGCGCGCAGATGGCAGCGCTGGCCGACCGCGCCCGCTCGGCGCAGCAGCAGGCGCAGGCGGCGCTGACCAAGGCGGCCGCCGCCGATGCCGGCCTGCAGCGCGCGGCCCGGCCGATCATCGACGAGGGTGCGAAGGCCGCCGGCGCGGCCATCGAGCTGGTCGAGCGCCAGCTCGTGCAGGCCGAGCGCCCGACGATGGCGCCGCCCGACTACTACCGCGAGACCACCGCGCACATCGACGCGCAGTTCAAGATCGCCGAGGCTGCCTCGGCCACGCTGCGCACGCTGCTGGACGACCGCGTGGTCGACTCGCGGCGGCAGATGGGCGTGACGCTGGCGGCACTGCTGCTGCTGGGCGGCGTGGGCTTCGCGCTCGGCTGGGTGATCGTGCGCACGATGCTGCGCAGCGTGCGCGAGGCGGTCGAGGTCGCGCACCGCGTGGCCTCGGGCGACCTCACCGGCGCGATCGTGGTGAGCGGCCGCGACGAGATGGCCGACCTGCTGCGCGCGATGAAGGACATGCAGGAGCGGCTGGTCGACGTCGTCGGCCTCGTGCGCGGCAACGCGCAGAGCGTGGCCACCGCGAGCATGCAGATCGCGCAGGGCAACCACGACCTCTCCAGCCGCACCGAGGAGCAGGCGGCCTCGCTGGAGCAGACCGCGGCGACGATGGACCAGCTCGGGTCCACCGTGCGCAACAACGCCGACAACGCGCGCCAGGCCGATCAGCTCGCGCAGTCGGCCAGCGAGGTGGCGCAGCGCGGCGGCAGCGTGGTGGCCGACGTGGTGCAGACCATGCACCGCATCGACGAGGCCGCGCGCCGCATCGCCGAGATCACGGGCACCATCGACGGCATCGCGTTCCAGACCAACATCCTCGCGCTGAACGCCGCCGTGGAAGCGGCGCGCGCCGGCGAGCACGGCCGCGGCTTCGCGGTGGTGGCCGGCGAGGTGCGCGGCCTCGCGCAGCGCGCGGCCGGCGCGGCGCGCGAGATCAAGTCGCTGATCGGCGCCTCGGTGGATCGCGTCGAGCAAGGGTCGGTGCAGGCCGACCGCGCCGGCGAGACCATGCACGAGGTGGTGGCGGCGATCAAGCGCGTCAGCGACATCGTCGCGGAGATCAGCCACGCCAGCAGCGAGCAGGCCAACGGCGTGGTCCAGGTGGGCCAGGCGGTCTCGCAGATGGACCAGGTCACGCAGCAGAACTCGGCGCTGGTCGAGGAGTCGGCAGCCGCGGCCGAGAGCCTGCGCCAGCAGGCGGCGCGGCTCGTCGACGCGGTGGCGGTGTTCCGCCTGACCCTGCAGCAAGGCTGACGTCGCTCCCCCGCGCCGCTGCCGCTACACCGCGCCGGCGCGCCGCAGCGTCTCCAGCACCGGGCGGCGCAGCACGTCGCGCAGGCCCCACCAGCCGGCCGCCAGCGCCAGCAACGCGCCGGCGGCCGCACCGGCCAGCGGCACCCAGGCCTGCGGGCGCCACGTGAACTCGAACGCATAGCGCGCCAGCAGCCAGCCGACGACCAGCGCGGCCACCGAGGCCAGCAGCCCGGCCAGTGCGCCCACGCCCAGCAGTTCGGTGCGCTGCACCTGCGCCAGCAGTCGTGCGCCCGCACCCATCGCACGCATGATCGCGAACTCGCGCGAGCGCGCCTCGCGCGTGGCCGTCACCGCGGCGAACAGCACCACGAGGCCGGCGGCCAGCGTGAAGCCGAACAGGAACTCCACCGCGCGGATCACCTGGTCCAGCACGCGCTGCACCTGCGCGATCGACGCCGACACGTCGACGTTGGTGATGTTGGGGAATTCGCGCGCCAGCTTCGCGTCGAAGCCCGCCTGCGCCGGCGCCTTGAACGCGCTGATGTAGCTCACCGGCACGTCGGTCATCTGCGCCAGCGGGAACAGCACGTAGAAGTTCACCCGCATCGAGCCCCAGTCGACCTTGCGCAGGCTGGTGATGCGCGCGCTGCGCACCTGCCCGGCGATGTCGAACGACAGGCTGTCGCCGAGCTTGAGCTGCAGCGTCTGGGCCAGGCTCTCCTCGACCGAGATGGCGTCGGCCTCGTCGGCCGTCCAGCGGCCGCCGGCCAGCGTGTTGTGGTCGGGCAGCTTCGCGTCGTGGCTGAGGTTGAACTCGCGGTCGACCAGCCGCTGGGCGCGCTCGTCGGCGAACGACTGCGGCGTGATCGCGCGGCCGTTGATCGCCACCAGCCGCCCGCGGATCATCGGGAACCAGTCGTAGCGCTGCACGCCGGCGCTGGTGAGCGCGCTGCGGAACGGCTCGCCCTGCTCGGGCTGCAGGTTGATGACGAAACGGTCGGGCGCGTCCTTGGGCGTGGCCTGGCGCCAGCTCGCGATGAGGTCGGTGCGCAGCAGCACCAGCAGCACGAGCGCCAGCAGCCCCACGGCCAGCGCCGAGACCTGCAGCACCGCGAACGCCGGCCGCGCCGCGATCTGGCGCGTGGCCAGCACCAGCCAGCGCGGTGCGCGCGCCTCGGGCACCGTGCGCCTCAGCACCTGCACGGCGAGGGCCGCCAGCCCCGCGAACACGACGATCGCCGCCGCGAAGCCGCCCACCGCGATGAGCCCCAGCTTCGGGTCGCGCGACACCGCCAGCAGCAGCGCCACGAAGCCGCCGATGCCCGCGGCCAGCACCAGCAGCGACGACGCCTTCAGCGCCCCCACGTCGCGCCGGATCACGCGCAGCGGCGGCACGCGCGCCAGCTGCAGCACCGGCGGCAGCCCGAAGCCCACCAGCAGCGTGAAGCCCACGCCCGCGCCGAAAAGCGCCGGCCGCCACGACGGCGCCGGCAGGCTCGCCTGCACCAGCCCGGCGAGCAGCCACACGAACACCTGGTGCACCGCCAGCCCCACCAGCAGACCGGCCAGGCTGGCGATCACGCCGACCCACGCGAACTCGATGGCGTAGGCGCCGGCGATGCGCCGCTGCGACAGGCCCAGCACACGCAGCATCGCGCAGTCGTCGAGGTGGCGCTGCGCGAAGTCGCGCGCGGCGATCGCCACCGCCACCGCCGCCAGCAGCGCCGCCAGCAGCGCCACGAGGTTCAGGAACTTCTCGGCGCGGTCCAGCGTCTGGCGCATCTCGGGGCGGCCGTTCTCCAGCGATTCCACGCGCACGCCGCGCAGCGGCACCGAGGCGATCTGCGCTTCGGCGCGGCGCACGAACTCGCCCACCGCGGCCGTCGCATTGGCCGGCGCGGCCACGGCGAGCCGGTACGTCACACGGCTGGCGGGCTGGATCAGCGCGGTGGCGGCGAGGTCGGCCTCGGCCAGCATCACGCGCGGGGCGAAGCTCATGAAGCCGGCGCCGCGGTCGGGCTCGATGACGATGGTGCGCTCGATCACGAGGCTGGCGTCGCCCAGCAGCAGCCGGTCGCCGATCGAGAGACCGAGCGCGTCGAGCAGCGCGGCGTCCACCCACACATTGCCCGGCTTGGGCGCGCGTGTCGTGGCTTCCACCGGGGCATCGGCCGCGCGGCGCGTCTGCAGCTGGCCGCGCAGCGGATAGGCGTCGGTCACCGCCTTCACCGCCACGAGGCGCGTGCCGCCGCCCTTGTCATCGGGTGCACGGGCCATGCTCGGGAAGCTCGTCGTCGCCGCGACCGCCAGCCCGAGCGTGCGCGCCTGGGCGACGAGTTCGGGCGGCGTCGGGCGGTCGCTGGCCACCACGGCATCGCCGCCGAGCAAGGCGGCGGCGTCGCGCGTCAGGCCCGCCGAGAGGCGGTCGGCGAAGAAGCCCACGGCCGTCAGCGCGGCCACCGCCAGCATCACCGCCACCGCCAGCAGGCGCAGTTCGCCGGCGCGGAAATCGCGGACCGTCTGGCGCCAGGCCAGCGCGGTCAGCGACGGGGGCTTGAGGGGGGTGGCGGCAGCGCTCATCGCGCGACGGTAGCGCAACGGCCCCGCGAACGCTGCGTGCAACGTGCTTGAACCCCGGCAGGCGCAGGCCATGCTGCAATGCCGCCCATGAACACGATGCCGCTGCCCACCCTCTACCTGTCGCATGGCTCGCCGATGACGGCGCTCGAGCCGCGCGAGGCCGGGGCCTTCTTCCGCCAGCTCGGCCCGGCGATCGACGCCACCTGGAGCCGCCCGAAGGCCATCGTGGCGCTCTCGGCGCACACGCTGGCACGCGTGCCGGTGCTGCTGGCCGGCGCCCGCCACGAGGCGGTGTACGACTTCGGCGGCTTCGACCCGAAGCTCTACACGCTGCGCTACGACGCCCCCGGCGCGCCGGAGCTGGCCCGCCGCGTGGCCGCGCTGCTGACCGAAGCCGGGTTCGCACCGCAGGTGGTGGACCAGGGCGGCCTGGACCACGGCATCTGGACGCCGCTGCGCTACGTCTACCCCGACGCCGATGTTCCGGTGCTGCCGCTGGCCTTCGACCCGTACGCGCCGCCGGCGCAGCTGCAGGCGCTCGGCCGCGCGCTGGAGCCGCTCACGCACGACGGCGTGCTGGTGGTGGGCAGCGGCAGCCTCACGCACAACCTGCGCATGGTGTTCGGCGGCGGCACGCGCCCGCCGATCGACTCGGCCGAGATCCCCGAGGCCGCCGCCTTCCGCGCCTGGGTGCACGAGCGTGCCGAGCACGGCGACACCGCCGCGCTGCTCGACTACCGCCGGCAGGCCCCGCACGCCGCGCTGATGCACCCGACCGACGAGCACTGGCTGCCCTGGTACCCGGCCGAAGGCGCGGCCGACGACGGCGCGCAGGCGCGGCGGCTGCACGCCAGCCTCACCTTCGGCTGCCTGGCGATGGACGCCTACGCGTTCGGCAGCGGCGCCGCGGCGCTGCAGGCGGCGCTGCCGGCGTCGTGAGCGGCGACGCCTTGGCGAACTGGACCTTCGAGCCGGTCACCGAAGCGCACCTGCCGATGCTGCGCGAGTGGCTCGGCCGCCCGCACGTGCAGGCGTGGTGGGGCGGGCCGCCGACGCTGGAGGAGCTGCAGGCCGACCTGCGCGAGGACCTGGCCGGCGACCAGGTGCGTGGCTACGTGGCCCGGCTCCATGGCGAGCCGGCCGGCTTCATCCAGCGCTACCGGGTGATGGGCGAAGACGGCTGGTGGACCGACGAGACCGACCCCGGCGCGCGCGGCATCGATCAGTACCTTGCCGACGGCGGGCGCCTCGGCCAGGGGCTGGGCCGGGCGATGGTGCGAGCCTTCGTGGCGTGGCTGTTCGAGACCGACCCGCACGCCACCGTGGTGCAGACCGATCCGCACCCCGACAACCGGCGCGCCATCGCCTGCTGTCGCGCCGCCGGCTTCGCCGCGGTGGGCGTGGTGCAGACGCCGGACGGCCCGGCGCTGCTGATGACGATCAGGCGTCCGCCGGGATGACCGCGTCCAGCTGCGCGCGCCAGCGCGCCTTGTGCGCCACGTCGACGAAGCTCGCCTCGAAGCTGTTCAGCGCGAGCTGCCGCGCATGGGCCCGGCCGAGCTGCGGCAGCGCGGCGAAGGTCTCGACGAAGTTGGTGTTGATGTAGCCGCCGAAGTAGGCCGGGTCGTCGCTGTTGATGGTCACGCACAGGCCGGCGGCCAGCAGCTGCGGCAGCGTGTGCGCGGCCAGCGTCGGGAACACGCACAGCTTCACGTTGGACAGCGGGCACACCGTCAGCGGCACGCGGCTCGCCGCCAGGCGCCGGACCAGCGCCGGGCTCTCGACGCAGCGCACGCCGTGGTCGATGCGCTGGACCTTCAGGTCGTCGAGCGCCGTCTCGATGTAGGCGGCCGGCCCTTCCTCGCCGGCGTGCGCCACCACGTGCAGGCCCAGCTCGCGGGCACGCGCGAACACGCGCGAGAACTTCTCCGGCGGATGGCCGCGTTCGGAGCTGTCCAGCCCCACGCCGATGAAGTGCTCGCGGTAGGGCAGCGCGGCCTCGAGCGTGGCGAACGCGGCCTCCTCGCTCAGGTGGCGCAGGAAGCACAGGATCAGCTTCGCGCTGATCCCGAACTCGGCATGCGCACGCCGGCACGCATGCGTGAGCCCGACGATCACCGCCTCGATCGGCACGCCGCGGTCGGTGTGGGTCTGCGGGTCGAAGAACAGCTCCGCGTGCACCACGTTGTCGGCGGCGGCGCGCTCGAAGTAGGCCCACGCCATCTCGAAGAAGTCCGCTTCCTTCAGCAGCACGCTGGCGCCGGCGTAGTAGATGTCCAGGAAGCTCTGCAGGTCGGTGAACGCGTAGGCCGCGCGCAGCGCCTCGACGCTCGGGTAGGCCAGCTTCACGCCGTTGCGCTCGGCGAGCCTGAAGATCAGCTCGGGCTCGAGCGAGCCCTCGATGTGGATGTGCAGCTCGGCCTTGGGCATGCGCTGCAGCAGCGCGGGCAGCGACGGGTCGGCGGGCGGGTGGGTCATGGCGGTCCTCGCGGGTGGATGGCGCACTGTAGCCAGACTCGTGCCGCGCTCTCGGCGGCGCGGCTTGCGGAAGAGCTGCACAGCCGCCATGGCACATATCTGCGCGCGGGCGAGGGCCTCTGCGGGCACAGTGCCGGCCAGGGCCCGCAGAGGCCCGAGCCCCCCGTACACCGACGCAGGAGTCCCGAGCATGCGCGTCAACCATCCCGTCAGCCAGCGCGAGTTCCCTTTCCCGACCGGGGAGACGCTGGTCTCGACCACCGACCTCAAGGGTCGCATCACCCACTGCAACCCGGCTTTCGTGCACCTGAGCGGCTATGCCGCCGGGGAGCTGATGGGCCAGCCGCACAACCTGATCCGCCACCCCGACATGCCCGAGGAGGCGTTCCGCGACCTGTGGGCCACCATCGAGACCGGCCTGCCGTGGACCGGCCTGGTGAAGAACCGTCGCAAGGATGGCGACCACTACTGGGTGCTGGCCAACGTCACGCCGCTGATGCGCGACGGGCGGCCGGTGGCCTACCTGTCGGTGCGCACCGAGCCGGCGCGCGCGCAGGTCGAGGCGGCCGAGGCCCTGTACGCGACGATGCGCGACGAGGCCCGCGCCGGGCGCCTCGTGCACGTGCTGCGCGGCGGCGATGTGGTCGACGGCCGTTGGCCGGCGCGGCTGGCGCGTGCGCTGCGGCCGGGCACGCACGGCGCCTTCGCGATCGGCGCCGCGGTGATGGTCGGCGGCGGCGTGGCGCTGGGCGGCGCGCTCGGCGGCAGCGGGTGGCCGGTGATGGCGGGTGCAGCCGCCGCCGCCGCGTTGGCCTCGGCCGCGCTGGCGGGCTGGGCCTCGGCGCGTTCCGAGGCCGGCCTGGACGCGCTGCTCGCCTACGCCAACCGCATGGCTGCGGGCGACCTGACGCAGCTGCTGTCGGATGTGCGCGGCAACGCCGCGGTGCGGCGGCTGGCAAGGGCGCTCACGCAGACCTGCGTCAACGTGCGCTCGATGGTGCGCGACGCGCGCACCGAGGTCGACGGCATGAGCGTCTCCACGCACGAGATCGCCGCCGGGAACCACGACCTGTCGTCGCGCACCGAATCGCAGGCCAGCAGCCTGCAGCAGACTGCCGCCACGATGGAGCAGATCACCGGCACCGTGCGCCAGACCGCCGGCACCGCCGAGCGCGCCAAGGAGATCGCCGCCCGCGCCCGCGGCATCGCGCGCGGCAGCTCGGAGGCGGTGGCCACGGTGTCGCGCTCGATGCTCGACATCCAGGATGCCTCCAACCGCATCAGCGAGATCATCCGCACCATCGACAGCATCGCGTTCCAGACCAACATCCTGGCGCTCAACGCCGCGGTGGAGGCGGCGCGCGCCGGCGAGCAGGGCAAGGGCTTCGCGGTGGTGGCCAGCGAGGTGCGCGCGCTGGCCCAGCGCAGCGGCCACGCGGCGCGCGAGATCGCCACGTTGATCCAGGACTCGATGCAGAAGGTGGAGGCCGGCACCCGCTCCACGCAGGGCGCGCAGGCCAGCATGAGCGAGGCGCTGCAGGCGGTGGAGCAGGTCGACACGCTGATCGAGGAGATCCACGGCGGCGCGTCCGAGCAGCTCACCGGCATCTCGCAGATCAACAGCGCCATCGCCCAGCTCGACAGCATCACGCAGCAGAACGCGGCGATGGTCGAGCAGCTCGCCGCGTCGTCCACCGGCCTGGAGGCGCGCATGCACACCGTGACCAGCGCGGTGCGCGTGTTCCGGCTCGACGGCGACGACGCGCAGCCAGCGCCCGATGCGGTGGCGCTGCGACGCGCCGCGCGCACATCGCGCCACGCCGCACCGGCGACCGACGCTGCCGCGGTCGCCTGACGCCGCCAGGCAGTGGCGCGCGCCGTGCGCGTCAGGGGTCGTCGGCCGGGTGCGGACCCCCGCCTGGCCGCAGCCCTGCCAGCCAGCTGCGCAGCCGCATCGGCATCACGGGCTTGGGCAGCCACGGCAAGCCCGTCGCCTGCAGCCTCTGCAACCGCGAGGGCTCGATGTCGCCGGTGATCACCAGCGCCGGCAGCGCCGCACCGCAGGCCGCCCGCATCGCGGCGATGACGGCGATGCCGTCGCCGCCGTCGCGCAGCCGCAGGTCGGCGAGCACGCCGTCCAGCGGCGGCTGGCCGGCGTCGCGCCAGGCCTGCAGCAGCTCCTGCGCGCCGGCCGCCGCCAGCACGCGGTGGCCCCAGCGCTGCAGCAGCCCGGCGAGGCTGTCGCGCACGGCGGCGTCGTCATCCACCACGGCGATCAGCCGCCGGCCGCCTGCCGCACCGGGCCGGTCCGCATCGGCGGCCGACTCGACAGGTGCCGCTGCCGGCAGGCTGCGCGGCAGCAGCACGCTGACCCGCGTGCCGCGCCCGCGGCGCGAGCGCAGGCTGACGCGGTGCCCGAGCAGCTGCGCCAATCGCTGCACGATGGCCAGCCCCAGTCCGAGGCCCTTGCTGCGGTCGCGCTCGCTGTTCTGCGCCTGGTAGAACTCCTCGAAGGCGCGGGCGCTTTCGTCGGGGCTCATGCCGATGCCGGTGTCGGTGACGTCGATGCGCCAGCCGTCGGCCACCGGCCTCAGCCCGAGAAGAACGCCGCCGCGCCGCGTGTACTTCAGCGCGTTGTCGAGCAGGTTGCGCAGGCAGCGCTCGAGCAGCACCGGGTCGCTGCGCGTGGTGGCGGCCGAAGCGCCCGGCGGCAGCCGCAGCCACAGCCGCAGCCCGGCCGCATCGGCGGCCGCGCGGTGCTCGTCGACCAGGCGCTGCAGCAGCAGCGGCAGCGCCACCGGCTGCGGGTGGCTCTGCACCACGCCGGCATCCAGCCGCGAGATGTCCAGAAGCACCTCGAACATCGCCACCAGCGCCTGCAGCGACTGGCCCATGTGCGCCACCAGGTCCGCCGCCGGTTCGGCCAGCGCCTCGCGCTGCAATGAGGCCAGGTACAGGGCCAGCGCCTGCACCGGCTGGCGCAGGTCGTGGCTGGCGGCGGCGAGGAAGCGGGTCTTGGCCGCGCTGGCCTCGGCCAGCGCGCGGTTCAGCTCGTCGAGCCGCGCACGCGCGGCCTCGGCGCTGCGCCCGCGCTGTTCAGCCTGCTCGCGCTGCCAGCGCTCGCGTTCGAGCTGGTGCGCGATCTCCAGCGCCAGCCGCCGCGCGCGGGCGCTGCGGCCGACCAGCGTCTCGTGCACGTCGAAGGCGTCGCGCTCGCGCTGCAGAGCGTGTTCGAGCCGGCCGCACTGCTGGTGCGCGCGGCCCAGTGCGCGCAGCAGCCGCAGCTGCTCGCTGGGCACCTGCGCCGGGTCGGTGCCGGCCACGGGATCGGCCAGCCAGGCCTCGCCCACCTCGGCCGCCTCTGCGGCGCGGCCCTGCGCCAGCAGCACGCACACGCGCGCCGTGGTCCAGCTCAGCAGGCTCTCGCTGCCCAGGTGGCGCAGCGCCCGGCTCTCGTCGAGCAGCGCCATCGCCTCGCCGCACAGGTGCGCCGGGTCGGCACCGGCCAGCACGTCGGCGTAGACGATCAGGCGCTGCTCGCGCGCGCGCCGGTTCATGCGCGGCTCGGCCTGCTGCAGCGCGCGCACCACCGGCAGCGCGTCGGCCCAGCGCGCCAGGCCGACGTGGGCGTTCAGGCGGTTCAGGCTCGCGATCACCCAAGCGTGGAAGGCACCTGCCCGCTCGGCCAGCAGGGCGCCTTCGGCGCACAGGCGCTCGGCCTCTTCGAGGTTGTAGAGGTCGGCGTGCTGCCCGCCGAGCAGGCCCAGCGCATGCGCGACGAGCGCATCGTCGCCGCTCTCGCGCGCACAGGCAGCGTAGGCATAGCGCTCGGCCAGCGCGTCGTCGCGCCGGCCAAGCTGGTCGAACAGGCCCGCGCGGCGCAGGTGCGTGCTGCTGCGCTCGTGGGCGCTGCGCAGCGCGCGATCGACCGCGAGGTTGGCATCGAGCAGCTGCAGCGCCTCGGCCCACCGCCGCTGGCCGCTCCAGACCATCGCCTGCAGGTCGCGCGCGTTGGCTGCCGCGGTCACGCTGCCGAGGCGCTCGGCCAGCCGCTGGGCGTGCGTCAGCGCGTGCTGCGCCGCCTCCAGCTCTCCCCGGTAGCGGCGGCCCCAGGCCACGTGCAGCCAGCCCAGCGCGGCCCCTTCGGTGCCTTCGCCGGCGGCCTCCACCGCCGCCAGGCCCAGCGGCACGAGTTGCTGCGGGTCGCGGCTGTGCTCGCGCCAGGCCTGTTCGAGCAGCACCCGGGCCTCGGCGGGGAGGGGCTCGTGAGATTCGGGCCGGGGTGGGGTCACCCCTGCGATCGTATCCAGCGCCTGCTCGCGCCCGCGCCCGGCCGTGCACCCGAGGCGAGCCGCAGCAGGTGTCCGGACGGCCGCCAGTCGGGCGCGGCTCGGCGGGTCATCATCGAGGTTCAGCGGCAAGGTGCGGAGGGGTCGGCGGCTGCCCGCAGTGTCGGCAGCGCGCGCCGGCAGGTCACTGTCCGCACGGGCAGGTGCATCGCCGGGCCACCCGGCCGCGGGGGTCGCCACCGGCCCGCCCGGCCCGCGGTGCGCACAACGCCACGGACCCCGCATCCCCAGGCCCCGACTCGCCGCGCGACTGTCCGTTCGGACAGTGCCGGTGGGCCGGCGCACCCTAGCATCGCAGGCCGTGATCCAGCCTCCCTTGCCTGCCGCCCGCCTCCTCATCGTCGAGGACCACCCGCTGTACCGCGACGGCCTGCTCGCCATGCTGCAGCGCCACGCCGGTGCGCTGCGCTGCGACGCCGTCGATCGTGCGGACCACGCGTTGGCGCGGCTGCGCCGGCAGCCCGACATCGATCTCGTGCTGGCCGACCAGCACCTGCCCGGCGCGATGGACGGGATGTCGCTGCTCGAGCGGGTCGGACGCGAGTTCCCGACCGCCGCGCGCGTGCTCGTCTCCGGCAGCGGCGATCCGCACCTGGCCGCGCACGCCCGGCGCGCCGGCTGCCTGGGCTACATCCCGAAGGCGCTGGAACCGCCGCAGTGGCTGGCGGCGCTGGCCCGCATCCTCGGCGGCGAGCCCTGGTTCCCGGCATCGGCGGCGACGCCGGCCGAACCGGGCATCACGCCGCGCCAGGCGCTGATCCTCGAACGCTGCGCGAGCGGCCATGCCAACCGTGACATCGCCGCCGAACTCGGCATCGCCGAGCGCACGGTGAAGTACCACCTGCAGGAGACCTACGCGCGGCTGGAGGCCGGCACGCGCGCCGAAGCCGTAGCGCGCGCGGTGGCGCGCGGGTGGATCCGGCTGCCCTCGGCGGGCTAGCCTCTGCAGGGCGACGGGAAGTGGCGCGCCTCGAGCCCCTCGCACGGCCATCGCGGTAGGCCGCCACGACGCGCTCGCGGCAATCGGACAGCGACGAGATCCCTTCGCTGACCCTGGCCTTCACGGTGCAGTCCTCGTGGCCGACCAGGGGCTGAAGGAGTGCTGCGTGCGGCCGGGCCGCGCACGCCCGGCCCGTCACCCCAGGCTACTTCTTGCCCGACGGCACCTTGCCGTCGACACCCTTGATGTAGAAGTTGATGCCGGAGAGGAACTTGTCGTCGGCGACCTCGTCCTTCTTCAGCAGTTCCTTGCCGTCGGTGCCCACGAGCGGGCCCTTCCAGATGGAGAAGCTGCCGTCCTTCAGGCCGGCCTTGACCTTCTCGACCTTCTCCTTCAGCTCGGCCGGCACCTTCTCGTTGATCGAGACGATGTCGATGGCGCCTTCCTTCACGCCCCACCAGGTGTGGCCGCCGCCCTGCCACTTGCCTTCGAGCGCGTCGCGCGTCGCCTTCACGTAGTACGGGCCCCAGTTGATGACGGCCGAGGCCAGGTGCGCCTCGGGCGAGTAGGCGGTCATGTCGCTGTCCCAGACGAAGGCGAACTTCTTGTTCTTGCCGGCGGTCTGCAGCACGGCCGACGAGTCGGTGTTCTGGAACAGCACGTCGGCGCCCTGGTTGATCAGGCCCTGCGCGGCCTCGGTCTCCTTGGGCGGGTTGAACCACTCGTCCACCCACACGACCTTGACCTTGATCTTCGGGTTGGTGCTCTGCGCGCCCAGGGTGAACGAGTTGATGTTGCGGATCACCTCGGGGATCGGGATCGAGCCCACCACGCCCAGCGTGTTGGTCTTGGTCATGCCGCCGGCGATGACGCCGGCCATGTAGGCGCCCTCGTACGTGCGGCTATCGTAGGTGCGCATGTTCTCGGCCTGCTTGTAGCCGGTGGCATGCTCGAACTTGACGTCCTTGGTGTCGGCAGCGACCTTCTGCATCGACTCCATGTAGCCGAACGTGGTGCCGAAGATCAGCTTGTTGCCCTGGCCCACCATGTCGCGGAACACGCGCTCGGCGTCGGCCGCCTCGGGCACCTTCTCGACGAAGCTCGTGACGACCTTGTCGCCGAATTCCTTCTCGATCGCCTTGCGGCCGTTGTCGTGCGCGAAGGTCCAGCCGCCGTCGCCCACCGGGCCGACATAGGCGAAGGCGATCTTCAGCGGCTCGGGCTTCGGCGCGGCGGCCGAAGCCGGTGCCGATGCGGGCGCGGCGGCCTGCGGCTTGGCCTCTTCCTTCTTGCCGCAACCCACGAGCGCTGCGGCCAGCGCGATGACCGACAAGCCGGCCAGGGTGGTACGGGACATGGACGCTCTCTCCTGTGGTGGTGTGGTGGTGCAGTGAAACGGAAAGTGTATGCCGGGGCCCCTCACGAGCCCGGGAAGAACGGCTTGCCCAGCGACGCGGGCATGTTGATGCGGATCCACGCCGGATTGCGCGAGATCAGCACCAGCACGACGATGGTGGCCACGTAGGGCAGCATCGACAGGAACTGGCTCGCGATCTCGACGCCCTCGCCTTGCAGGTGGAACTGCAGCATCGTGACGCCGCCGAACAGGTACGCCCCCAGCAGCACGCGCGCCGGCCGCCACGTGGCGAACGTCGTGAGCGCCAGCGCGATCCAGCCCTTGCCGGCCACCATGCCCTCGACCCACAGCGGCGTGTAGATCACCGACAGGTAGGCGCCGGCCACGCCGCACAGCGCGCCGCCCACGACCACCGCCAGCAGCCGGATGCGCCGCACCGGGTAGCCCAGCGCATGCGCCGACTCCGGCGACTCGCCGATCGAGCGCAGCACCAGGCCCGCACGCGAGCGGTACAGGAACCAGCCCATGCAGATGGTCAGCGCGATGGCGAGGTACACCATCGGGTGATGGCGGAACAGTGCCGGGCCGACGAACGGGATGTCGCCGAGCACGGGGATGTGGAACTGCGGCCGCGGCCCGAGCTTCTCCTGCACGAAGCGGATGCCGGCGAAGGCCGAGAAGCCGGTGCCGAAGAGGCTCAGCGCCAGGCCCGTGGCGTACTGGTTGGTGTTGAGCCAGATCACCAGCACGCCGAGCGCAGCGGCGAGCAATGCGCCTGCGCCCGCGCCGGCCGCGAAGGCGATCCAGTCGTTGCCGGTGACCACCGCGGTGGCGAAGCCGGCGATGGCCGCCACCAGCATCATCCCCTCGGCCCCGAGGTTGACGATGCCGGCGCGCTCGTTGATGAGCAACCCGAGGCCGGCGATCGCCAGCACGGTGCCGGCGTTGAGCGTGGCGGCGATGAGGAGGGCGAAGGATTCCACGTCAGGGGGTCCTCTTGCCGGGTTGGTGGGTGCGTTGGTCGGTTCCGCCAGCGTGCGGAGACCGGCGCGCCAAGGTCGTGGGCGGAGCCGCGGGCCGGCCGCGCAGCGCTCCGCTCGTGCGTGGCCCTGTGGGCCACGTTCCCCAGTGGTGCTCGGTCGATCGGCCCGCCGCGGAACTCGCTCCGCTCACTGCGTTCGCTGTGCTCGAACAATCGCGGCGAGTCAGTTCACGAAGCGCGCTGCGCGCGCGGCCGGTCGCCCTGTGCTCCTCGGGCGCTGCGCCATGCGCTGCCGGCCCGCGGCTCCGCCCACGACCTTGGTGGAAAGGAGGTGGCGTGCAAGCGAGATGCCGCGCAGATGTCTCTGCATGGCTGACGGTGGGCGATTGCGCGCGCGCATGGGGAGGTGCCGAGGAGCACAGGACTTGCGACCCGCGCGCGCAGCGCGCATCGTCAGCTGACTCGCCGGGATTGTTCGAGCACAGCGAGCGCAGTGAGCGGAGCGAGTTTCCCGGCGGGGTCGCAAGTCCGAGCACCGCAGGGGACGTGGCGCGGTAGCGCCACGCATCGCCTCCCGCTGCGCGGGCGCAATCGCCCACCGTCAGCCTTGCCGCGCGCATCGGCGCATCGAGAGTTTGGCACCGCACCTCAAGCCTCCTGCGCCTTCACCGCCACGGGCTTGGATGCCGGCTTCACGGCGGCGCCCTTCCAGCGCACGCGGTAGTGGATCAGCGTGTCGCACGCCAGCAGCGTGAACAGCAGCAGCCCCTGGAACACGCCGGTCAGCGACTTGGGCAGGCCCAGGCGCGATTGCGCGAGTTCGCCGCCGATGTAGAACATGCTCATCAGCACGCCCGAGAAGATGATCCCCACCGGGTGCAGCCGGCCGACGAAGGCCACGATGATCGCGGCGAAGCCGTAGCCGGCCGGCACGTACGGCGTGAGCTGCCCGAGCGGCCCGGCCGCTTCCAGTGCACCCGCCAGGCCCGCCATGCCTCCGGAGAGCAGCAGTGCCGTCCACAGCGCCACGCGCGAGGAGAAGCCGGCATAGCGTGCCGCCGCCGGCGCCAGCCCGCCCACCTGCAGCTGGAAGCCGCGGTAGCTGCGGAACAGGAACACCCAGAACCCGGCCACCGCGGCCAGCGCGATCAGCGAGCCGATGTTGGCGCGCAGGCCACTCGTCAGGCGCGGGATCTTCGTGTCGGCCAGGAACGTGATGGTCTGCGGGAAGTTGTAGCCCTTGGGATCCTTCCACGGCCCGTAGACCAGGTACGACAGCAGCAGCGTGGCCACGTAAACCAGCATCAGGCTGACCAGGATCTCGTTGGCGTTGAAGCGGTCCCGCAGCAGCGCCACGATGCCCGCCCACAGCATGCCGCCGAGCACGCCGGCCACCAGGATCAGCACCACGATGCCGCCGCCCAGCGGCGCCACCCACGGCTCGCCGGCCTGCATCGCCATCCAGCCGCCGCCCAGCGCGCCCAGGATGAACTGCCCTTCGGCACCGATGTTCCACACGTTCGAGCGGAAGCACACCGCCAGCCCGAGCGCGATCAGCACCAGCGGCGTCGCCTTGATCGACAGCTCCGACAGCGCGTAGAGGCTCTTAACCGGCTCGACGAAGAACACCTGCAGCCCGCGCACCGGGTCCTTGCCGAGGAACACGAACAGCAGCACGCCGATCACCACGGTGATGGCCAGCGCGATCAGCGGCGAGGTCATCGACAGCAGCTTCGACGGCTGCGGGCGGGCTTCAAGCTTGAGCATGCTGCACCTCCTCGCGGGCGTCCGCGGCCGTGGCCTTGCGCGACCACAACCCCGACATCCACTCGCCGATCGTCTCGATGGTCGCCTCGGCGATCGGCACCGACGGCGACATGCGCCCCTGCGCGATGACGATCAGCCGGTCGCTGATCTCGAACAGCTCGTCGAGTTCCTCGCTCACCACCAGCACCGCGCAGCCGGCGTCGCGCAGCGCGAGCAGCTCGCCGCGGATCAGCGCCGCCGCGCCCACGTCCACGCCCCAGGTGGGCTGGCTGACGATCAGCAGCGTCGGCTTCGCGTCGATCTCGCGGCCGACGATGAACTTCTGCAGGTTGCCGCCCGACAGGCTCTTGGCCGCGGCGCCCGGGCCGCCCGCCTTCACCTTGAAGCGATCGATGATGCGTTCGGCCAGCCGCTGCACCTCGCCGGTCGCGATGAAGCCGCGCTTCACCGGCTCGATGCGCGTGAGCAGCGTGTTCTGCGCCAGGCTCAGGCCCGGCACCGCGCCGCGGCCCAGGCGCTCCTCGGGCACGAAGTGCAGGCCGCCCTTGCGGCGCCGTCGCGGCGACCAGCGGCTGATGTCGCTGCCCGAGAAGCGGATCGAGCCGGCCGGCGCGCGCGGGTCCTCGCCCGAGAGCGCCGCCATCAGCTCCTGCTGCCCGTTGCCCGAGACGCCGGCCACGCCGACGATCTCGCCGGCGCGCACCTGCAAGCCGATGCCGTCCAGCGTCATGCCGAACTGGTCCTGCTTGGCCAGAGACAGGCTCTGCACGTCGAGCACCACCGCGCCGGCGCGCAGCTCGCGGTGCTCGAGCTGCGGCGGCTCGGCGCCGATCATCAGCCGCGACAGGCTGGCGTTGGTCTCCTGCGTGGGGTCGACCTCCCCGGTGACCTTGCCGCCGCGCAGCACCGTGCAGTGGTGGCACAGCGCGCGGATCTCGTCGAGCTTGTGGCTGATGTAGAGGATCGAGCAGCCGCCGTCGGCCAGCTGCCGCAGCGTGACGAAGAGCTTCTCCACCGCCTGCGGCGTCAGCACCGACGTGGGCTCGTCGAGGATCAGGAGCTTGGGCTGCGTCAGCAGCGCGCGCACGATCTCCACGCGCTGCCGCTCGCCGACGCTCAGCGTGTGCACCGGGCGCTCGGGGTCGACGTCGAGGCCGTAGGTGTGCGCCACCTCGACGATGCGGCGGCTCACCTCGTCGAGCTTCATCGACTTGTCGAGGCCGAGCCAGACGTTCTCGGCACCGGTCAGCGTGTCGAACAGCGAGAAATGCTGGTAGACCATGCTGATGCCGAGCTGCCGCGCCATCGCCGGGCTCGCGACCTGCACCGGCTGCCCGTTCCAGCGGATCTCGCCCTCGTCGGGCCGCACCGCGCCGTAGATCATCTTCATCATCGTGCTCTTGCCGGCCCCGTTCTCGCCGAGCACGGCGTGGATCTCGCCCGGCTTCACGCGCAGGCTCACGCGGTCGTTGGCCTTCACCGCGGGGTACTGCTTGCTGATGCCGACCAGCTCCAGCCGCAGCGGTGCGTCGCTTGCGTTCATCGCTCGTTGCTCCTGCGCGTGTAGGCCTCGCGGCCGGCCACGAAGGCCGCCGCCAGGTGTCGGTCGTCGGCGAGCGTCAGCCACGCGAAGACCCGTTCATGCAAGTCGGAGGCCACCGCCAGCCGGCGCTCGTCGACGATGCCGCGGTGCCAGTCCCACAGGCACAGGTCGGCCTGGCGGCCGGGCTCGAGC
Organism: Rubrivivax sp.; assembly: GCA_016789955.1. Classification (GTDB taxonomy): domain Bacteria; phylum Pseudomonadota; class Gammaproteobacteria; order Burkholderiales; family Burkholderiaceae_C; genus Rubrivivax. Next base: position 22,816 of record JAEUPB010000104.1, on the reverse strand, counting down.
GTGCCGATCTCGGCGTCGAGCTCCAGCGCCTGCGCAGCCCCGCGGGTGGCAGCGTGCAGCGCGCACCACGCGGTGAGCCGCTGGCCCGCTATCGCCTGCACCTTGTAGGCGTCGGCCATCGTGCGCAGCATCGACAGGCTGGTGCCGCCGCCGACGTCGCTGGCCAGCGTCACCGGCACGCCGGCGTGCAGCGCCTGGCGCCAGTCGAACAGGCCACTGCCCAGGAACAGGTTGCTGCTCGGGCTGTGCGCCACCTGCGCGCCGGCCTCGGCCATGCGCGCGCGGTCGCCGTCGTCGAGCCAGATGCCGTGCGCGTAGACCGAGCGCCGATGCAGCAGCCCGGCGCGCGAGTACACGTCGAGGTAGCTGCGCGCCTCGGGGAACAGCTCGGCCACCCAGCGCACCTCGTCGCGGTTCTCGGCCACGTGCGTCTGCACGTACAGGCTGGGATCGGCGCGCACCAGCGCGCCTGCCATCGCCAGCTGCTCCGGAGTGCTGGTCGGCGCGAAGCGCACCGTCACCGCATAGCGGGAGCGGCCGCGGCCATGCCAGCGCGCGATGAGGTCGACGCAGTCGCGCTCGGCCCGCGTCACGTCGTCGCGCAGGCCGTCGGGCGCGTGGCGGTCCATCAGCACCTTGCCGGTGACGATCGCCATGCCGCGGCGCTCGGCGGCGGCGAAAAGCGACTCCGCCGACACCTTGTGCACGGTGGGGAACGCGACCGCGGTGGTGGTGCCGTGCGCGAGCAGCGCGTCGGCGAAGCGCTCGGCACCTGCCGCCGCCACCTCCGGGTCGGCATGCGCCACCTCGGCGGGGAAGGTGTAGCTCTCCAGCCAGTCGAGCAGCTGCGAGCCGTAGCTGCCGATCACGTCGAGCTGCGGGCTGTGCACGTGCGTGTCGATGAAGCCCGGCATCAGCAGCCGGCCGCGCTCGTCTCGAACCGCATGCCCGGGGCCGGGCTGCCACGACGGCGGCTGGACGCCGGCGATGCGGCCGTCGTCACCGACGAGCAGCCAGTGGTCGGGCCGCCAGCGCACGGCCTCGCTGCGCGCATGGCCCCACGTCGGCGCGGCGGTGAAGTCCAGCAGGTCGGCGCGCAGCGCGAGCATCAGGCTGCTCCCCGCATCGCCACGCGCTGCGGCATCGCGCGGCGCTCGAGCCCGCGCGCCACCTCGCGCACCTGCTCGCGGAACCAGCGCATCGCGCCGGCGTTGTGCGTCAGGTCGTGCCAGAGCTGGTAGTAGGTGAGCGGCGGGAAGGCCACCGGGCAGCGCACGACGCGCACCGGCAGCTGCTCGACGTAGCGGCTGCAGAAGAGCCGCCCGGTGGTCAGCACCAGCAGGCTGTCGGCCACCATCAGCGGTATCAGGCTGAAGTGCGAGGCGCGCACGGCGATGTCGCGCTCCAGGCCCTGCTCGTGCAGGTGCTCGTCGATGACGCCGGAGGCACCCGGGTGCGTGGGCATCGGCGCCACGTGCTCGCTGGCGAGGTACTTCTGCGCCGTCCAGCCGCGCGGGTTGCGGGCCGCCGGGTGGCGCTCGGATACCAGGCACACGATCTCGTCGTTGACCAGCTTGCCCTGGTGCAGCTCGCTGGGCGGGTACAGCCAGTTACCGATGACGAGGTCGACGTCGCCGGTGGCCAGGTGGCGGCGGTAGTCGTAGTCCTGCGTCAGCGGCATCAGCTCCAGCCGCACGAGCGGTGCCGCGCGCTTCAGGTGCGCCACCAGCGCCGGCAGGAACAGCGGGTCGAGGTAGTCGCTGGCGGCCACGCGGAACATCGCCTCGCTGCGCGACGGATCGAAGGTGGCTGCGCGCATGCGCGACGAGAACATGCGCTCGGCCTCGTGCAGCAGGTTGGTGGCCGGCGCCACCAACTGCAGCGCACGCTCGGTGGGTTGCATCCGGTGGCCCGAGCGCACCAGCAGCGGGTCGCCCGTGAGCGCACGCAGCTTCTTCAACTGCGCGCTCACGGCCGGCTGGGTGCTCGCCAGCCGCATCGCGGCCTTCGAGACGCTGCGTTCGGTGATCAAGGTGTGCAGGACGCGGATCAGGTAGAGGTCGATGGTGTCGAATTCGAGACGCTTGACCATATGGCACTCCGCATACACAGTATGCGCCGGGACGTATGGTCACGAAAGGCGCGACACGCTACCTTTCGGGTTAGTCCCGAGAGCAACCTCCGAGCCAATGGCAGTCCGCGCATGAGCACCCGACCGATCCGCTTCCTCCACCGCGGCCGCATCGCCGAAGTGCACGACGCCGCGCCGACCCGCACCGTGCTGGAGTGGCTGCGCGAGGATGCGCACTGCACCGGCACCAAGGAGGGGTGCGCCGAAGGCGATTGCGGTGCATGCACCGTGGTGGTGGGCCGGCTCGACGAGGCGGGCGCGCTGCAGCTGCAGCCGGTGAACGCCTGCATCCAGTTCCTGCCCACGCTCGACGGCAAGGCTCTGTACACGGTGGAAGACCTGGCCGGCCCCGGCGGCGCGCTGCACCCGGCACAGCAGGCGATGGTCGACTGCCACGGCTCGCAGTGCGGCTTCTGCACCCCCGGCATCGTGATGTCGCTGTGGGCCTGCCACCGCCGCCACACCGACGCCGGCACGCGCGCCACGCGGCAGCAGCTCGCCGACGACCTCTCCGGCAACCTGTGCCGCTGCACCGGCTACCGACCCATCCTCGACGCCGGCGAGCGCATGTTCGAGCTGCCCGCGCCGGCCTTCGACATGGCGCCGGTGGTGCAGGCGCTCATCGCGCTGCGCGCCGATCCGCCGTTGTCCGACTGGCACGGATACCACGCGCCGCGCACGCTGGCCGAGCTGGCGATCCTGCGCAAGGCCCGTCCGCAGGCGCGGCTGCTGGCCGGCAGCACCGACATCGGCCTGTGGGTGACCAAGCAGTTCAAGGCGCTGCCCGAGCTGATCTACCTCGGCGACGTGGCCGAGCTGCAGCGCATCGAGGAGGTGGGCGGCGAGCTGCGCATCGGCGCCGGCGCGTCGCTGGAGGCGGCGTGGCAGGCGCTGGTGCAGCGCTGGCCCACGCTGCGCGACCTGTGGCTGCGCTTCGCGTCGCTGCCGATCCGGCAGGCCGGCACGATGGGCGGCAATGTGGCCAACGGCTCGCCGATCGGCGACTCGGCGCCGGTGCTGATGGCCCTCGGCGCCAGCCTGGTGCTGCGGCGTGGAGAGCGCCAGCGCAGCGTGCCGCTGGAGTCGTTCTATCTCGACTACATGAAGAACGCGCTCGAGCCCGGCGAGTTCGTCGAGGCGATCGTCGTGCCGGCGCCCGATGCAGCCGTCGCAGTGCGCGCCTACAAGATCAGCAAGCGCTTCGACTGCGACATCTCGGCCGTCTCCGTCGGCCTGGCGCTCACGCTGGACGGCGACGTCGTGCGCGAGGCCCGCTTCGCCTGGGGCGGCATGGCGGCCATCGTCAAGCGCGCCGCCGCCGCCGAGGCGGCCGTGCGCGGCCAGCCGTGGACCGAGGCGACATTGCGTGCCGCGCAGGCCGCGCTGGCCACCGATTTCAAGCCGCTCACCGACATGCGCGCATCGGCGGCCTATCGGCTGCAGGTGGCGCAGAACCTGCTGGAACGCTACTGGCTGGAGACGCGCCGCGACGATCCGATGCCGGAGGGTTCAATCAGCGTGCACGCCCGCGAGGTGACCGCATGAACAAGCCCGTCGACTTGCCTGGCACCGCGACGACCTCACCCGTCGTCGGCCAGTCGCGCCCGCACGAATCGGCCCACCTGCACGTGCAGGGCGCTGCACCGTACACCGACGACCTCCCCGAGATCGCCGGCACGCTGCACGCGGCGCTGGGCCTCTCGCCCATCGCGCACGGCGTGATCCGCAAGCTCGACCTCGACCGCATCCGCGCGCTGCCTGGCGTGGTGGACGTGTTCAGCGCGAAGGACATCCCGGGCGTCAACGAGTGCGGCTCGCTCGTGAAGGACGACCCCATCCTGGCCGGCGAGAGCGGTGACGTGCTGCGCTATCTCGGCCAGCCCGTGTTCGCGGTGATCGCCACGACGCGCGATGCCGCCCGCCGTGCCGCCGCGTTGGCCAAGGCGGTGATCGACGCCGAGCCGCGCCCGCCGACGCTGACGCCGCAGCAGGCCCACGCCGCGCAGCAGTACGTGGTGCCGCCGATGCACCTGGCGCGCGGGGATGCGCAGGTCGCGCTGGCGCGGGCGCCGCACCGCTTCCGCACCGAACTCTCCGTCGGCGGGCAGGAGCAGTTCTACCTGGAAGGCCAGATCTCCTACGCCATGCCCACCGAGAACGGCGGCATGAAGGTCTGGTGCTCGACGCAGCACCCCAGCGAGATGCAGCACCTGGTGGCCCACGCGCTGCACGTCAGCGCCGCGGCGGTGCAGGTGGAGTGCCGCCGCATGGGCGGCGGCTTCGGCGGCAAGGAGTCGCAGTCTGCGCTGTTCGCCTGCGTGGCCGCCATCGCCGCGGCGCGACTGAACCGGCCGGTGAAGCTGCGCGTGGACCGCGACGACGACTTCCTGATCACCGGCCGCCGCCACTGCTTCTGGTACGAGATGGACGTGGGCCACGACGACGACGGCCTCATCGTCGGCGTCGAGGTGACGATGGTCTCGCGCGCCGGCCACAGCGCCGACCTGTCAGGCCCGGTGATGACGCGCGCGCTGTGCCACTTCGACAACGCCTACTGGCTGCCCGACGTGGCGATGCACGGCTACTCCGGCAAGACCAACACGCAGAGCAACACCGCGTTCCGCGGCTTCGGCGGGCCGCAGGGCGCGATCGCGATCGAATACCTGATGGACACCGTGGCCCGGCGCCTGGGCCGCGACCCGCTGGCGGTGCGGCGTGCCAACTTCTACGGCACCACGTCGAACAACGTCACGCCCTACGGCCAGACGGTGGACGACAACATCGTGCACGAGCTGGTCGCCGAGCTCGAGTCCACCAGCGACTACGGCGCGCGGCGCGCGGCGCTGGCCGCGTACAACGCCGCGAGCCCGGTGCTGAAGAAGGGGTTGGCGCTGACGCCGCTGAAGTTCGGCATCTCGTTCAACGTCACGCACCTGAACCAGGCCGGCGCGCTGGTGCACGTCTACACCGACGGCTCGGTGCTCGTGAACCACGGCGGCACCGAGATGGGCCAGGGGCTGAACACCAAGGTCGCGCAGGTCGTCGCGCACGAACTGCGCGTGCCCTTCGAGCGCGTGCGCGTGTCGGCCACCGACACGCACAAGGTCGCCAACACCTCGGCGACCGCGGCCTCCACCGGCGCCGATCTCAATGGCAAGGCGGCGCAGGACGCGGCGCGGCAGATCCGCGAGCGGCTCGACGCCTACGCCCAGCGCACGCCCGGCGGCGCGGCGCTGCCGTGGGAAGACCTGGTGCAAGCCGCCTACCTCGCCCGCGTGCAGCTGTGGAGCGACGGCTACTACGCCACGCCGGGGCTGCACTGGGACCGGCAGACCATGCAGGGGCGGCCGTTCTACTACTACGCCTACGGCGCCGCCGTCAGCGAGGTGGTGGTGGACACGCTCACGGGCGAGTGGAAGCTGCTGCGCGCCGACGTGCTGCACGACGTGGGCAACTCGCTGAACCCGGCGGTGGACATCGGGCAGGTCGAGGGTGCCTTCATCCAGGGCATGGGCTGGCTGACGATGGAGGAGCTGGTGTGGCATCCGCAGACGGGGATGCTCGCCACGCACGCGCCGTCGACCTACAAGATCCCCACGGCCAACGACTGCCCCGCCGACTTCCGCGTGCACCTGTGGAACGGCGCCAACGTGCACGACAGCATCCACCGCAGCAAGGCCGTCGGCGAGCCGCCGCTGCTGCTGCCGTTCTCGGTGTTCTTCGCGATCCGCGACGCGATCTCGGCGGTGGGCAGCCACCGCATCGACCCGCCGCTGCAGGCACCGGCCACCAGCGAGGCGATCCTGCGAGCGATCACCGCGGTGCGGCAGGCGGCCACCGGTTCGGCTGGCTGAAGCGGCAGCACCATGCTCGGCCTGAAGGCCGCCGCGCTGCGCTGGCTCGTCGAAGGGCGGCAGGCGGTGGTGGTGGAGGTCACGTCGCACAGCGGCTCGGTGCCGCGCGAACGCGGCACGCGCATGATGGTGAGCGCCGATGCGGTTCTCGGCACCATCGGCGGCGGGCACCTGGAGCTGCAGGCGATCCAGCAGGCGCGCGCGGCGTTGCTGACGCAAGAGATCGTCGAACGCCGCATCGCACTCGGGCCGACGCTCGGCCAGTGCTGCGGCGGTGCGCTGACGCTGCGCCACACGCCGTTGCCGCAGGCCGACGTGGCCGCATGGGCCGAGCCCGCGCCGCGCTTCGAGCTGCAGCTCTACGGTGCGGGGCACGTGGGCCGCGCGATCGTGCGGCTGCTTTCGGGCATCGCCTGCCGCGTGGCCTGGATCGACGAGCGCGAGGCCGAGTTCCCGCCCGATGTGCTGCCGCCGCACATCGAGAAGCTCTGCGTCGAGCCGGTGGCGGCCGAAGTGGCGCAGGCCACTCCCGGCAGCGCCTACCTGGTGCTGACGCACAGCCACGACCTCGACCTCGCGATCACGCAGGCGATCCTCGAGCGAGGCGACTTCGGCTATGCCGGGCTGATCGGCTCGAAGACCAAGTACCAGCGCTTCCGCCACCGCTTCGAGGCGCGCGGCATCCCGCTGGCGACCATCGACCGCCTCACCTGCCCGATCGGGCTGCCGGGCATCGTCGGCAAGGAGCCCGAGGTGCTGGCGGTGGCGGTGGTTGCGCAGCTGCTGGCCCTCCACCCGCCAGGCGGGTGAGTCCGTTCAGTCCGCCAGCGGGCGTTCCAGGAAGGCGGTCACGTCACGCGGGTCGGTGACCGTACGCAACTCGTCGAACGCCCGCTGCGCCTGCGGATAGCGGCGGCGCAGCAGGTTCAGCCACTGCTTGAGCCGCCCGGCGCTGTGCCGCGGGGCCACCTGCGCGGCGACGCGATGCCAGTACGTCGACAGCAGCGGCCGCACCTGCGCCCAGCCGTGCGCATCACGCTCGGCGTCGGCCCCGCCCGTGCGGTCGAGGCCTCCCTTCGACGCAGCCCGCAGGATGTCCTGCGCCAGCATCGGATCGGCCACCGCGCCACGGCCGATCATCAGCGTGTCGCAGCCGGTGATGCGCGCGCATCGCAGCGCATCGTGCACGGTCCAGATCTCGCCGTTGGCCACCACCGGGATGGGCAGCGCTTCGCGGATCGGGGCGATCAGCTCCCAGTACGCAGGCGGCCGGTAGCCGTCGACCTTGGTGCGCGCATGCACGACGAGTTCGACAGCCCCGCCCGCGGCGATGGCGTGCGCGTTGTCGAGCATGCGCGAACGGTCGCGGTGGCCCAGCCGCATCTTGGCCGACACCGGCAGCGCCGCCGGCACGGCGCGGCGCACGGCCGCCACGATGGCATGCACCAGCTCCGGATCGTCCAGCAGAACCGCGCCGCCGCGGTGGCGGTTGACGGTGGGCGCCGGGCAGCCGAAGTTCAGGTCGATGCCCTCGGCGCCGAGGGCGGCCAGCGTGGCGGCATTGTCGGCCAGACACGCCGGGTCGGAGCCCAGCAGCTGCGCGCGCACCGGCGTGCCGGCGCTGGTGCGGCTGCCCTGCAGCAGCTCGGGCATCACGCGCGTGAACACGCGGTCGGGCAGCCGCTGGTCGGTGATGCGGATGAACTCCGACACGCAACGCCGCACGCCGCCCATCTGCGTGAGCACGGCGCGCAGGTGGTGATCCACCAGCCCTTCCATCGGGGCCAGCAGGAGGGTCGGAGAAGGGGGGGTCGGTATGCTCGGCACGGCGTGCGATTGGACCATCGACGGCCGGCTTCGCCGCGAGGGCGGCAGACCGCGGCCACAATCCGCGGCGTCCCTCGAACGGAGCATCCCATGGCCGGTGAAGTGACCCAGAAGGACCTGCAGTCGCTGCAGGGCTACGTGAACAAGCAGATCGCCGAGCTGGAGAAGCGCCTGAAGGCGATGATCGGCGAGTGCGGCACCAGCTCGCAGAACCGCGACAACGCCATCCTCGGCGACGTCAACGCGCTGGAGCGGAAGGTGGCCGAACTCGGCAAGGCGGCGCAGAACCGATAGCGCCATGCCCGCGCCCGCCGGCTATTCCGGCACGCCGCTGGCGAAGAAGCTCGGCTTCAAGGACGGCCAGCGCGCGCTGCTGCAGGGGGCGGTGCCCGAGGGCTACGCGGACATGCTGGCCCCGCTGCCGCCGGGTGTGGTGTTCGCCTCGCGCCTGTCGGCGGACGTGGCTCTGGTGCAGCTCTTTGCCACCGAGCGCCGCGAACTCTCGGAACGCCTGCAGGCCTTTCGCCGCACGCTCGGGCCCGAGGCGATGGTGTGGGTGTCATGGCCCAAGAAGAGCGCCAAGGTGCCGACCGACATCACCGAGGACGTCGTGCGCGAGGTGGCGTTGCCGCTGGGGTTCGTCGATGTCAAGGTCTGCGCCGTCGACGCGACCTGGTCGGGGCTGAAGCTGGTGGTGCGCAAGGCGCTGCGCTGAGCACCTTGCCGGGCACGCGGTCGCGTCAGGCGTCCGCCAACTCCACCGCGGGGCTCGCGTACTCGCGGCCCACCACGGCGCGGGCGTACAGGTAGTTCTGCCGCGCGCGCTCGCTGAGCGCGTCGAGCGTCACCACGCCCTCGGCATCGCACGGGAAGCTCAGGCCGCGGCCCGGGTGGAAGAGCGACTGGAATCGCAGGCGGAACAGCGCGCTGCCGGCAGGCAGCAGCCGGCCGGTGGTGACGGGATGGACGGCGGTGGACAGCGACGACATGGCGGTTCCAGCTCTCGGGGACTGCGTGCACGTGGTGTGCGATGTCGCCATCTTGCGGCGGCCCCGCGCCGGGCGCGGCCGGCTCGGCGCCACTCGCGGCGTCCGCTGAGCGCTCGCCCGCGTGTCGGAATCTTTCCTACACTGCGCCGCATGCTGCAGGCCGCCGACCTCCGGCGCACGGCACCCGCCGGCGAACAGACCGTGCACGAGTTGCGCCAGGTGCTGCTGTGGCCGCTGCGCCTGCGGCCCGACCCGCAGGCCGCGCACCGCAACGAGCCGCCATGGCAGATGCTGCGCGATGCGGGCGATGCGACGCCGTGGCGCGAGCATGTCGACGAGTACACCGGCGACGCGCACGACTTCCACGAGCGCCACTACAACGAGTTCGTCACCTTCCTGCCCTACGTGCAGCGCTTCCTGTACGGCGAAGGGCGGCAGCGGCGCGGTGCCGAAGGCGGCGCGCTGCGCTCGCCGATGCGCATCTTCCGCCGCCGCGACGTGGCCGCGGTGCGCGTGACGGCGCGCGACGGCGACGCTCCGGTCACGCTGACCGTGGTGCACGTCGACCTGTACTTCTTCGCCAACATCGACGTGGTGCTGTTCAACGTCGAGCTGGCCGCGGCCGGGCTGCCGCTGTCGGTGGCGCAGGAGGTGCTGTACCGCTTCGGCCGCGCCTACCCGGCGGGCTGGGATGCCAGCGGGCAGGCGCTGCACTGCATGGCCAGCGTCGAGTGGCTCGACGCCGAGGGCCGCGTGCTCGCCGAGAGCGATGCGCGCGACCGCGACCGCTTCATCGCCCACGTGGCCGAGCACCGAGCGCCGCGCATCGCGCGCCACTGGGAGTTCATGCTCGCGCCGCTGGTGTGGCAGCACAGCCGCTCCGAGGGGGGCGCCGAGCCCGCCGGCCCCCGCGTGCAGCAGATCGAGTACTACCGCATGCCGATGATGGCGTGGCTGGCCGTGGACGACCCGCGCGCGCTGACGCGGGCCGACTTCGTCCGCCTCGGGCTCGTCACCGGCGGCGGGCACGGCCCGCAGGGCGACGCATTGCCCTACGCCGAGCATCACCTGTCCGACTTCGAGACCCGCTACTGTTACGACCGCTACTGGTCCGACGGCGGCTCCGCGCCGAACACGCGCTACCTGTGCACGGGACTGTCGATGGTGGTCATCGGCCAGGCCGGCAGCGAGTTCTACGGCTGCCGCGACCGTGGCGTGCTGGCGCAGTTCCGCCACCAGCACTTCCTGCTGTTCCTGATCGCGCACTTCCAGAAGGCCACGCTGCTGATGTTCAACGACCGCCTGGCCGAAACGCTGGCGGACCTGGACATCAGCAGCGCCGACAGCATCCGCCGCTTCAAGCGCCTGATCCGCCAGACCTACGTGACCTTCCTCAGCTTCACGCACGGCTACTGGTTCCAGGAGGTCAGCGAGCAGGCGCACGCCAAGGCGCTGTACGCGCTGTGCCGCACGCACCTGGAGAGCGAGACCCTGTACCGCGAGGTCAAGGAGCGCGTGCACGACATGAACGGCTACCTCGACGCCGACGCGCTGCGCCGTCAGGCCAACACCGTCGTGCGGCTGACGGTGGTGACGATCTTCGGCCTCATCGGTACCGTGACCACGGGCTTCCTCGGCATGAACCTGATCGCCGAGGCCGAGGCCCCGATGGCCAGCCGCGTCGTCTTCTTCGCGCTGGTGATGGCGGCGACGCTGGCGCTGACCTTCTACACGATCGCCAAGTCCAAGCGGCTGTCGGACTTCCTCGACGTGATGTCCGACGAGCGCCTGTCGGCGTGGACCAAGGTCAAAGCCTTCGCCGCGGTGTGGACGGGGCGCGGCGGGGACGACTGACGCCCTGGGCGCAAATGGGGTGACCAGCGTTGGCGGTGGACATGAAGACACTGCACGCCAAGATCAACCAGCTGACGTGGAGCGCCCGCTGGAAGGAGCACTTTCGACGACGCGATCTGATGTGCCTCTTGGTTCGGGATCCCATTCGGAGATCAAAGTCAAGTTCTTCTGGCTGGCTTGAACGCGCAGGCAGGTCGATGCATCAGAGCGTACCGCCGCCACGACTTCCGCGTCGGACAAGGTTGCGGTATCGAGAACAGCGCGATCACACTCATCGCAAGCCCGATGCGGCGAACCCACACGAGCAGCAAGCTGCTCCCATCGCATCCGCAGCGGACACTCGAGTACCTTTACCAACTCGCCAGTGTCGGTAAAGAGTCTTTGTGTGAGGGGGTTGAACTTGATGGCTGCCCCTATGCGCTATCCGACCCACTCGTCAGCGTCGCGCCGCGGATCGAACAGGATTTCGAAGTCCGATCCGTTCCAGACTGCGGGCGCCGCACGGAGCCTTTCGTTTCCTTGGGGACCCCGGAAGCCCACCAGGTCTTCGATCAAGTCTTCCAACCAGACCTCTTCGTTGACAGAGATATCTTTGGGTACAAGATATGCGGCGAACGGGTTCGGGAATCGGTACGGGTAGTACTGCACATTGCGGATCACTGGTACACCCGGGCCGGGAAAGCGGCGGTCACCCGGAACGTGAATCATCCCAGACTCCGGATCCTGATAGACGTCCAATTCGGCGTAGACATCTTTGCCAGGACGTACCGGCTTGACCAGTGGCCTGAAACCCGCCTTCGCGGCCGCGTTGATCTCCTCAACGGAACGGCCCGACTTGATCACCCGTCGACCGCTTGGACTCAGCATTCGCTTCCGCACGGCCGCCAAGCCCAAGATCTCACTGAATGGATCGTCCTCGCTCAATTGCCATCCTCCCTTGCCGCCGCCACTGATCGCATGAACCGTCCCCTTCGTGGCGCAGAACGCTCCCGCCAACCCACTCTAGCAGCAAGGAGCCTTGACTCTCGCTTTGCTGACGAGCTCAGTCTCCAGCCGCCCGCGATTCAACGCCCCCACGCACTCTCAGGCTCAAGGCCCCCGGACCCGCCGCGAACAGCAGCAGCATGCCGCCGGCCACCGCGACGTTCTTCATGAACAGCAGCTGCTGCGTGAAGGCCTGTTCGGCATGCACGGCCCAGTAGCGGTGGAACAGGAACGATGCGACCAGCGTGAAGAGGGCCAGCAGCAGGCCGGCCGTGCGCGCCTGCCAGCCCACCACCACCGCGAGGCCGGCGAGCAGTTCGAAGGCACCCACCAGCGGCGCCATCACCGGGGCCAGCGGGAGGCCGCCGGCCGCGATGAACGCAGCCGTGGCGTCCAAGTGGGTCAGCTTGTCGAAGCCCGACTGCACGAACATCGCAGCCAGCAGCAGCCGGGCGAGCGGGAACACGAAGGCCGGAACGGAAGAGGCGGTCGAGGTCATCACGGTTCCTTTCCGGCCCATCAGGCCGCGAGGTCGAACACCAGCACCTCGGCACCCTGCCCGCCCGAGAGCGCGAGACGGGCTTCGCCCTGCAGCCGCGCGGCATCGCCGGCCTCCAGCGCCTGGCCGTTCACGCTGACGCGGCCGCGCGCCACGTGCACGTACGTGTTGCGCGCGGGGTCCAGCGCCTCCTCGATGCGCTCGTCGCCGTCGAGCAGCGCGGCGCGGATCGACGCGTCGGCATGGATCGTCACCGAGCCGTCGCGGCCGTCGGGCGAAGCCACCAGCGCGAGCCGGCCGCGCTTGGCCGCCTCGGCGAAGTGCTTCTGCTCGTAGCCCGGCTTGATGCCGCGGTACTTCGGCAGGATCCAGATCTGCAGGAAGTGCGTGGTGTGCTCGGCGTCGTGGTTGAACTCGCTGTGCATCACGCCGGTGCCGGCGCTCATGCGCTGCACGTCGCCGGGGCGGATCACGCCGGCGTTGGCGCCGCCCTGCGTGCCGTTGCCCATCGAGTCCTGGTGGGCGAGCGCGCCGTCGAGCACGTAGCTCACGATCTCCATGTCGCGGTGGCCGTGGGTGCCGAAGCCGGTGCCCGGCGCGATGCGGTCCTCGTTGATGACGCGCAGGTTGCCCACGCCCATGTGGCGCGGGTCGTGGTAGTCGGCGAAGGAGAAGGTGTGGAAGCTCTTCAGCCAGCCGTGGTCGGCATAGCCTCGTTCGGCGGATCGGCGCAGCATGATCATCCGGGTCTCCTGGTGAATGGCGATGTCGGCACTGTAGGCAACACGGCCGCATGGCGGGGGCTGGCGGATCGAAGTCCTCGTTCAAATAGACTGAAGCCATGCCGCTGCGACACCTCGCGCTGACCCCCGACGCGCTCGTGATGATCGACACCATCGCCCGCACCGGCAGCTTCGCTGCCGCGGCGCGCGAGCTGGGCAAGGTGCCCTCGGCGCTGACCTACAGCGTGCGCCAGCTCGAGGACGCGCTGGACGTGCTGCTGTTCGACCGCCGGTCGCGCCAGGCGCAGCTCACCGCGGCCGGGCAGGAGCTGCTCGAGGAAGGCCGCCGGCTGCTGGTGGAGATGGACGCGGTGGCCAACCGCGTGCGCCGCGTGGCCAGCGGCTGGGAGGCGCAGCTCACGGTGGTGATCGACGACATCATCGACCGCACCACCGTCTACGAGCTGTGCGAGGCGTTCTACGCGCTCGACCCGCACGGCAAGGCCAGCCCCGGGGCCGGCGGGCCCGGCACGCGGCTGCGCGTGTCCACCGAGGTGATGGCCGGCACGTGGGAGGCGCTGACCAGCGGGCAGGCCGACCTCGCCATCGGCGTCGGCCTGGGCATGACGCCGCCACCCGGCGTGGCGATGGACAAGCTCGGCGAGCTGCCGTTCGTGTTCGTGGTGGCGCCGCACCACCCGCTCGCGGCGATCGACGGGCCGGTCAGCGAGAGCGAGCTGCTGCGCCACCGCGCGGTGGCGGTGGCCGATTCGGCGCGCCGGCTCGACCCGATGACCGTGAACCTGCTGCCGGGGCAGGACGTGTTCACCGTGTCGAGCATGGCGGAGAAGGTCGAGGCCATCGCACGCGGGATCGGCTGCGGCTACGTGGCCGAGCCGTGGGCGCGGCAGGCGCTGGCCGATGGGCGGCTCGTCACGCGGCGCCCGCAGCGCACGCCGCAGCAAGGGCCGCTGTCGTACGCGTGGCGCTGCCCGATGGGCCCGCGCGGCACGCGCAAGCCCCCGGGCGGGCTGGCGCTGCAGTGGTGGCTGGCGCAGCTCGCCAGCGCCAAGACGCGACAGGCGCTGCTGGGCGCGGCGCACTGACGTGCGCGGGCCCCACGTCGGCCGCTTCGCGCCGTCGCCCACCGGGCCGCTGCACGCGGGCTCGCTGGTGGCGGCGCTGGCGAGCTGGCTCGATGCGCGCGCGCATGGCGGGCGCTGGCTGGTGCGCATCGAGGATGTCGATGCGCCGCGCTGCGTGCCCGGTGCCGCCGAAGAAGTCCTGCGTCAGCTCGAACGTTGCGGATTGGTCTCCGACGAGAAGCCGCTGGTGCAGTCCACGCGTGGCGCGGCGTACGCGGAGGCGCTGGCGCGGCTGCGCGCGGCGGGCCGGGTCTTCGACTGCGCATGCACGCGCCGCGAGGTGGGCGACGGACCCTACCCCGGCACCTGCCGCCACGGGCTGCACGGCAAGCCGGCACGTGCCGTGCGGCTGCTGATGCAGGGCGACGACGGCCGCGACGTGGCGATCGACTGGACCGACAGGCGGCTGGGCCCGCAGAACCAGAACGTGACGCGCGAGGTCGGCGACGTGGTGCTGCGCCGGGCCGACGGCCTGTGGGCCTACCAGCTCGCGGTGGTGGTGGACGACGCGTTCCAGGGCATCACCGACGTCGTGCGCGGAGAGGACCTGGCCGACAACACGCCGCGGCAGATCCACCTGCAGCGCGCACTCGGGCTGCCGACGCCGCGCTACCTGCACACGCCGCTGGTGCTGGCGGCCGACGGGCTCAAGCTATCGAAGCAGAACGGCGCGGCGCCACTGGACCTCGCCGACCCGGTGGCCGCCCTGCAGGCCGCGGCCGCCGTGCTGGGGCTCCCCCCCGTGACCGCCGCCACGCCCCCGGAATGGCTCGCCGCCGCGGTGCGGGCCTGGGCCGCGCGCTGGGTGGCATGATCCGCCCCCTCTTCCGACTTCCCATCTGCGAGTACCCCGATGCCCACCACCACCGCGTCCGGCCTGATCTACGAAGACCTCACCGTCGGCGACGGCGCCGAAGCCCGCGCCGGGCAGCACGTCACCGTGCACTACACCGGCTGGTTGCACGACCCCCAGGCCGACAACCAGCGCGGCCGCAAGTTCGACTCCAGCAAGGATCGCGGCCAGCCGTTCGCCTTCGGCCTCGGCGAGGGCATGGTGATCAAGGGTTGGGACGAAGGCGTGCAAGGCATGCGCATCGGCGGCACCCGAGTGCTCACCATCCCGGCCCAGCTCGGCTACGGCGCGCGCGGGGCAGGCGGCGTGATCCCCCCGAACGCCACGCTGGTGTTCGAGGTCGAGCTGCTGGGGGTCTGACCGTGCGACCCGCCACGCCCCTGCTGCGCGGCCTGTTGGCCGCCCTCGCGGTGCTGCCGGCGATCACCGCTGCGCAGGACTTCCCGCAGCGCAAGGCCGGCCTGTGGGAGATGGCGGTGCAGATGCCCGGCATGCCGGCCGGCGCGATGACCACGCAGCAGTGCGTGGACGCGCGCACCGACGCCGACACGATGCGCAAGGCGCTCAACCCCGACCCGCGCGCCCAGTGCAAGCCGGTGCAGGTGAAGAAGGTCGGCGCCGGCTACGAGATGGCGATCGACTGCACCACGCCCGAAGGCCGCATGAGCGGCACCACGAAGATGAGCGGCGACTTCCAGACCCGCTACACGATGGAAAGCCAGATGAAGTTCGACCCGCCGCGCGGCGGGCAGAGCGGCATGCAGATGACCTTCCAGGCGCAGCACAAGGGCGCCTGCCCAGCGGGCATGGCCCCCGGGGAAGTACGCGCCGGCGCCTTCAGCTTCAACCCGACCCAGCGCAAGCCGTAGAGCGGCCTGAGCGCGGGTTCAGCCGCGGTGCGGCCGACCTGCGCCCGGGCTGCCGGGGCGACCGCGGCCGCCGAAGCCGCCCCGCGGCGGCCCTGCACGTCGGTGCGCCGGACGAGCCGCCTCGGGCTTGCGCTGCGGCTCCAGCCCCGCGATCACCGCCGGCGGGATGCTCTGCTCGGTGTAGCGCTGGATGCGGTGCACCATGCCGGCATCGCGACGCTCGGCCAGCGTGACGGCCAGGCCCGAGCGCCCGGCCCGGCCGGTGCGGCCGATGCGGTGCACGTAGTCCTCGACCTTCATCGGCAGCCCGTAGTTGATGACGTGGCTGATGGTGGGCACGTCGATGCCGCGCGCGGCCACGTCGGTGGCCACGAGCACGCGCAGGCGACGCTGGCGCAGCCCCTGCAGCACGCGGTTGCGGCGACCCTGCGGCATGCCACCGTGCAGCGAGGCCACCGCATGGCCGATGTCGGCCAGGTGGTCGGCCAGCCAGTCGGCGTCGCGCTGGGTGCTGGTGAAGACGATCGCCTGCTCGACGCTGCGCTCGGTGAGGATGTGCTCGAGCAGCTTGTTCTTGTGCTGCAGGTCGTCGGCCCAGTGCAGCCGCTGCTCGATGTCGCCGTGCGCCTCGGTGTGCGCGTCCACCGCCACGCGCTGCGGCTCGCGCAGCAGCTCGCGCGCCAATGAGCCGGCCTCGCCGTCGAAGGTGGCGCTGAGCAGCAGCGTCTGGCGCTGCGCCGGCAAGGCCGCGGCGATCTGGCGGATGTCGTCGATGAAGCCCATGTCGAGCATGCGGTCGGCTTCGTCGAGCACGAGCAGTTCCACGCCCTGCAGCACCGCCTTGCCGCTGCCCAGGTGGTCGAGCAGCCGGCCGGGCGTGGCCACCAGGATGTCGAGCGGCCCGCGCAGCGCCTTCAGCTGCGCGCCGTAGGGCACGCCGCCGACCACCGTGGCCACGCGCAGGCCCTGGACGTGGCGGCCGTAGTCGGTGGCCGCCTTGGCCACCTGCATCGCGAGTTCGCGCGTGGGGGTGAGCACCAGCGCGCGGGGGCCGCTGGCCACGCCGCGGGCGCGGCGCTCGGCCGACTGGCGCGCCGCCAGCACGCGCATCAGCGCCGGCAGCATGTAGGCGGCGGTCTTGCCGCTGCCGGTGTGGCTGGCGACCATCAGGTCGCGGCCCTCGAGCGCGGCCGGGATGGCCTGCAGCTGCACGGGCGTGGGGGTGTCGTAGCCGGCGGTGGCCAGCGCACGGGTCAACGGCTCGGAGAGCCCGAGGGAAACGAACGGCATGGGATCGGTCTTTCGCCGGGGCGCAGGGCCGCGGCAGGGTCGGTAGGGCATCGCCACCAACCACGAGACGCCGCGAGCTGCGGCACGAAAGATCCGGTCAGGGAGATGAAACGAAACGGCGCCACGTAGGCGCCGCGGATCGCATTCTAGCGGCATTCCGGGTTTTCCCGCAGCGGTGGCGCACGGATACTGCGCCGATGCGCCGCAAACCGATCACCGTCGACGACGTCTGGGCCTTCGAACGCATCGGCAGCATCACCGCGTCGCCCGACGGCACGCAGGTGGCCTGCTCTGTCACGCGGTGGTCGATGGACGACAACAAGGCCGCCACGCGGCTGTGGCTGCTGTCCACGCTCGGCGGCGAGGCGCGCGCCCTCACCACCTGCGGCGACAAGGACGGCCAGCCGCGCTGGTCGCCCGACGGCCAGCAGATCGCCTTCCTGGCCCGCCGCGGCCAGGGCGACGACGCCGACAAGACCGCGCAGGTCTACCTGATCGCCCCCGACGGCGGCGAGGCACGCCGCGTCTGCACCTACGCGCCGGGCATCAGCACCTTCCGCTGGATGTCCGACTCGAGGCGGCTGCTGTGCATCGCGTGGGTGTGGCCAGACGCGCGCGGCGCGGCGGCGCAGAACAAACGCCAGCGCGCCTTCGACGAGCGCAAGGAATCGGGCTACGCCACCAGCGAAGGCCAGTACCGGTATTGGGACTCGAACCTTCCGATGGGCCGTGTGCCGCACCTGCTGCTGCTCGACACGCGCAACGGCCGCATCACCGACCTGTTCGAAGGCACGCGGCACGAGCTGCCGCGCTTCGAGCCGGGCCTGGCGCACATCGACGTGAGCCCCGATGGCCGCCGCATCGCCTTCGCGCACGACCCCGAGCCGGTGAAGGCCGGCAGCAACCGCCTCGTGCTGACCGAACTCGACCTGCGCACCAAGCGCTTCCGCAGGCTGGCCGACCAGGCCGGCTGGGACTACTCGGCGCCGCGCTACGGCCCGGACGGCACGCAGATCGCCGCAGTGGCCGCCGAGGTCGGCCGCCGGCACACGGCGTTCGGCCAGCTCTCGATCTGGCCCGTGAAGCGCTCGTGGCGCCCGGCCGATGCCCGCACCTGGACGCACGATGTCGGCAGCGACCTCGCCTGGTCGGCCGACGGTGGCTCGATCTGCTTTACGGCCGAGGAGCACGGCCGCTGCCATGTGTGGCGGCACGACGTGGCCGGCGGCGACTTCGAGGTCTCAGCGCGCGGGGGCTCGGTGCAGGCGTTCGCGCTCGCAGGCCCGCCCGATGCGGAGATGGTCGTCACGCTGGCCGACGGCGCGAGCCATCCGGCGCAGGTGTCGGTGCACCGCAGCGATGCGCCGCCGCGGCGCATCGAGACCTTCAACGATGCGCTGCTGGCGAAGCTGGACCTCGGCCGCGTGGAGGAGCACTGGATCCTCGGCGCGCTGGGCGAGCGCGTGCAGCTGTGGCTCGTGCACCCGCCGGCGGGCGTGACCGCCAAGGCACGCGGCAAGCGCGGGCAGCAGCCCGTGCTGCACGTGATCCACGGCGGGCCCTACACCGCCAGCGGCGACAGCTTCAGCTACCGCTGGAACGCGCACCTGCTGGCCAGCCGCGGGCACGTGGTGGTGGAGCTGAACTACCACGGCTCCAGCGGCTTCGGCGAGGACTTCCGCGCCAGCATCATGGGCCGCCAGGGGCAGCTCGAGATGCAGGACCTGCAGGCCGCCGTCGACTGGGTCGGCGCGCAGCCCTGGGCCGACGCGAACCGCACCTATGCCGCCGGCGCCAGCTACGGCGGCTACCTCGTGGCCTGGCTCAACGGCCACTGGAAGCCGTGGCCGCGGGGGCCGATCCGCGCGTACGTCTGCCATGCCGGCGTGTACGACCGCATCGCCACCTGGAGCGCCGACTCGTACACGCAGCGCCCGCGCGACCTCGGCGCCCGCTACTGGGAAGACCGCGCGAAGGTCGAGGCGCAGAGCCCGCACGCCTTTGCCCACGCGATGGACACGCCCACGCTCGTCACCCACGGCGCCCAGGACTACCGCGTGCCCGATCACAACGGCCTCGCCTACTTCAACACGCTGAAGGCGCGCGGCGTCGACGCGCGGCTGCTGTGGTTCCCCGACGAGAACCACTGGGTGCTGAAGGCGCGCAACTCGAAGCAGTGGGTGGGCGAGGTGTTCGCGTGGCTCGAGCGGCATGGCGGGCCGGCCGCGGCGCTATGATCCGGCTCCGGTCGGCAGTTCACCCAGGCGTTGCCGCGTGGTCCCCCACGAGCTAAACCTGCCACAGATATCGCCTCGTGCCACGTCGGTTTCGCGTGCGCAGAGTCGGAAGTCGGCAACCACCGGCGCCCCTCCCTGGGGTTCGACGCGCATGCAGGAGCTGACATGCCCTCTCCCGCCCTGCCCCTGGCCGTGCCCGACGTGAGCGCCTTCGCGCGCTCGCTGGGCCGCAGCCTGCACGAACGCCACCGCGACCGGCTCGATCCGCCGAGCCACGTGGAGCTGCTGAACCTGATCGCCCGCGCCGCGGGTCATCGCAACTTCCAGGCGCTGCGCGCGGCGCCGCCGCCGGTGCTCGAACCGCCGGCACCCGATGACGGGTACGCCGACGCGCTCGATCCGCCCGACGGCGGTGACGACGCGCCGGCCGCACCGCTGAGCGAGAACGCGCGCAAGGCGCTCGGGCACTTCGACCGCCACGGCCGGCTGATGCGCTGGCCGGTGAAGTTCTCGGTGCAGAAGCTCGCGATGTGGGTGCTGTGGACGCGCTTCGACGCCAAGCGTACCTACACCGAGGCCGAGGTCAACGCGGTGCTCAAGCGCGCCAACCTGTTCTTCGACCACGTGACGCTGCGCCGCGAGCTGATCAACCACCAGCTGATGGCCCGCAAGAGCGACTGCAGCGAGTACCGCAAGCTGCCTGCGCGCCCCGACGACGAGGCGCGCGCGCTGCTGACGGCGTGGCGCGCCCGGGTGCGCGCCACGGCTCAGAGCCAGAGCCTGACCAGCGCGTAGTCGTAGTTGCTGCTGCTGGCCTCGCCGCCGAGGATGGCGCGCACGGCGGGCACGCGGTCATCGTGCTGCAGCACGAGGCCGCGTGCGCTGTCGCTGCGCGTGCCGGCGGCCACCGGGTGGATGGCGATGCCGTTCGTGCCGAACTCGGCATCGAGCGCGCCGGCGGCCGTCAGCCGCACGGCCACGAAATCGGCCGACGAGCTGTTGCCGCTGTAGGCCCAGCCGCCGAGCACGAGCCGGCCGTCGGGCTGGCGCGCCACGGCGGTGGCGTTGTCCCAGTTGGTCGTGCTCACCGGCACGATCACGCGGCCGGCCTGGCCGAACGTCACATCGAGCTGGCCCGATTCGGTGAGCTGCGCCGCGGCGAAGTCGTTGAGGATGCCGCCGGCCAGCACCATCCGGCCACCGGGCAGCAGCGCCACCGAGCGGGCTGCGCCGATGTTGGCGTCGAACAGGCCGATCACCTTGCCGCCGGTGCCGAAGGTGGTGTCGAGCGCCCCCGACGCACGGTAGCGGGCCGCGACGAAGTTGCCCTCCCCGCCCACCGCCACGATGCGCTGTTCGCCCGCCACCACCGGCAGCGCCAGCGCGTAGACGACGTCGCCGGCGCTCTGCGCCTGCATCGGCGTGATCACCTGGCCGCCGTCGCCGAAGGAGGTGTCCAGCGCGCCGTTCGGCATCAGCCGAACGAGGGCGAAGTCCTGCCCGGTGGTGCTGGTATTCTTCAGCGTGGTGCCGCCGACGACGATGCGGCCGTCGTCCTGGATCGCCACCGCGTGCGCCCGGTCGGTGCCGGTGCCGAAGGCGTGCACGTAGCGGCCGCCGTCGGCGAATGTCGGGTCCGGCGTGCCGTCGGCGCGGTAGCGCAGCACGAGGAAGTTGGCGTCGATGCCGGTCGAGTCGGTCCAGCCGGCCACGACGATGCGGCCGTCGGGCTGGACGGCCGCGGCGCGCGCGCTGTCGCCGCGGGTGCCGACCTGCGTGATGACCTTGCCGCCGGTGCCGAAGCTGGGGTCGATGCCGCCGTCGCGCAGGTGGCGCGTCACGGCCACCACGGTGCCGGTGGAGATCGCCGTGGTGCCCACGGTGAGCACCTTGCCGTCGGGTTGCACCGCCACCGCCCAGGCGTAGTCCTCGCTGGACGCCACCTGCGTGATCACGGCGCCGGGCAAGGCCGGTGCCGGCACCGCGCCCGGCGTGCCGAAGCTCGTGTCGACGACGCCCGGGCGCCCGCGCACCGTCACCGTCACCGCCTGCTTCGCCAGCGCCGTGCGCGCGCCGAAGAGGGCGCTCACGGTCAGCTCGGCGGTGGTCGGCAGCGAGTGCGGCGCGGCGGCGCCGGCGGTGATCGGGATCTCGGCGTACGCGGCACCCGCCGGCACCGACACCGCCGCGGCGCTGGCGCCGGCCGGCAGCCCGGCGAGCGTGAGCTGCACCGGGCCGCCCCAGCCGGCTTGCCGCGACACGTCCACCCGCAGCGTGGTGCCGGCCCCCTGCAGCACCACCGCCTTGTCGGTGGGCAGCGCGGCGCGGAAGCCGGAGCCGTTCGGCACGATGAAGTCGGTGACCTGCCCGACGTAGCGCGGCGCGTTGCCGAAGTCGCCGCCCATCACGTAGACACCGCCCGGGGTGTACGAGGTGCCGCCGTCCAGCACCACACCGAGGTAGATGCCGGTGGCCGCGTAGTAGCGGTATGCAAAGGGCGGCAGCGACGCGGTGGCCGGGTGGCCCGGGAAGTAGCCCGGGAACGTGGCTTCGGCGTGGTCCAGCAACTGCTCGGCGGCCGCTGCCGGATCGGCCACCACCATCGCGGCCGGTGCCGCGGCGGTGGCCGCCGCCAGCGCCCGACGGCGCGTGCCGGCGTCATCGGCCAGCGCGTCGGCGGCTGCGGTGATCGAGGCGGCCGGGTCGGCGGCAGCGACCGTGGCCCGCGTCGGGCCGGCGTCGCCGCCGCCGCAGCCGACCAGCGCGGCGGCCATCGCCAAGCCGCTCAGCCAGGAGGACAGGTGTCGTGTCTGCATCGGAATCCCCTCGGGTGTCGATGCAGTGCACTGTAGGAATCGAGCGCGGCGCGCTCATCGCCCGAACGGGCCACCGGCCGCTGGCCCGAGGAGCCATCGCTCCATCGCGCCCGCAGCCGGTGTCGATTTTTCGGGGCTTCCGCAGAAAGTCAGCGCACGCCGACTTTCGTGATCCCCGCGGGCGCTACGCCTTGCCGTGCTTGGCGATCAGCGCGCGGGCGGTGTCCAGCAGCGCCTTGCCCTTGAAGCCGCGCTTGTCCATGTCGGCCACCCACTCCTCGTCGTTGTGCGACGAAAGCTTGATGAACTCCTCGCGCTGCGCGGCGGTGAACTGGTAGATCGTATTGCCGCGGTCGACCGCCGTCTTGCGGCCGGCGGGGTCGTTGCCCTGCTGCGTCTTGCCCAGCCAGGCCGAGGTGGCCTGGCCCGAGTTGGCGTCGATGATCTTCTTCAGGTCGGGCGCCAAGCCGTCGTACTTGGCCTTGTTCATGGCCATCACGAAGGTGGTGGTGTACAGCGCGCCGCCGGTGTTGTCGAACTCGCTGTGGAACTTGGTCAGCTCGTGCACCTTGACCGACGGCACCACCTCCCACGGGATGACGCAGGCGTCGATCGTGCCCTTGGAGAGCGCGTCGGGGATCTGCGGCAGCGGCATGCCCACCGGCGTGGCGCCCACCGCGCCCAGCAGCTTGGTGACCTGGCGCGTCGGGCCGCCCACCTTCAGGCCCTTGAGATCGGCCACCGAC
>JAEUPB010000096.1 GCA_016789955.1 Rubrivivax sp. | reverse complement strand
GGCGCCGGCTTCCTGACCGACGGCACGCTCGAAGCGCAGGGCGCCGACGCCGAAGGCCTGATGACCACGCTGCACTACGGCGACAGCCTCGAGTCGCCGCGCGACAAGAGCTTCCGCCTGGCCTACGCCAAGACCTACAAGCTGCAGCCCGACGTCTACGCGATGCAGGGCTACGACGCCGGCCAGATGCTCGGCATCGGCCTGAACGCCACCAAGGGAGACATCACCAAGAAGGCCGAGTTCGCCGCCGCGGTGCGCAAGGCGAAGATCGACAGCCCGCGCGGTGCGTTCACCACCTCGGCCAGTCACAACCCGGTGCAGGACATCTACCTGCGCCAGGTGGTCGGCAAGGAGAACAAGGTGATCGGCGTCGCCAGCAAGGCGCTGGCCGATCCGGGCCGCGGCTGCAGGATGTGACGCAGCCGCTGCGCGCGGCGCGCGACCCCTCGGGGAGGCACCGCCCGCGGACCGGCAGCGCCGGCTCCGCGGCGGGTGCTTGACGCAGCGGCGCCCGCTGCGCCCGAACTGTCCGCTGGCCGCATGGACCTCGCCACCTTTCTCGTGCAGTGCCTGAACGCGCTGCAGTACGGGCTGCTGCTGTTCCTGGTCGCCTCCGGCCTGACGCTGATCTTCGGCATCATGGGCGTGATCAATCTCGCCCACGGCAGCTTCTACATGATCGGCGCCTACATGGCGTTCGCGCTGGCGCCGATCGTCGAGGGCACCTTCGGCGGCGGCTTCTTCGCCACGCTGCTCGTCGGCACGGTGCTGGCCGTGGCCCTCGGCTACGTGCTCGAGTGGGTGTTCTACAGCTACCTGTACGAGCGCGAGCACCTGCAGCAGGTGCTGATGACCTACGGGCTGATCCTGGTGTTCGAGGAACTGCGCAGCCTGATCGTCGGCGACGACGTGCACGGCGTGAAGGCCCCGGAGATCCTGGCCGGCACGCTGCCGCTGGGCGAGATGATGACCTACCCGGTCTACCGGCTCTTCATCAGCGGCGTGTGCCTGCTGCTGGCGCTGGGCATGTACCTGGTGTTCACGCGCACGCGGCTCGGGATGATGATCCGCGCCGGCAGCACCAACCGCGAGATGGTGCAGAGCCTGGGCATCGACATCAAGTTCCTCTATCGCGTGGTGTTCGCCGCCGGCGTGGCGATCGCGGTGCTTGCCGGCATGGTGGCGGCACCGGTCTCCAGCGTCTACCCGGGCATGGGCAGCCAGGTGCTGATCATCTGCTTCGTGGTGGTGGTGATCGGCGGCATCGGCTCGATCCGCGGGGCACTGCTGGCGGCGCTGCTGATCGGTTTCGTCGACACCTTCGGCAAGGTGCTGCTGCCGCAGGCTGCCGGCGTGCTGGTCTACGTGCTGATGGCGCTGATCCTGCTCTGGAAGCCCGACGGCCTCTTCAAGGCAGGATGAAGTGACACCACGCCTGGCCTTCGTGATCGCGGCCTTCGGGCTGCTCGCGCTGTTCCCGCTGGTCGCGGGCAGCTTCGGCATCGACCTCGTCACGAAGATCATGGTCTACGCGATCTTCGCGCTATCGCTGGAACTGCTGGTGGGCGGCACCGGGCTCGTGTGCTTCGGGCAGGCGGCGTTCTTCGGCATCGGCGCCTATGCGGCCGTGCTGCTCTCGCCGCAGAGCGAGTCGGCGTCACTGCTGTGGCTGCTGCCGGCGTCGGTGCTCGCGGCGGCCGTCTACGCGCTGGCGGTGGGCGCCTTGAGCCTGCGCACCAAGGGCGTGTACTTCATCATGGTCACGCTGGCCTTCGCGCAGATGGCCTACTACGTGGTGCACGACACGCCGCTGGGCGGCGGCACCGACGGCATCTACCTCACGTCCAAGCCGGTGCTGGGCACGCTGGTGGACCTGGACAAGCCGCTGGTGCTGTACGCCTTCACGCTGGCCACGCTGGCGGGTGTGTTCGGCTTCCTCGCGCTGCTGGGCCGCTCGCGCTTCGGCCGCGTGCTGGCGGGCATCCGCGTCAACGAGCAGCGCACGCGTGCCACGGGCTACGCGACCTTCCCGTACAAGCTCGCCGCGTTCACGATCTCCGGCGGCATCGCCGGCCTCGCGGGCTTCCTGTTCGCGGTGAAGGACGGCTACGTGAACCCCGAGCTGATGAGCTGGCACCTGTCGGGCTCGGTGCTGATCATGATCATCCTCGGCGGCATCGGCCACCTGCGCGGCGCGCTGATCGGCGCCTTCGCCTTCGCGCTGCTGCAGGAGTTCTTCAAGTCCGAGGCGATCTTCGGCGCCTTCGCCAAGCACTGGACGCTCGGCCTGGGCCTGACCATCATCGCCAGCGTGGCGCTGCTGCCGCGCGGCCTGGTGGGCGTGCCGGCGCAGGTGACCGAGCGGCTGATGGGCCGCACGTCGCGGCGCGCAGAGACGGCGGCGGAGGCCGAGTCGTGAGCAACCCGCAGATTCTCCTGCGCGGGCAATCGCTCACGCGCCGCTGGGGCGGCCTGGTGGCGGTGGACCGCGTGTCGCTGGACCTCGCGCAGGGCGAGGTGCACGCGGTGATCGGCACCAATGGGGCCGGCAAGTCGACGCTGATCAACATGCTGTCGGGCGAGATCCCGCCGTCCGAAGGCCGGGTGGAACTGCTGGGGCAGGACGTCACCGGCTGGTCGCAGCCGAAGCGCGCGCAGGCAGGCCTGGGCCGCAGCTACCAGCGCAACACCATCTACCCCGAGTTCACCGTGTTCGAGAACTGCCGCCTCGCGGCGCAGGCGCGCTACCCGAAGCCGTGGCTGTGGTGGCAGGACGCCGCCACCTGCCCCGACAGCGGCGGCGCGGCGCACGGGGCCGCCACGCGCGCGGGCCTCGCGGACTTCCTGCAACGGCCGGCCGGGCTGCTCTCGCACGGGCAGAAGCGGCAGCTCGAGATCGCGATGTGCCTGGCCACCGCGCCGCGGGTGCTGCTGCTCGACGAACCGCTGGCCGGCATGGGCGCCGAGGAGACCGAGCGCATGCTGGCGCTGCTGCACGAGCTGAAGACCGGCCACGCGATCCTGCTCGTCGAGCACGACATGGACGCGGTGTTCCGCGTGGCCGACCGCATCACCGTGATGGTCAACGGCAGCGTGATCGCCTGCGACGCCCCCGAGGCGGTGCGCAGCAACGCCGACGTGCAGGCCGCCTACCTGGGAGGCCATTGAGCGTGGCGGCCGGCGACACCATCCTCGACGCGCGTGGCGTGCATGCCTGGTACGGCTCCAGCCACGTGCTGCACGGTGTCGACTTCACGATCGGCCGCGGCGAGACCGTCGGCCTGCTCGGCCGCAACGGCATGGGCAAGAGCACGCTGATCCGCACGCTGCTCGGCCACGTGGCGCAGCGCGACGGCCGCATCCACCTGTTCGGCCAGGACGTCTCGAAAGCCCGCCCGCACGAGGTGGCGCGGCGCGGCGTGGCCTACGTGCCCGAAGGCCGGGGCGTGTTCCCCAACCTGAGCGTGCGCGAGAACCTCGTGATGGCCGCGCGCCCGCCGCGCGACGCGCGCAGCGGCTGGAGCTACGAACGCGTGCTGCAGACCTTTCCGCGGCTGCAGGAGCGGCTTTCGAACCTCGGCGCGCAGCTCTCCGGCGGCGAGCAACAGATGCTGTCGATCGGCCGAGCGCTGATGACGCAACCCGAGCTCGTGATCCTCGACGAGGCCACCGAGGGCCTGGCGCCGCTGATCGTGGCCGAGATCTGGCGCGTCATCGACCAGATCCGCGCCGACGGCATCGCCACGCTGATCGTCGACCGCGACTACCGCCGCGTGCTCGCGCAGTCGGATCGCGCGGTGGTGCTGCAGAAGGGCCAGGTGGTGCTCGCCGGCGGGTCGGCCGCGCTTCGCGACAGCCGCGAGCTGGCCACGTACCTGGGCGTGTGACGCCTCGCGCGGCGCCGCGTGCGCCGCTACGATCGCCGCCATGCTGAGCTACCAGGTCGAAGCCTACGGGCGCCCGCTGGCGGAGGTGCTGCGCGACACGCCCGCGCCACAGGGCACCGAGGTGCTGCTGCGCGTGCACTGCTGCGGCGTCTGCCACAGCGACGTGCACCTGCAGGACGGCTGGTTCGACCTCGGCGGCGGCCAGAGGATCGACATGACGCGGGCGATGCAGCTGCCGCGCACGCTGGGCCACGAGATCGCCGGCACCGTGGTCGCGGTAGGGCCCGACGCGCACGGCGTGCAGGTGGGCGACCGCCGCGTGGTGTTCCCGTGGATCGGCTGCGGCAGCTGCGCGGTGTGCCAGCGCGGCCACGAGCACCTGTGCGGCGCCCCGCGCGCGCTGGGCGCCAACCGCGACGGCGGCTATGCCGACCACGTGCTGGTGCCGCACCCGCGCGTGCTGGTCGACCCCGGCGAGCTGCCGCTGGAGCAGGCCTGCACCTACGCGTGCGCCGGGCTCACCGCGTACAGTGCAATGAAGAAACTCGCGCCGCTGTCCGCTGGCGATGCGGTGCTCGTGATCGGCGGTGGCGGCCTCGGCCTCGCCGGCGTGCGGCTGGCCAGGCAGCTCTACGGCGTGGCGGCGATCGTCGCCGAGATCGACCGCGCGAAGTGGGACCTGGCGCGCGAGGCCGGCGCCGCCGACGTCATCGACCCCACCGCCGAGGGCGCCGCGAAAGCGCTGCTGAAGGCCACCGGCGGCGTGGCCGCGGCGGTGGACTTCGTCGGCAGCGGCTCCTCGTTCACCTTCGGCTTCGGCGCGCTGCGCAAGGCCGGCCGGCTGGTGTGCGTCGGCCTGATCGGCGGCTCGGCCACGGTGGTGCCGTTGATGGTGTCGATGAAGGCCGTGAGCATCACCGGCTCGTACGTCGGCAGCCTGGCCGAGCTGCAGGAGCTGATGGCGATCGGCCGCAGCGGCGTGCTGCCGCCGATGCCGCTGGTGCCGCGGCCGCTGGCCGATGCGAACGCGGTGCTCGACGAGCTGCGCGCCGGGCGCATCCGCGGGCGGGCGGTGCTGCTGGCCTGATCGCCGCCGCAGTCGCAGCCTTAGGAGTCTGCGCGGCAGAAGCCTAGGGTCGACCCGCCTTCACGCTCGGCTCAGCGCGCCGCAGACTGCATCGCGCCCGGAAGAGGCGCTTGGCCACCCACGAACAGGAGACTGCATGACCCGACAACATCCCCCTGCAGCGCATGGCGCGGTCACGCGCATCGTGCAAGCCCTCGCACTCGGTGCGATCGGCACCTGCGCGCACGCGGCGATCGACTGTGCCGCGCTGGTGGGCGTCACGACCGCCGACGCGACGATGACCGCCGCCGCCACGGTGCCCGCCGGCACCGTGATCTCCGGCGTCACGACGCCGGTGGCGATGTGCCGCGTGCAGGGCACCGCGCGGCCTTCGGCCGACTCGGAGATCAAGTTCGAGGTCTGGCTGCCCGACACCGCGGCGGCGTGGACCGGCCGCATGAAGGTCAACGGCACCGGCGGCTACGCCGGCTCGGTACCGTACGCACGGCTCGGGCAGGACGTCGGCGACGGCTTCGTCAGCGCCGGCAGCAACATGGGGCACGACGGCGGCGAGGCGGCGAGCTGGACGCTGAACCGGCCCGAGAAGGTCAAGGACTGGGGGCTGCGCGCGCACTACTCCGTCGCGACCGCTGCGAAGGCGCTCGCCGCGGCGCGCTTCGGCAACCCGGTGCAGCACTCGTACTTCGAGGGCTGCTCCAACGGCGGACGCCAGGCGCTGATGATGGCGCAGAACTACCCCGAGCTCTTCGACGGCATCGTCGCCGGCGCACCGTCGAACTTCTATCCCGACCTGCTGATGTGGCTGCTGTGGACCGGCAAGACGTTGACGCCGAGCGCGCCGTTCGGGCCGCCGGCGGTCAGCACCGCCAAGCGCCAGTCGGTCACGCAGAAGGTCGTCGCCGCGTGCGATGCGGCCGACGGCCTCGTCGACGGCCAGATCACGAACCCGCGTGCATGCACCTTCGACATCGACAGCGTCGGCCCCTCCGGCGACGGCACGCTGACGGCCTCGGAAGTCGCGGCCTTCAAGGCGATGTACGCCGGCACCACCAGCGAGAGCGGCGTGCAGCGCTACACCGGGGCGCGGCTCGGCTCCGAGGCCGACTGGAGCCCGCTGTTCGCCGACAACGGCGGCTACGGGAACTTCATCTCGCACTACGTCTACGGGATTCCCGCCGCGAACTTCAACTGGCGCACCCAGCTCAATTACTCGGGCGACTACGACGTCGTCAAGCAGAAGCTGACGCCGATCACCGCCGCGCCGAGCCCGGATCTGCGCGCGTTCCGAGAGCGCGGCGGCAAGATCGTCCAGGTGCACGGCTGGAACGACTCGGTGGTTCCGCCCGACGGATCGATCGGCTACTTCCACTCGCTCGCGCTGTTCGAGTGGCTCCACTCGGTGCCGGACCGCTCGTTCGACACGATCGTGAGCAGGCTCACGCCGAAGGTCGTCGCCGCGGTGTCGCAGGAGTGGGGCGGCCGCGTGCGCCAGTTCCATCGCCTGTTCATGCTGCCGGCGGTGGGCCACTGCGGCGGCAGCACCGGGCAGAGCTCGATCGGCGGCGGCATGCCCGAGCCGCCGGCCGCCTATCGCAACCCGCAGACGCATGCCGTCAGCGCGCTGATGAAGTGGGTTGAAGAGGGCGTCGCGCCGGAGAAGATCGTCGCGTCGACCTTCAACGCGCAGGGCGCCCCGACACGCCAGCGACCGGTGTGCCCGTATCCGGCCGAGGCCCGCTACACCGGCAGCGGCAGCATCGATGACGCAGCGAACTTCACGTGCGTGATGCCGCGCCTGAACGAGAGCTCGGTCGAGACCGGCGACCTGCTGCACATCCGCAACTCGCTGTCGCAGCGCAGGCTGATCCTGCCCAACCGCTGAAGACGGGAGGGCGGCGCCGGCCGGGGCGCGCACCGCATCCGCGGGCGCGCGCCTTCAGGCCGGATGCGCTTCCACGAGCATTGCCGCGGCCAGGTCTTCCAGCGCCGTGCCCACCGACTTGAACACGGTGCGGCGCTCGCTCTCGCGCAGGCGCCGCGCGCGGCCGCCGCACAGATCTCCGAGCGTGGCGCGCACGTCGCCGCGCGACAGCACGCCGGCCTGCAGCGGCCCGAGCAGATCGCCGCTCTTGTGCAGCGCCTCCTCGGTGTCGACGACGGCCGCCGCGCCGCGGAAGCAGTCGTCGTCGGCCTCGCGCATCTGCGGCGTGTAGCCGCCGATCAGGTCGAGGTGCGTGCCGTCGCGCAGCCAGGCGCCGCGCACCAGCGGCTCGGTGGCCATCGTCGCGCAGCTGACGATGTCGGCCTCGCGCACCGCGGCTTCGAGGTCGGTGGCCGGCGCGACGTCGATCGACGTGGATGCGACCCACGCCTGCCCGCGCCACGCTGCGGCCAGCGCGTCGGCGGCCTCGGAGCGTCGTGCCCAGACGCGCACGCGGGTCAGCGCACGCACCTCGCGATATGCCTCGGGCACCAGCGCCGCCACGCGCCCGGCCCCGACCACCAGCAGCGTGCGCGCATCGGCCGGGGCGAGGTACGACGCGGCCAGTGCCGAGGCGGCCGCCGTGCGCCGCGCCGTGATCTGGTCGCCGTCGATCTTGGCGATCGGCACGCCGGTGGCCGCGTCGAACAGCAGGTACACCGCGTGCAGCCCCGGCAGGCCGCGCGCGGCATTGCCGGGTGCCACGTTGACGATCTTCACGCCGTAGCGTGCGCCGTCCACCCACGCCGGCATGATCAGCGAGGCCACCGGCGCGGCGCCCGGCACCGGCAGCTCCAGCACCTGCCGCGGCGGCACCGTACAGCCACGCACGAAGGCCTCGCGCAGCGCCGGGATCAGCCGCTCGAACGGCAACGCGGCCTGCGTGGCATCGGCGTCGTAGGTCTGCATCGGGCGTGCAGCATAGCCGCGTCGCTACCATCGCCGCATGGAGTTGCACCGCTTCTTCCCGTACCGGCTGGCGCGGCTGGCCGAGACGGTGAGCCAGGCCACCGCGCAGGTCTACCGCGAGCGCTACTCGCTGACGCGCGACGAATGGCGCGTGCTGGCCGCGCTGCACGTGCTGGGCGAGGCCAAGACCACCCGCGTGATCGAGCACACCACGCTGGACAAGATGCGCGTGAGCCGCGCGCTCTCGCGGCTCGAGGCCGATGGCCTCGTCGGCCGCAGCGCCGACCCCGAAGACCGCCGCGGCTACCTCGTGCGGCTGCTGCCGCCGGGCGCCACCCTCTTCCGCAAGATCGTGCCGATGGTGCAGGCACGCGAGGCCTTCCTGCTCGAAGCGCTGGATCCGGACGAACGCGCCGTCGTCGACCGTGCGCTCGACAAGCTGCAGGCACGCGCCGAGCAATTGCGCAAGCAGGGCTGATGAATCCCTGGGCGCGCGACCGCGGCCTCGCACCGAGCCAAGGGCCGAGCATCGGCGCGGATCCGGCTCCGCCGGTCCGCTGCCGACCGCCCCCAAGGCCCTGTAAGGGCCCCTGCGGGTCCCGGGGGGCCGCGACCGTGAGGGAGCTGGGGGGCTCACTTCAGGTGCGGTGCGTGCCGGCCTTCACGCTGGACGCCGTCTGCCCGAACAGCGCCTTGCGCGCTTCCTCGGTGAGCGCTGGTGCGCGCAGCTCCTTGCCCACGTCCAGCGCTCGCTGCAGCGCCGGGCGCTGCATCAGCCGCTCGTACCAGGCCTTGACGCGCGGGAACTCGTCGATCGGCACCTGCTGCGCCTTCCACGTGCGCACCCACGGCAGGATGGCCATGTCGGCGATCGACAGCTCGGCGCCGGCCACGTGCGCGCCGGTGCGGCCGAGCTGCCCGTCGAGCACGCCGTAGAGCCGGTTCACCTCGTTGCCGTAGCGCTCGATCGCGTAGGGCACCTTCTCGGGCGCGTAGAGCTTGAAGTGCCCGTTCTGGCCGGCCATCGGCCCGAGGCCGCCCATCTGCCACATCAGCCACTCGATTGCCGCCTTGCGCGCGCGCAGTGCGCCCGGGCCGGAAGGCAGGAAGCGGCCGGTCTTCTCGGCCAGGTAGATCAGGATCGCGCCGCTCTCGAACACCGGCACCGGCTCGCCGCCACCCTCGGGCGCGTGGTCGACGATGGCCGGCATGCGGTTGTTCGGGCTGATCGCCAGGAACGCCGGCTCGAACTGCTCGCCGCGACCGATGTTCACCGGCTTCAGCGTATACGGCAGCGCGCACTCCTCGAGCATCCAGGTGATCTTCCAGCCGTTCGGCGTGGGCCAGTAGTGCAGGTCGATCATCGGTGCTCCCAGGCGGTGACGAGTGCGATCTCGGGTTGCAGTGAGGTGGCGGCCGGCACGGTCGTGGACGCCGGATCGAGGCAGGGCAGCTCCCAGATCTCGCCGTCATGGCCCTTCTGGCGCACATGCCAGTGGCCGCGGTCGTCCTTGGACAGCGGGAACACCGCGCAGGTCCACGGCTTGTAGCGGAACGAATCGCCTTCGGCGGCGCCGAGCCTGTGCAGCACGCAACCCCGCTCGAAGAACACGCACCAGCCGCCGGCCACGCGGGCCATCGGCTGGCCGGCCTTGCGGCGGCGGCTGAGCCAGCCCTCGCGCTCGACGACGGCGCGCGCCGGCTCGCGCAGCAGCGGCAGCCAACGCGGCGCGGCGGCCTCGATGCGCGCGACCTCCTCGGCATACACCGGCGGCCGCCCGTTGCGACAGCAGATGCCCTCGCAACCGCGGCCGAACGTGCAGTCGAAGCGGGCGGTGCGCAGGTTGACGATGGGGATGGGCGGCGTCACGTCGGCAGCGTCTTGCAGTAGATGATGCAGTCGTCGCCGGCGGCATAGAAGTCGCGGATGCGGCCCGTCTCGGCGAAGCCCGCCCGCTCGTAGAACGCGCGCGAGCGGGCATAGCCGGACCGGCCGCTGGTCTCCAGCACGATCTTGTCGCCACCAGCGGCCTGCACGAGGTCGTCGGCGGCACGCTGCAGCGCCTGCGCGAGGCCGCGGCGCTCGTAAGCCGGATGCACGCAGATCCAGTACAGGTACCAGCTGCGCTCGGTCAGCGTGGCTCGCCCGAGCAGCGTGTAGCCACGCAGCACGCCGTCGACCTCCACGCCTACCACGGAGTAATCGCCGGCCAGCGCCTCGTCGATCATGCCGATCGCGATCTCCACCTCCAGCGCACTGAAGGCCCCGCAGCGCTCGAGTGCCTCCAGCAAGGCCGCGCGATCGGCCGCCACCGGCGCGCGCACGATCACCGCGCCCATTCGAGCTGCCTCGCGACGAAATCGGCCCAGGCCCAGCCCGCCTCCTCGACACCTCGGCAGATGCCGATGCCCGGCCCGATCGCGGGGTTCGGATTGACGTCGAGCACGCAGGGCACGCCCGCCGCGTCGCAGCGCACGTCCACGCGCAGGTAGCCGCGCGCGCCGCAGGCATGCCAGGCCCCGCGCGCCGCCGCGAGCACCTGCGCGCGCAGTGCGTCGTCGATCCCGGTGCGGTAGTCCAGCGGCGTCGCGGCGTACTCCGCGCTGTCCACGTCCCACTTCGACGCGTAGGTGTTCAGGCACAGGCCGTTGCGGAACAGCGTCTCGCCGATCGAGGCATGGTCGGGCGTTTCGCATCCCCACAGGGACACGGCGAACTCGCGGCCGGGCAGGAACGCCTGCACGATCACCGGGCCGGGCCAGCGGGCCCGGGCCCGGGCGACGGCCGCCTCGTCGGCACAGACCGACCCGGTGTCGATGCCCGTGGAGCCATCCTCGTCGGCCGGCTTGACGATCGCCGGGTACACGCCCTCGGGCGGCACCGGCACGCCCCGTGCCGCGAGCACGGCGTTCATCCTCGGCTTGTGGCGGGCCAACGCCAGCGTGTCGCTGCCCGACCCCGTGTGCCGCACGCCCAGCCATTCGAGCAGGGCGGCCGCATGCGGCTCCAGACACGGCGAGCCCAGCGGCGCTTCGCAGAGGTTGAAGACGACGTCGGGGCGATGCGCATCGATCACGCCGACGACCTCGCGCACGTCACCGCGCACGCCGCGGACGACGGCGCCCGGGATCACGTCGGCGACGTGCCGCGCGGCCTCGTCGAGGTCGAGTTCGTCGACGGTGTGCCCGGCGCCGGGCTGCGCCGGCGCGAGCGTGTGCAGCACCAGCACGTTCACGCGTCGGCCTCGCTGGGCAGGCGCAGGGCGAGCCGCCGCGCCGCCTCGCGCACGAGGCCCTGCACCAGCGACGGGTAAGCGTCGGTGGGGCCGGGGTGCAGCGCGCGCCAGAGGATCACCAGGTCGCTGGACGACGGGTTCAGCCCCGGCAGCGGATTGCATTCGAGGAAGTGCGGCACGCCGGCGGCGTCGAGGCGGAAGTCCAGCCGCGCGATGTCGCGACAGCCGAGCAGGCGGTGGGCGACGAGTGCATGCCGGCCGATCGCTTCGAGCGTGGCCGCCGGCAGCCGCGGCGGCACGTGGTAGCGCACGCGCCGCCGGAAGTCGCGCTTGACCTCGAGCGCGTAGAGGAACGGCTCGGAGCGCCCCGCGGCCGGCGCGATCTCCATCGCGCCGATCACCGCGGCCCCGCGGCCGCTGCCGCGCACGGCGACCGTCACCTCCGCGCCCGGCAGGAACTGCTCGACGAGCACCGGCCTGCCCGTTCGTTCGAACAGCCGCCGGCAGCCCGTGCGCACGGCTTCGAGGTCGTGGCACAACGCATCGAGCCGGATGCCCTTGCTCGACCCTTCGTCGTTCGGCTTCACCACCACCGGGCTGGCGAGCGTGGCCAGCGCGCCGTCGTCGCCGGGGTCCTCGACGAGCACCGCCCGCGCCACCGGCACCTCGGGTGACACGAGGCGGCGCGCCACCGCCTTGTCCAGCGTCACCGCCAGCGTCAGCGCATCCGAGCCGGTGTACGGCAACCCGAGGAATTCGAGGATCGCCGCCGGCACGGCTTCGCGGCAACGGCCGCCCGAGCCTTCGGCGAGGTTGAGCACGAGGTCGACCTGCGCGTCGCGCAGCCGCGCGGGGAACCCGGCATCGGCCACCACCGGGCAGGGCTCGATGCCGATGGCCGAGAGCGCCGCGGCGATCGCCGCGATCGTCTCGGGCGCGTCGTACTCCTCGTAGGTGTCGTCGTCGCCCACAGCATCTCGGGGACGCGGGTTGTGCAGGATCGCCACTCTCATAGCCGGCCGGCACCCCGAAGGTCTGCCACAGAGGTGCCGCATGCTCTCACAGCCCGCGCAGGCCAGCGGGATGAGCCCGTTCGTCCTCGCCCGAGACTGGCAGGCGCGCGGTGAAGTCACTCCTGGTCAGCGCCATGGCCTGCGCCGATGCTGCCATGACAGGGGTGAGCGGCGGCGCCCGCTGCTACGATGACCGCCAGGGGAGCGGATGAACTCGCGAACGCTGGTGTTCACCGATGTGGTCGACAGCACGCTGATCGTGCAGCGGCTGGGCGACTCGCGCGCCGCGGCGATGTGGGACGAGCACGACCGGCGTTCGCGGCGCCTGCTGGCCGACAACGGCGGGCTGGAGATCGACCGCAGCGACGGCTTCTTCCTGCTCTTCGGTGATGTGCGTGCTGCGTCGGCCTTCGCGCTGGCCTATCACCGCGCCTGCGCGGAGCTCGGACTGCAGGCGCGCATCGGCATCCACCTCGGCCCGGTGTCGATGAGGGAGAACGCCGAAGAGGACGTGCGACGCGGAGCCAAGCGCCTCGAGGTGGACGGGCTCGCCAAACCCATCGCCGCGCGGGTGATGGCCCTCGCGGGGCCTGGGCGCACGCTGCTCAGCGCCGATGCCGCGGCGGCCCTCGCCGACACCGGCGCGGCCGTGCCGGAACCTCGGGGCCACTACATGCTGAAGGGCGTCGACGAGCCGATCGGCGTCTTCGAGATCGCCGACGGCGCGCTGCCCTTCGAGCCGCCGTCCGACGGCGAGAAGGCCTGGCGCGTGGTCCGCGCCGGTGACGCGTGGCGACCGGTGCGCGAGGTGCCGAACAACCTGCTGCCGGAACGCGATGCCTTCGTCGGTCGCCGCGCCGAACTCGCGGCCCTCGCCCACCTGCTCGACGACGGCGCCCGGCTGGTGACCGTCGTCGGCCCCGCCGGCACGGGCAAGACCCGCCTGGTCCACCGCTACGGCACGAGGCGCCTGGGCGAGTGGACGGGCGGCGTGTACTTCTGCGACCTGAGCGAAGCGCGCGGGATGGAAGGCATCCACTACGCCGTTGCCTCGGCACTGGGGGTTCCGCTGAGCCTCGCGGACGCGGGCGCGCAGCTCGGCCATGCGATCGCCGCACGCGGGCGATGCCTGGTCCTGCTCGACAACTTCGAGCACCTGCTCGATCACGGCGACGCGACGGTGGGCCGATGGCTCGACCGCGCGCCGCACGCGGCGCTGGTCGTCACCAGCCGCGAGGTGCTGCGCCTGCCGGGCGAACAGCTGCTGGTCGTCGAGCCGCTGTCGCCCGACGGAGACGGCGTCGAACTGTTCACGCTGCGCGCGCGCGCGCAGTCACGGGACTTCGAGCTGGACGACGCCAATCGGGAGGCCGTCGCCGAGGCGGTGCGGCTGCTCGACGGCCTTCCGCTGGCCATCGAGCTGGCGGCGGCGCGCATGCGCGCGCTCACGCCGGGCCAGCTCGTGCGGCGCCTGCACGATCGCTTCCGCATCCTCGGCAACGCCCGCGGCAACAGCCGACAGGCCACGCTCGAGCGCGCGATCGACTGGTCCTGGGGACTGCTCGGGCCTTGGGAGCGCGCGGCACTGGCACAGTGCTCGGTCTTCGAAGGCGGATTCACGATCGAGGCCGCCGAGGAGCTGCTGGACCTATCGCCGTGGCCCGAGGCGCCGCCGCCGATGGACGTGATCCAGTCGCTGCTGGACAAGAGCCTGTTGCGCGTGCGGCCGCCGGCCCGGGAGTCGCGCCGCGACATCGACGAGACCTATTTCGGCATGTACATCAGCATCCACGAGTACGCGGCCGCCCGGCTCGACGTCGGGGAGGCGCGCGCCGCCCGGCAGCGGCACGGGCGCCACTACGCGCGGCTCGGCGCCGACGACGCGATCGCCGCGCTGTCGCGCCACGGCGGCGACCGCGCCCGCCGTCTGTTCGCACTGGAGATCGACAACCTCGTTGCGGCCTGCCGGCGCGCCGTGGAGCGCCAGGACGCCGATGTGGCCTCGGCCTGCTACCGCGCGGCCTGGATGGTGTTCCGCCTCCAGGGACCGGTGGTCGCGGGCCTGGCGCTCGGGCGACAGGTGATGTCGATGCCGGCTCCCGACAACCGCCTCGGCGTCGGCGCGCAGCTGGCGTATGCCGACTGCCTGGTCGCCTGCGGCCACCTGCGCGAGGCCACGGAGCAGCTCGAAGCGGCCCGTGCGACGGCCGGGAAGGTCGGCGCGATCGACGCCTTCGTCCTGGCCACGGCCGCGCTCGCGTCGGCGCATCGCGACGGCGGCCGCGCCGACCTGGCCGAACCGCTGTTCGAGGAGGCGGTGACGGCGAGCGCGGACTGCCTCGACGACGCGACGCGCGCGGTGGTGCTCTCCAAGCAGGCCCTGCTCGTCGGCGACCTCGGCCGCACGGACCTGGCCGAACGCAACCTGCTCGAAGCGCTGGCGCTTGCCCGGCGCATGGGCAACCGGCTCGACGAGGCGGGCTTCCTGACGAACCTGGCCAACCTGTGGCGCGACCAGGGGCACGTCGATGCATCTCGGGAAGCACAGGAGTCGGCGCTGGCGATCCAGCGCGAGGCCGGCTTTCTGCGCTGGCAGGGCGTCTCGCTGGGCAACCTGGCCACCTTGCACCGGCGCCAGGGGCGGCTCGACCAGGCGCTGGCGTTGTACCGGGAGGCGGTCGAGGTCGCCCGCTCGATCGGCAGCCGGGCCGACGAGGCGAGGTCTCTCGGCAACATCGGCACCGTCCATCTCGATCGCGGCGAGGCGGCGGAAGCCGAGGCGAGTTTCCTCGAGGCCCTGGCGATCGACCGCGAGATCGGCAGCCGCGGCTCGGAAGTCGCCGTGCTCACGAACCTCGGTGCGCTGTGCTACGAACAGGGGCGGATCGATCGCGCCGTCGAGCTGTGGCGCGAGGCGCTGCCCGTGGCACGCAGCCTCGGCGAGCGTGGACACGAAGCGGTGATCTTGGCCAACATCGGGCAGGTCGAAGGCGAGCGCGGCAACGTCGACGCGGCACTGCTGGCCATCGGGCAGGCGCTCGCCGTGCATCGCCTCCTCGGCGCGAAGCTCGACATCGGACGGGATCTCTGCACGCTCGGGACGCTGCTGCGCCGGCTCGGTCGCAGGTGCGAGGCCGAGCAGGCTCTGAACGAGGCCGAGGCGTTGCAGCGCTCGATCAACGCGCCCCTGGAGTTGGCCTGCGTCGTCGTGCAGCAGGGACTGCTGGCGGCGGACGACGGTCGCATCGCCGAGATGCGGGAGCGTCTGCGCGAGGCGGAAGCGCTGGCGGCGACGGCGGGCGCACCGCCGTCGACCGAGCTGGGCCGGACCCTCGGAGAGCTGCGGGACGCACTGGCGCGAGGCGCGCCGGCCGGCTGATCCGCCCATCGCCATGCTCTCGCAACCGAGATCCCGTCGCGAGTTCGCCGCGTGGGCCGACGTGCCCGACGCCGACTGGGACGATTGGCGCTGGCAGTTCCGCAACCGCATCGCCACGCCCGAGCAGCTCGAGGCGGCGTTCCCGTTGACGACCTCGGAGCGCGATGCGGCCCGCCGTTCGCGTGACCTGTTCCGCCTGGGCATCACGCCGCACTGGGCCACGCTGATCGACCCCGACGACCCGCAGTGCCCGATGCGGCGCCAGGCGATCCCGCTGCTGGACGAGCTGTCGACCTCCGCCTTCGAGCACACCGACCCGCTGGACGAGGATGCACACCGGCCGGTGCCCGGCGTGGTGCACCGCTACCCCGACCGCGTGCTGCTGCTCGTCACGCACGAGTGCCCGCTGTACTGCCGCTACTGCACGCGGCGGCGCATCGTCGGCGACCACGACGGCAACCACTCCGACACGCTGCACGCGGCGCTCGACTACATCCGCGCCACGCCGGCCGTGCGCGACGTGCTGGTCTCCGGCGGCGAGCCGCTCTCGCTGGGCGATCGGCGGCTGGAGGAGATCCTGGCGGCGCTGCGCGGAATCCCGCATGTGGAAATCGTGCGCATCGGCACGCGCGCACCGGTGGCGATGCCGCAGCGCATCACGCCCGCGCTGGTGGCGATGCTGCGCCGCCACCACCCGCTGTGGCTGAACACGCACTTCAACCATCCGTTGGAGCTGGCGCCACCGGCCACCCGCGCCGCGATGGAGCGCCTCGTCGACGCCGGCATCCCCACCGGCAACCAAACCGTGCTGCTGGCCGGCGTCAACGACTGCCCCGTCGTGATGAAGCGCCTCCTGCACGAACTCGTGAAGCTGCGCTGCCGGCCGTACTACCTGTACAGCTGCGATCACTCGCAGGGCCTGTCGCACTTCCGCGTGCCGATCGAGCGTGGCCTTCAGATCCTCGAATCGCTGTGGGGCCACACGTCGGGCTATGCGATCCCGCAGTTCGTCGTCGACGCGCCGGGCGGCGGCGGCAAGATCCCGCTGCTGCCCGACTACCGCGCCGGCGAGGGCCTGCTGCGCAACTTCGAGGGCCGGCTGTTCCGGTACGCCGACGCCGGCAGCGCCGGTCCGCCGGCACCCGCCCCGTGCCCCCAGTGCGGCGGGCGGCACGGCCCGCACGCACCGGAGCCGTTCACAGCGACGGCACGATGACGACCTTGCCCGTGACCTGCCGCGACTCCAGCGCCTTCAGCGCCTGCGGCACCTGCTCGAGCGAGTAGCGCGCCGAGACCCGGGGCTTCAGCTTGCCCTCGGCCATCCAGCCCATCATCTGCCGCATCGCGGCGAGGTTGGCCTTGGGCTCGCGCTTGACGAAGTCGCCCCAGAACACGCCGACGATGCTGGCGCCCTTGAGCAGCGGCAGGTTCAGCGGGATCTTCGGGATGTCGCCGGCCGCGAAGCCGATCACCAGGTAGCGCCCGCGCCAGCCGATCGAGCGGAACGCGGGCTCGGCGAGCGCGCCGCCCACCGGGTCGTAGATCACGTCGGGGCCCTTGCCGCCGGTGGCCGCCTTGATCGCCTCGCGCAGGTCCTGCGTGGCGTAGTTGATCAGCACGTCGGCGCCGTGCTGGCGGCAGACCTCGAGCTTCTCGTCGCTGGAGGCCGCGGCGATGACGCGCGCGCCCAGCGCCTTGCCGATCTCCACCGCCGACAGGCCCACGCCGCCGGCCGCGCCCAGCACCAGCATCGTCTCGCCGGCCTTCAGCGCGGCACGGTCGACCACCGCGTGGTGCGAGGTGCCGTAGACCAGCGTGAACGACGCGGCCACCTCGTCGCTGATGCCCTCGGGGATCGGCGTCACGCCCGAGGCCGGCGCGATCATCTGCTCGGCGAACGCGCCGGTGCCGGTGAAGGCGATCACGCGGTCACCGGGCTTGACGTGCGTGACGCCCTCGCCCACCGCGGCCACCACGCCGGCCACCTCGTTGCCCGGCGTGAACGGCAGCACCGGCTGGAACTGGTACTTCTTCTGGATGATCAGCACGTCGGGGTAGTTCACGGACGCGGCGCGCACGTCCACCAGCACCTCGCCGGCCTTGGGCGGCGGCAGGGTGACGTCCTCGACGACGAGGCTCTCCGGCGGGCCCCAGGCCTTGCAGACAACGGCTCTCAAGCTCAGCTCCCCCGCGTGATGGGCATGTGCACCTCGGGCTGCACGAGGCCGCTGCGCTGTGCGCGCTGCTTGCCCAGCTCGAGCTTGGCGATGGCCGCGCGGTGCACCTCGTCGGGGCCGTCGGCCAGCCGCAGCGTGCGCGCGTGGGCGTAGAAGCCGGCGAGCACGAAGTCGTCGGAGACGCCGCCGCCGCCGTGCGCCTGGATCGCCATGTCGATCACGTCGCACGCCACGTTCGGCGCCACCACCTTGATCATCGCGATCTCGGCCTTGGCGACCTTGTTGCCCACGGTGTCCATCATGTACGCGGCCTTGAGCACCAGCAGCCGCGCCATATCGATGCGGCAGCGCATGTCGGCGATGCGCTCGGCCCACACGCCCTGGCGCGAGATCTCCTTGCCGAAGGCCACGCGCGTGTCCAGCCGCTCGCAGGTCATCTCCAGCGCGCGCTCGGCCATGCCCAGCGAACGCATGCAGTGGTGGATGCGCCCGGGCCCGAGACGGCCCTGCGCGATCTCGAAGCCGCGCCCTTCGCCCAGCAGGATGTGGCCCACCGGCACC
Source organism: Rubrivivax sp. (assembly GCA_016789955.1). Lineage (GTDB taxonomy): Bacteria > Pseudomonadota > Gammaproteobacteria > Burkholderiales > Burkholderiaceae_C > Rubrivivax. Next base: position 111,597 of record JAEUPB010000096.1, on the reverse strand, counting down.
CGCACGTCCTTCAGTTCGACTTCCATGTGGCCGTGCGGCGCGTCGTCGCGGCCAAACACGGTGAGCGGGCGCAGCACCTTCACGCCCGGCGTCTCCATCGGCACCAGGATCATCGACTGCTGGCTGTGGCGCGGCGCCTGCGGGTCGGTCTTGCCCATCACGATGAGGATCTTGCAGCGCGGGTCGCCGGCGCCGCTGCTCCACCACTTGCGACCGTTGATCACGTAGTGGTCGCCGTCGCGGCGGATCTCGGTGGCGATGTTGGTGGCATCGCTGGAGGCCACCGCCGGCTCGGTCATCAGGAAGGCGCTGCGGATCTCGCCGGCCAGCAGCGGCTTCAGCCAGCGCTGCTTGAGCTCCTCGCTGCCGTAGCGCTCGATGGTCTCCATGTTGCCGGTGTCGGGCGCCGAGCAGTTGAAGACCTCGCTGGACCAGGGCACCCGCCCCATGATCTCGGCCAGCGGCGCGTACTCGAGGTTGGTGAGCCCGGCGCCACGAGACGACTCGGGCAGGAACAGGTTCCACAACCCCGCCTCGGCGGCCTTGGGCTTGAGTCGCTCGATGGTCTCCAGCGGCTTCCACGGGTTGCCGGCGGCGCGATTGGCGGCGAGTTCCGCCGTGTAGTCGCGCTCGGCCGGATAGACGTGCTGGCGCATGAAGGCCCACAGGCGGGCCTGCAGCTCGCGCGCCTTGGGGGAATGGTCGAAGTTCATGAGGTCTCCTCAAGCGGGGATGCCGTGACGGTAGGCACGGCGGGCGGCAGCGTCAGTCACGCCCGGGACAAGCTGGCCATGGTACGACCATGTCGCCGCGCGCGGCGCCGCGAGCCGGTATCGTCGGCAGCCCCGGCCCGTCGCGGCCCCATGCCCTGCCCCCACCGTGACCGATCTGCCTCCGATCCCGCGCCGCTCCTGCGTCCAGGCCATCCTGCTGGCGATGGCCGCCCCGGCGTGGGCGCAACCGCAGAAGCTCGCGGAGATCGCGCTGGCCGCCAGCGACGGCCTGCCGGTGCTGGCCGACGCGAACAAGGTGCGCGCCACCTACATCGACTTCTGGGCCTCGTGGTGCACGCCATGCAAGCTGTCGTTCCCGTGGATGAACGACGTGCACGAGCAGCTCGCCCCGCGCGGGCTGCGCATCGTGGCGATCGGCCTGGACAAGAAGGAGGCCGATGCGCGGAAATTCCTCGCCGCGCACCCGGCGAGGTTTCCGGTGGCGCTGGACCCGGCGGCCGAGACCGCGAAGCTGCTGGCGATCCAGGCGATGCCCACGTCGCTCGTGATCGGCGCCGACCGCAGCGTGCAGCTCGTGCACCGCGGCTTCCGGCTGGAGGATCGCGAGGCGCTGGAAGCGAAGCTGCGCGCCGCCGTGGCGTGAGCAGCGGCCACCCGCCTTCGCGGCCGCTCGTCCCCTGAACGAGGGAGGGCGAGCCCTCCGCCGGAAGGGCCGGCCGATAGACTCGCGCCCACGATCACCGTTGCCGAGACGGGAAAGCGAGGGGCGATGTCCAGAAGACTGCTGTCCGGGGCCCTGGGCCTCGTGCTGCTGGCCGGGTGCGGCGGCGGCCAGGCTCCCGCCGATGCTCCCAGCGCGTCGTCGGGCCAGGTGGCCGCCCCCGCGCAGGCCGCCCGGGTGAGCTACTACGCAGCCGCGCGATTCGCCGAGCAGGTGTCCTTCGGGCCGACCCCCGCGCTGATCGCCGACATCCAGGCCAAGGGCTACGAACGCTGGATCGACGAGCAGCTGGCATTGCCCCTGGCGCCGATGAGCACGACGGTGGCCCAGGAGATCTACCGCTACGGCAACAACGTCCAGGTCCCCAACCGCATCATCTCGCAGTTCGACCTCGAGATGATGCGCATGGCGTTGACCGTGCCGGACCAGCTCCGTTTGCGGGTGATGTGGTCGCTGGCGCACTTCATCGTCGCCGGGCGCAGCAAGGGCGAGGTGCCGGGCTGGATCGAGTGGGCGAACATGCTGTACCGGCAGTCGCTCGGCCGCTACGGCGACCTGCTGCGCGAGGTGTCGCTCAACCCGCACATGGCGCACTACCTCGACAACGACCAGAACCGCCCGAAGAGCGCCGAGTGCCAGCACTGCGCCCCCAACGAGAACTACGCCCGCGAGCTGATGCAGCTGTTCTCGATCGGCGTGTTCAAGCTCAACGCAGACGGCACCCCGCAGCGCGACGCGCGCGGCCGCTACATCGAGACCTACACCCAGCGCGACGTGGAGGAACTCGCCCGAGTGCTCACCGGCTGGGAACACGACCCCAACCCGCCGTCGCGGCCGCAGCGCAACTGGGGCAACTGGGCCAAGCGCATGACGCCGACGACGTGGCCGCCGATGCGCGACGGCGGCCGCAAGGTCGTGCTCGGCAAGGAGTTCCCGGCCGGCCAGACACAGGCCAAGGACCTCGACGACGCGATCGCGCTGCTGATGGCGCACCCGAACACGGCGCCCTTCGTCAGCCTGCGGCTCATCCAGCACCTGGTGAAGAGCGACCCCACGCCGGCCTACGTCGGCCGGGTGGCCGCCGTGTTCCTGAACAACGGCCGCACCGGCGCGGTGGGCGATCTCTCGGCGGTGGTCAAGGCCGTGCTGCTGGACCCCGAGGCGCGCCGTGGCGACAACCCGGCCACCGCGAACAACGCCGACGGCAAGTTCCGCGAACCCTACCTGCACCGCATGGCCACGATGCGCGGCATGGGCTGCCAGCGCGCGCTGTCGCGCGGCGAGGACTGGTACTACTCGGTCTGGCTCCAGCCCGCACTGAACCCCGAGAGCGTGTTCGGCTTCTACGCGCCCACCGACACGGCACCCGGCAGCAACCTGCTGGCCCCCGAACAGCGCCTGATCAACAGCGCCGAGCTGACGACCCGGCTGGGCGAGCTGAACTGGAACCGCTGGGACCCCTCGCGGCAGGTCAACGACCTGGCGCTTTACACGGCGGCCGGCTGCGACGCGCAGGCCTTCGCCGATGCCTACGCGTCGTCGCCGCGCGCCTTCCTCGACCTGCTGTCGCTGCGCTACTTCCGCGGCGCGATGCCGCCGACCCTGCGCAGCACCATCGAGCAGCTGATCCGCAATCCGCAGTGGAACGTGAACGATCCCACCGAGGGGCCGATGCGCATGCTGGCCTACGCCTTGTCCACGCCATCCTTCGGAGTCATCAAATGATCGCGCGCCGTCGCATCCTGATCGGTGGCGCCGCCGCCGCCACGGCCGCCTCGGGCGTGCTGGTCGCCCCCTCGCTGCGCAGCGAAGGAACAGCCGACGACTACCGCGCCCTGGTGGTGCTGTTCCTCATGGGCGGCAGCGACGGGCACAACATGCTCGTGCCCACCGACGCCATGTTCGGCGACTACCAGATCGCGCGCGCCAACCTGGCGCTGACGAAGGCGTCGCTGGCCGCGCTGCCGGGCACGGCTGCGGGGCACACCCTGGCGCTGCACCCCGCGTTGTCGCCGCTGGTGCCGCTGTACACCGGCCGGCGGCTGGCGTTCATCGCGAACGCCGGCCCGCTGGTGCAGCCGACCACCGCCGTGCAGGCCCGCACGAACGCGGTGGACGTGCCGCCGTTCCTGCTGTCGCACAGCGACCAGGTCGCGATCCAGCAGGGCTGGACCGTGCGCGACGACAGCAGCGGCTGGGCCGGCCGAGCGCTGGAGCTGCTGCCGTCGCAGCTGCGCAATCCGCTCGCCGCGGTGACGATGGACAACCACAAGACGCTGGTCCTCGGCAAGCGCTCGCCGGTGTCGTTCATGGACAAGAACGGTGCGCGCTACTGGGGCCCGGCGGACCTCGCCAACCCGAGGACCGAGGCCGCGCAGGCGATCAACCGCATGGCGCAGTTCCAGTTCGCCAACGCCTACGAGGCCGAGTACGCGCGCACCTTCGGCTACGCGGTGGCCGACGCCACGCGCATCACGCAGGCGATGATGTCCGCTGCGGCGCCGGCTGCCGACTTCGGAAGCGGCGAACTCGGCCTGCGGCTGAAGGCCCTGGCCTCGGTGCTGCCGCAGTTCCGCAGCCAGGGGCTGCGGCGCCAGGTGTTCCTGGTGAGCTGGGGCAGCTTCGACACCCACACCAACCAGCGCGGCACCGACGCCAACACCCAGGACTCGCAGTTCGCGGTGATGGCCAAGGCGCTCAGCGCGTTCGACGCCACCAACCGCGCCAACGGCCTGGACATGAACGTGGTCACGCTGATGATGAGCGACTTCGGCCGCACCGTGCGGCCGGGCTCCGGCGGCGGCAGCGAGCACTCCTGGGGCAACCACTGGTTCGCGATGGGCGGGCCGGTGGCCGGCGGCACGGTGGTGGGCACCTTCCCCAGCCCGGTGCTCGGCGGGCCCGACGACGGCGACATCGGCAACAACGGCCGCCACGTGCCGACCACCGCCACCGACCAGGTCGGGGCCAGCGCGGCCACCTGGCTCGGGCTGCCGTCCTCGGCGCTGCACGAGGTCTTCCCCGACCTCGTGAACTTCACGCAGAAGACGATCCCGCTGCTGCGGGCGTGAGGGGAGGCGCACGAGATGGCCGACTTCCGCCTGGGCCCGGGCAACGACACCTACACCGAACCCGACGCAGACCGGTTCGAGTGGAACCACTACTTCGGCGAGGCGGGCAACGACACGATCCGCTTCTACATGGGGCAGGCGATCGGCGGTGCGGGCAACGACCGCATCGAGCGCATCGAGTTCGCCGGCGAGCCTTGGCGCAGCACGTTCGTCGCGTACTGGGATTCGCCGGCCGGCGTGACCGTCGACCTCGCCGCCGGCACCGCCGACGACGGCTACGGCACGCGCGACACGCTGGTGGGCATCAACAACATCTCCGGCAGCAGCTGGAACGACCGCCTGTCCGGCAACGCCAACCCCAACAGCTTCAACACGCAGGGCGGCAGTGATGCCATCGACGGCCGTGGCGGCACCGACAACGTGACGCTCTGGCACCAGGCGACCGACCGCTTCCGGCCTGCGCTGCTCAGTGAACTGGACATCCAGGTCACGCCCGACGGCCGCAGCGCAACGCTGCGCATGCTCAACGGCAAGTTCACGATCACGACCACCGACGTGGAGATCCTGAACATCTGGGACGGCATCGTGCGTGCCGACGGGGTGCTGAACACGCTGCCCTACACGATCGCCGACTTCATCACCCCGCAGAGCATGGCCGAGCAGGCCATCGCCGCCGGCGGCAGCGCACGCTGGAACGCGGCACAACCGACGGGCAGCGCGGCGACGGTGAGCTACAGCTTCGTGCTGTCGTCCACGCAGCCGGGCTTCCGCGCCTTCAATGCCGCGGAACAGCAGCTGGTGCGCGACATCCTCGCGCGCACGGCGGCCCTCACGCAGCTCACCTTCACCGAGGTCAGCGAAGCGGGCGGCGCGGCCGGCCAGCTGCGCTTCGGGGTGAGCCAGCAGGCCGCCACCAAAGGGCAGACGATGCTGCCCGGCACCGGCGGCGACCAGGCCGGCGACGTGTGGATGGACGTCGAGTCGATGACGGGCCTGGCGCCCGGCACCGAGGGCTACCAGGCGCTGCTGCACGAGATCGGCCACGCGGTCGGGCTGCGCCACCCGCGCAACGTCGATGCCGGCGACGCCTGGCCGCTGCAGGTGCGCGAGCAGGACGACCGCCCCGCGCTGACGGTGATGTCCCAGGTGGCCTCGGTGGACGGTCTGTTTCGCTCCGACTGGGGCCCGCTGGACGTGCTGGCGCTGCGCCACCTGTACGGCACGCGCCAGGCGAACACCGGCGACACCTGGTACACGCTGGGCGAGCGCGAGAGCGCCGCGATGAGCACCATCGTCGACGACGGCGGCGACGACACGCTCGATGCCGGCGCGTCGGTCACCGGCGTCCAGCTCGACCTGGTGCCGGGGCATCCCAACTCGACCGGCATGACGCCCGCCGGCCTGTACGGCGTCGACAACCTCGCCACCACCGGCGCCACGGTGATCGAGCACGCGATCGGCTCGGCGTTCGACGACGTGCTGCTCGGCAACACGCTGGACAACCGGCTGACCGGCGGCCTGGGCAACGACTGGATCGACGGCGCCGCGGGCACAGACACCGCGGCATACACCGGCCGCCGCGCCGAGTACGAGCTGAGCAACGCCTACGGCAAGACCTACGTCGAGGCGCGCGATGGCCGGAGCGGCTTCGACACGCTGGTCAACGTCGAGCGCCTGCAGTTCGCGGACGGCCTGCTGGTGCTGTCCGCCACCGTGGTCTCAGGCGACACCGCGATGCGCGTCGACGAGGACGCCACGGTGTCGGGGTCGCTGCCCGATCCCACCGACGTGGCGCGCTCGGCGGTGAGCTACAGCCTCGTTGGCACGCCCGCACACGGCACCGCCAGTGTCAATGGCGCCGGCACGCTCACCTACACGCCGGTGGCCGACTTCTGGGGCGAGGACACCGTCACCTGGCAGATCAGCAGCGGGGGCGCCAGCAACCGCTACGTGGCCTTCGTGCGCGTCGATCCGGTCAACGACGGCCCGCCGGTCGTGCGCGAGAACCCCACCGTGCTGATGCCCGGCGGCGTGAGCGTGACGGCCACGCTGCCGGCGGCCGTCGACCCCGACAGCGACCCGGTCAGCTACTCGTACGCCAGCGGCAGCCGCAACGCCGAGGTCGCGGTGGCCGGCAACGGCAGCTACACCTACCGCGCGGCCGCCGGCTATGCCGGCACCGACGCCTTCACGTTCGTGGTGTCCGACGGCGTGGGCGGGACCAACCTCTACACCATCAACCTGCAGGTGGTGCCGGTGACCACGCTCACCGAGGGCACCGCCGCTGCCGACACGCTGGCCGGCGGTGCCGCTGCCGATGCGCTGCGCGGCGGCGCAGGGCGTGACCGGCTCACCGGTGCCGGCGGCAACGACCTGCTCGACGGTGGCAGCGACATCGACACCGCCGTCTACGGCGGCGCGCGCGCGGTGTACCGTGTGCAGACGGCACCCTTCGGCTGGACGGTGGAGCACGCCAGCGGCGGCGAGGGGCGCGACACGCTCGCCGCCGTGGAGCGGCTTCGCTTCACCGACACCGCCATCGCGCTCGACCTCGATGGCCATGCCGGCTCGGTCGCCGAGATCCTGCGCGGCGTGTTCGGCAAGTCGTCGCTGGCGAACAAGCTGTTCGTCGGCATCGGGCTGCAGCTGTTCGACGCCGGTGTGTCGTATGCCGAGGTGGTGCGGCTGGCGCTGGGCACCGAGGTCTTCCGCAACCTCACCGGCGACGGCTCCAACGAGTCCCTGGTCAACGTGCTGTACCGCAACGTGATGGGCTCGGCGCCCTCGGTGGCGGACATCCAGTACTTCGCCGGCCTCATCGCCAACGGCACGTACACGCGCGAATCGCTGGCCGTCACGGCCTGCCAGTTCACGCTGAACGCCGACAGCGTCGACCTGGTCGGGCTGGTGGCGACGGGCATCGAGTACACGCCCCAGGGGTGATCGCCACCGGCCGCGGTTAGCCTCGCGGCTGCATGGCCGCTTCCCGCACGATCTCCGCCCCGCCGCGCCCGGGCGCCGGTGCCGCCATGGCGCTGCTGCTGTCGGTGGCGCTCACCGTGGCGATCTACGCCGTGCCCTACGGCCACTACGTCGCGTGGCCGCTGCTGTGGCTGTCGACGCTGGTGCACGAGCTGGGGCATGGCCTGACGGCGGTGGCCGTGGGCGGCAGCTTCGAGTCGTTCGTGCTGTGGCCCGATGGCTCGGGCATGGCGGCGTACCGGGGCGCTCCCGGGCGGCTGGCGCGCGCCGCGGTGGCCGCCGGCGGCCTGCTGGGCCCGGCGGTGTGTGCGGCGCTGCTGTTCGTGGCCGGGCGACGTGCCGGCGCCTCGCGCGCGGCGCTGGGCGCGTTCGGCGTCGGCCTGCTGGTGGCCGACGTGTGGGTGGTGCGCAACCTGTTCGGCTGGGTCTACGTGTCGGCGCTGGCCGCGTTGCTGCTGCTGATCGCCTTCCGCAGCCGCGGGCCGGCCGCGCAGCTCGCCGTGGTGTTCCTCGCGGTGCAGCTCGCGCTCAGCGTGTTCTCGCGCAGCGACTACCTGTTCACCGCCACGGCGCGCACGGCGCAGGGCAACGGCCCCTCCGACGTGGCGGTGGTCGCGGAGGCGCTGGTCGTCGCGCCGTACTGGGTGTGGGGCGGGGTGATCGCGGCCGTGTCGGTGCTGATCCTCGTGCTGGGCGTGCTCGGATTCCTGCATCGCCGCGCACCGCGCACGCGCTGACCGCCATGCCGCCCGCCGCGCTCGCCCTCGCCGTCTCGGCGTACTTCCTCGTGCTGCTGGCGGTGGCCTGGCGCACGTCGCGCGGGGCCGACGAACAGGCCTTCTTCGTCGGGAGCCGGCGCAGCCCGTGGCCGCTGGTGGCGTTCGGCATGATCGGCACGTCGCTCTCGGGCGTGACCTTCGTCAGCGTGCCGGGCAGCGTGGGCACGGGCTCGTGGCACTACCTGCAGATCGTGCTCGGCCACGTGATCGGCTACGCGATCGTCGCCTTCGTGCTGCTGCCGCTGTACTACCGGCTGAACCTCACGTCGATCTACGGCTACCTCGAGGCGCGCTACGGCCCCGAGGCGCGCGCCACCGGTGCGGTGTTCTTCCTGGTGTCCCGGGCGCTGGGCGCCACGGCGCGCCTGTACCTCGTGGTGCGCATCCTGCAGGACGTGGCCTTCGCCGGCCTCGGGCTGCCGTTCTGGGCGACCACGCTGGTGATCCTCGCGATGATCGTGCTGTACACGCTCGAAGGCGGCGTGAAGACCATCGTGTGGACCGACACGCTGCAGACCGCGGGCATGCTCACCGGGCTCGTCGCCTGCACCGCGGTGCTGCTGGGCCGGCTGGAGCTGTCGCCGCTGCAGGCGCTGGACGCGATGCGCTCGGCGGGCCTGGCCACCGTGTTCGCCACCGACGTGGCGAGCCCGGCGTACTGGCTCAAGCACCTCGTGGCCGGTGTCTTCATCGCGGTGGCGATGACCGGGCTCGACCAGGAGATGATGCAGAAGAACATCTCGGTGCGCACCGTCGGCGGCGCGCAGCTCAACATGATCGTGATGTCGCTGATCCTGCTCGGCGTCGTCACGCTGTTCCTGTTCCTCGGCGGCGCGCTGCACCTGTACGCGCAGGCCCAGGGGATCGCCGTGGCCGGCGACCGGCTGTTCCCGGCGGTGGTCACCGGCCACCTGCCGGCGCTGCTGCAGCTGGTGTTCGTGCTGGCGCTGATCTCGGCGCTGTTCCCCAGTGCCGATGGCGCGCTGACCGCGTTGACCTCGTCGACCTGCATCGACCTGATGCGCGTGCCCGAACGCGCCGGCTGGACCGATGCGCAGCGGCGCCGCACGCGCCGCCTCGTGCACCTGGCCTGGGCCGTGCTCTTCTTCGCGCTGGTGCTGGGCTTCCGCGCGCTGGACGACCCGGTGATGGTGGGGCTGATCCTGAAGATCGCCGCCTACACGTACGGCCCGCTGCTGGGCCTGTATGCGTTCGGGCTGCTGTGCACGCGCCGCGTGCGGCCGGGCTGGACGCCGTGGATCGCGTTGGCGTCGCCGCTGCTGTGCGCGGCGCTCGACGCGGCCCAGCCGCTGCTGTTCACGCACTACCGCATCGGCCTGGAGATCCTGGTGATCAACGGCGCCCTCACCGCGGCAGGGCTGTGGCTGGCCTCGCGGCCTGCCTACACTGCGTGCCCATGACCCCGACGCGACGCCGCACGCTGCACGCGCTGGGCGCGGCCGGCACCTGGGGCGCGCTCGGCCCGCTGGCGCTGCCCGCGCCGGCGCATGCCGCGGGCGGGCCCCAGGTGCTGCGCCTGATCTCGCGCAGCGAGACCGCGTTCGACCCGCAGCGCGCCAACGACGTGCCGTCGCTGGCCATCCTGGCGCACCTGTTCGAGCCGCTGTACGGCTACGACCCGCTGGCGCGGCCGGTGCGGATGCGGCCACGCACCGCCGCCGGCATGCCCGAGGTCTCCGACGACTTCCGCACCTGGACCGTGCGGCTGCAGCCCGGCATCCGCTTCATCGACGACCCGGTCTTCGGCGGCCGCCCGCGCGAGCTGACGGCCGAGGACATCGTCTACACCTACAAGCGCTTCGCCGACCCGGCCACCAAGAGCCCGCACTGGAGCACGATCGAGCAGAACGGCATCAGCGGCCTCGCGGCGCTGCGCCGCGAGGCGCTCGAGAAGAAGGCGCCGTTCGACTACGCGCGGCCGATCCCCGGGCTGCAGGCGATCGACCGCCACACGGTGCGCTTCCAGCTCGACGTCGCGCGCCCGCGCTTCGCGCAGCTGCTCGCCGACACGGCCACCGGCGCGGTCGCTCGCGAGGTCATCGAGCACTGGGGCGAGGCGTCGGGCGAGCACCCGGTGGGCACCGGGCCGTTCCGCCTGGGCGCGTGGCGGCGCGCGTCGCGCATCGTGCTCGAACGCAATCCGCTGTGGCGCGACGTGCGCTACCACGCCGAGCCGGCCGAAGGCGACGAGGAAGGGCGGCGCATCGCGGAGGCTCTCGAAGGGCGGCGGCTGCCGATGGTCGACCGCGTCGAGATCGCGATCATCGACGAGGGGCAGCCGACCTGGCTCGCGTTCCTCAACGGCGAGGCCGACGTGGTGAGCCTGCCCGACGAGTTCCTGCAGGCCGCGGTGCCGGGCGGCCAGCTCGCGCCGCACCTCGCGCGCCGCGGCGTGCAGGCGCACGCGCTGCCGCTGCCGGCCACCTACTACACGATGTTCAACATGGAGCATCCGCTGGTGGGCGGCTACACGCCGGAGAAGGTGGCGCTGCGCCGCGCCATCGGGCTGGCGATCGACGTCGACCGCGAGATCCGGCTGCTGCGCCACGGAGCCGGCATGACGGCGCAGTCGCCGGTGGCCGTGCACCTGTCGGGCTTCGAGCCGGGCTTCCGCTGCGAGATGGGCGACTACGACCCGGCGCGCGCCCGCGCGCTGCTCGACCTGTACGGCTGGCGCGACCGCGACGGCGATGGCTGGCGCGAGCAGCCCGACGGACAGCCGTTGATGCTCGAGATGGCCACGCAGCCGACGCAGGAGACGCGCCGCTACGACGAGCTGATGAAGCGCGACATGGCCGCCATCGGGCTGCGCATCCAGTTCACGCCGGCGCTGTGGCCGGTGCAGTACAAGGCCGCGCGCGCCGGCAAGCTGATGCTGTGGTCGACGATGGGCCGCGCCGGTTCGCCCGACGGCCTGAACGGCCTGCAGCGCTACGACGCCGCAGCCTCCGGCGGCATCAACCTCTCGCGCTTCGACCGGCCCGAGATGCAGGCGGCCATCGCGCGGCTGCTGGCGCTGCCCGACGGGCCCGAGCGCGACGCCGTGTTCCGCGAGGCCAAGCGCCTGGCCGCGGTGTGGATGCCCTACAAGCTGCGCACGCACCCGGTGCAGATGTCGCTCACGCAGCCGTGGGTGGCCGGCTACCGGCCGCCGCTCTTCCGCTACAACTGGTACGAGTACGTCGACGTGCGGCGGTGAGGGGTGGCAGGGCCGCAGCCCATCCCGGCGCGGTCAGTTCACGCCGAACGCCAGCGGCAGCGGCGGCAGCGTGGCGAGTTGCACGACGATGTCCTGGATGCGGCGCGCACCGGTCTTGCGTCGGATCGCCTGCACGTGCGAGCGCACGGTGGACAGCGCCACGCCGGTCTCGCGCGCGATCTGCGGCGGCGCGTCGCCCCGCATCAGCGCATGCAGCACGGTGCACTCGGCCGGCGTGAGCCCATGGTGGCGCGCATAGCCGTCGGCCGACAGCGTCTCGCACAGCCGCCGTCGCGACAACAGCACCAGCGCACTGCCGTCGGGCTCGCCGGCGCAGGGCGCCAGCACCGCGGCATGCACGACGGCCTCGCCGCGCCCGAGGGCAAGCAGCGAACGCAGCCCGCGTGTCTGTGCCTGCGCGATTGCCTGCTCGAGTCGGCGCTGCTGGACCGGGTCGTTCGCGTGCAAGCGCCCGGCGGCCATCGTCAGCGCCTGACCGTGCTCGATCTCGGCCTGCGCCGAACGGTTGCACCACTGCACCCGGGTGCGCGCGCCGACCACGAGCACGCCGTAGTCGATCTGCTCGAGCGCCGCGGCCAGCGACTGCAGCAGCGAGTTCGCCAGCGCCGGTCCGTCGCGGCCCGTCGTTGCCGGCACCTCATCCGGGTCCCCGCAAGCCGGGCGGCCGTGTCGCATCAGCCGGCCATCGTCGAGACCCTTCCCGCCACCACCCTCCATCCAGCCCATGCTCCGCTCCCCGTCTGCGTGTGCGGATCACTCTATCGACGCCTCCCCCTGGGGGCATCTCTCACGCGGCCGATCCGCTGGCGTCACGAGGCCTATGCCTTCCGGCATAGCAGCCGGGTTCAAGGCGCGAGGCCGGCCTCGCGGGCGCGCACCACGGCCTCGGTGCGGTTGCGCGCACCCAGCACGCGCAGGATCGCGGCGATGTGGATCTTCACCGTGCCCTCGGTGAGCGCGAGCTCGCGCGCGATCAGCTTGTTCGGCAGCCCGCGCACCAGGCAGCGCAGCACGTCGAGCTGGCGCGGCGTGAGGCCGTGCACGTCGCTGCGGGCGGGGGTCGCGGCGGCGGCGAGATCGTCCATCGCGCGCGCCGGCACGTAGGTGCCGCCGGCACCCACCAGCGTCAGCGCCTGCACGAGCACGTCGGGGTTCTCGCTCTTGGGCAGGTAGCCGCGCACGCCCAGCGCGAGCACATTGCGGATGGTGGCGGGGTCTCCGTCGCCCGACGCGATGACGATCGGCAGCGCCGGGTGGGCCTGGCGCAACGCGCGCACGCCGTCGAGGCCGTTCATGCCGGGCATGTGCAAGTCGACCAGCGCGAGGTCGACGCCGCCGTCGCGCAGCCGCGCCTGCACCCCGGCCCAGTCCTGGGCCTGCAGCACCTCCGACAGCGGCAACGCACCGGCCAGCGTGCGCGCCAGCGCATCGCGAACCAGCGGGTGATCGTCGGCCACCAGCACGCGCATCGGGATCTTCACGTCGTCGTCTCCTGGGCGCCGCGCACGGCGCGGCCGTCGGGGGTTGCCGCCAGGATCGCCTCGACCAGCGCCTGCCGCAGCGCCTGTGCCGCCACGGGTTTGGACAGCCAGCGCCAGCCCAGCCGCTGCAGTTCGCCCACGCGCTCGGCCGACTGCTCGCCGGTGACCACCAGCACCGGCACGGTGTGCCCCAGGAAAGCGAAGACGCGTGCCGCCTCGTCGGGCCCGGTGCGGCCGCCACCGAGGTTGTAGTCGACCAGCAGCAGATCCGGTGCCGGCCCGCCGCAGGCGGACAGCAGCGCCTCCGCATCCGGGCCGGCGCAGGTCGTGCAGCCCCAGCGCGCCAGCAGCATCGTCATCGCGTCGAGCACCTCGGGATCATCCTCGACGAGGCCGATGCGGCGCCCGCGCAGCGCGCCGTCGTCGTCGGCCGACGGGGCCGCGGCGGGAGGCGGCAGCGGCGGCGCGGCCACGATGGGCAGCAGCACCGTGAACACCGAGCCGCGGCCGGGCACCGACCGCAACGCCACGTGCAGCTCGAGCAGCCGGGCCAGGCGCTGCACGATGGCGAGCCCGAGGCCGAGCCCGCCCGAGCGCGTGCGCGCCCCGCCGCCGGCCTGGAAGAACTCGTCGTACACGCGCGGCTGGTCGTCCGGCGCGATGCCCACCCCGCTGTCCCACACGTCGATCCGGCAGCGCCGGTCGGCGCCCTCGCCGCGCAGCCGCAGCGCCAGCAGCACGCCGCCCTCTCGCGTGTACTTCAGCGCGTTGGCCAGCAGGTTGCGCAGCACACGCTCGAACAGCAGCGGGTCGGTCAGCACCCGCACGTCCTCGGCGCCGCGCGCGCAGCGCAGGGAGAGCCGCAGCCCCTGCGCGTCGGCCTGCGGCGCCATCTCGTCGGCCAGCCGCCGCAGCAGTTCCCACGGCCGCATCACGCCGCGCTGCGGCGTCACGGCGCCGGCATCGATGCGCGAGACATCCAGCAGCGTGTCGAACTGGCCCTCCAGCGCCCGCAGCGACTCACGCATGCGCTGCAGCACGTCGGCCTGCTCGTCGCGCAGCCCTTCGGCCGGCATCGCCGCGAGGTACAGGCCGAGCGCATGCACCGGCTGGCGCAGGTCGTGGCTGGCCACCGCGAGGAAGCTGGACTTCGCGCGGTCCGCCGCGCGCGCCTCGTCGCGCGCGGCGCGCATCTGCGCGACCGTCTCGCGCAGCTCGGCGCCTTGCGCGGCCACGCGCGCCTCGAGCTCGCGGTTGAGCTGCACGCGCTCGCGCGACGTGGCCACGTAGCGCTCGGCCAGTACCGCCAGCATCGTCGCGGCGAACGGCAGCGCGGCATACGGCGTCAGCAGCAGCGGGTGGTTCTGCCCGTAGTCGAGGTCGTTGATCCAGTCGCGCACGCCGAACGCCGCGGCCACCGCGCCGCTGACGGCCACCGCGATGCTCGAGCCGTTGCGCCAGCGCCAGGCCGCGCGCACCACCGCCACCACCGCCAGCGCCACGGCAGCGAGGTAGAGGCCGCGCACCAGCCGCGAGGTCTCGTCGAGCAGGTGCAGCGCCTCGCCGGCCACCATCGCCGGCAGCGCCAGCAGTGCCACCGCCCACAGCGCACGCTCCAGCCACGGCCACCGCCAGCGCGCCAAGCGCAGGCAGAACGCGGTGAACGCGGCCACCACCACGCCGTACAGGCTCTCCCACACCAGCGCGTACATGCGCCCGCCCAGCGGCGGCCACGGCGACAGCGGCATCCACGTGTTGATCGCCCAGGCCAGCGCACCGGTGGCGAACAGCGCCGAGAGCGGCTCGCGCTGCCGCACCCACAGCCACAGCATCACGAGCCCGAGCGTGCCGACCACGGCGGCCACCAGCGCCGGGCCGATCACCATCGCGTGCACGCTGGTGCGGTGCAGCCGCGCCAGCACCGCCAGCGGGCCGATGTCCACCGCCGCCAGCGATGCCCGCGGCTGGGCGCGCAGGTCGAACTCCAGCTCGTTGCCCTGCAGCCGCCACAGCGCCGCCGGCAGCGGCAGCAGCACCAGCCGCTCGACGCCGCGCGGCAGCGCCGCGGCCTGCGGGTTCACCGCGGTGCGCAGCAGCGCGCCGTTGAAGCGCACCTCGCCGTTGGCCAGCAAGCTCTGCACGCGCAGCCCGCAGTCGCAGCCCGGGGGCATCGGCGGCAGCGCCACCCGGTAGTGCACGCGCGCCGGCACCGGCTGCGGCGGCGGCTCCATCGGCCAATCGGGCAGCGGCACGCGCACCACGGAGCCGTCGTCGTAGCGGCGCTCGGCCTCGGCGATGCGCTGCACGCCGTCCTCGGCGCGCACAGGCGCCGGCAGCAGCAGCGTCGCGGCCCACAGCAGCAGCACCCAGGCCCCGCGGGGCCGCAGCGCCGCGCAGCATCGCGCGGGCAGCAGCGCGGCAGGCGCTGCCATCGGGCGGGAGCGGTCGGTGGCGGGCGACATCGTCGTGACCGACCCGACTGTAGACGCCACCGCCACGCACGGGCCGGTCCGAAGGGCCTACGCCGAAAGGCGTAGGGGGTCCGGGTCGGCCGCGCGGGCCGGACCGGCCCGCCGAGCGGTCAGCGCGTACGGCGGCGCGTGGCTGCCAGCGCGATCAAGCCGGCCAGCGCCAACGGCAGGGCCGGCGCGGCGGGAATCGCCGCAGCAGGGCCGTCGATCGAGCCGCACACCGCACCGGTGCCGCACAGCCCTACCGGACCCGGGCCGATCGCGAAGAAGACGCCACCGCCGGTCGCGCCGATGCCCTCGACGTCCAGCGCCAGTCCGTCGCCCAGCGGGCCGCCGTCGAGGTCGTAGACGAAGCCGAACAAGTCGCCGAAACCCAGCGCAACCGGGGCGACGATCGATCCGCCGCTGTATGCCATCGTGAAGGCGGTGACTTCACCGTCGAACCAAGACAGCTGACCATCGGCGTCCGTGTCGGTACCGGCGAACGAACCGGTCACGACGCCGCCGCCCAGCCAACCGCCGACCGAGTAGGTCCAGCTCCCGACGCCCGCCGGCGCCACAGCAACCAGATCGGCCGTCGTCGTGACGGCAGCCTGCGCCGGCGCCATGGAGAGCAGGCCAGCCAGCGCGAGAAGGGGTACGAACCGACGCATGTGGAACCTCCGCCTACAAAAACATTCGGAGGAATGCAATTTCTGTACCGAAGCGACGGTACTGACCCGCGGACAAGGACTTGCGGATCGGGCCCCACCGGGCATGGCGCGACAGTGTCAAGCGGATCGACGCGCCGGCGGCTGACGGCTCATGCGTGCGGCCGTTTTCGGCCGGCCGCTCCGGGCGTCTTCAGAGCGCCAGCAGCGTGCGCCGGTAGTGCAGCAACTCGTCGATGGACTCGTGGATGTCGGCCATCGCGGTGTGCGCCTGGCGCTTGGTGAAGCCTTCCAGCGCTGCGGGCTTCCAGCGCCGCGCCAGCTCCTTCAGCGTGCTCACGTCGAGGTTGCGATAGTGGAAGAACGCCTCGAGCGCCGGCATGTGGATGGCCAGGAAGCGCCGGTCCTGGCAGATGGTGTTGCCGCACATCGGGCTCTTGCCCGCCGGCACGTGCTGCTCGAGGAAGGCGATCGTGGCGCGCTGCGCGGCCTCCTCGTCGACGGTGGAGGCCTTGACGCGCGCGGTGAGGCCGCTGCGCCCGTGCGTGCCCTGGTTCCACGCGTCCATGCCGGCGAGCACGGCGTCGCTCTGGTGGATGGCGAACACCGGCCCTTCGACGCGGACCGTGCACTGCGGGTCGGTGACGACCACGGCGACCTCGATGACGCGGTCGCGCTCGGGCACCAGGCCGGTCATCTCGAGGTCGATCCAGATCAGGTTGTGCTCGCTGCGCGGCAGCGTGGCCGCGGAGGCGGCCGGCACGGGCGTGGAAGGGGTGTCGCTCATCGGCGCGATTGTCCCCCACGACTACACTGCCGGCCCATGCCCGCGTCCCTCGTCACCGCCGCCTTCGTGGCCGCGCTGCTGGCCTCGCTGCTGGTCAAGCTGTGGCTGGCCACGCGGCAGATGCGGCACGTGGCCGCGCACCGCGACGCCGTGCCGCCGGCCTTCGCCGCCACCGTCACGCTCGACGCCCACCGCCGCGCGGCCGACTACACGCTCGCCAAGGGGCGGCTCGGGCTGGTCTCGATCGCGCTCGGCGCCGCCACGCTGCTGGCGTGGACGCTGCTCGGCGGCCTCGATGCGCTGAACACCGCGCTGCGCGAGGCGCTGCTGCCGGGCTGGGGGCCGATGGCCTACCAGCTCGCGCTGCTGGCGGCGTTCACGGTGATCGGCTCGCTCGTCGAACTGCCGCTGGAGTGGATCGCCACCTTCCGCATCGAGCAGCGCTTCGGCTTCAACCGCATGACGCCGGCGATGTTCCTCGGCGACCTGGCCAAGAGCACGCTGGTCGGCGCGCTGATCGGGCTGCCGCTGGCGGCGCTGGTGCTGTGGATCATGGGCGCCAGCGGCGGCCTGTGGTGGCTGTGGGCGTGGGTGGCGTGGGTCGGCTTCAACCTCGTGCTGCTGGTGCTGTACCCGACCGTCATCGCGCCGATCTTCAACCGCTTCACGCCGCTGGCCGACGAGTCGCTGGCGGCACGCGTCAACGCGCTGATGCAGCGCTGCGGCTTCCGCGCGCAGGGCCTGTTCGTGATGGACGGCAGCCGCCGCTCGGCGCATGCCAACGCCTACTTCACCGGGCTGGGTTCGTCCAAGCGCGTGGTGTTCTTCGACACGCTGCTGTCGCGCCTGACGCCCGGCGAGGTGGAGGCGGTGCTCGCGCACGAACTCGGCCACTTCCACCACCGGCACGTGCTCAAGCGGCTGGTCGGCATCTTCGGCATGAGCCTGGCGGGCCTGGCGCTGCTGGGCTGGCTGGCCGGGCAGGCGGGCTTCTATGCAGGGCTCGGCGTGTCGCCGAACCTGGGTGCGCCGAACGACGCGCTGGCGCTGTTGCTGTTCATGCTGGCGGTGCCGCCGTTCGCCACGTTCCTCTCGCCGCTGCTGTCGCAGCTGTCGCGCCGCCACGAGTTCGAGGCCGACCGCTACGCCTGTGCGCAGGCCGACGGCCGCGCGCTGGCGGCGGCGCTGCTGAAGCTGCACGAGGACAACGCCTCGACGCTGACGCCCGATCCGCTCTACGTGCGCTTCTACTACTCGCACCCGCCGGCGGCGGAGCGCCTGGCCGCGCTGCCGATGGCGACTTGAGCGCACACGACTCGCTGGCCGTCGGCCTCGTGGTCGCGGCCCACGGCCGCCACGTGATGGTCGAGACGCCCGAGGGCACGCGCGTGTTGTGCCATCCACGGGGCAAGAAGAGCGAGCTCGTCGTCGGCGACCGCGTGCGCTGGCAGCCCGCGGGCGACGAGGGCGTGGTCGAACGGCTGGAGCCGCGGCGCAACCTGCTGTTCCGGCAGGACGAGTGGCGCACCAAGTCGTTCGCCGCGAACCTCGACCAGATCCTCGTGCTGGTGGCCCCGGAGCCGATGATCGGCGAGGGGCAGCTCGCGCGGGCGCTGATCGCCGCGGCCGATGCGCGGATCGGCGCGGCGATCGGCCTGAACAAGGTCGACCTCGCATCGGCAGACATCGCCCGCGCCAAGCTCGCCCCCTATCGTCGTGCCGGTGTGCCGGTGGTGGAGCTGGCGTTGAAGGCCGAGCCGCAGCGTTCGCAGGAACTGCTGGCCCCGCTGCTGGCGCACCGGACCACGCTCGTGCTCGGCCCCAGCGGCGCCGGCAAGAGCACGCTGATCAACCTCATGGTCCCGCACGCGCAGGCGCAGGTGGGGGAGATCTCGAAAGCGCTGGCGGCGGGCCGGCACACCACCACCAGCACGCTGCTGTACTGGCTGGAGCGCGGCGCGGGCTTCGACGGCACTGCGCTGATCGACTCGCCGGGCTTCCAGGAGTTCGGGCTGCGCCACATCGGCCCCGAGCGGCTGGCCTCGCTGATGCCCGACCTGGCGGCCGTGCAGGAGCCTTGCCGCTTCCACAACTGCACGCACCGGCGCGAGCCGGGCTGCGCGATCAGCGCCGCAGTGGCGCGCGGCGACGTGGACGAGGGCCGCTGGCGGCTGTACCTGGCGCTGCACGAGGAGCTGTCGGCGAGTCGCTACTAGCGGATCAGCCCGGCCCAGCCGTACTAGGGTACGGCGAGCAGCGCAGGGCCGAGATCGGGTCGCGCAGTAGGTTCTCTCACACCTTGTCACCCGAGCACGTTCGCCAGCGACAGCAGCGCCACGAGCAGCATCCACAGCACCACCGAGCGCCACACGAGGCCGACGACGCTCTGCAGGTGGCCGAGCTGCGGTGGCACGCCGGGCGTGTGGCCCGCCGCCTCGGCGGCCTCGGCGCTGCCGCTGAAGGTCTTCGAGCGATCGGGCGTCACGCCCGGGGCCGAGGCGCCGCCGAGCTGCACGCCCAGCGCGCCGGCGGCGGCCGCGAGGATGATGCCCTCGTTCGGCCGGCTCCACAGCGCGGCGTCGCGGCGCCAGCCGTTGACGGCCTCCTCGAAGTTGCCGACCACCGCGAAGCCAGCCGCCGTCAGCCGCGCGGGCACGTGGTCGATCAGGTCGAACAGGCTGCGCGAGCGTTCGAGCAAGGCATCGTTGGTCGGCGCGTCGAGCGCGCGGTGGCGATAGTTCCAGTAGCGGCTGGCGAACTCCGACATGCGGTAGAGCACCGCGCCCGCCGGCCCCAGGCCCAGTGCCGACAGCAGCACGAACCAGAAGAACACGCCGAAGACATGCCGGTGCGCCGCCAGCAGCGCGTGCTCCAGCACATGGCGCAGCACCTCGCCGCGCGGCAGCTCGCTCGCGTCCAGGTGCAGCCACTCACCCAGCAGCGAGCGTGCGCGCGTCTCGTCACCGGCCTCGAGGGCCTCTCGGATGTCGGTGTAGAAGTGGCTGAACTGCCGGAAGCCGAGCGTGAGGTACAGCAGCGCCACGTCGAAGGCCAGCCCGAGCAGCAGGCTCACGTGGCTCACCGCCACGTACAACGCACCGACGAGCACCGCCGGCGCCAGCACCGACACGCACCACACCACCCAGGCGTGGTGCGGCTGCCCGGCGTCGAAGTTGCGGCCGGTCCAGCCGACCCAGGCCACGAGCCGGTCGTGCACCGTGTTCTCGCGCGGCAACGGCTTCAACTGCTCGATGAGCAGCGCGAGGAGCACAGCCAGGAAGCTCATCGGCGCGGATCATAGCGACGGCCTTCGCAGCCGCCGCGCGGCGAGCGACAGACGACGCCGAGGTGGTCGTCAGCGGCCGGGGTCGCCACCCGCATCGGCATCGGACAGCAGCCGGTACAGGTTGCGCAGCATCGCCGCGGTCGCGCCCCAGATGAAGTACTCCCGCCCGGTCGACAGCCACGGCATCGACAGGAACTGGCGCTGCCCGCCGTCGAAGGGGAACACGTGGCGGCGGTGGTGCGCCGGCGTCATCAGGTAGGGCAGCGGCACCTCGAAGGCCTCGTCGACCTCGGAGCGGTCCAGGCGGAGTTCGAACGGCGGCTCGATCAGCCCGACCACCGGCGTCACGACGTAGCTCGACACCGTCGCGTAGACGGGCAACCGCCCGATCACCTCGACGTGCACGCGCGCCAGCCCGATCTCCTCCTCGGTCTCGCGCAGCGCAGTGTCGACCGCGTCGGCATCGCCGGGCTCGGCCCGGCCGCCGGGGAAGCTGATCTGCCCGGCGTGGTCGCGGAGGTGTTCGCTGCGCCGCGTCAGCAGCACGTGCAGCGCATCGTCGCGCCGCACCAGCGGCACCAGCACGGAGGCCGCGCTCGGCGCACGGCCGCTGTTGGGGAAACGGCCGCCGTCGCCCGGCAGTTCGGGCTGCGCGTCATGCGCCAGGGCCAGCCGCTCACGCAGCGCCTGGGGGGTGAGGCGCTGCGGATCGATCGCCGCGAGGTGGCCGTCGGTGCCGGCCACCGGCACCGTTCGGGGGTTCAGGATGCGCGGCGCGGACAGCGGCTTATTCGACCTGCGCGACCACCTGCACGGTGATCTCGACCACCACGTCGTGGTGCGGGGAGACGCTGACGGTGTGCTCGCCAACGGTCTTCAGCGGGCCCGAGGGCATGCGCACCTGCGCCTTCGCGACGGCCATGTTCGACTTGGTCAGCGCCTCGGCCACGTCGGCGTTGGTGACCGAGCCGAACAGGCGGCCGTCGACGCCGGCCTTCTGCGCGATGCGCACGGTCTTGCCGGCGAGCGACTCGCCCAGCGCCTTGGCGGCCGCCAGCTTCTCGGCGGCGACCTTCTCGAGCTCGGCGCGCCGCTGCTCGAATTCCTTGATCGCGGCCTCGGTGGCGCGGCGCGCCTGCTTGGTCGGGATCAGGAAGTTGCGCGCGTAGCCGTCCTTGACCTTGACGACATCGCCGAGGTCACCGAGCTTGCCGACCTTTTCCAGAAGAATGATTTGCATGATGGGTGCCTCGCGCTCAGACGCGGTGCTGGTCGGAGTACGGCAGCAGCGCCAGGAAGCGCGCGCGCTTGATCGCCACGGTCAGCTGGCGCTGGTAGAACGCGCGCGTGCCGGTCAGGCGGGCCGGCGTGATCTTGCCGTTCTCGCCGATGAAGTCGCGCAGCGTGTCGATCTCCTTGTAGTCGATGTGCTCGACGCCGGCGACCGTGAAGCGGCAGAAGCGCTTGCGGCGGAACAGCAGCGATTGCGAGTTGCGCTTCGGACGCTTGTCCTTGGAGAAACGGCCTTTACCGCGGGGTGGGGGCATGATGGTTCCTTCAGCAGGGAATGAGGATTACGAGGGTTCGAGTTCGGTGACGTGGAAGATCCATCCGCGGCCGTTGCGTGCGCTGGTGACGAAGCCCGCGAAGGTGGCTTGCGACCCCAGCGCCAGCGCCGAGAGCGGCTGCGTGATCCCCCCGATGCCCACCGCTCGCATCTCCATCGAGACCTTGCGGGGCTGGCCGTCTTCGCTGACCGTGGATTCGTGCCTGAGGCCGAGATCCAGGGCCGGCAGTCCGGCCGGGGTGTAGCGCAGCACGCCCCGCTCCACCAGGCTCGCCGAGAGCACCAGCCGGTTCATGCCGGCCCGGTGCCGAGGCGCACCCGAGGGAGCGACGCGGCAGCGACCCTCAGGTCGCCGCCTCCTGGCGTTCCTTGCGCGCTTCCTCGCGCTCGACGGCCTTCATCATCACCGACGGCGTGGTCTCGGCCTTGTCCTTGGCCACGGTGAGGTGGCGCAGCACGGCGTCGTTGAAGCGGAAGCCGGTCTCGAGCTCGTCCAGCGTCTGCTTGCTGCACTCGATGTTCAGGCACAGGTAGTGCGCCTTGGCGAGCTTCTGGATCATGTAGGCCAGCTGGCGACGGCCCCAGTCCTCGACGCGGTGGACCTTGCCGCCGGCCGTGGCGACCAGGCCGCGGTACCGCTCGAGCATGGCCGGCACCTGTTCACTCTGATCCGGGTGGATCAGCAGCACGATTTCGTAGTGACGCATGGACTCTCCTCGTGGATTCCCTTCCGGCGCGGGATCGGCCTTCGGGGAAGCCGCCTCTGTCTGCGCCACGTGCGTCCGCGGCGCCAGCAGGGTGCGGCAAGGTGGAAAACTGCGGAGTATAGACCAACGAAAAGGGGCCCCTCGCGGGGCCCCTCGTGTCGACCGACCGGTGCTCAGCGCGCCGGAGCCGTCTTCAGGTTCGGGTAGCGCACATGCTCGACCAGTTCCTGCACCTCGGGCTTCGGTGCCGGGGTCAGCAGGCTGACGATGATGATCACCGCGAAGCCCAGCGGCACGCCGAAGACGCCGGCGGAGATCGGCTGGATGCCCCACCAGATGTTGTCGGCGATCGGCGAGGTGACGCCGAAGATGCCGCGCAGCCACGGTTGCGTGGTCACCATGTAGTAGAACGTGATGCCCAGGCCGGAGATCATGCCGAGCACCGCGCCCCACTTGTTGGCGCGCTTCCAGAACACTCCCAGCACCAGCGCGGGGAAGAACGCCGCCGCCGCGAAGGAGAACGCCGCAGACACCAGGAACAGGATGTCCGCAGGCTTCTGCGCGGCCACCAGCGCCGCCAGCACCGCCACCACCAGCAGCAGGACCTTGGAGATCATCACCCGGCGTGCCGTCGGCGCGTTCGGGTCGATCATCTTGTAGTACAGGTCGTGCGACAGCGCGTTGGCGATCGTCAGCAGCAGGCCGTCGGCGGTGGACAGCGCCGCCGCCAGGCCGCCGGCGGCCACCATGCCCGAGATCACGTACGGCAGCCCGCCGATGGCCGGCGTGGCCAGCACGATGATGTCGCCGCCGATGCGCAGTTCACCGAGCTGGAAGATGCCGTCCTTGTTGACGTCGGCCACCGACAGCAGCGACGCGTCGACCCGGTTCCACGCAGCGATCCAGTCCGGCAGCTTGTCGAACGGGGTGCCCACCAGCGCCGAGAAGATCTCGTACTTCACGAGCACCGCCAACGCCGGGGCGGTGAAGTACAGCAGGAAGATGAAGAACAGCGACCATGTCACCGACGAGCGCGCCTCCTTCACCGACGGCGTGGTGTAGTAGCGCATCAGGATGTGCGGCAGCGCGGCCGTGCCCACCATGAGGCAGAACACCAGCGCCAGGAAATTGCGCCGCGACTCGTTGTAGGTCTTCTGTGCCGCCGCATCGCCGTTGGGATCGCCTGCGTACTGCGCTGCATGCCGAGGCATGCCGGCCAGCGGCTTGGCCCGGCCGTCGGCCACGCCCTTGGCCGCCGTCCACGCCTTCTTCGCAGCCTCCTCGTCCTTGGGCAGCGCCGCGATCGCCTTCTCGGCGGCCTGCACCTCGGCGAGCGGGGCGTTGGCAGCCTTCAGGTCCTCGAGCTTCTTGGCCGCGGCGTCCTTGTCGGCCTTCAGCGAGCCGGGCACGTCCTTCAGCTTGGCGGCCAGGTCGTCGCTCTGCTGCTTGAAGATCGCGATGACCTCCTTCTCCTTCGGGTCGTCGATGAGCTTCTTCTCGAGCTCGGTGACCTTCTGCAGCTGCTGGCCGTACACCAGTTGCGGGATCGGGAAGCTGGTCTGCTTCACCGACAGCCACACCACCGGCACCATGTACGCGATGATGAGGATGATGTACTGCGCCACCTGCGTCCACGTCACGGCGCGCATGCCGCCGAGGAACGAGCACACGAGGATGCCGCCGAGACCCACGAAGATGCCGATCTCGAACGCCAGGCCCGACAGCCGCGTGGTGATCAGGCCGACACCGTAGATCTGCGCCACCACGTAGGTGAACGAGCACAGGATCGCCGCGACCACGCCGACCATGCGCGCGAGATTGCCGTCGTAGCGCGCGCCCAGGAAGTCGGGGATCGTGAACTGCCCGAACTTGCGCAGGTACGGCGCCAGGAACAGCGCCACCAGGCAGTAGCCGCCGGTCCAGCCCATGATGAAGGCCAGGCCGCCGTAGCCGGTGAGGTACAGCGTGCCGGCCATGCCGATGAACGACGCTGCGCTCATCCAGTCGGCACCGGTGGCCATGCCGTTGTAGATCGCCGGCACGCGGCGGCCGGCCACGTAGTACTCGGCCGCGTCGTTGGTGCGGCTCATGATGCCGATGCCGGCATACAGCGCCACCGTGGCGAACAGGAAGATGAGGCCGATCGCACTGCGCGACAAGCCCATCTGCTCGGCGATCGCCAGCACGACGATGAACGCGAGGAAGCCGCCGGTGTACCAACCGTACACCTTGTTCAACTGCTTCTTGAAGGCGTCGTTGGCGGCACGACCGCTGCCGGTGCCGGTCTCGAAACTCAAGCCTGCCATGTCATTCCTCCTCGGCGACGCCGTGTTCCTGGTCGAGCTTGTTCATGTAGTGCGCGTAGTACCAGATGATCAGCACGTACACGACCAATGCGCCCTGGGCGGCCATCCAGAAGCTGAACGGCCAGCCGAAGAAATTGAAGTTGAGGTCGCGGGCAAAGTAGCTCACGACAAACGTCACGAAGAACCAGATCGCCATCAGGATCGCGGTGATCCTGAGGTTTTTCGACCAGTAGGCCTGGTGATTCGCACTCACCTGCATCGCTCACCCCTTCTCGGTTGCATAAAGACCAGTCTCCCTTTCCAACTGTGCAGCCACCTTGGGCTCGAACCCCTTGAGGTGGCGGATGACTTGCACCGCCGCATCGGGATCTCTTCGGTCGGCATGCACCCGTGCCAGCTGGTACCAGCCGTACGGGCTCATGGGCTGCAGTTCGGTGTTGCGCTTCAGCGCGGCCACGGCCTCGTCGAGCCGCCCGAGGCGGATCAGCACGAGGCCCTTGCCGTACCACGCGCGGTCGAGCTTGTCCGAGAGCCGCGTGGCGCGCTCGAACTCCGCGAGCGCCTCGTCGTAGCGGCCGGCCTCCTCGAGCAGGAAGCCGAGGTTGAAGGCATGGTGCGCGTTCTGCGGATCCAGCGCCACGAGCCGCGACAGATCATCGATCGCCGCGTCGCGCTGCCCGGCCTGCGACAGCACGTGCGCGCGGCTGGCCAGCGCGTAGGCGTCGTCGGGCCTGCGGCGCAGCATCTCGTCGAACACCGCGTGCGCACGTTCAGTCCGGCCCAGCACCAGCCATGCGATGGCCTGCCACTTCAGCGCGAGCCAGGGAAGCGCCATCAGCGGCACCCCACCATGTTCGCGGCCACGCAGCGGTCGATCTTCTCGAAGGTCACGATCGCGTAGACCACCAGCAGCACGAAGAACGTGGCCACCGGCACGTGGCGATCGGCCACCTGCGCCGGCGTGACCTTGCGCATGACCAGCGTGAAGGGCTTGGTCACCACCTGCAGCAGCTTGTAGAACAGGTTTCCTTCCCGGCGCGCGCCCGCCAGCACGTAAAGCAAGCCCTGTCCGAGCAGCGCCAGCAGCGCGATGTACAGGACCAACTGGGCAATGTTGAGGAACGTCAGCACGTCCGGACTCGGGAAGTTGCCGGACTCTTTTCCCGGGTCCTTACTGGTTTCTGACAGTAGGGCCGGCTCTGCTGACTTGCCCTCTCAGGGCTTACCCGGGATCGGATGCCCCTCGTCGCCGCTGCAGCACGATCGGCGTGTAAGGCGCGGGCCGGCCAGGCACCACGTCGTGCCACGCGTGATAGGACTCGTAGCCGTCGGCGACGATCGTCAACCGGTAGCGGCCCTGGGGCAGCGCGACGAAAGAGAACATGGCGCCCCGCGCATAGTCCTCGCCGCGAACATATCGCGACAGCAACTCGTCGAGACCGCCGGTGGCGGGCTCGAGGCGGCGCGAGACGCCGGCGCCTTCGACCGATACCGAGCGGATGCGGATGGACGGATGCGGCGGCCGCCAGCTGCCGGCCGGGCGGGCCACGCTGTCGCCATCGTCGCCGATGTAACCGGCGAGCGTTCCCTGGGCCTGCAGCGTGTAGGCGAGTCGCGCAGACGCCTGCGGCCCGACGGTGATGTCGGTGGCTTGCGGCGTCGCCGCGAACCCTGCGACCACCAGGCTCGCCCGGTAGCGCCCCGGTGCCACCGGGCCGGCCGCGTCCTCTCCGGTCACCGAGCGCAGCGCAACGGCCATCGGCGCCTCGCCCCGCGCGGCGTCGTCGAGCGGCTGCAGGAGCAGCATCGCCGTGCCGCCCGGCAGCCCGAGGCCGTCGCTGCGCGCGTAGCTCACCGCCACGCGGCCGCCCTGGTCGCCGCGCGGCCCGTGGCCCGCGAGCAGCGTGCGCAACTGCGCCAGCACCTGCGGCGACGACAGGATGCTCGTGTGGTCTTCGTCGAAGCCGAGCACCAGCCGCGCCCCGGCCTGCGCCGGCATGCGCAGCTGGCTGGCCAGCGTCACCGCGCCATCGTGGTTGGGCCGCAGCAGGCTGTACCCGCCGCGATGGCCGAAGTACAGCACGTGCTCGAGCTGCGGCGGCAGCGGCCGCGTGAACAACGTCTGCAGGAACGGCCCGTCGGGCTGCATGTCGCGCCAGGAAGGCACCACCGCCGGCGAGTACGTCACGCCGAGGTCCGCGCCGGGTTCGCCGCCCCAGGGCGTCGACAGCGTGACGAGCAGCCGCACCTGCGGCAACTCGGCGCCGTGGTCCGCCAGCAGCGTGCGGGCGACCAGGCCACCCATGCTGTGCGCCACGATCACCAGCGACTCGTGCCGATGGCGGAGCTGCAGGTTCAGCAGCTTCCAGTACAGCAGGTACGCCATCGAGCGCACCGCCGCGCCCGAAGGGTACTGGTAGAGCCAGGCCTGAAAACGGGTGCGGTCCAGTGTCGCCACCGCGGCGCGCCAGTCCTGCGCCGAACCGGCGGCCCCATGCACGAAGAGCACCGGCGTGCGATGCGGGTCGTAGGGCTCGAGGAAGTGGATGTTGCCGCCGTCCGCCTTGAACGCGTCCATCGGGCTCCAGTAGCCACGCCGCCCAGCCTCCGCCGACAACACCGGGTCGTCGAGCGACCGTACCGCGCCCGCCTGCGTGCTGTGGCGCGCGCCGGCGGGCGCCATGCGCGGCGGCGCCTCTGCCGCCGGCGCCAGCACCATGTCGAGCGCCGCCACCACGCCCGTGCCGGAAGCCCCCACCGGCATGGGCACGCCGAGCTGGGCCCAGGGCTCGCCGGCGTCGGGGCGGCGATTGCCGTTGTCGTCGGCGTACGCCAGCAGCCGGTAGTCGCCGCGACGCACGATCAGCTCGTAGCCGCCGGCTTCATGCAGCAGCACCTCGTGCTCGGGTTCCGCGTCGGGCGGCGCTTCGGCGCGGAGCGCGGCCACGCGGATCGGCGCCGTGCAGGGCCGAGCGCAGTCGACTCGGCCGACGAAGACCGTCGATTCGTAGTAGGCCTGGGCTTGCGCATCCAGTCGCGCCAGCGTGCAGCCCGAGGCCAGCGCCCCCAACACGGAGGCAGCGGCCGCGGCAGCGGCTGCCCTCACGACGCCGCCATCCCGCCGCGTGCGCATCGAAGCTCAGCCGCGCGCCAGCCGCTCCCAGGTGTCGACCACCGTGTCGGGGTTCAGCGAGATCGACACGATGCCCTCGGCCGCCAGCCAGTCGGCGAAGTCGGGGTGGTCGCTCGGCCCCTGGCCGCAGATGCCCACGTACTTGCCGGTGGCCCGGCAGGCCGCGATGGCGCGCGAGATCAGCGCCTTCACCGCCGGGTCGCGCTCGTCGAAGTCGCCGGCCAGCTGGGCCAGCCCCGAGTCCCGGTCGAGGCCGAGCGTGAGCTGCGTCAGGTCGTTCGAGCCGATCGACATGCCGTCGAAGTGCTGCAGGAACTGCTCGGCCAGGATCGCGTTGCTCGGCACCTCGCACATCATGATCAGCTTCAGGCCCTGGCCGCCGCGCGGCAGCCCGCGCTCGGCGAGCATCGCCACCACGCGCTCGGCCTGCTTCACGGTGCGCACGAACGGCACCATGATCTCGATGTTGGTCAGGCCCATCTCGTTGCGCGCGCGCTTGAGCGCCTCGCATTCCATCGCGAACGCGTCGCTGAACTCGCCGCTGATATAGCGGCTGGCGCCGCGGAACCCGAGCATCGGGTTCTCCTCGTCGGGCTCGTAGCGGGTGCCGCCGATCAGCTTGCGGTACTCGTTGCTCTTGAAGTCCGACAGCCGCACGATCACCGGCTTGGGCCAGAACGCCGAGGCGATCGTCGCGATGCCCTCGGTGAGCTTGTCGACGTAGAAGGCGCGCGGCGACGCATGCCCGCGTGCCACCGACTCCACCGCCTTCTTCAGCTCGGGGTCGATGTTCGGGTAGTCGAGGATCGCCTTCGGGTGCACCCCGATGTTGTTGTTGATGATGAACTCGAGCCGCGCGAGGCCTACGCCCGAGTTGGGCATCTGCGCGAAGTCGAACGCCAGCTGCGGATTGCCGACGTTCATCATGATCTTGATCGGGCAGTACGGCATCTCGCCGCGCCGCACCTCGGTGACCTCGGTCTCGAGCAGCCCGTCGAACACGTAGCCTGTGTCGCCCTCGGAACAGGCCACCGTGACGAGCGCGCCGTCGGACACCTTGTCGGTGGCGTCGCCGCAGCCCACCACCGCCGGGATGCCCAGCTCGCGCGCGATGATCGCCGCGTGGCAGGTGCGCCCGCCGCGGTTGGTGACGATGGCGCTGGCGCGCTTCATCACCGGCTCCCAGTTCGGGTCGGTCATGTCGGTGACGAGCACGTCGCCGGGCTGCACGCGCTCCATCTCGGCGATCGAGTTCACGAGCCGCACGGGTCCCGTGCCGATCTTCTGGCCGATCGCGCGGCCTTCGGCGAGCACCGTGCCCGTGCCCTTCAGGCGGTAGCGCTGCTCGATGCGGCCTTCGGCCTGGCTCTTCACGGTCTCGGGCCGCGCCTGCAGGATGTAGATGCGGCCGTCGGCGCCGTCCTTGCCCCACTCGATGTCCATCGCACGGCCGTAGTGCTGCTCGATGATCAGCGCGTACTTCGCCAGCTCGGTGACGTCGGCGTCGCTGATCGAGTAGCGGTTGCGCTGCTCGGGCGGCGTGTCCACCGTGCGCACGAGGCGGCCGCTGGCGGCCTTCTCCTCCGGGGTGGCGAACTCCATGCGCTGCAGCTTGGAGCCCAGCGCGCGGCGGATCAGCGCCTGGCGGCCCAGCCGCAGCCCCGGCTTGAAGACGTAGAACTCGTCGGGATTCACCGCGCCCTGCACCACCAGCTCGCCCAGGCCGTAGCTGGAGGTGATGAACACCACGTCCTTGAAGCCGCTCTCGGTGTCGATCGTGAACATGACGCCGGCGGCGCCCAGGTCGCTGCGCACCATGCGCTGCACGCCAGCCGACAGCGCCACGTCGGCGTGCGCGTAGCCCTTGTGCACGCGGTAGGCGATGGCGCGGTCGTTGTATAGCGACGCGAACACCTCCTTCACGCGGTGCAGCACCTGCTCGATGCCGGTGACGTTCAGGAACGTCTCCTGCTGGCCGGCGAACGACGCGTCGGGCAGGTCCTCGGCGGTGGCCGACGAGCGCACCGCGAAGCTGGCGGTGGGGTCGCTGTCGGCGAGCGCCGCGTAGTGCGTGCGGATCGCGTCCTCGAGGTCCGGCGGCAGCGGGGTGTCCACCACCCACTGTCGGATCTGCGCGCCGGCCTCGGCCAGCGCCCGCACGTCGTCGATGTTCAGCGTGGCCAGCCGCTGGCGGATGCGCTCGGCCAGGCCCCCGTGCGCCAGGAAGCGACGGAACGCGTGCGCCGTGGTGGCGAAGCCGCCGGGCACGCGCACGCCGGCGCCGGAGAGCTGGCTGATCATTTCGCCGAGCGAGGCGTTCTTGCCGCCCACCGACTCGACGTCGGACATCCTCAGATGTTCAAACGGGACGACCAGGGCGGTCGCCAATGCAGTGCCAGACATGGGAAAGCTCCGTGATGATGAGAAACCGGTGCTTCCGCATGCGCACGCCCGGGCCCGCTCGAGGCGTGGTGTCGGGGTTGTGATCGGCTCGGGGCTCTCACGGCGCGGCACGGGCGGCGGCCGGGAGGCCCGGGACGCCGCGATTCGGAAATTGCCGCCGATTCTAAGGAGGCCACGCGGCCGCGTCCGTATGATGACCCTCCCATGCCCGAACGCACCGTGTTCTTCGTCTCGGACGGCACCGGCATCACCGCCGAGACCTTCGGCAACTCGATCCTGGCGCAGTTCCCCACGCGGCCGCGGCACGTGCGCCGGCCGTTCATCGACAGCGTCGAGAAGGCCACCGCGGTGGTCGAGGAGATCAACGACGTCGCCGAGCGCGAGGGCCGGCGGCCGGTGGTGTTCATCACGCTGGTGCGCGACGAGGTGCGCGACATCGTCACCGGGGCCGGCTGCAAGGGCTTCGTGATGGACATGTTCCGCGCCTTCGTCGAGCCGCTGGAGCAGGAGTTCGGCGTCAAGAGCAACCACCGCATCGGGCGCTTCTCCGACGCCAGCCAGAGCACCGAGTACAACGAGCGCATCGAGGCGATCAACTTCTCGCTGGCGCACGACGACGGGCAGTCGTCGCGCAACCTCGACCTCGCCGAGGTGATCCTGGTGGGCGTGAGCCGCAGCGGCAAGACGCCGACGTCGCTCTACCTGGCGATGCAGCACGGCATCAAGGCCGCGAACTATCCGCTGATCCCGGAAGATTTCGAGCGCGGCCGGATGCCCTCCTCGCTGATCCCGCACCAGCGCAAGTGCTTCGGGCTGACGATCGACCCCGACCGGCTGGCGCAGATCCGCCACGAGCGCAAGCCCGGCAGCCGCTATGCGTCGCTGGAGAACTGCCGCTACGAGGTGCGGGAGGCCGAGGCCATGATGCGGCGCGCCGGCATCTCGTGGCTGTCGTCGACGCACAAGTCGATCGAGGAGATCGCCACGACGATCCTGCGGGACATCCGGCCGGATCGCCTGATGTACTGACGGGACACCGCGAACGTCAGCCGGCGAGCCCGCGCAGAGGCGCCATCGCGTCGTGCCGCACGGCGACCAGAGCCGCCGAGGCGATGCAGGCCAGCGCCGCCGCATACGCCGCCGCCTTGGACAGCCGGGTCGGCGCGCGCTTGAGCGCCAGCGAGCCCAGCACGATGTAGGCGACGATCAGCACCAGCTTCACGAACAGCCAGTGGTCGCGCCCGAGGTGCAGCGACAGCATCGACCACAGCGCCACGCCGGCGCAGAACAGCAGCGTGTCGATGCACACGCTGGCGATGCGCGCGGCGCGGTGCAGCGGCCAGCGCGCACCGGCCAGCACGCAGGCGCCACGCAGCGCGAAGAGGCCCACGCTGGTCACGGCCAGCGCGATGTGGGTCGACTTCAGCTGCGGATACAGCGCGATCCACTCGGTCATGCGCCGCGATTGTGGCGGCGCGGAATGCGCCCCGACGCCGTCACCACAGGCCGCGGAGGGCCAGTCGCCAGGTGCGCGGCGGCTCGGCCTGCTGGAACAGCGGTGACTTCTCCGACAGTCGAACGTCGGTGAGGTTGTCCACGCCCAGCGTCAGCGCCAGCCCGGCCGGCAGCGTGCGCACCACCTGCGCGCCGATCATCGTGACCTCGGGCACCGCCACCGACGGCGCCCCGGCGGTCGCCGACGGCATGCGCTGGTCGCGGCTGTGCTCCATGCGCAGCCCCGCGCGCCAGGCACCCAACGTCTGGTCCAGCCGCAGCGAGGCCGCGTGTCGGGGGCGCCGGTCCAGCCGCGTGCCGTCGGCCTGCGTGGCCTGGAGCATCGTGTAGCTGGCCAGCACCGAGAGGCCGAAGGCGAACCGCTGCGACCACGAAGCCTCGGCGCCGCGCAGCCGCGCCCGCGACACGTTCTCGTAGGTGTAGGTGCCGGTGCCCGGCGCCGGGCCGGCCTTCACGAGCTTCACGTCGATGAGGTCGTGCACGCGCTGGTCGAACAGCACCAGCTGCGCCTCGGTGCCGCCGCGCTGCCAGCCGCCGCCGATCTCGACGCCGTCGCTGGTCTCCGGCGTCAGCGCCGGGTTGCCGAGAAAGACATTGGGGCCCTCGGTGCGGCCGCCGGGCACGATCTGCTTCAGGTTCGGCGCCTTGAAGCCGTGGCTGGTGCCGCCCTTGATCGTCCAGCCGTCGCCCAGATGCCACACCGCGTAGGCGCGCGGGCTCCACTCGCCGCCGTACAGCGAGTGGCGGTCGTGGCGCAGGCCGAGCGTGAGCGTGAGCTGGCGCGCCAGCAGCGTCCACTCGTCCTGCAGGAAGAGCGCGCGGTGCTGCGCCACCGAGCGGCCGTTCGGCAGCCCGGGGTCGGCCAGGCCTTCGTTGCGCGCCTCGAAGCCGCCGGTCCACGCGTGCGCGCCGAGGCCCAGCCGCAGCTGGCCGTCGAGCACCCGGTCGTCCAGCCGCTGCGGCACGTTCACCGCCACGCCGGCCGTGCGCTCGTTGGTCACGTCGATCACCGTGCGGTAGGCGCGCAGCTGCGTGGCCGGAGACGCTGCGCCCGCCCATTGCGACTCCCAGGCCAGCGACGTGGCGCTGCGTTCGATGCGGTTGGTGGTCACGTGGTAGCGCCGCGCACCGCCGCGCTCGCGGGCGTCGGCCCAGCGCCGCTCGCGGCCTTCGCGGTGCTCGAAGTCGATGCGCTGCTGATCAGCGCCGGGGCGCCACACCAGGCCGGCCCAGCCGTCGTCCTTGTCGCGGCCCTCCAGCTCGGAGACGCGCGCATCGATGCTCGACGCGATCGGGTCGACGTGGCTGCGCGCGGCGCCGGCCCGCAGAGCCAGGCCGGCGGTGAGCGGCCCGCCGGCGCGCACTGCCTGCGCATCGCCGTCGCCGCCGCGCGAGCCGTCGGCGCGGCGACCGCTCGCCGTGGCGCCGAAGCGCCACGCGTCACCGGGCTCGCGCGTGATGACGTTGACCACGCCGCCCAGCGCCTCGGAGCCGTACAGCACCGACATCGGTCCGCGCACGATCTCGATGCGCTCGATGTCGTCGGCCGCCACCCAGTCGTACTGGAAGTCGGAGTGGCCGATCACGCCGTCGCTGGCACCGATGCGGCGGCCGTCGACCAGGAACAGGGTGTGCTTGCTGTCCAGCCCGCGCAGGCTGATCACCTGCCGGCCGCCGATCGCGCGGCCCTGCAGCGACAGGCCGGTCTCGCCGCGGATCGCGTCGAGCACGGTGCCCGCACCACGGTCCTCGATCTGCCGGCGCGTGACCACGGTGAGGCTGGCCGGCGCGTCGAGCGCGAGCATCGCGTGGCGGGTGGCGGTGACGACGACGGTCTGTGGCGGCTCCTCGGCGAAGGCGGCGGTGGCGTCGGCGTCCACGGCGGCCTGCACCAGGCTCGCGGCGCAGGCGAGCGCGAGGGCCGCGGCAGCGGGCCTGCGGGCGAACGGAGGTACGAAGGCGGCGGTGGAGTCGGTTCTCATGCCGGCAGCTTCGGCGCCTGCCGGCCGCGGATCCTTGATCTGTGTCGCTTCGGCACGCCTGGGCTTGATCGCGGTCAAGCCTCGGTGCGTTGGCCGGCCCGCAGGCCCCGCGCTTGAACTGGTTCAAGGAGTTCAATACCCCTGGCGCGGAGCATCCATGGCACAGATTCCCCTCCCTCCACCTCAGGAGCCTTCCATGACACGCCACCCCGCCCGCCACCCGACCGCGCCGAGACTGCAGCACCTGGCCGCGCTGGCGGCCCTGCTGTTCGTCGCGATGCCCCTCACCGCCACGGCGCAGGACAAGAAGCAGATCACCGAGCCCGAGCTGAAGTACCAGGCCGGCGCCTCGCCGCTGGCCAACGAGCCGATGTACCAGGCCACCAACCCGAAGGCCCCGCCGATGACGCAGGCGGAGTTCGACGTGGCGCGCAAGATCTACTTCGAGCGCTGCGCCGGCTGCCACGGCGTGCTGCGCAAGGGCGCCACCGGCAAGCCGCTGACGCCCGATCTCACGATCGGCAAAGGCACCGACTACCTCAAGGTGTTCATCGCCTACGGCTCGCCCGCGGGCATGCCCAACTGGCAGACCTCCGGCGAGATGACCGAGAAGGAAGTGGACATCATGGCGCGCTACATCCAGCACGACGCGCCGCTGCCGCCCGAGTTCGGCATGGAGGACATGAAGAAGACCTGGAAGGTCACGGTGGCGCCCGATCAGCGTCCGAAGAAGAAGATGAACAACTACAACATCGCCAACGTCTTCTCGACGACGCTGCGCGATTCCGGCGAGGTGGCGCTGATCGACGGCGACACCAAGAAGATCATCAACATCGTCAAGACCGGCTACGCGGTGCACATCTCGCGCGTGTCGGCCTCGGGCCGCTACATCTTCGTGATCGGGCGCGACGCCAAGATCAACATGATCGACATGTGGATGGAGAAGCCCGACTCGGTGGCCGAGATCCGCGTCGGCCTCGAGGCGCGCTCGGTGGACACGAGCAAGTACAAGGGCAAGGAAGGCGATTTCACGGACAAGCTCGCCATCGCCGGCAGCTACTGGCCGCCGCAGTACACGATCATGAAGGGCGACACGCTCGAGCCGCTGAAGATCGTCGGCACGCGCGGCATGACGGTGGACAAGCAGGAGTTCCACCCCGAGCCGCGCGTGGCCTCGATCGTGGCCAGCCACTACAAGCCCGAGTTCGTGGTGAACGTGAAGGAGACCGGGCAGACGCTGATGGTCGACTACTCCAACCTCGACGCGCTGAAGGTCACCACCATCGGCACCGCGCGCTTCCTGCACGACGGCGGCTGGGACTCGACCAAGCGCTACTTCATGGTGGCCGCCAACCAGAGCAACAAGATCGCCGCGATCGACGCGAAGGAAGGCAAGCTGCAGGCGCTGATCGACGTCGGCAAGATCCCGCACCCCGGCCGCGGCGCGAACTTCGTGCACCCGACCTACGGCCCGGTGTGGGCCACCGGCCACCTCGGCGACGAGACCATCTCGCTGATCGGCACCGACCCCGTGAAGCACAAGCAGTACGCGTTCAAGCAGGTCGCGCAGATCAAGGGCCAGGGCGGCGGCAACCTGTTCCTGAAGACGCACCCGAAATCGCAGCACCTGTACATCGACACGCCGCTGAACCCCGACGCGAAGGTCTCGCAGTCGGTGGCGGTGTACGACATCAGGAACCTCGACAAGGGGTTCACCGTGCTGCCGATCGCCGAGTGGGCCGGACTCAAGGACGACGGTGCCAAGCGCGTCGTGCAGCCGGAATACAACCGCGCCGGCGACGAGGTCTGGTTCTCCGTCTGGTCGGCGAAGAACAAGGAAAGCGCGCTGGTGGTGGTGGACGACAAGACGCTCAAGCTGAAGGCCGTGATCAAGGATCCGAAGCTGATCACGCCCACCGGGCACTTCAACGTCTACAACACCCAGCACGACGTGTACTGACCCATCGAAGGAGATCGTTCCATGCGCACCCTCATCACGGCCCTCGGCTCCACCATGGCGGTGGCCCTGCTGGCCACCCCCGCGCCGGCCAGCGCCCAGGCCGCCGTCGAGGCGGCGATGAACAAGGCCGGCTGCCTGGCCTGCCACGCCAAGGACAAGAAGCTGGTCGGCCCGGCCTACAAGGACGTGGCCGCCAAGTACAAGGGCCAGGCCGACGCCGTGGCCAAGCTCTCGGAGAAGATCCGCAAGGGCGGCCAGGGCGTCTGGGGCCCGGTGCCGATGCCGCCCAGCGGCGCCGACAAGATCTCCGATGCCGACCTGAAGGCGGCGGTGGAGTGGGTGCTCAAGCAGTAGCGCCGGCAGCCCGGCGATGAACCGCCGCGAGGCCCTGGCAGGCTGCGCGGCGCTCGCCGCCCCGGTGCACCTCGCTGCCCGGGGCGGCGGCGTTTCCGGCCCGACCGCTGGCGTGGCCTGGGGCATGGATGCGTTGGCCGTGCTGCGCCTCGGCGAGGCCGCCCGGCTGCACACGCTCGACGGCCCGCTCGCCGATGCCCCCGCGCTCACCGCCGATGCGGTGTGGACGCTCACCGCGTCGGGCCGACTGCAGCGCTGGCCGTTCGTCGCCAGCCCGGGCCAGAGCGACACCCGCCTGCTCGCGCCCACGCCGCACGCGCTGGCCGCCAGCGCCGACGGCCGCGTGGTGGCGCTGGCGCAGGCCGATGCGCTGGTGCTGCTCGATGCCACGGCGCCGCCCGATGCGCCCCCGCTGAAGGTCTACGCCGGCACCGACGTCGAACGCCGCCGGCGTGCCCGCGCCGCCGCGCTGCGAGCCCTGCCCTCGCGGCGCAGCCTGCTCGCCACCTGGCCGAGCCTGGGCGAATGGTGGGAAGTCTCGCTGGATCCCGCCGCGCCGCCGCTCTACGAAGGCCTGGTGCACGACCACCGCATGGGCGAAGGCCTGCCCACGCCGGGCTACCTGGCCGTGCGCCGTGCACCGCTCGGAGATGCGATGCCGACGCCCGACCACATCGGTGCCACGCAGCCCTGGGTGGCCGGCCGTGCCGGCGACGACGTGGCGGTGGTGCACCTGGACGTGCGCCGCGAGATCGCGCGCTGGAAGCTGCCCGGCGCGCGGCCGCAGGGCGCGTGCGGGCACGACGATGGCCGCGGCCCGCGCTGGTGGCTGCCGCACGGCAACGCGATCGTCGAGATCGATCCGCGGCGCTGGGTGATCGCGGCGCGGCACGACGCGCCGGGTGCGGTGCTCGCGCTGCAGGCGCTGCCCGCGGGGATCGGCGGTGACGCCGTGCGCCTCTGGGGCCTGTTCGAGGTCGGTGGCCGCGTGCGGTTGGCAACGCGCATCGGCGGCGCCTGGACCTGGCTCGACGGCGCCGCGCGCCACCCGACGAGCTGCGTGGCCGACACGGCGCGGCGTCGCCTGCTGGTGATGGGCAGCGATCCGCCCGCGGTCACGTCACTCGACGGCGAGGGCCGCACGACCGACACCTGGTCCTTGCCCGCAGGCTTTCGCGGCCGCGGGCTCGCGATACCGCCTCAGCCGCTCTGATACGCCGCGAGCCGCTTCACGTCGAGGATGCGAATGTCGCGCCGGTCGACCTGGATCAGCTGCGCGTCTTCCAGCTCGCGAAGCACGCGCGAGAAGTATTCCGGCGTCAGGCTCAGCCGCGAGGCCAGCGTGGCCTTGCTCACCGGCAGCGAGACCGTCACGGCCTCGGCCGGCGTGCCTTCGTCGGTGAGCTGGTCGCGCAGCAGGTAGCCGATGACGCGCTGCACGCCGTTCTGCAGCGCATAGGCCTGCACGTCGCTGACGAGGCCGTGCAGGCGGCGCGACAGGCCGGCCAGCATGCGCATCGAGAATTGCGGATCCTGCGCCAGCTCGCTCATCACCACCGCGCGGCTCACGCTGAGCAGCATCGAGTCGGCCAGCGTCTGCGCACTCACCATGCACGGCTTGCCGAGGAACATCAGCGCCTCGGCGAAGCTGTGCCCGGGGCCGATCAGCTCGATCACCTTCTCGTGTCCCGACGGAGAGATCACGAACAGCTTCACCTGGCCCATCATCACGACCTTGAAGCTCTCGCACGGGTCGCCCTGTCGGAACACGAGCCCGCCGCGCTCGTGCCGGTGCAGCGTGCAGCCTAGCGCCAGGCGCTCCAGCGCCTCGGGCCCGATGTCGCTGAACAGCGGCAACCGGGCCAGGAAGCGGGGGATGTCGTAGGTGCGGGTGTCGAGCACGGCGTCGGCGTGCACCTCCGAGGTGCCAGCCGGCGCGGATGCTCGCGCCTCGCCCCCCGCAGGGTCTTGATCCCGGTCAAGCCCGCCGGTCATGCCGGGGCAGCCCCGGCGGCCGCGTTCGGCACGAACGCGTCGGAGAAGCACAACTGCTCCGAGAGCCCGTGCGCCAGGAAGTCGGGCACCGCGGTGCGCACCATCGCCACCGAGCCGCAGGCGTAGACCTCCCAGCCGGTGAGGTCGGGGTGGTCCTGCAGCAGCGCCTCGTGCACGTTGCCGCGCCGGCCGGTCCAGCCGCTGTCGTCGGCGGCATGCGAGAGCACCGGCACGAAGCGGAACGCCGGCTGCGCGCGCTGCCAGGCCTCGAGCTGCTCGAGCAGGTACAGGTCGGCGCGCGCGCGCACGCCCCAGTACAGCTCGATCGGGCGGCGCACACCGCGGCCGAAGGCGTCTTCGAGGATGCTGCGGATCGGCGCGTAGCCGGTGGCCCCGGCGAGCAGGAGGATCGGCCGCTGGCTCTCGGCCAGCAGCCCGAAGCGGCCGAGCGGGCCTTCGAACGAGATCCGGTCGCCCTCGCGCATCGCCTCGAAGACATGGGTGGTGTAGCGGCCGCCGGGGATGCGCCGCACGTGCAGCTCGATGCGCTCGGCACCGGCATCGGGCGGCGCGGCGGCGAACGAGAACGAGCGGCGTTCGCCGTCGTCGAGCAGGATGTCGATGTACTGGCCGGGCGCGTAGGCGATGCGCTCGCCCGGTGGCAGCGCGATGAACACGCGCATCAACTCGGGCGACAGCCGCTCCAGCCGCTGCACCACGCCTTGCCAGCGCCGCACGCGCACCGCATCGGCCGCGGCCAGCGACGCCACGCCAGGTACCTCGATCTCGACCTCGCCTTGCGGCACCGCGCAGCACATCAGCGCCTGGCCGCGCGAGCGCATCGCCGGCGTCAGCACCGCTGCCTGCGCCGGGCCCTGCTCCACGCGCCCGCCCAGCACCGTGCAGACGCAGCGCCCGCAGCCGCCGGCGCGGCAGTCGAACGGCAGCACGAGGCCGGCGCGCAGGCCGGCTTCCAGCAGCGTCTCGCCCGGGCGCGCCGTCGCCTGCACCGGGCCGGGGTGCAGCGTAATCCGCGCGGTGGCCGCGCCCGTGCGGCGCCACGGCAGCCACGGCAGCAGGGCGAGCCCGAGCGTGCCGCCGGCCACCGTGGCCCACACCGCGGCAGGCGACGCCGCGTACAGCCCGGCCAGCACCGGCAGCAGGAACCAGTCGAAGGCCAGCACCTGCGGTGCGCGGTGCAGGTCGGCCGGCAGGTGGCCGGCCACCGGTGCGGCCGCGGCCAGCAGCACCAGCATGACGAGCAGCGCCTGCGCGATCGGGCGCGGCGGCAGCGTCGCGGCCTTCGGCACACGCTGCACGTGCACCCACATCAGCAGCAGCATCGCCAGCGGCACGCCGATGTGGATGAACACCAGCAGCGAGAACAGCCGGTCGTTCACGTGCTCGGGCAGGATGAAGTTGCGGCTCAGCGTGCCGCCGAAGCCGGGCAGCCAGTCCAGCCACTCGAAGGTGGCCTGCGTCACGAACTGCGCGAGCTGGTCCCACGGCAGCATGTAGCCGTTGATGCCGGCCACGTAGGCGAACCACAGCAGCGCCACGCCGGTGATCCACGAGAACCAGCGGAAGCCGCGCAGCCGGTCGAAGGCCCAGGCGCGCAGCAGGTGCGCGAGCATCACCGCCACCATCGCATCGCTGGCGTGCCGGTGCACGGTGCGCAGCGCACCGCCGGCGCCGCCGGCGAACGCCGACACACGCGCCACCGAGCGGTAGGCGCCGCCAACGCTGGTGTCGAAGAACGCGTACAGCACGAGCCCGGTGGCCGCCACCACCCAGAACAGGAAGAAGGCCGTCGCGCCCAGGTGGTACAGCGGGTTGGCGCGGTCGCCGAAGGCTCGGTTGAACACACGCTCGGCGCGCATGAACAGCGCCTGCAGCACGCGTTGCGGGGCAGTGGCCATCGGGTGCTCGCGGTGCCTGTGCAGCAACCGGTTCAGTGCCGCGGGCCCTGCGGCCGGATCGCGCGCAGCACCACCACCACGAACATCAGGCCGCCGACGATCGCCAGCAGCCCGCCCACGCCCATCAGCCCCATGCCGGCCACCTCGGCCCCGCTGCGCAGCACCTGCTCGCTGCCGGCCACCTTGCGCTGCACACCGTAGCCACCCGACCAGACGAGGCCGATGATGTGCAGCAGCTGGCCGCCGCCGTACAGCCACGGCTGCAGCACCGCCAGCCGCCCCTGCGGCGCGCGCCCGCCCAGGCGCGGCAGCAGCAGGTGCACGAGCCCCATCAGCGCCAGCGTCACGCCGACGATGCAGCCGTGGTAGTGCGCGGGGATCTTCACGTTGCTGCCGCCGATCGTCAGGCCGATCAGACCGCCGGAGACGAACAGCAGCATCGAGGCGATCAGCGCCGCGCGCAGCGGGCGCTGCTCCGGGGTCAGCGCCGCGCGCAGCGGCCGCTGCTCCGGGGTCAGCGCGGCGCGCAGCGGGCGCTGCTCGGACGTGAGCGCCGTGCCGCGCGCCTGCAGCAGCGCCAGCAGCACCGCCAGCGCCAGCGGCGCGATCGCCACGCCGCCGCCGAAGCGCATCGCCCAGGTGTGCAGGTTGCGGTGCTCCACGGTGGCCACGTCGTGCATCAGGTAGGCCAGCGGCGTGGCGAACACGCTCGCCAGCGCCACCGCGAACAGCAGCAGCACGACGCGCGGCGACAGCGGCACGCGGGCGCCGCAGGCCTGCGCCAGCGCCAGCCAGCCCACCAGCATCAGCAGCGTCCACGTGAACTGCAGCGCATGCCCGCCGCCCCACCAGGCGATCTCGAAGTAGGCCTTGGACGGCAGCGCCGTCGGCACCACCGCGAGCGACCAGCCGAACGCCAGCAGCGCCACCGCGGCCGCCACCACGCTCGCGTTCAGCCCGAAGCGCAGCGCGCCGGCGCCGTCCACCGCCGCGCCCACGGGCCGGGCACGCACCAGGCCGCCCAGCACCAGCAGCAGCGCGCCCAGGCCGAACATCGCCAGCGCCACGCGGAACGTGCCGCTGTCGAGCATCGGGATGTAGTTGGCCATCACCGCCGTGCCCGGGTCGACGAACGCGGCCAG
The DNA here is from genome assembly GCA_016789955.1 of Rubrivivax sp. Classification (GTDB taxonomy): domain Bacteria; phylum Pseudomonadota; class Gammaproteobacteria; order Burkholderiales; family Burkholderiaceae_C; genus Rubrivivax. The sequence continues at coordinate 70,411 of JAEUPB010000096.1, read as the reverse complement.
CGCCATCGTCGCCGCGCCGGCCCCGCACAGCACCACCGGCGCGCCCGCCAGCAGCCGGTGCCCGCGGTGCACGGGCGGCCGCTGCACGAGCGCCCACAGCATCGCGGCGATGGCCGTGAACCACACCAGCACCGACAGGTCGACGTGCACGACCAGCGCCACGCGGAAGAAGTCGCCCGCCGGCAGCCACGCGTTGATCGCCGGCGTGCGCGCCAGCACCAGCAGCACCGAATACAGACCCGAGCCGACCAGCGCGGCCATCGCGATGACCAGCCACGCGCGGGCCAGTGGCCGGACCTCGGCGTGCACCTCGGGCAGCAGGTACTCGGCCGGGCTCGACGCGGTGACGGGCGCTGCGGCACGGGGCTGCAGCGGGTGGGGGTGGGTCCAGCTCGTGTGGAGGTTCATCGCGGCTCTCCGCAGCAACTCATCGGAAGGTGATGCCGCCCTGCTCGGCATCGAAGTCGACCACCAGCACCTGGCCGGCAGCCAGCGTCACGGTGCCCTCGCGCGTCCAGGGCCGCTCGCGCGCGCGCTGGTCGTCCGACAGCCGCACGGCGATGCGCCGGGCGCCGGCGGGCACGACGAGGCGCTCGTACACCGCCGAGGCGCCGTCGCGCGCCACGCCGCCGGGCTGCGCGGTGCGCCGCAGCCGCGGGGCGCCGTCGATGTCGACCTCCACGACCACGGCCGAACGCTCGCGCGGGCACACCGTGGGCGTGCGCATGTTCGGCGGCCGCGCCGCCAGCTCCTCGGCCGACAGCGTGCGGCAGTCCCCCACCGGCCGGCCCACGCGCGAGAAGCTGACCTTCACCAGCGCATCGTCGGGGCCGAGGTGGTGGTACGGCGGCCACTGCGAGAAGGTGCCGATGGCCGCGGCGAACAGGCCGTACAGCAGCACCTGGCCGAGCCACGCGCGCGGGCCGCGGGCCACCGGGGCGGTGTCGGTCGCGGGTGCGTTCACGAGGCAGCCTCCGTGCGCACGCCCGCCCGCAGCCGCTGCACCGCGGCGGCCACCACGGCCTCGTCGCCGGCACCGGCGTGTGCCAGCACCACGCGGCCCGCAGGCAGGTGCTGCAGGCGCAGGTGCGGCTCGCGCCGGGCGTGCAGCCGCTCGGCGGTGATGCGCTCGCCGAGGCGGAACTCGCAGCCCGACTCGCGGCACGCGGCCACCACCACTGCGCCGGCCCCGTCGCGCAGCGCGTACTCGACGAAGCTCGGCGGCAACTGCGCCGCGCACGGCAGTGCCATCGCGACGACGTCGCGCCCCACCGGCAACCGGGCCCCGTGCGCACAGCCGAACACGACGACCGGTTGCAGATCGCGCGCCGCGGCCAGCCGGCCGCGCAGCAGCGAGCGCAGCGCGTCGACCGTGAGCCCCGGCAGGTCGATGCCGTTGACCAGCGCCCCGGCGCTGCGGAACGGCGTGCCCGACGGGCAGGCGCCGGCACAGATGCCGCAGCCCACGCACAGATCGGCATCCACCACCGCGAGCTGCCGGCCGATGCGCTGGTTCGGGTGCGGCACCATCGTGATCGCGGCGTACGGGCAATCGTCCACGCAGCGCGTGCAGCCGTTGCAGGCCTGCGGCGCCACCTCCGCCACCGGCGGCCGCGGCGGCTGCGGCAGGAACGGCAGCACGAACAGCAGCACCGCGCCGCCGAGCACCAGCGCCCACACGGCGGCCGGCGAGGTGGCCTCGGTGAGCGGGTGCACGAGCAGCAGCACCCAGTCCAGCCGCAGCACCGCGGGCTCGGCGCCGGCCAGCGCGGGCGGATGCGACACCACCGGCCACAGCAGTGCGGCGGCAGCGAGCGCCGCGGCCAGCGCGACGGCCAACGGCCGCGGCGGCAGCACCGCGGCCCGCGACAGCCGCTGGACGTGGAACCACAGGCCGAACAGCATCAGCAGCGGCACGCCCAGGTGCACGAACACGAACAGCGAGAACAGCCGGTCGCCCACCGCAGCGGCGTCGAGGAAGTTGCGCGACAGCGGCGACGACAGCAGCGGCAGCGCGTCGACCCACGCCGCGGTGGCCATCGCGGAGTACTGGCCGAGCTGGTCCCAGTTGAGCCAGAAGCCGCCCACGCCGCTGGCCGCGGCGAAGGCGATCAGCGGCACGCCGGTGAGCCACGTGTAGCGGCGGGCGCCGCGCTCGTGCGCGTGCAGCCACTCGCGCAGCAGGTGCGCCAGCGTCGCCAGCACGAGCAGGTCGGCGGCGTAGCGGTGCAGCCCGCGCAGCAGCTGCCCGGCGTGCAGCGGCGCGTCGTGCAGCGCCTCGATCGATGTCCACGCACCCTGCACCGAGGTGTCGAGCACGGCGTAGAGCACCACGCCGGTGGCCGCGAGCAGCCAGAACGCCCCGCACGCCACCGTGCCGAGGTGGCGCAGCGGATTGGCCTGCGCGCCCACCGCGGCGTCGAGGCCACGCTCGGCGGCGCGACAGAGGGTCAGGCCGTGCGACCGGAAACCGGGGCGGGCTCCGGCGTCGGCGCGGGGTGCAGCGGAAGGCATACAGCGGGTGGCACGGCCAGGCGCGAGCGCCGCTGCCGGCGCCATTCGACGCACAGGTAGGCGAACGCGGTGAGGAAGAACAGCGAGCCGCCGATCAGCTCGGCGACCAGCTTGACGTCGTAGCGGTAGGTGCCGGTGTTCGGGTCGTACACCGTGCACAGCACGCGCACGCGGTCGACCAGCGCGGCGATCGTCGTGCCGGCATCGGTGCCGACCACCGGCGCGCCCAGCAGCAGCTGGCGCAGCGGCCCGCCGAGCTGGTCGGCGCGCAGGGCGTCGCCCCACACCTGCGCGCGCACGCGGCCTTCGGCATCGAGCACGGTCACGCCCAGCACGTGGTCGAAGCCCGCCGGCGTGGCGAGGTAGCTGAAGCCGAACGCGCGCGTCAGCGGCGCCACGGCGGCCGCGGGCGGGCTCAGGAATTCCCAGTTGCGGGCCTGGATGCGGTGCTGCGCGGCGTAGGCGCGCATCTGCTCGGGGCTGTCGAACGGCTGGTTGAAGCCGATGCTGACGACGTGGTAGCGGTCGGGGCCGAGCAGCTTGTCCAGGCCCTGCACGGCCTCGTTCAGCGCACGGGTCTGCGTCGGGCAGACCTGGAAGCAGCCGGTGTAGATGAAGCTCACCAGCAGCGGCTTGCCGCGGTAATCCGACAGCCGCACCGGCTGGCCGTGGCGGCTGGTGAACGCGAAGTCGGGCGGCTGCGTGCCGACCACCGCCTCGCCGGCACGCAGCGCCTCGCGCTCGTCCAGGCGCGGCACGCCGGTCTCATCGGCGCGCTGCACGACCGACGGGTCGGCCGCGGCCGCACCCGACGGTGCGCCGCATGCGGCGACCAGCACGGCGAACCCGCCGAGTGCCCGCCTCCAGACGTCAGCGCAACGCAGCATCAAGCACCACCCCGGCCAGCAGCACGGCGAGCTGCACCATCGACGCGAAGAACGCCGCCATCGCGGTGCGCCGTTCGGGCACGCGGGCCAGCGCCCAGGTGCGGTGCAGCAGGTGCACGCCGCCGGCGAGCGCGGCCGCGCCGTACACCCAGCCCGCGCCGTACAGCAACGGCAGCAGCGACGCCACCACCAGCGCCAGCGCGTGCGCGTGCACGATGGCCGCGGCGCGGCTGCGCCCCACCACTACCGGCAGCATCGGCACGCCGGCCGCCGCGTACTGCTCCTCGCAGGCGATCGCCAGGCTCCAGAAGTGCGGCGGCGTCCACAGGAACAGCACCAGCGCCAGCAGCAGCGCGGGCGCGCCGATCTGCGGGCTCGCCGCCGCGGCGCCTGCCAGCACGGCGAAGCTGCCGGCCAGCCCGCCGATCACGATGTTCCACGCGGTGCGGCGCTTGAGCCACATCGTGTAGACCACGCCGTAGGTGATGGCGCCCAGCCCGACGAAGGTCGCCGCCAGGCCGTTCACCACCCACGCCGCCGCCCCCAGCGACACCGCCAGCAGCAGCGCGATGGCCGCGAGCCACGCCGGGCTGCGCGGCAGCGCGCCGCTGGCGAAGGCGCGACGGCGCGTGCGCGCCATCAGGCGGTCGCTGTCGGCCTCGAGGTACTGGTTCAGCGCACCCGCGGCGGCCGACGCCCCCAGCACCGACAGCGACAGCACCAGCACCTGCCAGAAGCTGGCCTGCGAGGCCGGCACCGCGGCCAGGCCCGCCAGCGCGGTGACCATGATCAGCACGCCGATGCGCAGCTTGAAGACGCTGAGCACGGTGCGCCAGCGGGCCGGCGCGGCAGTGGCGGCGGCGATCGGGGCCAGGCCTTGCGGTTCCATGTCGCGTGCCCCGCGGAGGTCAGCTCAGCCCCCAGAGGGTCGAGAGGTACTTCCAGTTGATGAAGTAGTACAGCACGAAGGCCACCAGGAACACCATCGCCAGCGTGAAGGTGCCCGGCGCGGCGAAGCCCATCGAGCCGTAGCTCTGCGCCACCACCGTGGGTGCGGCGCGCGGCACCGGCGTGAAGGTCGCGCTGGTGGCGCCCGACTCAAGCTTGCGCCCGAACAGCAGCGAAGCCACCACCACGCCGCAGAAGATCGCGCCGCCGATGATCGCCACCAGCCCCAGCAGGCCAACGCCGGCCATCATCAGGTAGGCCGCGCCCGGCCACTCGTGCGCCAGCGCGGCGCCGCCGAAGGCCATGTCCCAGTGCCGCCGGCTCACGCCCAGCGTGCCGGCGCCCATCATCACCAGGCACAGCGCGTACATCGCGAAGCCGAACAGGTACACCTGCGCCAGCGCCAGCTTGGGCGCCACCAGCTCGCGCCTGAACAGCACCGGCACCAGGTAGTAGGTGAGCGCCATGAACGTGAGCGTGGTCCCGATCACCACCGTGGCGTGGAAGTGCCCCGGCACGTAGATCGTGTTGTGGATGATCATGTTCAGCTGCTCGGTGCCCATCATCACGCCCGAGATGCCGCCCAGGAAACCGAAGCCGATCAGCGCGATGAACACGCCGGCGAACGTCGGGTTGCCCCACGGGGCCTTGCGCAGCCACTCGAACAGGCCGCGCGTGTAGCCCTTCTGCCGCTGCGCCACTTCCATCGCGCCGGGGATCGTCAGGCCGTGCAGCATCGACGCCAGCACCGCGAAGTACATGAAGTAGCTGGTGTTGACGACCTTCCAGCCGGTGGACAGGCCCGGGTCGGCCAGCAGGTGGTGCGCGCTGGCGATCTGCAGGAACAGGATGTAGAGGAAGAACGCGACGCGGCTCACGCGCTCGCTCATCGGCTTGGCGCCGAAGGCCACCGCGGCCACCAGGTACCACACCGAGATGTGCGCCGCCACGTTGATCTGCTGCGAGCTGTGGCCGAAGGCCCACCAGATCGTGCGGTACACGAGCGGGTTCACCTCCTTGACCACGCCGATCGACATCAGCCACGTCGGGATCAGGATGATCGCGCCCGAGGCGATCGTGAACACCGCGATGATCGCCGCGGTGATGGCGCCGAAGGTCACCAGCGGCACCGAGCCCTCGTAGGTCTTCTCGCGCTTGGCCACCACCAGCGTGCCGAAGAACACGAAGCACGCGATCAGCGCGCCGACGGCGAACAGGATCAGCCCGAGGTAGAAGCTCGGCTCGGCCATCATCGGCACGTAGCTGGTCATCATCACGCTGGAGGCGCCGCGGAACACCGCGATGTTGTTCGTCACCGAGCCGATCAGCATCAGCGCGAACGCGAGCCAGGCGATCTTCGGCGTCGCGAGCCGACAGCGCAGCAGCGTCGAGCTGGCGAAGTACAGCACCGCGATCTCGAAGAAGATGATCCAGAAGATCAGCATGTCGATGCCGTGGGCCGTGAGCACCATGTAGAAGGTCTCGGCCTCGAGCCAGCGGAACGCCGGCCAGCGCGTCAGCACGACGCCGATGGCGAGCAGGCCGCCGATCAGCAGCCAGACGACGGCGACGAAGGCGTTGACCTTCATCAGCGCTTCGGCCTGGGCCTCGAACTGCAGCCCCGAACGGGGGCAGGTACGGTAGGTGGTGGTCATGCCCGCCTCACTTGATGTGGATGCGGCCGACCATCTTGTGGTGCCCGATGCCGCAGTATTCGTTGCACACCACCGAGTAGGTGCCACTCTGGTTCGGCGTGATCGTCACCACGTGCTCGAAGCCCGGCACCATCTGGATGTTGATGTTGGCCGGCTGCAGCGAGAAGCCGTGGTTGTAGTCCATGGCCGAGAGGTGCAGCCGGTAGGTCTTGCCCTTCTCCAGCTCGAGGATCGGGTAGAAGGCCCACAGCCGCGCGAGCAGGTAGACGTCGCTGCCCGCAGGCGGTGCGACCACCGGCGTCTTTTCGTCGGTCTCGGTGCGCACCGTGTACTTGTCGACCATCGCCTGCACCTTGCCCTGGAAGCGGTCGGGCGCAGTGCGGTAGGTCTCGGTGGACAGGTTCTGGGAGCCCCAGATGTGCCACCCGACCATCATCGCGAACATGATCAGGCACCACGCCAGCGCGAGGGCGATCCAGGTGCCCTCGACACGATCGATCGGGTGCCGGTACCACAGCCTCTCGGCGGGCGGAAGGATGGCGCTCATGCGGGCCTCCGCTACTTCGAGACGGGCAGGGTGAGGATGTCGACGACACCCCACACCGTGTAGAGCAGCATCGGCACGAGCACGCCGAGGAACAGCAGCAGGAACGGGTTGTCCAGCACCTGCTGCATCCACGGCACCGGGGCCGTCGCGTCGTCGTCGTGTGTGCCCATGTCGAATCTCCTGTCTCGGGGTGCCGGCGATTCTTCGTGTCGGCCCCTCGGCGGGAAATGAACCAGGTCAAGGATTCCGCGGTACCGCAGCGCACAAGATGCGGCCCATGCCTGCGCTGCTGCGCTCCTGCACCCATGCCCTGCTCGTGCTGATGCTCGTGGTGACGAGCGCGAGCGCGTGGCTGCGCCTGTCGGCGCCGAGGGAACCGTGCATCGACTGGCCGGCCTGCCGCCTGCAGGCGGAGCCGGCAACGATGACGTTCGCGCAGGCTCCGTCGGACACCGAACGCGCCGTGCGCACGCTGCACCGCGTGGCCGCCAGTGCGGTGCTGCTCGGAACGATCGCGCTGCTGCTGGCGCTGCGCGGCAAGTCGGCACCCCGCGGCGTACGCGGGGCCGCAGCGGGGCTGCTCGCGCTCGCGCTCGCGTTGTCGGCGCTCGGCGTGGCCACCGGCGGCTCGCGCGCGGGATCGGCGGCGACGGCCTCGATGGTGATGCTCGGCAACCTCGTCGGCGGGTTGGCGATGGTGGCTGCGGCCGCGAGGCTGTGGGCCTGCGCCCGCAGGCCGGTGCACGCGACCTGCGGCGGTGCCCGCCCACCGCCGATGCTGCTCGCGCCGGCACTCGTGCTGTGGCTCGCGCAGGCCGCGCTGGGCGCGCTCTCGGGCGCCGGCGCCCTGCGCATCGCGCCGCAAGGGCACCTGCTGCTCGCGCTGGCGGTGCTCACGTGCACCGTGCTGCTCGCGCGGCACGCGCTGCTGGCCCGGCATCGGCGCACGGCTGCCGCGCTGCTCGCGCTGGCGGTGCTGCAGCCGCTGGCCGGCGGGGTCGCCGCGATGCTCGATGCCCCGGTGGCCTCGGTGCTGCTGCACAACCTCGGCGCGGCGCTCGGCGTGGCGACGCTGGCCGCCTGGCCCGTCGACGCCGAAGCCGGGTAGGCGCATCACCCACGCTGGCGCGCCGACACCGCGCGTGACGGAAGCGGCGCAATCGCGGATCCAGCCCGACCCCTGCGCGGCAAGGGCCCGGCAACGGCGGCACACTGCGCCGGATGAATGCCCCGCCGCGGTTGCCCACCTTCGCCTTCGACAACAGCTACGCCCGCGACCTCTCGGGCTTCTACGTCGCATGGAAGCCCGCCGCCGTGCCGGCGCCGCGGCTGCTGCACCTCGACCGCACGCTGGCCGCCGAACTGGGCCTGGACGCCGAGGCACTGGGCAGCGAACTGGGCGCGGCGATCTTCGCCGGCAACCTCGTACCCGATGGCGCCGAGCCGATCGCCCAAGCCTATGCGGGGCACCAGTTCGGCCACTACTCGCCACAGCTCGGCGACGGCCGCGCGCTGCTGCTGGGCGAGGTGGTCGACCGCCAGGGTCGCCGCCGCGACATCGCCTGGAAGGGTTCGGGCCGCACGCCGTTCTCGCGTGGCGGCGACGGCAAGGCCGCGGTCGGCCCCATGCTGCGCGAGGTGCTGATCAGCGAGGGCATGCACGCGCTGGGCATCCCAACCACGCGTGCGCTGGCGGTGGCCGCCACCGGCGAGGCGGTGTACCGCGAGGTCGAGCTGCCCGGCGCCGTGCTCACGCGCGTGGCCGCGAGCCACCTGCGCGTGGGCACCTTCCAGTACTTCGCCGGGCGTGGCGAGGTGGGGCGGCTCAAGCAGCTGCTCGACTACACCATCGCGCGGCACGACCCGCAGCTCGCCGGCGCCCCCGATGCGCCCTTCGCGCTGCTGCGCGCGGTGGCCGAGCGGCAGGCCGCGCTGGTGGCGCAGTGGATGAACGTCGGCTTCATCCATGGCGTCATGAACACCGACAACATGGCCATCTCCGGCGAGACCATCGACTACGGCCCCTGCGCCTTCCTCGAGGCCTACGACCCAAAGGCCGTGTTCAGCTCGATCGACCACGGCGGCCGCTACGCCTACGCCAACCAGCCGCCGATCGCGCGCTGGAACCTGGCGCGGCTGGCCGAGGCGCTGCTGCCGCTGGTGGCCAAGCCCGACGACGAAGCCGCGCTGCAGCGCGCGATCGAGCAGGCGATGGCGGTGATCGACGCCTACCCGGGCCTGTACGACACCGCGTGGCGCAGCGGCCAGCGCGCCAAGCTCGGCCTGCGCACCGCCGAAGCGGGTGATGCGGCCCTGGCCGACGACTGGCTCGCGCTGCTGCAGGCGCAGCAGGTGGACCACACGCTGGCCTGGCGGCGGCTGGCCGACGCGGCTGCCGGCTCCGCCGAGGGCCTGCGTGCGCTGGTCGCCGAGCCGGCGGCGCTGGACGGCTGGCTGGCCCGCTGGCGCTCGCGCTGCGCGGCCGAGGATGGCGACGCCGCCGGCACCGACGCGGCAGCCCGTGACCGCGCCGAGCACCTGCGACGCACGAACCCGCTCGTGATCCCGCGCAACCACCGCGTCGAGGAAGCGCTGGCCGCCGCCAGCGAGCACGACGACCTGGGGCCGTTCGAACAGCTGCTGGCAGCCCTGCGCCGCCCCTACGACGACGACCCCGCGCTCGCCCGCTACGCCGAGCCGGCGCCCGCGGCCGTGACGGCCTGCTACCGCACGTTCTGCGGCACTTGACGCACCGGCGCGGGTCCGGCACGTGACCCCGCAACGGGCGTGGCCTGCCCGATGAGGACGGCCTTCCGCCCCCAACTCCGACGAGTGCGCTCGGGCCATGCGGCCGACACTCCTCCGCAAAGGAGTAGGCCCGGCCCCTCGATGTGCGAGGCCGGGCGCAAGCCAGCATGTTCCAGTTCACGAACTTCCGCATCGGTGCCCGCCTCGGCGGCGCGTTCTTCCTGCTCATCGCGCTGCTGATCGCCACGGTGCTCACCGCCAAGGTGGGCCTGGCGAACGTGGCCGGCGACATCCGCATCGTCGTCAACGACCGCTACCCGAAGGTGCAGGATGCCAACGACATCCTCGACGAACTGAGCCGGCAGGCCCGGGCCCAGGGCTACCTGGTGTTCCTGGAAGCGCCCAAGGACCGGGAAGCACAGCTGGCGGCGATGGTCGAATCGCGCGGCAAGGCGCAGGCGCTGTACGAGAAGCTCGAGAAGTCGGTCGGCAGCGACAAGGGCCGCGCCCTCCTGCAGACCGCGCTCAACGAGCGCCAGCAGTACGCGGGGCATTTCGAGGAGTTCATGACGCGCGCCCGGGCCACCGACCTCGTCGGCTCGCGCACGGTGCTGCTGGAAAAGCTGCGTCCGCAGCAGCTGCGGTACGAGCAGGCCCTGAACGAGCTCATCGAGTTCCAGGAGCAGCTGATGGTCGACGACGGCAAGTCGGCCGAGTCCGACGCCGCGCAGGCGTCGTGGATCATCCTCGCCGCCGCCGGCCTGGCGGTGCTGATGGCCGCCGGCGCGGGGGTCGTCGTCACCCGCTCGATCACGCGCCCGATGGACGAAGCCGTGCGGATGCTGGACGCCGTGTCGCGCGGCGACCTGACGATGCGCGTGGACGGCCGGCGCAAGGACGAGATCGGCGACCTGCAGCGTGCGGTGGAGCAGCTGCGCACGAGCCTCGGCCGCACCGTCGGCTCGGTGCGCGTCAATGCCGAGAGCGTGGCCTCGGCCAGCTCGCAGATCGCGCTGGGCAACCAGGACCTCAGCCAGCGCACCGAAGAGCAGGCCAGCGCGCTGCAGCAGACCTCGGCCACGATGACCGAGCTGTCGCAGACCGTGCGCCACAACGCCGACAACGCGCAGCAGGCCGACCAGCTCGCCCGCGGCGCCTCGGAAGCCGCCGCGCGCGGCGGCCAGGTGGTCGGCCAGGTGGTCGACACGATGAAGGCGATCAACGACTCCAGCCGCCGCATCGCCGACATCATCGGCACCATCGACGGCATCGCTTTCCAGACCAACATCCTGGCGCTGAACGCCGCGGTGGAAGCCGCGCGCGCCGGCGAGCAGGGCCGCGGCTTCGCGGTGGTGGCCGGCGAGGTGCGCAGCCTGGCAGGCCGCAGCGCCGAGGCCGCGCGCGAGATCAAGACGCTGATCACGCGCAGCGTCGAGCAGGTCGAGCAGGGCAGCACGCTCGTCGACCAGGCCGGCCAGCGCATGGAAGACATCGTCGCGGCGATCGGCCGCGTCAGCGACATCGTCGGCGAGATCAGCTCGGCCAGCAGCGAACAGAGCAAGGGCGTGAACCAGGTCGGCGACGCCGTGACCCAGATGGACCAGGTCACGCAGCAGAACGCCGCGCTGGTCGAGGAAAGCGCTGCCGCCGCCGAGAGTCTCAAGCAGCAGGCCCGCCAGCTCGTCGAGGCGGTGGCGGTGTTCAAGCTCGTCGACGAGGCGGCGCGCCCCGCCGGCACGTCGCTCGCGGCCCACGCTGCCGCGCCGTCACGGCCGGCCACGCCCGCTCCGAAGCCGGCGGCCAGGGCTGCGGCCCGGCCCGCGCCGGCCACGCCACCGGCAGCCGTTGCCAGCGCACCTGCAGCCGCCCCCCGCGCTCGCACCGAGACCGCGGCCGCCACCACCGCCGACGAGGCGGAGTGGACGACCTTCTGATGCGCTGACGCCGAAGCGCGGCGCAGCACGGGCGCATCGCCATGAGCACCTCAGGCCCGCACCTGCTGCTGCTCCCGGGCGAGCGCCTCGTCACGTTCCTCGTGCGGCTGGACGACGACGGCCTTGCCGCCCTGTGCGCCCCCTGCGCCCGCTTTCCCGAAACGCTGCGCGCCGCCTGCGACCTGCTGGGCTTCCGCGGGCTGCAGCGGGAGGACGCGCCGCTGGATGAACTCCTGCCCTGGGCCGGGAACGTCTGACCCTGCCCCGGGGCCGGGTCAAGCCAGCCCCAGCGCGGCGTCGGTCGCCGGCTCGCCGTACTTGTCGCGCGGCGGCCAGGGTCGCATGCGCCAGTGCGGCTCGAACGCGAAGCTCGACCGTGTGCGCCCGGGCGGCAGCGCGCCGTTGCCGCAGCCCAGCGCGTAGTCGTAGTAGAGCTTGATCACCTCTTCCGGCGAGACCTGCTGCGCCGCGGGGTGGCGCAGGCAGGCGTCGCGCCAGGCGCGCACGCGGGCGTAGCGCGCCTCCTCGGGCAGCTCGAAGCCTTCGTACCAGCCGAGGAACGCGAAGCGCGCGAACAGCGGCGTGTACACCGCCTCGGCCCAGCCGAACTGCTCGAACAGCCACGGCGTGCCGCGCGCGTGGCGGCACAGGAACGCGTCGAGCCGGGCGTACTGTTCGAGCAGGGCGGCCGCCAGCCCTTCGCGGCGAGCGGGGTCGCGGTTCATCACCAACGTGTAGCCGGCGCCGGTGAAGGCGCCCTCGTGCGTGCACAGCAGGTTCTCCACCGCGTGCCGCAGCGGATCGGCCTGGGCCACCGGCACCTGCGGGTGCAGCGTGTCGAGGTAGCGCAGCAGCACCAGGCTCTCGCGCAGCACGGTGCCGTCGTCGGCCGCCAGCACCGGCAGCGGCACCGGGCCGCCGGTCAGCGCCAGCAGCTCGGGCGGCCGCGGCCGCGTGATGTCGACGACCTCGAAGCGCACGCGATCGCGGATGCCCTTGAGCTCGAGCAGGATCTCCAGGCGCTGCGAGAACGGGCACACGGGGATGTGGAAGACGGTGGGCATGCGGGTCTCGGGGATGGGGTCAGGATGGCCGCGAGCATGCCGCACGGCCGCCGCGGCAGGCATCGGCCGAAGGAGCCATCGCCAGCGGGCCGCGCTGCTTGCAGAATGCGCCGCGTGCCTCGCCCGTCGCCATGTCGTTCGCACGCACCAAGATCCAGGTCCCCACGCCCCGCGCGGCCTCGCTGCTGGCGCGGCCGGCGCTGCAGCAGCGGCTGGCGCAGGCGATGCTGGACACGCGCCTGGTGCTGATCTGCGCGCCGGCGGGCTTCGGCAAGACGGTGGCGCTGTCGCGCGCGGCGCAGCAGCTCCTGCAGCAGCAGGTGGCCGTGGCCTGGGTGGCCTGCGACGAAGGCGACCTGCCGGTGCAGCTGTTCGAGTGCCTGGTGGCTGCGCTGGAGCCCTACGACCCGCCATGGCGCAGCGCGCCCGAGGCGATGCTGCGCGGCGCCGCCGACGCCGCCACGCCCGAGCAGCAGCGGCAGATCGCCGCCGAGCTGATCAACGTGCTCGACGCCTGCGAGGTGCCGCACGGCGTGATCGTCGTCGACGACCTGCACCGCGTGCGCCACGCCGCGGTGCACGAGTTCCTCGACATGCTGCTGGAGCGGCTGACCCCGCGCTGGACGCTGGCCATCGCCACGCGCAGCGAGCCGCCGCTGGCGCTGCCGCGGCTGCGCGCGCTGGGCGAGGTGGCCGAGTTCGGCCCGGCGCAACTGCGCTTCGAGGCCGACGAGGCGCGGGCGCTGGCCGTGGCCCTCGGGCTTCCCGAGGACGCCGGCACGCGGCTGCACGGCCGCGCGCAAGGCTGGCCGGCGGGGCTGCGGCTGGCGCTGAACGCGCTGCGCGCGTCCCCCGGCCTCGGCCACGACGGGCCGATGGTGGCGATCGACCGCCACGTCTTCGACTTCCTCGCCACCGAGGTCATCAACCGGCTGCAGCCGGCGCTGCGCGAGTTCCTGCTCACCACCTCGGTGCTGCCCGAGCTGGCCGCCTCGCGCTGCGCGGCGCTGAGCGGTGATGCGCGCGCCGCCGCGTGGCTGGACGACATCGAGCGCGAGGGCCTGTTCGCCACGCGCATCGACGCCGCCGAGACCACGCTGCGCCTGCACGACCTGTTCCGCGAGGCGCTGGAGTCGCGCCTGGTGCGCGAGCAGCCGCAGCGTGTGCGCGAGCTGCTCAGGCGGGCCGCGGCGACCGAGCCCGATCCGCTGCGCCGCGTGGCCTGGCTGCAGCGCGCCGAAGCCTGGGCCGACGCCGCCGCGGTGCTCTCCGAGCATGGCCAGACGATGCTGCTGCAGGGCCAGAACCAGGTCGTGCGGCAGGCGCTGGACGCCTTCCCGCCGGCCGAGCGAGAACGCTCGCCGGGCCTGCAGATCGTGCAGGCGCAGCTCGCGTGGACGCGCTGGGACTGGGCGCTGGTGATCCGCAGCACCGCGCTGGCCGCGCAGCTCTTCGACGCCGCCGGGCAGGCCGCCGCGGCACGCACGGCACGCTCATACCACTGCATCGCGCTGGCGGGCGCCAACCGGCCCGAGACGATGGCCACGGCCGATGCCTTGCTGGCTGACGCGGCGCTCGAACGCGAGTCGCGCGTGCGCGCGCTGGCCGCGCGCTGCTGGGCCGGCATGCGGCACGACCAGCGCCTGGTGGCACCCACGCTCGCGGAGCAGCTCGACTTGCTGGAGGGCATCGACGACGCCGCGCGCTGGTACGAAGCTTCGCCGCTGCCGCCGTTCGTCGGCCTGCCGGGCACGCGCGAGCCGCTGCAGCGCTACCTGGCCGGCGTGCAGCGGCGGCTGCCCGAGATGCCCACGCCGCTGCGCGGCATGTGCCATGCGCTGCAAGGCTGGCTGGACCTGTGGCGCGGCGACGTGGCGGCCGCCTGGCACGCGCAGCGCCTGGCCGCCGACGAAGCGCGCTGGCTGGCGCGACCGGTCAACGTCGACTCGTACCAGCGCGCGCTGCAGGCCGTGCTGCACGCGGTGAGCGGGCAGGCAGCCGCCGCGCGCGAGGCGTCCGACGCGCTGGTCCACGACGTCGAGCACAGCGGCGTGCCGATGCGCGTGCAGATCTACCTGGCGCTGTACCTGCACGTGGCGATGCGCTGCGCCGCCATCGCCGAGGACTGGCCGCGCGTCGCCACTCTGGCAGCCCGTGCGCAGGCCGGCGAGGCCGGGGGGATGAGCTGGCTCTCGCTGCCGCAGCAGGCCGGCTTCGGCGCCTTCGCGGCGCAGGCCGCGGGCGACCTGGAGGAAGCCTGCGCACGCTGGCGCGGCCTGCTCGCGCAGGAGTCGGCCAGCGACCTCTACGGCCAGGTCGCCGAGGCGCGGCTGCGCCTGGCCGATGCGCTGCTGCGCCGCGGCCGCCCGCCGGAGGAAGCGGTGGCGGTGTTGCTGCCGCTGCTGCAGCGCGTACAGGCCAGCGGCGAATGGGGCGCGGTGCTGATGGCCGGGCCGGGCTGCCTGTCGCGGCTGGAGACGCGCGACTGGCAGGGCCGCGCGCCGCGCGAGCTGACCGATGCGCTGCGGCACTGGGGAGGGCAGGCGCGGGCGCTGGCCGGTGTGGATGCGGGTGCGGCCACTCGCAGCGACAGGGCGGTGCCACCGATCGCGCGCGCGCCGGCCATGTCGGTGCAGCCCCACGTGCCGACGCCCTCCTCCGCGCGGCCTCCGGCCAGCGAGCCGCTCACGCCGCGCGAATTGCAGGTGCTGCAGCGCATCGCCGAGGGCGACAGCAACAAGCACATCGCCCGGCAGTTCGACCTGAGCCCGCACACCGTGAAGCGCCACGTCGCCAACATCCTCGACAAGATCGGCGCGGCCTCGCGCGGCCAGGCCGCGGCCTGGTACCGGCAGCACGTCGGGGCGTAGCGACGGCCGGCCCGCTTCGACGTTCAGCGCGCGCCGTCGGCCACGTAGGGATTGGTGCGTCGCTCGCGGCCGAAGGTGCTTTCCGGGCCGTGGCCCGGCACGAACACCGTGTCGTCGCCCATCGGCCACAGCCGCGTGCGGATCGACGTGATCAGTTCGGCGTGGTTGCCGCCGGGAAAGTCGGTGCGGCCGATGGAGCCGGCGAAGAGCACGTCGCCCACCATCGCCCGCCCTGCCGCGGCGCTGTGGAACACCACGTGCCCGGGCGTGTGGCCGGGGCAGTGGCGCACGTGCAGCGTCTCGCGCCCGACGGTGACGTCGTCGCCGTCGTGCAGCCAGCGCGTGGGCTCGAACGGTTCCGCGGGCGGGAAGCCGAACATGCGGCTCTGCTGCGCCAGCGCGTCGATCCACATGCGGTCGCCCGGATGCGGGCCGATCACCGGCAGGCCGTGCTCGCGCGCCAGCTGTCCGGTGGCGCCGGCATGGTCGATGTGCGCGTGCGTGAGCCACAGCGCGGTGAGCGTGACCCCGTGCCGCTGCACCGCCGCGAGCAGCCGCGGGATGTCGCCGCCCGGGTCCACCAGCACGGCTTCGTTCGTGGCGTCGCACCACAGCAGCGAGCAGTTCTGCTGGAACGGGGTGACGGGGAGGGTTTCGTGGCGAAGCATGGGGAGCCGGTGTCTTCCTTGGCGAGAGCAGCCCCGGCGGCCAGCACTTGTGACGCCACTGGAACGGCCGACCGTGATGGCAACATTGCATCACAAGGAGAGGGCCGACCGGCTGCACCACGAGCGCGAACCGGCCCAGCGGAGGCATGAGCCAGCACACATCCACGGAGTCACGTGTCGCCGTTCTGGTGGATTGCGACAACACCTCACCCGAGGTCCTCGAGCACGCCCTCAAGGTCGTCGCCCAGTTCGGCCGGGTCGTCCTGCGCCGTGGCTACGGCAACCACGGCACGCTGGCCAACAAGTGGCAGGAAGCGCTGGTGCGGCTGGCCTTCACGCCCTGCCTGCAGTACCCATACGCCCCCGGCAAGAACACCTCGGACATCGCGCTGGCGCTCGACGCCCTGGAAGCCTTGTTCGACAAGCGTGCCGATACCTTCTGCCTGGTCACCAGCGACTCCGACTTCGCCTACCTCTGCCGCAAGCTGCGTGAACGCGGTGCCACGGTGCACATCGTCGGCGAAGCGAAGTCGCCGGACGCGCTGCGCAACGCCAGCGACCAGTTCTTCGAATGGGTGAAGCCTGCGAGCGCCCCGGAGCCGGCTGCCCAGGGCGCGGCACCGGCGCCGAAACCTGCCGACACCAAACCGGCGCCGCCCAAGGCCGAACCCGCCAAGCCCGCGCCGAAGCGCCGGCCGCTGATGGTGGTGGAAGCCGTCAGGCTGATGGCGGCCGACACCGCGGAGGGCAAGGTTCATCTCGGGACGCTGGGCCAATACCTCAAGCGCACCGACCCAGCCTTCTCTCCGCAGACCTACGGCCACTCCGGCCTGCTGGACATGCTGCGCACCTACGACCTGCTGACCGTGCAGCAGGAAACCGGCGGCTACTGGACGGTGCGGCTCGCCCCAGTCCATGAAGCCGCAGCCGCCGCCGTCTTCTCCGACATCGTCAAAGCCAACGGCGAATGATCCCAACCCATGGCCATCAAGAAGTCCGACCTCTACTCCTCTCTCTGGGCCAGCTGCGACCAACTGCGCGGCGGCATGGATGCCGGCCAGTACAAGGACTACGTCCTGTTCATGCTGTTCATCAAGTACATCAGCGACAAGTACGCCGACAGCGATGACTTCGCGCCGCCGGTGGTCATACCCCAGAGTGCCAGCTTCAAGGACATGGTGGCCCTGAAGGGCAAGCCCGACATCGGCGACAAGATCAACACGCAGATCATCCAGCCGCTGATCGACGCCAACGCCCGCCTGGCCCGCAGCGACTTCCCCAACTTCAACGACCCCGAGAAGCTGGGCACCGGCGCCGAGATGGTGGAGCGGCTGACCAACCTCATCAGCATCTTCCAGAAGCCGGAACTGGATTTCTCGAAGAACCGCGCCGAGCACGACGACATCCTCGGCGACGCCTACGAATACCTGATGCGCCACTTCGCCACCGAGAGCGGCAAGAGCAAGGGGCAGTTCTACACGCCGTCCGAAGTGAGCCGCGTGATCGCCAAGGTGATCGGCATCTCGCCGCAGAACACCAAGGCCTCCACCACGGCCTATGACCCCACCTGCGGTTCAGGCTCGCTGCTGCTGAAGGTGGCGGCCGAGGCGGGCAAGCACATCACGCTCGAAGGCCAGGAGAAGGACGTGACCACCGCCGGCCTGGCGCGGATGAACATGATCCTGCACGACTTTCCCACCGCGAACGTGCAGAGCGGCAACACACTGGCCAACCCCAAGTTCCTGGACGGGCCGCAGCTGCGCACCTACGACTACGTGGTGGCCAACCCGCCGTTCTCGGACAAGACGTGGAGCACCGGCCTGAATCTGGCCGACGAAGGCCAGAAGGACCCCTTCCAGCGCTTCAGCTGGGGCCTGCCTCCGGCCAAGCAGGGCGACTACGCCTACCTGCTGCACATCGTTCGCAGCATCAAGGCCAACGGCAAAGGCGCCTGCATCCTGCCCCACGGCGTGCTGTTCCGCGGCAATGCCGAGGCCGTCATCCGCAGGCAACTGGTCACCAGCGGCATCCTGAAGGGGATCATCGGCCTGCCCGCCAACCTGTTCTATGGCACGGGCATCCCCGCGTGCATCCTGGTGCTGGACAAGGCGAACGCCGCGGCCCGCAAGGGCGTGATGATGATCGACGCCAGCAAGGGCTTCATCAAGGACGGCAACAAGAACCGCCTGCGCGAGCAGGACATCCACCGCATCGTCGACACCTTCACCCGGCAGGCCGACGTGCCGCGCTATGCACGCCAGGTGCCGCTGGCCGAGATCGCCGACGAGAAGAACGATTTCAACCTGAACCTGCCGCGCTACATCGACAGCAGCGAGCCCGAAGACCTGCACGACATCACGGCCCACTTGCACGGTGGCATTCCGGTGCGTGATCTGGACGACCCCGCCTGCCCGCTGGCGCCCTACTGGCAGGTGCTGCCGGGCGTGCGCACTGGGTTCTTCGAATCGGCCGGGCGTGCCGGCTATGTGAACCTCAAACTGCCGCTGAAGGACCTGAAGGCCGCCATCGCGGAACACGCCGAATTCCAGGCCTTCAACCAGAAGGCCATGCAGCGCTTCTCGGATTGGCGCGCGGCAGCCACGCAGCGCCTACAGGCCTTCGGCGCCGGCGGCCACCCCAAGGCCTTGATCGAGGCGCTGGCCGAAGAGTTGCTGGCCGGCTTTGCGGAGGTGCCGCTGATCGATGCCTACGACGTGTACCAGCACCTGATGGACTACTGGGCCGCCACGATGCAGGACGACGCCTACCTCATCGCCGCCGACGGCTGGGTGGCCAAGACCAGCCGCATGCTGGAGACCGACAAGAAGGGCAAGACCAAGGACCGCGGCTGGACCTGCGAGCTGATCCCCAAGCCCTTGATCGTGGCGCGCTACTTTGCCAAGGAGCAGGGCGCCCTCGACGCCCTGCAGGCCGAGCTGGACGCGGCGGTGGCCAGTCAGTCCGAACTGGAGGAAGAGAACGGTGGCGACGAGGGCATCTTCGCCGGCTATGACGGCATCACGGCCGTGGCGGTGAAGGAGCGCATCCGCGAGATCGGCAGCGGCCGCGATGGCGCCGAGGAGTTGAAGCTGCTCAAGCAGTGGCTGGACCTGGGCAACCGCATCGTCGCGCTGAAGAAGCAGATCCGTGAGGGCGAGGCCGCGTTGGACACGTTGGCCCACGACAAGTACCCAGTGCTGACCCAGGCCGACATCCAGTCGCTGGTGATCGACGACAAGTGGATGGTGGCGTTGGCAGCCACCGTGCAGGGTGAACTCGACCGCGCTTCGCAGACGCTGACCGGCCGCATTTGCGAGCTGGCCGAGCGCTATGCGATGCCGCTGCCGAAGCTCACCGATGAGGTCGCCCTGCTGGCCGCGAAGGTAGAAGCAAGACTTGCGAAGATGGGGGCCTCATGGAATTGAGCCCCGGATATCGGAGTACGGATATTGGCGTACTACCCTCCGATTGGGCGGTGAAACCTCTTGGTGAGCTCTTCGCCTTCAAGAACGGGGTGAACGCCGAAAGACACGCCTACGGGACTGGCGTCCGCTTCGTCAACGTACTTGAAACGATCACACACTCGCACCTGAAATGTGACGACGTTGCAGGACGAGTCGCGTTGCCGGCATCGATTCGCGCCACCTATGCGGTCAGGCGAGGCGATGTGCTCTTCAATCGAACATCCGAGACTGACTCAGAACTGGCCTTGGCTGCTACCTACGTCGACTCGGAAGAAGTCGTGTTCGGGGGCTTCGTCATTCGTGGTCGTCCGACGTCCGATGAAATCGACCCAAACTACTGCGGCTACGCGCTTCGAGCGCGCGCGCTTCGAGCGCAGATCATTCCGTTGGGCCAAGGGGCCGTGCGCGCCAACATCGGACAGGCGAGTTTGGGCCGAGTGTTGGCTCCTGTTCCAACAGTTGCAGAGCAGCGCGCCATTGGGGAAGCGATAGGAGACGTCGATGCGCTGCTAGTCGGGCTGGACCGCCTCATCGCCAAGAAGCGCGACCTCAAGCAGGCCGCCATGCAGCAACTCCTCACCGGCCAGACCCGGCTTCCGGGCTTTCAGGGCGAGTGGAAGGTGAGACGAATGGGCGACATGCTCACCGTCTGCCACGGCAGAAACCAGCGCGAAGTGGAGACTGTCGATGGTCTCTATCCGATCCTCGCGACTGGCGGCCAAATCGGTACAGCTTCTCGCGCGCTGTACGACAAGCCGTCGGTGCTGATCGGTCGAAAGGGAACGATTAATCAGCCTCGTTACATGGATAAACCCTTCTGGACGGTGGACACGCTGTTCTATTCCGCGATGAAGGACGATCACAACGCAAAGTATCTCTACTATCGTTTCTGTCTGATCGACTGGATGCAGTACAACGAAGCGTCAGGCGTTCCGAGCTTGAATGCGCGGACGATCGAACGCGTCGAAGTGCCCGCGCCAGAGCCGAAAGAGCAGGCCGCAATCGCCGGGGTCCTTACCGACATGGACTCTGAACTAGCTGCCCTCGAAGCACGCCGCAACAAGACCCGCGCGCTCAAGCAAGGGATGATGCAAGAGCTGCTGACCGGAAGGACACGCCTCGCATGAGCCCGGCGCCATGACCCGCACGCCGCCACCGCCACGCCGCCCGCGCGCTGCGCGGCCGCCGAAGGCGCCGGTGCACGCCACCGCGCCGGCAGCGGCCGCGGCCGGGGTGGCCGATGCTTCGCTGGCCGGCGACATCCAGCGGCTGATCGACAGCGCGCGCCAGCGCGTGGCGGCTGCGGTGAATGCCGAGCTGACGCTGCTCTACTGGCAGGTGGGCACGCGCATCCGGCAGGACGTGCTGGGCGCGCAGCGCGCCGGCTACGGCGCCACCGTGGTGGCCGGCCTGGCGCGGCAGCTCACGGCGGCCTACGGGCGAGGCTGGAGCGAAAAGCAGCTCTGGCACTGTCTCCGCGCCGCGGAGACTTTCCCCGATGAAGCAACGCTCTCCGCACTGCGGAGAGCATTGAGCTGGACGCACATCAAGACGCTGATGTACGTGGACGACGCGCTCAAGCGCGACTTCTACATCCAGCTGTGCCGCCTGGAAGGCTGGAGCGTGCGCCAGCTGCAGGAACGCATGCAGAGCCTGCTGTACGAGCGCAGCGCCATCAGCCGCCAGCCCCAGGCCACGGTCGAGCACGCGCTGCAGGCGCTGCGGCACGACGAACGGCCCAGCCCGGCGCTGCTGCTGAAAGACCCCTATGTGCTCGACTTCCTGGGCCTGAACGACCGCTACCTGGAACGCGACCTCGAAGACGCCATCCTGCGCGAGCTGGAACAGTTCCTGCTGGAGCTGGGCTCGGGCTTCAGCTTCGTGGCGCGGCAGAAGCGGGTGCAGATCGACGACGATGATTTCTACATCGACCTGCTGTTCTACAACCGCAAGCTCAAGCGCCTGGTGGCGGTGGAACTGAAGATCGGCGACTTCCGCCCCGAGCACAAGGGCCAGATGGAGCTGTACCTGCGCTGGCTGGCCAGGCACGAGCAGGAGGTGGGCGAGAACCCGCCGCTGGGCATCATCCTGTGCACCGGCAAGAAGCAGGAACAGATCGAGCTGCTGGAGCTGGACAAGAGCGGCATCCACGTGGCCGAGTACCTGACCGTGCTGCCCCCGCGTGAAGCGCTGCAGGCCCGGCTGCAGCAGGCCATCGCGGCCGCGCGGCAGCGCCTGTTGCCGCCATCGCCCGAGGACACCGAATGACGCCGCCCCTGCGCCCCGAACGCGTCACGCAGAACCGCGTGGTGGGCTGCATCACCGCGCCCGCTGCGGCCGGTGGCCTGGGCTATACGAACCTGGGTGACTGGAGCCAGCGCGCCGGCAACCGCGGCATCGAGGTGGAGCACCTGCGCGCCAACCTGAAGCAGCGCGGCTACACCGACGCCCACATCTCGCAGGCCGTGCACAAGCTGATGGCGGCGGCCGATGCGACGGGCCTCACGCTCTACCAGGCCAACCTGCGCACCTACCAGCTGCTGCGCTACGGTGTGCAGGTGCAGGTGGCCGCCGGCGTGCCGCACGAGACGGTACGCCTGATCGACTGGGAGCAGCCGTCGGAGAATGACTTCGCGCTGGCCGAGGAGGTGACGCTCAAGGGCGGGCACGAGCGCAGGCCGGACATCGTGCTGTACGTGAACGGTATCGCCGTGGTGGTCATCGAGCTGAAGCGCAGCTCGGTCGACACCGCCAACGGCATCCGGCAGCTCATCACCAACCAGGAAGAGATCTTCAACCTGGGCTTCTTCAGCACGGTGCAGTTGGTGCTGGCCGGCAGCGATTCGCAGGGCCTGCGTTACGGCACGACAGGGACGCCTGAGAAGTTCTTCGTCGAGTGGAAGCACCATCAGCCGGGCGCAACGGGCGGCAGCCTGGCCGTCGGTGAGCTGCTGGATGGTCCGCTGCGGGAGATGCTGGCCCCGGAGCGCCTGCTCGACCTGATGCGCAACTTCGTGATCTTCGATGCCGGGCAGAAGAAGGTGCCGCGCCTGCACCAGTACGGGGGCGTGAAGGCGGCGCAGGAGCGCATCAGGAAGCACGAAGGCGGCGTGATCTGGCACACCCAGGGCAGCGGCAAGAGCATCCTCATGGTGCTGATCGCCAAGTGGCTGCTGGAGCACGATGCCGACGCACGCATCCTGGTGGTGACCGACCGGGACGAACTGGACAAGCAGATCGAAGGCGTGATGAAGAACGCCGGGGTGATCGGCGCCGATTCCCCATCGCCGCGCATCCAGTCACGCCGGGAGTTGGTGGAAAAGCTGGGTGCAGCCGCCCCGCGCCTGATGTGCGCGCTGATCCACAAGATCGACACCTCGGACCTGAAGGGTGACCCACCCAAGGTGGCCGGCCGCTTCTACGTGTTCGTCGACGAATGCCACCGCACGCAGGGCGGCGACATGAACAAGCAGATGAAGCGCTGGCTGCCGAACGCCATCTTCATCGGCTTCACGGGCACGCCGCTCTTGCGCCGCGACAAGCAGACCACGCGCGAGGTGTTCGGCACCTTCATTCACACCTACAAGTTCGACCAGGCGGTGGCCGACAAGGTCGTGCTGGACCTGAAGTACGAGGCGCGCGATGTGCCACAGCGGCTGACCTCGCCGAAAGCGGTGGATGCGTGGTTCGAGAAGGCCGCCAAGGGGTTGAACAATTTCCAGAAGTCCGTGCTGCGCAAGCGCTGGGCCACGATGGAAGAGCTGATGAGTTCCGGCGAACGCAAGCAGCGCATCATCGCCGACATCAACCACGACTTCGGCGTTCGCCCGCGCCTGAACAACGACAGGGGCACCGCCATCCTGGTGGCGGCGTCGATCTACGACGCTTGCCACTACTACCGCCTGTTCCAGAACTCACCGCTGGGGCCCTACTGCGGGCTCATCACCTCGTACGAGCCGAACCACAACGCGATCTCGCAAGAACCCAAGGACAGCGACGAGCGCTACAAGTTCGACACGTACACCAGGCACGTGCTGGCCAAGGACCAGACCACCAGCCAATACGAGGCCGAGATGAAGCGCCGCTTCATCGAGGAGCCGGCGAACCTGAAGCTGCTGATCGTGGTGAGCAAGCTGCTGACGGGCTTTGACGCGCCGAGCTGCACCTACATCTACCTCGACAACGAACTGCGCGATCACAACCTGTTCCAGGCGATCTGCCGCACCAATCGGTTGGACGGTGAGGACAAGGACTACGGCCACGTCGTCGACTACAAGGAGTTGTTCAGCAATGTGCAGAACGCCATTGCGGTCTACACGTCGGACGAACTGGACACCGAGACATGTGGGCCCGATGGCAATGTGATCGTCAAGGACTGGCGCGAGGAAGGCAAGGCCAGGCTGGACGCGGCGGTCGAGGCCTTGATCTATCTGTGCGCGCCGGTCAAGCAGCCACAGGGCATCGAGCAGCACATCCACTACTTCTGCGGTGTTGCGGCCAACCCCAACGCGCTCAACGACACCGAGCCTCTGCGCATCTCGTACTACAAGGCGGTGGCAGCCTACGTGCGCGCCTACTCCGAAATGGCGCCGAACATGGAAGAAGCCGGCTACACCGCCGCGCAGATGGCAGCGTTCGAGCAGGAGACCCAGTTCCATGCCGAGGTTCGCGCGGCCATCAAGAACCACTCGGGCGAGGAGTTGGACATCAAGCCCTTCGAGGCCGACATGCGCCACCTCATCAACAGCTACGTGCTGGCCGACCCGGCCAACCTGCTGGGCGACCTGAGCGAGCTGTCGCTGACCGAGTTGATCATCCAGACGGGCATTCACGACGCCATCGCGAAGAAGCTGAACGAGAAAGGCACGCTGTCCCGCAACGCGATCGCCGAGGGGATCATCAACAACGTCCGCAAGACCATCATCCGTGACCAGCTGACGGACCCGATGTTCTACGAGGAGATGTCGAAGCTGCTGGAGGACCTGATCCAGCAGAAGCGCGACGACACCGAGTCCTACGAGGAATTCCTGAAGAAGGCGGAAGAGCTGGCGAAGAAGCTGGGCACGGGCAAGGGCGACAACGACGTACCCGCCGCGCTGCACGGCAACAAGGAAGCGACGGTTCTGTACAACAACCTGCCCTCGGTGCTGGCCGCGGCGGTGGAGCCCAACACGGCGGCCGAGACCGCCACCGAATTCGGCGACGAGGTTCTCTCGCTGGCATTGGCGTTGGACAAGGCCCTGCGAGAAAAGGCCCCGGCGGGCTGGAAGGGCGATGCGGCGCGAGAGGCCCAGGTCTTGAACGCCATCTACCCCATCATGAAGAAGAACCGCGCCGCCACGCAGGCCATCTTCGAGATCATCAAGAACCAGCCGGGCTACTGATGAGCGAAGTGTTCGAGCTGGGTGAGATCACGATCAGTCTGACGCGCAAGAGCGTCAAGAACGTGCACCTCACGGTCCATCCGCCGGAGGGGCGGGTGACCCTGGTTGCCCCGACCAGCACCCGGACCGAAGTGGCCCGGGCCTACGCGATCTCCAAACTTGCCTGGATCCGCTTGCAGCAGCGCGCGCTGCGCAACCAGGCTCGCGAGACCCAGCGACAGTACGTCGAGCGCGAGAGCCACCGGCTGTGGGGCCGGAATCACCTGCTGACGGTGATGGAGGTCGACGCCAAGCCCGCCATCAAGCTCGACCACCGCCGGATCACGCTTTCAGTGCGGCCTGGGAGCGACGCCGCGAAGCGCGCCGAGGTGATGCACGAATGGCACAAGCGGCTGCTGCACGCCGTGGTGCCGGACATGATTGCGCGATGGGAGCCGCGACTGCGGGTGAAGGTCGAAGGCTACTTCCTGCAGCGCATGAAGACCAAGTGGGGCAGCTGCAACCCTGCAGCCGGCAACATCCGGCTCAACACCGAGTTGGTGAAGAAGCCGAAGGATCTCGTCGAGTACGTGGTGGTGCATGAGATGCTGCACCTGCTGGAGCCGACCCACAACGAGCGATTCGTTGCGCTGCTGACCCGGCACTGGCCGCAGTGGAAAGAGTCGAGAAGGGAGCTGAATGCGTTGCCGCTCAGCACCGAGACTTGGGCCGAGGCGTAGAGCAGCCTGAGCCACCGTCACCGGGCGACGACGCCGTGCGAGCATGCCCGCGTGAACGCCCCGTCTTCCCTGGGCCGCGAGGCCTGCGCCCGCTGCCTGCGCCCGCGCCTCACCTGCCTGTGCGCCCTGGTGCGGCCCACGGCCCACCGCACCGAGGTGCTGGTGCTGCAGCATCCGCAGGAGCAGCGCCAGGCGAAGAACAGCGTGGCGCTGCTGCGGCTGTCGCTGGCGCACTGCGAGGTGGTGGTCGGCGAGCGCCACGCGCCGGAGGCGTTGCAGGCGTTGCTGCATCGCCCTGGGCGCAGCACGTGGCTGCTCTACCCGGACGTGCCGGCCGCGCCTGCGCCGCCTTCACCGCCCGCGCCTCACGCGACGGCCGGCACGACGGTGCGGCTGGCGGTGATCGACGCGACCTGGCGCAAGAGCCTGCGCATGCTGCTCGAGCATCCCGCACTGGCCGCGCTGCCGAGGCTGACGCTCGCGGCACCGGCCCCCACCCGCTACCGTGCGATCCGCGCGGCGCGGCGGGCTGATCAGGTCTCGACGCTCGAAGCCACCGTGCAGGCGCTGGAAATGCTGGAAGGCCCGGCCTTCGACGCCGCGCCGCTGCTCGACGCCTTCGGCCGCTTCGTGGCCGGCGTGGCGGCCCGGCAGCGGCCTGGTTCAGGTTCGACGCAGCGGTAGCCGCGCGGCGCAGCGCGGCATGCCGAGCGGCTGACGCATGCCGCTCACGCCGCCACCAGCTGCCACAGCGACGTCAGCTCGCGAGCCCTCGCCGCGTGCAGCGGGTCTGCAGGATCGTGGGCCTTGCCGTGGCGCGGGCGGATGTCCAGGCGGCCGGCCACGCGCAACCCGGCCGCGGCGATCCAGCCTTCGAGCTCGTCGCGCGTGCGCAGTCCCAGGTGCTCGGCGAGGTCGGACAGGATCAGCCAGCCTTCTCCTCTAGGCGCCAGGTGGTCCCGCAGGCCGGCGAGGTAGCCCTTCAGCATGCGGCTGCCGGGGTCGTACAGCGCGCGTTCGATCGGCGAGCCAGGCTGGGCCGGCAGCCACGGCGGGTTGCACACCACCAGCGGCGCGCGGCCATCGGGAAAGAGGTCGGCCTCGATCACCTGCACCGCGTGCCCGCCCGGCAGCCGCGCCAGGTTCTCGCGCGCACAGGCCAGCGCGCGCACGTCGCTGTCGGTGGCCACGACCTGCTGCACGCCGCGCCGGGCCAGCACCGCCGCCAGCACGCCGGTGCCGGTGCCGATGTCCCAGGCCAGGCTGTGCGCCGCCAGGCCCGCGGGCAGCGGCGCCTGCGCCACGAGGTCCACGTACTCGCCGCGCACCGGGCTGAACACGCCGTAGTGCGGGTGGACGAGCGCGTCGCCCAGCGCCTGCACACGCACGCCTCTGCGCCGCCACTCGTGTGCGCCGATCATCCCCATCAGGTCGCGCAGCGAGGCCACGCAGGGCTCGCCAGCCGGGCCCCACGCTTCCTCGCACGCGGCCCGCACGTCGGGAGCGCGCCGCAGCGGCACGCGCTGGTCGGCGTCGAACGGGATCAGCAGCATGCCAAGGATGCGGGCGCGCTCGGCCTGCGCCTTGCGATGCAGGTGGAAAGCCTGCGCCGGCGTGGGCCCGGGCCCCGGCGCGGCCTTGCGCGGGCGGCGCTCGATGCGCCGAGCCAGCGCCTGCAGCAGCTGGCGGGCCTGGTGGTAGTCGCCACGCCACAGCAGCGCCGTGCCCTCGCAGGCCAGGCGGTGGGCGGTGTCGGCGTTCATCGTGTCGTCGGCCACGCGCACGCGGCGGGGCGGTGGCACGCCGGCCTCGCTGCGCCAGCGCCCGCGGTGCGGCACGTCGCCCTCGGTCCAGTGCAGCTGGGGCACATCGGAGGTCATCACGGGCCCGCCCACCACTGCAGCGCGCCCTGCCCCGCCGCACGGCCGGTGGCGATGCAGGCGGTGAGCAGGTAGCCACCGGTGGGCGCTTCCCAGTCGAGCATCTCGCCGGCGCAGAAGACCCCCGGGCACGCCTGCAGCATCAGCCGGTCGTCCAGTGCGGCCCAGGCCACGCCACCGGCGGTGCTGATGGCTTCGTCGATCGGGCGCGGCGCGGCAAGGCGCAGCGGCAGCGCCTTCAGCGCGGCGGCCAGCGCGGCCGCGTCGTGGATGCGCTCGGGGCCGAGCACCTCGTGCAGCAGCGCGAGCTTCAGGCCGTGCACGTTCAGCCGGCTCTTCAGGTGCGTGGCCAGGCTGCGCGGGCCGCGCGGGCGCGCCACCTCGGCCCGCACCTGCCCGGCGCTGTGGGCGGGCAGCAGGTCCAGCGTCAGCGTGGCCTCGCCGTGGCGGGCGATCGCCTCGCGCAGCGGTGCGGCACAGGCGTAGACCAGGCTGCCTTCGAGGCCGGTGTCGGTGAGCACGCATTCGCCCTGCCGGCGCAGCACCGAGCCGTCGTCGAGCGTGACGCTGGCGACCACCGGCTTGATCGGCTGGCCCGCATGGCGCGTGCGCAGGAAGTCGCTCCAGCCGCCGGCCACGTCGAAGCCGCAGTTGGCCGGCCGCAGCGGGGCCACCACCACGCCGCAGGCCTGCAGCCACGGCACCCAGGCGCCATCGGAGCCCAGCCTCGCCCAGCTCGCGCCGCCGAGCGCGAGCACGGTGGCGTCGGCGCGGTGCCTCGCCTCGCCCGCAGGCGCCGCGAAGCGCAGCGCGCCGTCATCGGCCCAGCCCATCCAGCGGTGGCGCGCGTGCAGCACCACGCCGGCCGCGCGCAGGCGGTGCAGCCAGGCGCGCAGCAGCGGCGCGGCCTTCATGTCGGTGGGGAACACGCGGTTCGAGGTGCCGACGAAGGTGGCGATGCCCAGCCCTTGCGCCCAGTCGCGCAGCGCCTGCGGGTCGAACGCGCGGACGATCGGCTCGAGCCGCTCGCGCGCCGCGCCATAGCGGTCGAGGAA
This sequence comes from Rubrivivax sp., assembly GCA_016789955.1. Lineage (GTDB taxonomy): Bacteria > Pseudomonadota > Gammaproteobacteria > Burkholderiales > Burkholderiaceae_C > Rubrivivax. Next base: position 42,074 of record JAEUPB010000096.1, on the reverse strand, counting down.
GGGCTCCAGCGGCTCGGCATGCGTGAGGTTCAGCCCGCCGCGCCCCGCCAGCAGGAACTTGCGCCCCACCGAGGGCATCGCGTCGAACAGCTCGACCTGCGCGCCGCCGGCGGCCAGCACCTCGGCCGCGGCCAGCCCCGCGGGGCCGCCGCCGATCACGGCGACGTGGAGGGAGGCGGGCGAGCTCATCGGGGGAAGGCTTTGTACCGCATGCAGGGGAGCGTTTCGCGACCGGCCCGGCAGCCAGCCCTCGTGACCGGGCTGCGGAGCGCCTACACGCCGCCCCTGCGGCGGGCAGTCCGCGCGGCGCCCCGCGGTCAGCGCGGCGAGTCGGGCGGTGGCCGCGGTCCGCGGGGGTTGGCGTCGCGGGGCAGGCTCGCCGAGCGTGGCAGCACGGCGAAGAACTCGTTGCCCTTGCCGATGAAGCTGCTGACTCCGACCCAACCGCCCTGCAGCTCCACGAGCCGCCGCGTCAGGGCGAGCCCGAGGCCGGTGGCGTGGTCCTGCGGCTTGGTGCTCGGCTCGACCTGGTCGAACTGGTGGAACAGCCGGGCGACATCGGACGGTGCGATGCCGAAGCCGTGGTCGCGCACCTCGAGGCGGAAGCGGCGCTCACCTTCGGCGCGCACCCGCACGTGGATCGTGCCCTGGTCGGGGCTGAACCGGATCGCGTTGGAAACGTAGGTGTACAGCACCTGCTTGTAGCGCCCGGGATCGATCTCGATCGCATCGAGCGACGGATCGAACTCGATCACGATCCGGACGCCCTTCCTACCGGCCGTGCTTCCGAGCAGTTCCACCACCTCTTCGGTCAGCTCGAGCAGGTCGACGGATTCGGGGAGGAACGTGACCTTGCCCGATTCGACGCTGGAAAGCTCCAACGCATCGCTGACCAGCTTGAGCAGGTGTCGGCCGCTGCCGAGGATGTGGCCGATGAAGTCCTTGTGCTTGGGCGACCCCTGCGGCACCACGCCCTCGTCGATGAGCTGCGAGAACCCGATGATCGCGTTGAGGGGTGTGAGCAGCTCGTGCGACATGTTCGAGAGGAACATGCTCCGGTGGCGGTTCGCGGCTTCCGTGCGCCGATGGTCGAAGTCCATCTCGAGGGCCCGGATGCGCAGGATCTCGGCCTGCCTGCGGTCGGTGACGTCCCGGATGGAGGCCAGCCAGGTCGGCTCCTCGTCCCACTCCATCCGCACGACACGCATCTCGCAGGTGCGATCGCCGTCGGGCCGCGAGACGACGATCTCCACGGGTTTGGCGTCCACCACGGAGAACCCGATCGGCTCGGCGAACAGCTCGTCGCGGCTGCGTCCGAACAGGTCGACGGCCGCCTGGTTGACGTAGCGGACGACTCCGGCGTCGTTGACCAGCAGGATCCCGTCCGGCGAAGCGTCGAGCAGCACCTGGAACCGCCGCTGCTGCGAGCGCTTGCGCTCGATGATCTGCAGCACGTTGCGCCAGAAGAGCTGGCCGGTCGATTCGTCGTCGGCGAACAGGTCCTCCGCACCCTCGGAGCGGGCGCGGCGCCGCAACTCGCGGTCCGCCACCCTCGAGATCGCGATGATGGGCGCACTGCGGGTGACGATCCTGACGCGCCGCACCGTCTCGACGCCTTGCGAGTCCGGGAGGTTGAGGTCGAGGATGATCGCGTCGACGGACACGCCGGAGGACAGCAGCTCGATCGCGGTCGTCAGCGTCGCGGCCCGGCTGACGACCAGCCGCTCGGCCTGGGCCCGCGACAGGAGTTCGCTCGTCAGCGGCGCGCGGCCGGGGTTCGACTCCACCAGCAGGAGGCGGGACGGGGCCGCGAGGTCGAGGCTGCGCATGGCCGCACTCTCCGCGATGGCGGCGATCCCCGCCATCGGCAATCCTGGATCGGTCTGTCGGCAAGTTGCCTACAGGCGTGCCCGGATCCAGACGACCGCTGGCGCGCCTCGACTCCCGGTTCCCCTTGTCGGCGAAAGACTGCGGCCCTAGCAGCCGTCCAGGAGTTCGACGGCACGCGGATAGTCGAGGCCCTCGACAGCGCTGCGCAGCGTGGCGTAGCGGACCGGGCCGAGCGCGTCTTGCAGCGTTTCGGCCTGGCGATCCAGGCATGCGATGGCCTCGAGGTCGTGGCGGTGCAGCAGCTGCCTGAGGGCGGCGGTGTCACCGGCACAGCCGCGCGTCGACGACGCGACCGCCGCATCGGTCATCGGCAACTCCGCCAGTTGGCGGCGCAAGCGGCGCAGCGCCGCGGCGAGCGCGCTCCAGGACGGCCCCGCAGCCGCGCCGCCCCCGGCCTGCGAGAGGCCTGTCCCCAGGTCGGAGGCGATCCGGTGCAGCGCGTCCAGACCGAGTGCGCCGGCAGCCCCTTGCAGCTTGTGCAGCCGGCGACGCGGCGTCTCCGCGGGCTCGCGGCCGTCCGGGCAGGCCTCGGCCAGGTCGGCGTACTCGTCGACCAGCGCGCGCGCGAGGCGCCGCCACAGCGACGTGTTCGACGCGAAGTGCCGCGGCAGGCACAGGCCATCGATGCGGGCGAGCGCCTGCCCGGTCGCAGGCCCGCCAGGCTGCAACCCGGAATCCGCTGGCGCATCCTCCACCGCCAGGGCGCAGCCCCGGTGCGCCTCGATGTGGCGGCGCAGCGCGCGCACGAGCGCCGCCGGATCGATCGGCTTGACGAGGAAGTCGTCCATCCCGGCATCGAGGGCGCGCTGACGCTCGGCCACCAGGGCCCCGGCGCTGAGGGCGATGAGCGGCAGGCCCCCCAAGCGCGGGAGAGCGCGGATGCGCCGCGCGGCCTCGACGCCATCGACCTCCGGCATCTGCACGTCCAGAAGCACCGCATCGAACCGATCGCCCACGTCAGCGAGACGGCGCAGGGCGGACATCGCGTCGGCGCAGCCGTGCACCTCGGCGCCCTCGCGCTCGAGCAGCCGGCGCGCCACTTCGCGGTTGATGTCGCTGTCGTCGACGACCAGCAGGCGGGTACCCGGCAGCCAGTGCACGGCGCCCGAACCGACACGGGTTCCGTCGAGCGGGACACCGATGCCGCACCGTGCACGCAGCTGCGCGTCGACCGCGGCGTAGAGGCGCCCAGCGGTCGGTGGGAGCCCGTCGAGCACCAGGCACGGCGGCCCCGCGCTGCCGTCGGTCGCCTCCGGGCACACCGCGGCGACCCATGCCGACGCCGGGGCTTCGGACAACACCGCGTCGGGCCGCGGATGGTGCTGCAGGCGGTGACGCAAGGATCCGGTGTCCGCGTCGTCGAGCACATCCAGCATCCAGCCGAGATCGGCTGCAGGGCCGCCCCAGCGAGCTGCGATGGTGGACCCGACCGCCAGCAGCCTCACGCCGAGCGCCGAGCCCAGGGGTGCGGCCGTCTCCCGCAGCGGCAGCTCGACGTCGAATGCGCTGCCGACGCCGGGCTCGCTGCACACCGTCACCCGGCCGCCCATCAGCTCGGCCAGCCGGCGCACGATCGACAGGCCGAGCCCGGTGCCGCCGAATCGCCGCGTCGTCGTCGCGTCGGCCTGCATGAACGGCGTGAACAGGCGGGCCTGCGCGTCCGCGTCGATGCCGATGCCGGTGTCGCGCACGGCAAAGCGCAGGCCCGGCGGGTGGTCGTCGATCGCCAGCGTCACGCCACCGGATTCGGTGAACTTGACGGCGTTGCCGAGCAGGTTGGTGAGGATCTGGCGCAGACGCATCGGGTCGCCGAGCACCCAGCGCGGCAAACCGGCGGCGCTGCGGACCTCCAGCGCCAGGCCCTTGGCGCGGGCCTGCGGCGCGAACAGCGCCACCACCTCGTCCACGAGCGCCGGGAGTTCGAACGGGACCCGCTCGATCGCGACCTCGCCGGCCTCGATCTTGGACAGGTCCAGCACGTTGTCCAGCAGACCCATCAGCGTGGTCCCGGCGGCGCGCAGCTGCCCGAGCATGGCGTGCTGGTCGTCGTCGAGCGGCGTCTGCGCGAGCAGGTGCGTCAGACCGATGACGGCGTTCATCGGCGTGCGGATCTCATGGCTCATGTGTGCCACGAACGCGCTCTTCAGATCGCTGGCCTGCTGGATGCGTACGTTCTGCACCTGCAGCTCGACGCTGCGGCGCCGCAGCTCCTCGGCCTGCTTGCGCTCGGTGATGTCGCGCATCGACGCGAGGTGCGTTTGCTCGCCGTTCCACTCCATCACGACCACGCGCATCTCGCAGACGCGGGGTTCGGCGTCGCGGCGCGGCACGACCAGCTCGAAGTTGTCGCCGTCGCCCACGGCGAAGGCGAGCCGCTCGCGCAGCAGTTCCTCGTGCGAGAGTCCGAACAGCGCCATCGCCGCACGGTTGACGAAGCGCACCTCGCTGCGGCCGTTGACGACCAGCATCGCGTCCGGCGTGGCGTCGAGCAGCTGCTCGAGCTGACGGTGCTGGAGCCGGGCGCGCTGCCGCTCGATGACGTACAGCACGCTGCGGCAGAACAGTCGCCCGCTGGTCTCGTCCTTGGACAGCACGTCCACGGCACCGGCCTGCAGCGCCGCGATGCGCAAAGCCCCGTCGACGACCCCGGAGACGACGATCACCGGCGTCGCGGCGGCTGCCCGGTGCACGCGGTGCAGGGTCTGCAGGCCGGTGGAGTCGGGCAGGTTCAGGTCGAGGATCACGGCCTCCGGCGGCCGCTCGGCGATCGCCTCGAGCGCCTGCGCGAGCGTCGTCGCGCAACGCGTCTCGAAATCGCAGCCCGGCGCTTCGGCCAGCCGCTCGCTGGCGAGGTCGGCGTCGCCCGGGTTGTCGTCGACGATCAGGACGCTGTGGTGATCCAGCGGCACGTCGCAGGTCCCGGTCGCGCGTGCCGCGGCCGCTCAGGCGCGCAGTGCCTCGGCCGCGGGCTCGGCGACATCGCCCACCCGCTCGGCACGGCCGGGCAGGCCGAGGTCGTCGACGGAGAGGTAGCGCGCCTGGCGCCGCCCGCCTTCCTTGGCCGCGTACAGCGCCTGGTCGGCCGCGGCCACCAGGTCGGCCATCGCCGGCTTGATCAGGCCGCCCAGACGGGAGTCCGCCGGTCGTGGCCCCCGATCGTGCGAGCGGCTGGTGCTCGCGCCGATCGACAGCGTCACGTGCGGCCCCACCGGCGAAGCCTCGTGCGCGAGGCCCAGGGTCGCCACTGCACGCAGCAGGTGCTCGGCCATGTACCGTGCCCCGCTGGCATCGGTGTCCGGCAGCAGCACCGCGAACTCCTCGCCACCGTAGCGCGCCACGAGGTCGGTCGCGCGGTGGATGTGGCTGCGCAGCGCACCGGCCACCGAGGCCAGGCAGCGGTCGCCGGCCTGGTGTCCGTAGCGGTCGTTGTATTTCTTGAAGTGGTCGATGTCGATCAGCAGCAGCGACAGCGGATCGCCGTTGCGTTGCGCGCGTGCCCATTCGCGCGCCAGCGCCTCGTCGAAGTGGCGGCGGTTGGCCACACCGGTCAGGCCGTCGCTGTAGGCCGCCGCCCGCAGCGCATCGGCCATCTGCTTCATGCGCAGGTGCATGCGCACGCGCGCCGCCACCAGCGGCGCCCGCGGCGGCTTGGCGAGGAAGTCGGCGGCGCCCAGTTCGAGTCCGGCGACCTCGTGGTCCGCGCTGTCGTGGCTGGTGATGAAGATCACCGGCACGTCCGCCAGCAGCGGGTTCTCCTTCATGGCCACGCAGACCTCGAACCCGCTCATGCCCGGCATCTCGACGTCCAGCAGGATGAGGTCCGGCGTTTGCTGCCGCGCCACGCGCAGCGCATCGATGCCCGACGTGGCGAAGCGCAGCTGGCCGAACTCCTGCAGCATGCTGCCGAGCGCACTAATCACGAGGGGGTCGTCATCGACGAGGAGGATGCTGAACTTGTGATTCACCGGAAGGATCCTTCGCCACGAGCCTGCGTTCGGTTGGCACGGGATGAGCGGGATTTCGGCCGCCGGCGCCGACGCTTGAGCGACGCGACATGACGACCCGAAGCGCGGCGGACTAGACTCGCGAGCACCTCACGTGAGCAAGCCGCTGACCCCAGCGGATCGAAGAACAGCCGGTCGGGAGAGCAGGCATGGTCGACTCGATGGCGGAGCTGACGACGGATTCCGGGGCGACTCGGCGGCCAGCAGGGTTGGCCGCCCGGGGGTGCCGGGCATGACGCTGGCGTCGCGCCTGTGGCTCGTGCTGCTGGCCACCGTCGCCGTCACGGCACTGGCGGTCGAGCTGACGGTGGACGCGGCCCTGAGGCAGACGCTGGCCGCGCTGGACGCCGAACAACGGGTGCGCGTGCTGGAAGGCAGTGCCTTGCGGCTGAGCAACGAGGTCCGCGTGCTGCGCGCCGAGGCGTACAGCATCGGCCAAGCCAACCCGACCCGCGCGGTGCTGACCGCCCACGCCGAACAGCAGCCGCTCCCGGGCACGGAAGGGAACCGCCTGCCGGGCATGCGCGCGCTGCTGGGCTGGCACCCGAACTTCCTCGACGTGCGCATGCTGGATGCCGAGGGGCGCGAGGTGGTGCGGATCGAACGCCTGGCGCCTGGGGCGCCGGTGCGGGTGGCCACCGGGCGCGCGCTCGAGGATCACGGTGCGAACCTCGACGTCGCCGGCGCGCTGGCGCTGGCATCGGGCGTGGTGGCGCTGTCGCCGGTCGTGTTCGCGCCGGCGGGCTCCAGTGCCGGCGGCGTCCGCCGGGCCGTGCTGCGTGCGTCCACGCCGGTGGACGACGCGCAGGGCCGGCGAATGGGCGCGGTGGCGGTGACGCTGGACCTGCAGGCCGTGCTGGAGGGCATGCGAGCGTCCATGCCCGACGGGCAGCTCTACCTCGTCGACGGCGAGGGGCGATTCATCCTGCATCCGGACCGTGCACGCGAGTCGGGGCACGGCGCCGCCGGGCCTCCGTTCGGGCTGCTCGACCAGTTCCCGGGCGCCCAGGCGCTGCTGGCCGCCAGCGCGCCCCGCAGCGGCCGTCTGCAGGTCGCCGGGGCCGGCGAACGCGCCTACTCGGTGGCCCCGATCGTCGGAGCGGCAGCGACGCCGCTCGCGCTGATCCTGACCGAACGCGAAAACGCCTTCCTCGAAAGCGAGGTCCGCCGCTCCACGTTCCTGGCCGCGTTGGGGGCGGCGCTGCTGGCCTCCTTGCTGGCCATCCCGTTCGCACGCACGGTCACCCGCCCGCTGGCCGCGATGACCGAGGCCGCACGGGGTTTCCTGGACAGCCATCCGCCGCCGATGCCCGCGCGGGCGCAGGGCGAGGTCGGGGTGCTGGCGCGTGCGCTCGAACGCATGCAGGCGACGATGCGCGAGCGCGATGTCTTCCGGGAGCAAGAGCAGCGGCGCTTCCGCGATGTCGTCGAGGCGGCGCCGAACGCGATGCTGATGGTCGACGGCCAGCGTCGCGTCACCCTGGTCAACCGCAATGCCGAGCTGCTCTTCGGAAGGGGACGCGAGGAACTGGTCGGCATGGACATCGAGTCGCTGATGCCCGAGCGCTACCGCGCCGCGCATCCGGCACATGTGGCCCAGTTCCTGGCCGCGCCACGGGCGCGTGCGATGGGCGCGGGCAGCGACCTGCATGTGCTGCGTGCCGACGGTGCCGAGGTGGCCGTGGAGATCGGACTCAACCCGGTCGCCTCGCCGGGTGCAGGGCTGCAGATGCTGGTCTCGGTGAGCGACATCACCGAGCGCCGTGCCGCCGAAGGCACGCGCGCGCGGCTGGCCGCGATCGTCGAGGGCTCCGAAGATGCGATCCTGAGCAAGTCGCCGGGCTCGATCGTCACCAGCTGGAACCGAGGGGCCCAGAAGCTGCTGGGCTACAGCGCCGAAGAGGTGATCGGCCGTTCGGTGCTGATGCTGATTCCCGAGCGGCTGGCCGAGGAGGAGGCACGGCTGATGGCGCGCCTGAGCGCCGGCGAGCACGTGGCCCACTACGAGACGCTGCGCCTTCATCGCGACGGGCGCGAGATCGATGTCTCGGTGACGCTGTCACCCATCCTCACGCAGGGCGTGCTGACCGGGGTCTCGTCGATCATGCGCGACATCCGCGAGAACAAGCGGCGCGACGCCGAACTGCGACGCAGCAATGCCGAGCTGGAGCAGTTCGCCTACGTCGCCTCGCACGACCTGCAGGAACCGTTGCGCATGGTGGCCAACTACACCGAACTGCTCGCCGAGCGCTACCGCGGCCGGCTCGACGAACGCGCCGACAAGTACATCCACTACGCCTCCGACGGTGCCCGCCGCATGCAGCGGCTGGTGTCCGACCTGCTGGCCTACTCCCGCGTCGGTTCGCAAGGGCGGCCGCTGCTGCCCACGTCGTCGGACCGCGTGTTGCGACGCGTGCTCGAGATGCTGCGCCGCCTGGTGCAAGAGTCCGAAGCCCGCGTCGAGTTCGACGGGCTGCCCGAGGTGATGGCCGACGAAGGCCAGCTGCATCAGCTGTTCCAGAACCTGATCGGCAACGCCATCAAGTTCCGCGGCGAGGCACCGCCCCGCATCGTCGTGAAGGCGGTGCCAGCGGGGCCGCAGTGGCAGTTCTCGGTGTCCGACAACGGCATCGGCCTGGAGATGCGCTACGCCGAGCGCATCTTCCAGATGTTCCAGCGGCTGCACGAGCTCGGCCGCTACGAGGGCAGCGGCATCGGGCTGGCCATCTCCAAACGCATCGTCGAGCGCCATGGCGGCCGCATCTGGGTCGAGTCGACACCCGGCGTCGGCACCACCTTCCACTTCACGCTGGCCCGAGTGTCGGCCGGCAGCGTCGCGCCGCTGCCGGCCGTCGACGGGCACGGCGGCGACGGGATCCTCGCATGACGAAGCCCCTACAGCCCGACGAGCCCCAGGGCGACCGCGTCGCCCCGCACCTCGGCCCGCCGAGCAAGCGACCGGAGGACATCGCCTACCACGTGCGGCGTCTGGTCGACCAGGCGCCGTCGATGATGGCCTACTGGGATCGCGACCTGCTGTGCCGCTTCGCCAACCGTGCCTACGGGCTGTGGTTCGGCGCCGATCCGGACCTGTTGATCGGCCGCTCGATCACTGAGCTCCTCGGGCCGCGGCTCTTCGCGCTGAACGAGCCGTACATGCGTGCAGCGCTGCGCGGCGAGCCGCAGCGCTTCGAGCGCATCGTGCCGGGCCCTGATGGAGTGCAGCGGCACAGCCTGGCCACCTACCTGCCCGATGTCGTCGACGGCGAGGTCGTCGGCTTCATGGCGCAGGTCACCGACGTCAGCCCGCTCAAGCAGGCGCAGGCCGAGCTGCAGGCCGCCGTCGAACGCCTGCAGGGCGAAGTGCAGCGGCGGCGCACCGCGGAGGACGGCCTCGTCGACCTGCAGCAGAGCCTGGGCATCGCGCTGGCCAGCATCGGCGGCGGCTTCGTCGGTACCGACAGCCGAGGCCGCATCACGCGGTTCAATGCGGTCGCGCAGCGGGTCTTCGAGTGGACAGAAGCCGAAGCGCTGGGCCGCAGCGTGTGGGATGTCTTCCTGCGCGAAGACCGTCCGCCCGGGATGACCGAGCGCAATCCGATCGACGTCATGCTCGCCGAGGGAATCACCGAAGACGTCGGGCGCGAACTCGTGGCCATCTCGCGCAGCGGCCGCCGCACGCCGCTGGAGACCCACTCGGGACGCGCTCCGACGACGGCACCGTGCGCGGCCTGGCGGTCGTGTTCCGCGACCTCACTCAGCAGCGGCAGCTCGAACAGGAGCGCGCGCGGCACGTCGAGGAACTCCAGCGCAGCAATGCCGAACTGGAGCAGTTCGCCTACGTCGCCTCGCACGACCTGCAGGAGCCCCTGCGCATGGTGGCCAACTACACCGAACTGCTGGCCGAGCGCTACCGCGGCCGGCTCGACGAGCGGGCCGACAAGTACATCCACTATGCCGCCGACGGCGCCCGCCGCATGCAGCGCCTGGTGGCCGACCTGCTGGCCTACTCCCGAGTCGGCTCGCAGGGCAAGCCGTTCGCCCCGGTGGACAGCGGCTCCGTCGTGCGACGGGTGCTGCACGGCATGAAGCACCTCATCCGGGAAACGGCTGCCCAGGTCGAAGTCGGTGAGCTGCCCGCGGTTCAGGGCGACGAGGGCCAGCTGCTGCAGCTGTTCCGGAACCTGATCGGCAACGCCATCAAGTTCCACGGCGAGGCGCCGCCGCGCGTGCAGGTCCGGGCCGAGCCGCTGGCCTCGGGATGGCGCTTCGAGGTCATCGACAACGGCATCGGTCTGGACCTGCGCTACGCCGACCGGATCTTCATGATGTTCCAGCGGCTGCACGAGCTCGGCCGCTACGACGGCAGCGGCATCGGGCTGGCCATCGCCAAGCGCATCGTCGAGCGCCACGGCGGCACGATCGGCGTCGACTCCGTGCCTGGGCACGGAACGACCTTCTTCTTCACCCTGCCCAAGACCGGAGGCGAACCATGAGCACACCCGTGCGCGTCCTGCTCGTGGAGGACAACCCCGGCGACGCCGACCTGACGCGCGAGACACTCGAAGCCGGCCGCCTGCACCTGGAGATCGACGTGGTGGTCGACGGCGAGCAGGCGCTGGACTACCTGCTGCAACGGCCGCCCTACGCGGGCAAGCCGATGCCCGACCTCGTGCTGCTGGACCTCAACCTGCCGCGCATCTCCGGCCGCGAGGTGCTCGAGGAGATCCGCAGGCAGCCGCGGCTGCGCAAGGTGCCGATCGTGATCCTGACCTCGTCGGACGCCGAGCAGGACATCGTCCGCAGCTACGAGCTCGGGGCCAACTGCTACGTCACCAAGCCGGTGGGCTTCGAGGCCTTCCAGACCGTCGTGCGGTCCGTCGAGGGCTTCTGGTTCACGATCGTGCGGCTCCCTTGAGGCCCGGCCCCAATGGACACCTCCACCCTGCGCCGCGTCCTGCTCGTCGAGGACGACATTGGCGACGCCGAACTCGTCGGCGAGTACCTGGCGGTCACGCATGCGCCGCGCCACGAGGTGGTGCACGTCGTGCGGCTCGAGGAGGCCCGACAACTGGCGATCGACAGCGGCTTCGACGTGGCGCTGCTGGATCTGCGGCTGCCGGACGCCGCTGGCATCGAATGCGTGCGCGCCTTGCGGGCGTCGGCCCCATCGATGCCGCTGGTCGTGCTGACCGGCCTGGACGACGAAGCGCTCGCGCTGGACTGCATCGCCGCGGGCGCGCAGGACTACCTGACCAAGCACGAGCTCCACCCGCACGCGCTGACGCGCACCATCGCCCATGCGGTGGCACGTGCCGCCGAGGCCGCCGCGCGGGCACGGGCGGACGACCTGCAGGCGCGCCTGGCGGCCATCGTCGACGCGTCGGCCGACGCGATCGTCGGCATCGCGCTCGATGGCAGCGTCTCGACGTGGAACCACGGCGCCGCCGCGATGTTCGGCTACGGCGCCGACGAGGCGATCGGGCGCCCGTTCGGCGAGGTCATCCGAGCCGCCCCCGGCCCCGACAGCGAGCACCAGCAACACCGCCTCGAGCAGACCCGGCTCGGCCGCGGGACCGGCGTGCCCGAGGAGCTCGTGCGCTTCCGGCGCGACGGCTCGCCCGTGACCGTGTCCATCGTCACCAGCGCCTTGCCGAACGCCGCCGGCGAGATCACGCAGGTCGCGGTGATCTGCCGCGACGTCACCGAGGTCCGACGCCAATCCGACGAGCTGCGTCGGGTCAATCAACAGCTGCTGGAGCGCCAGCGGCAGATGCGGGCGCTGGCGGCACGGCTGAGCGCGGTGCGCGAGCAGGAGCGCAAGCTGATCGCGCGTGAGGTGCACGACGAGCTCGGCCAGCTGCTGACGGGCATCAAGATGGACCTGCGCTGGGTGCAGCGCCGGATCGAGGCGAAGAGTGCCAGCCCGCGGGCCCTGGTCGACCGCCTCGCCGAGACCGACGCGCTGGTCGACAACACCATCGCCACCGTGCAACGCATCTCGGTCGAGCTGCGGCCGAGCGCGCTGGATTCGCTCGGCCTGGTGGCCGCCGTTCGGGACGAGGCGCGCCGCTTCGAGGCCCGCAGCGGCATCGCCACCCTCGTCGAGGTCGGGGCAGGCCTGCCTTCGCCGCCACCCGACGTGGCCACCGCGATGTTCCGCATCCTGCAGGAGCTGATGTCCAACGTCGTGCGCCACTCGCACGCCCGCTCGTTGCGGATCGCGCTCCGCGAGGTGGATGACCAGTGGCGGATGGAGGTGCACGACGACGGTGTCGGCCTGCCCGTAGGGGCCACCACCCGCAGCGACGCGCTGGGTCTGCTCGGCATGACCGAGCGCGCGGTGGCCATCGGCGGCCGCTTCACGATCCGCACGGGCGAATCGGGCGGCACGGTCGCCGTGGTGATCGTGCCGATGCATGGGACCACGGCATGAAGCACGTGCTGATCGCCGACGACCACGCCGTGACGCGCCGCGGCTTGCGCGAGATCGTGCGCGAGCTGTACCCCGATGCGCAGGTCGGGGAGGCGATCGACGGCGACGCGGCGCTGGCCCAGCTGGACACGCAGCCTTGGAGCCTGCTGCTGCTCGACGTGATGATGCCCGGGCCCGGCATCCTGCCGCTGCTGACAGCCGTGCGCGAGCGGCACCCGACGATGCCGATCCTCGTGCTGACGGCGACCACCGAGATCGAGTACGTCATCGAGACCATGCGGGCCGGCGCCAACGGGCTGGTGCACAAGCACCAGGCCGACACCGAGCTCGAGCAGGCGATCGAGCGTGTCACCGCCGGCGGCCACTACCTGCACGCCGACACGGCGGCCGCGCTCGCGCGCTCGATGCACCAGAAGCAGCCCACCCATCCGCACCTGGCACTGTCGGAGCGCGAGCTCGACATCTTCCGCCGCATCGCGCTCGGACAGGCGATCAAGGAGATCGCCTACGACCTCGGCCTGTCGAGCAAGACGGTGGCCACCTATCTCGAGCGCATCCGCAAGAAGACCGGCCTCACCGGCCGCGTCGAGATGGCCCGCTACGCGCTGCACAACGGCATCGTGGACTAGGGTGATCCCTGTCGGTGAATTGCCTACAGCCGATCGTCCGAATCCTGACTCAGGCCCGGCGCGACCGGGACGATGCTTTCCGGGATGAACGACTCCCCAGGTCGCCTGGTCCTCGTCGCCGACGACTCGCCGATCGTCGCCGAGGCGCTGCGCGAGCTGGTCGAGGAGGCCGGCGCGCAAGTGCTCGGCCCCGCGGCCGACGGCACCGAGGCGCTGCGGCTGTTCCTCGATGCGGCGCCCGACGTCGCCCTGCTCGACGTGCAGATGCCGGGCATGACGGGCATCGAGGTCACGCGGGCGATCCGCGCCGCCCCGGGCGGCGAACGCTGCCTCGTGATCGTGGTCACGAGCAGCCGCGAGCCCGAGGTCCGGCGACATGCGCTGGCCGCAGGGGCGGACCACTTCCTGCTCAAGGGTGAACTGCACCGGGTCGTCGACTTGTTGTCCGCCCGCAACGCCGGCGACGCGCCGCCGGGCGCAGCACCGGACGGGGCACCGGCACCGCCTGTCGGCAAATAGCCGACACCTCCGGGTGCTCGTGCCGACTGTCGCTCGGCCCCCGTCATGAGCACAGTCCGGTCCATGCCTTCCAGCCCGGTCCCATCGATCCGCGCACTCGTCGTCGACGAGGCGGCGCCCACGCGCCAGCGCCTGGGCCGCATGCTGTCGGAGCTCGACGGTGTGATCGCGCAGACCTGCGGCGGCAGGGCCGCCGACGTGCTGCGCCGCTACACCGACTGGCGCCCGCACTGCGTCGTCTTCGACCTGCCCGCGCATGACCCGCAAGGGTTCGAGCTGCTCGGCCTGCTTCGCAAGCTGAACCCCGGCTGCCTGGTCGTGGTGCTGACGGACGGCGAGTCCGACGAGGTTCGCCGGCACAGCCGCCACCTCGGCGCCGACCACGTCCTGGACAAGTCCACCGAGTTCGAGCGCGTCGTCGACCTCGTGTGTGCCCTCGGAGCCCCGTCATGACGAGCCCATTGACCGGAACCCGCATCCTGCTGCTGGTGGAGGACAACCCCGGCGACGCGCAAATGGTGAGGGAACTGCTGGACGAATCCCAGCGGGACACCTACACGGTCATGCACGCGCCGCGGTTGGACGAGGCGCTGCGCACGCTCGAGGCGACGGAGGTCGACGTCGTCGTGCTCGACCTGCGGCTGCCCGACGCCGAAGGCGTGGACACCGTGCGCGCCGTGCGGGCGCTGCGCGGCCAGCTGCCGATCGTCGTGCTGACCGGCAGCGACGACGAACGCCTGGCGCTGGCCTGCATCGATGCCGGCGCGCAGGACTACCTGCCCAAGTCGGACGTCACGGCACGCAACCTGAAGCGGGCGATCGGCTACTCGATCACGCGTCGGCGCGAGATGCAGCTGCGCGAGATGGAGGAGACGCTGGCGGGCTACCGCGCGATGTCGTCGCGCACGCAGGGCACCTCGGTGACCGCGGCACTGGCCAAGTCGGGCGCGATCTCGGTGTCCAACCCCGAGGCCTACCAGCGCATCGTCGGCGACTACTACCGGCTGCTCGAGCCCTACCTGCTGCGCGAAAGCGACCACGTGCGCGCGCCGCGGGCCGTCGCCGAGCAGCTGATCACCGTGGTCGGCGACCACGGCGGTGGCCCGCGCGACCTGCTGGACATCCATCTGGCCGCGATCGAGCGCGCGATGTCCCTGTTCGACGATCCCCACTCGCGCACCATCGTCTTCGAGGCCCGGCTGCTGGCACTCGAGATGATGGGTCTGCTGGTCGACTACTACCGGGTTGGTCACCGGCGGCGTTTCGAGTAAGAGGAACCCCCCATGACGAAGTTCAAGCTGCGCCTGTACATCACCGGCCGCACATCGCAGTCGCAACGCGCGATCGACAACCTGCGCACCCTGTGCGAGCGCGACCTGCAGGGGGCCTACGAGGTCGACGTGATCGACGTGCTCGAGCACCCGGCGATGGCCGAGAAGGAAAAGATCCTGGCCACGCCGACCCTCGTGAAGCGCCTGCCCGAACCCGTGCGCAAGATCATCGGCGACCTGTCGGACCGCGAGAAGGTCCTGCTCGGCCTGGACGTCGAGCTCATCGAGAAGGGACTGCAATCATGAGCGTGAAGCACGCACCGACGGAGTTGAGCAAGCTCCCGACCGGCATCGTCGGATTCGACCAGATCGCCAACGGCGGCATCCCCAAGGGCCGCAGCACGCTGTTGTCGGGCACCGCAGGCAGCGGCAAGACCGTGATGGCGCTGCAGTTCCTGCTCGCCGGCGTGCGCGACTACGGCGAGAACGGCGTGTTCGTCACCTTCGAGGAAGCGCCCTCGGACCTGATGCAGAACGTGCGCTCGTTCGGCTGGGACCTGGAAGGCCTGCTGTCCGACAAGAAGATCGCCGTCGTCGACGCGACCCCGGAACCCGGCGAGGAGGTCATCACCACGGGGTCGTATGACCTGTCGGCGCTGCTGGCACGCATCGAGAACGGCATCCGCTCGGTGGGCGCACGGCGCGTGATCCTCGACGCCATCGGCGCGCTGTTCCCGCAGCTGACCGACGCCAACATCGTGCGCCGCGAGCTGCACCGCATCGCATCGGGCTTGCGCCTGCTCGGGGTCACCACGCTGGTGACGATGGAGCGCACCGACGAGGAAGGCGGCATCGGACGCTGGGGCGTCGAGGAGTTCGTCGCAGACAACGTGATCGTGCTGCGCAACCGGCTCGAGAACGAGAAGCGCCGCCGCACGGTGGAGATCCTGAAGTTCCGCGGGGCCACGCACCACAAGGGCGAGTACCCGTTCACCATCGACAGCGAGGACGGCGTGACGATCATCCCGCTGTCGGCGATCGAGCTGAAGCAACGCTCATCGCAGATCCGCGTCTCCTCGGGCGTGGCCGAACTCGACAAGATGTGCGCCGGCGGCATGTACCGCGACTCGATCATCCTCGTCAGCGGCGCCACCGGCACCGGCAAGACGCTGATGGTGTCGCAGTACGTCAAGGCCGCCATCCAGGCCGGCGAGCGCGTGCTGCTGTTCGGGGCCGAGGAGAGCCGCGAGCAGCTGACCCGCAACGCCGCGTCGTGGGGCGTGGACTTCGAGCAGGCCGAGCGCGACGGGCTGCTGCGCATCATCTGCCGCTACCCGGAAGTGATGGGCCTGGAGGACCACCTGCTGCAGATGAAGCGCGACATCCACGACTTCCAGCCCAAGCGCGTGGCCATCGACAGCATGTCGGCCTTCGAGCGCGTGTCGACGCCCAAGTCGTTCCGCGAGTTCGTGATCGCGCTGACCAGCACGATCAAGCACCTCGAGATCACGGGCCTGTTCACCAACACGACGTCGATGCTGACCGGCGGAGAGTCGATCACCGAGACCCACATCTCGACGATCACCGACACCATCATCCTGCTGCGCTACGTCGAGCTGCACGGCGAGATGCGCCGCGGGCTGACGGTGCTGAAGATGCGCGGAACCTTCCACGACAAGGGCATCCGCGAGTACGTGATCGACGACAAGGGCCTGCACGTGCAGGCCCCGTTCCGGGGCGTGCACGGCATCCTGACCGGCACGCCGACCTACACCTTCGAGGACGAGCGGGCGCGGCTCGGCGAGATGTTCAAGGGCCCGGCGGGCCACTGAGCCACCGGCGGACGGCACCATGAACATGCGCAACAACCTCGAGGAAGGCATCCAGGAGGCGGCCTGCCAGCAGCGCATCCTCGTGGTGGACGACAACCCCGGCGACGTCGAGACCGTGACGCTTCGGTTGAGCGAAGGGTCTCCGACGTTCGAGATCCACCGCGCCGGCAGCGTCCGCGAGGCGCTCGGTGTGCTGGCGCAAGGCACGATGGACGCCGTGATCCTCGACCTCGGTCTTCCGGACTCGAGTGGCATCGACACCGTGAACCGGGTCCGGGCGTCGTCGAGGGCGACCTCGATCATCGTCGTCACGGGCGCCGTCGACGACCGCCTGCGCGACCTGGCCTTTGCCGCCGGTGCCGACGAGATCTACCTGAAGGACGAGACCAACAACCGGCTCTTCTGGCGCAGCGTGCTGCACATCATCGAGCGCAAACGCGAGCGGCTCACGCAGATGCGCCGGCTGCTCGACGCCATGCCCGACGCCGTGCTGGTCGTCAACCTCGACGGCGTGGTGCGCTACGTGAACCAGGCGGCCATCGAGCTGTTCGGCCGCAGCCGCTCCGAGCTGCTCGGCGAGCGGCTCGGCTTCTCGGTGCGCGACGGGGAGCCCGCGGAGATCATGCTGCCGCGTCCGGATGGCGAGCGCACCTGCGAGATCCGCGTCGTGTCGCTGTTCTGGAACGACGAGGCCACCCACCTCGCGACGGTGCGCGACATCACCGAGCGCCGCCACGCCGAGCAGCTGCGCCTGCGCACCGAAGCGCTCGAGGCCGAGAACCAGCGCATCGTCGCGGCCAGCCGCACCAAGAGCGCCTTCCTGGCCAACATGTCCCACGAGCTGCGCACGCCGCTGAACGCCATCATCGGCTTCTCGCAGATCATCCTGGCCGGCAAGGTCGATCCGCAGTCGCCGCAGTTCTCGCGCTTCACGAGCCACATCCTCACCAGCGGCCGGCACCTGCTGGAGCTCATCAACGACATCCTCGACCTGGCCAAGGTCGAGGCCGGGAAGGTCGAGTTCCGGCCGGTGCCGGTGGATCTCGTGGCGCTCGTCGAGGAGGTCACCGAAGTGCTGAGCGAGATCGCGCGCCAGAAGGGCATCCGCGTCGCCAAACGCTACGACACTGCCGTGCGCAACGTCTGCATCGACCCGTCCCGCTTCAAGCAGGTGCTCTACAACTACCTCTCCAATGCGCTGAAGTTCACGCCGGACGCGGGGTCGGTCACCGTCAGCGTCGGCCCCGAGGGCGACGACCGCTTCCGCGTGGACGTGGCCGACACCGGCATCGGCATCGCCGCCGACGACTTGCCGAAGTTGTTCACCGAGTTTCAGCAGCTCGAGGGCGGTGCCTCCAAGCGTCACCAGGGCACCGGGCTCGGGCTCGCGCTGACCCGCCGGCTCGTCGAGGCGCAGGGTGGCGAGGTGGCAGTGCGCAGCGAGCCGGGTCGCGGCAGCGTGTTCTCGGCCATCCTGCCCCGCCAGGCGGCCCCGGCCGAGGTGCACGCATGACCGGCGCCACCATCCTCGTCGTCGACGACCATCCGCTGAACCTCGCGCTGCTGGAGCACCTGCTGACCATCGACGGCTATCGCGTGCGCACCGCGGCCGACGCCGACTCGGCCGTCGCGTCGATCGACGAGGTGCGGCCGGACCTGATCCTGATGGATCTGCAACTGCCCGGAGTCGACGGCTTCGAGCTGACGCGGCGGCTGAAGGCCCGCCCCGATCTCGCCGGCGTGCCCGTGGTGGCCGTGACCTCGTATGCGATGTCCGGCGACGAGGTTCGGGCGCGGGCGGCCGGCTGCGATGGCTATCTGTCGAAGCCGATCGAGGCCGCCACCTTCCCGACCTTGGTCGAGCAGTTCCTGGCGGGGCGCTGATTCCCGCCGCTCGCGGCCTGGGCACCACGCGGGCTCGTGGCTCGACCCCGCCGGCGTTCGCCGGTCACGCGCCCCGCGGCCGGGCCCGCCACGCGTTGTGCCCGAGCACGATCACCACCACCGCGATGCCGATCGCGTCGAGCCGCCAGTCGTTGACCACCAGCATCAGCCCCGCCACCGTGAGCACCGCCTTCTGCGGCCTCGCGAGGCCGGCGCGGAAGTGGCCGATGTAGGCGGCCGAGAGCGCCACCACGCACACCACGCCGCTGACGACGGCCAGCGTGAACTGCAGCGGGTCGAAGCCGATGAACAGCAGGCTCGGCGTGTAGACGAACATGAAGGGCACCAGCGCCTTGCCCATCGACAGCCGGAACGCGGTGAGGCCGGTGCGCATCGGCTCGCTGCCGGCGATGCCGGCGGCCGCATAGGCGGCCATCGCCACCGGCGGCGTGACGTCGGCGAGCACGCCGTAGTAGAAGACGAAGAAGTGGGTGGCCAGCAGCGGCACGCCGAGCTTGAGCAGCGCGGGCGCGGCGATCGATGCCAGGATGATGTAGGTGGGCGTCGTCGGGATGCCGGTGCCCATCAGGATGCAGGCCACCGCCACGAAGATGAGCCCGGCGAAGACCTGCGTGCCGTGCTCGGTGAGCAGGCCCGTCACGTCGATGGCCACCAGCGCGCGCGCGACATCGGCCGAGAGCTCCACCACCGCGCCGGAGAACTTGAAGCCCAGCCCCGAGAGCGTGAGCGTGCCCAGGATCAGGCCCACGCAGGCGCACACCGCGCCGATCGCCAGCGCCGACTTGGCCCCTTCCTCGAACCCTTTCACCAGCAGCCGCGGCGTGAGCGCCTGGCCTTCGAGTTGCGGCAGCCCGGCGCGGCGCACCAGCGGCGGAATCCACGAGCACACCACCGTCAGCACGATGCCCCAGAACGCCGCGAGGAACGGCGTGTAGTCCAGCAGCAGCAGGCCCACCAGCGCGATCAGCGGGATGAACAGGTGCCAGCCGCGCCGCACCACCTCGGCCAGGCGCGGGATCAGCGCCGCGTCCACGCCCTGCAGGCCCAGGCGCTTCGCTTCCAGGTGCACCATCGTCAGGCACGCGAGGTAGTGGAACATCGCCGGCACGATCGCGATGACGGCCAGTTCCTTGTACGGCACCCCCAGCATCTCGGCCATCACGAAGGCCGAGGCACCCATCACCGGCGGCGTCACCTGCCCGCCGCACGACGCCGAGGCTTCGATCGCACCTGCGAAACGCGCCGAGAAGCCGTACTTCTTCATCATCGGGATCGTCAGCGCGCCGGTGGTCACGGCGTTGGCCACCGGGCTGCCGGAGATCATGCCGAACAGGCCCGACGACACCACGCACACCTTGGCCGGCCCGCCCGAGTAGCGGCCCGCCGCGATGGTGGCCAGGTCCATGAACAGCTTGCCCAGGCCCGTCATCTGCGCCAGCACGCCGAACAGCACGAAGTGGAAGACGTAGGTCGCGACCACGCCCACCGCGATGCCGTACAGGCCCTCGGTACCAACGTACAGGTGGTTCACCAGCCGCACCACGCTGTAGCCGCGGTGCGCCAGCACGCCGGGCATCGCGCGGCCGAACAGCGCGTACAGCAGGCAGGCCATGCCGATGGCAGGCAGCAGCGGCCCCATCGCGCGGCGCGTCGCCTCCATCACCATCACCACGGCCAGCACGCCCATCAGGTAGTCCTGCGCGATCGGCGCGCCGACGCGGGCCACGAAGACGTCCTGGAAGAACACGAGCAGATAGCCCGACACGCCTGCGGCCGCGAGCGCCAGCGGCAGGTCGAGCAGCCCGAGCCGGTGGCCATGGCCGCCCAGCCGCCGGATCGGCAGGCCCGAGGCGGCGAGCGCCGCGATCAGCGCCAGGTAGGCCGCGCCGAGGGTCCTGCCGATCTCGCCGCTCTCGATGAACCGGCTCACCAGGTCCCAGGCGAGGTACAGGTAGAAGGCCGCGAACACCAGCCCCATCGCCCAGCCGCGCGCCCGCGCCCCGGCCTGCGCAGGCGGCTCCGCGCGCGGGAACACCAGGAACACCAGCCCGAGCACCATCGCGAGGTGGAAGGTGCGGTGCTTGATCTCCACCAGCAGACCGAAGCCCGCGGTGTAGACGTGGAAGGCCGACAGGATCACCGCGAGCACGGTGACCACCAGCGCCAGCGGCCCCACCAGCCGGCGGAAGTTCGACTCGGCGTCGAACTGCCGGATCAGCTCCTGCTGGCGCTGTTCGGAGACGGCCTCGACGCCGTGCAGCAGGGGGGAATCGCCGTGGGTGGCACTCATCGGGCGGTGGGTTGTGTGGAGGTGGGACCGAGGTCAGTCGCAGCCGCGCGCCTCGAGCACGAGCGCGGCGGGGCCCGCGGTGGCGAGCGGGTGGCGGTGGCCGGCCACCTCGAGCGTCTGCTGCTGCTGCGGATCGACCCGCATCGCCAGCCGCTCGATGCGGCGCTGCATGCCGTCGATCACGAACCCGTCGGCCGTGCGCTCGAAGCGCTCGCCCGGCAAGGCCTCGGTGGGCAGCCCCGGGCCGGGCACGCTCCAGGCGATGCGCCGCTGCACGAGCCCGCCGCCGTCGGCCTGCAGCGTCTCGTGCACCCAGGTGCGGGTGACCGAGTGCAGGTAGCTCAGCGTGAACTCGCGCGCCGGCGGCAGCGGCAGTTCGAGCGTGACGCCGGCGCCGCGCGTGGGCTCGACGTGCAGCGTGCAGGCCGCCGCGCCCGCGCGGGCCGCAGCGGCCACGTCCAGGCCTGCCACGCCCAGGCCCGCCAGCAGCCACGCCGCCCGCGAGGCCCTCATCGCTTGCGGCCTACTTCAGCAGCCCCTTCTCGCGGTAGTAGCGCGCCGCACCGGGGTGCAGCGGGATCGACACCGACTGCAGCGCCGTCTTCAGCGAGATCTCCTTGCCCTTGGGGTGCACCTGGCCGAGCGTCTCGGTGTTCTCGAACAGCGCCTTCGTCACGGCGTAGGCGGTGTCGTCGGAGAGGCCTTCGTGCGTGGCCCAGATCGCCATCACCGCCAGCGTCTCGACCGGTGCGGCCTGGCCCTTGTAGAGGTTGGCCGGCAGCGTGACCGACGCGTAGTACGGCTGCTTCTTCTTCAGCGCCTCGATCTCGGCGCCGGCCAGCGGCACGATGCGCACCTCGGTGCCGTTGGCCAGGTCGGTGACGGCCGACGTGGGCGCGCCGGCGGTGATCAGCGAGGCGACGAGGTTGCCGTCCTTGATCTTGTCCACCGACTGCGCGAACGACGACAGGTCCTCGCCGATGTCCTTGCGCGTCATGCCGTGCGCCTCGAGCAGGTCGCCCAGCAGCTGCCACTGGCCCGAGCCCGGCGAACCCGACGAGACCGACTTGCCCTTCAGGTCCTTGAAGCCGCGGATGTTGGACTTGGCCGCGGTGACGAGCTGCACCTGTTCAGGGTACAGCGCACCGAGCGCACGCAGGTTCTTCAGCGGCTTGCCGTCGAACTGCGCCTTGCCGTTGTAGGCCTGGTCGAGCACGTCGGCCGCGACGAAGGCCGACTCGATCTCCTTGCGGCCCAGCAGCTGCGCATTGCCCACCGAGGCTCCGGCCGTCTCGGCGGTGGCCGAGAGCTTGGCGTTGCCGATCACGACCTTGTTCGAGATGAGCTGCGCGAGCATCCCGCCCAGCGGGTAGTAGGTGCCGCCGGTGCCGCCCGTGGCGATGCCGAAGAACACCCGCTGCTGGGCCTGCGCGGCCAGCGGGAGCGCGAGCGCGGCGGCGGTTGCAGCGGCTGCCACCGCGACCGCGAAGGTTCTGCGCGTGGCCGGGCGCCGGGACGAAAGCGTCATCGGATCCTCCTCGAAAGTGTCGGACCATTGTCGGCCCGCGCGTCGCGGGGGCTTGCTGGTGCAAACACGAAGCGCGTTCGTGACGAACTTCCGAACGGTTTCGAACACGCCGGAATCACGGGCCGGTGCGTGTCCCTACACAATCGGGTCACGCCTCGGGCCCCGCCGGGCCTGCGGCAGCATCCGACCATCCGCCCCCGCAGCAGGAGTCCGCCATGCAAGAGCAGCCCCCGACCGCCGTCATCGACCCCAATGCGGTGGCGCTGCTCCGGACCGTGGGCACCGCGACCAAGCCCTGCTTCGTGCTGTACAGCGGGCCCGACGCGGGCCAGCGCTTCGACCTGGGCCCTGGCGTGCAGACCATCGGCCGCGTGCCCGAGGCGCAGTTGCGCATCGACGCCGCGGGCGTCAGCCGCCACCACGCCGAACTGCAGGTGGGCCCCGACGGCGTGACCATCCGCGACCTCGGCTCCTCCAACGGCACGCGGGTCAACGAGACGCCGATCACCGAGGCGACGCTGCTGAAGGACGGCGACCTGGTGCGCCTGTCCGACGTGGTGCTGCGCTTCCACACCACCAACAGCCTCGAGCTGCTGCTGCACGACCACATCTATCAGCAGACCATCGTCGACGCCGGGACCGGCGCCTACAACCGCAAGTTCCTGATCGACACGCTGAAGCAGGCCTACGCGCGGGCGCGCGCCAGCGGCCGGCCGCTCTCGGTGATCGCCTACGACCTGGACCACTTCAAGACCGTCAACGACACCTACGGCCACGCGGCCGGCGACACGGTGCTGCAGATCACCACGAAGATCGCGCGCTCCGAACTGCGCAGCCCCGACACGCTGGGTCGCGTGGGCGGCGAGGAGTTCACCATCGTGATGGAGAACACGCCGGTGGCCGCGGCGGTGGAAGCGGCCGAGCGCATCCGCGCGGCGATGGCGCAGTTCCCGATCGAGTTGCCCGACCCGGTGAACAAGCAGACCACGCGGCCGGTGGAGCACCACCAGACGGTCTCGATCGGCGTGGCCGAGCTGACGCCCGAGATGAGCAGCGAGCGCGAGCTGCTCGAAGCGGCCGACCGTGCGCTGTACCAGTCCAAGCGGCGCGGCCGCAACCAGGTGAGCCTGTAGGCCCCGCCGACGAGCTGGCGCGCCGCCTGCTGGCCACGCAGGGGCCGGCCCGGCGCATCGTGGCCCTGGCCGGGGCACCGGGCTCGGGCAAGAGCACGCTGGCCGCTTCGCTGCTGGCCCACCTCGAGGCGGCTCGCCCGGGCCTTGCGGCGATGCTCGCGATGGACGGCTACCACCTCGACGACGGCCTGCTCGAGCAGCGCGGCCAGCGAGCCCGCAAGGGGGCGCCGCACACCTACGATGTCGACGGCCTCGCGGCGATGCTCGCCCGGCTGAGGGCCGACGACGGGTGCGAGGTCGTCGTGCCGGTGTTCGACCGCCGGCTGGAGATCGCCCGGGCCGGCGCCGCGGTGATCGCCGGCACGGTGCGGCTCGTCATCGTCGAAGGCAACTGGCTGCTGCTCGACGAGCCGCCGTGGCGCGCCCTGCGCCCGCTGTTCGACGCGACGGTGATGCTCGACGTGCCGCGCGACGTGCTCGCCGCGCGGCTGCTGCAGCGCTGGCGCGACCTGGGTCTGAGCGACGAGGCCGCGCGCCGCAAGGTCGAGGCCAACGACCTGCCGAACGCCGACCTCGTCATCACGCACAGCGCGCCGGCGGACTTGACTGTCGCCGGCGCGAATGCATTGACCAAGCTTCCCGCCACGGATCCGGCTTTGCCGGTCCGTCGGCGGACGGCCCCGCGGGCCGCGCAGAGGCCCCCTCCGGGGCCTGGGGGTAGCGAGCGCTAGCGAGCTTGGGGGCCCGAACTCAATGCGTGATCTTGCAGTCGAAGCTGAGGTTCACGTTCTTGTCGGTCATCGCGTCGATGCAGTCCAGGCCGGCGCGCAGCATCGAGGCCGCTTCGGCGGTCTGCTTGTCGCCGAGCTTCTTGTAGGCCGACTCCATGCCTTCGGAGGCCTTGCGGTACAGCTTGCTCTGCGACTGGATCGTCGGGATGTAGGTGTTGGCGACCTTGCGCAGCTTCTCGAATTCGGCCCAGTCCTTCTCGATCTGCTCGCGCAGGTCGCCCATCTTCAGCATCGCTTCCTCAGCCTTCTCGAGGTTGGTGCCGAAGGCCTGGATGCCCTTGAACTGCTCGGCGGGCACGCCGGCCTTCAGTGCGTTGTCGAGGGTCTTGACCCAGGTCTTGGTGAATCCGCCAGCCATCTCGATCTCCTTCGTGCGGCCGCCGCTGCGGCCATTCCGTTGAACCGGGACCTTCGGTAGTCCCTGACACCGGGCGCCTCGATCGAGGCGCGTTGAAGGAACAGACGACGCGAAAGCAACGAGTACGACAGGCCCGCGCGCGGATCCGGGTAAATACGGAGTGGCGCGGTCAGTCGGCGAATTGCCCGGCGGCCTTGATGACGGGCCCGTAGCGCTGCGTCTCCTGCTGCAGCCAGGTCTGCAGGCCGGTGGGCGTGAGCTTGTCGTCGGCGGCCACCACGGCGCCGAGTTCGGTGAGGCGGGCCAGCACCGCCGCGTCCTTCAGCGCGCCGCGCACCGCGTTGCCGAAGCGGTCGACCACCTCTTTCGGCGTGCCCCTGGGCGCGTAGATGCCGTGCCACACCACCACCTGGAAGCCGGGCAGCCCCTGCTCGGCCAGCGTCGGCGCCTCGGGCAGCAGCTTCAGCCGGCTCGTCGTGGTCACGCCGTAGAGCTTCACGGTGCCGGCCTTGATGTGCGGCGCGGTGCCGGTGGTCTGGTCGCACAGCAGGTCGACCTGCCCGGCCAGCAGCGCGTTCAGCGCCGGCCCGGTGCCCTGGTAGGGCACGGTCGTCATCTCGGTGCCCACGGCCTGGCGGAACAGCATGCCGCACAGGTGCGACACCGCGCCCAGCCCGGCGTGCGCGAGGTTCACCTTGGTGCCGTTGGCCTTGAGGTAGGCGAGCAGTTCGTTGAAGTCCTTCGCGGGCAGGTCCTTGCGGCCCACCAGCGTCATCGGCACGTCGACCACCTGCGTCACGTACTCGAAGTCGGCCAGCGGGTTGTAGCTGAGCTTGCGGTACAGCGAAGGCGCCGTGCCCATGCCGTTGTGGTGGATGAGGAAGGTGTAGCCGTCGGGCGCGGCGCGCGCCACCGAGGCCGCGGCGATGGTGCCGCCGGCGCCGACCCGGTTCTCCACCACCACCGTCTGCCCCAGCGTGCGCGTCATCGTGCCGCCGAGCAGCCGCGCCACCACGTCGGTGGGCCCGCCGGCGGCGAACGGCACGACCAGCGTGATCGGCTTGGTCGGGTAGCCCTGCGCATGGGCGGGCGCAGCCACCAGCAGCGTCGTCACGGCCGCGGCCACGCAGGCCAGCCAGGTCTTGCCTCGGGTCATCGTCGTCTCCTCCGTGGGTGCCGTCGCCGCGGCACGGGTTCGGGACTTGTAGCACCGCGCGCGGCGCCGCGGCTCGGGGCTACCCCGGGGCCGGCGGCCGCCGGCACGAGCCGCGCGGAGCCGCTAAGCTCCAGCGCCGCCCGACCCTACCCACCATCCCTGGAGACACCCCGCATGCACCGCCGCCACCTGCTCGCCCTGGTCACCGCCGCCCTCGCCACGCCGGGCCCAGGCGCCCACGCGCAGGACGACTTCAGCAAGGTCGCGGTGCAGGTGGAGAAGCTCTCCGACACCGTCTACATGCTCACCGGCGCGGGCGGCAACGTGGGCCTCTCGGTGGGGCCGGACTCGGTGTTCATGATCGATGACCAGTTCGCGCCGATGGCGCCCAAGCTGAAGGCGGCGATCCTGCGGCTCTCGCCCAAGCCGGTGCAGTTCCTGCTGAACACGCACTTCCACTTCGACCACACCGGGGGCAACGAGGTCCTCGGCGGCGACGGCGCGATCATCGTCGCGCACGACAACGTGCGCCGGCGCCTGTCGACCGAGCAGTTCATGAGCTTCATCGGCGCGAAGCAGGCCCCCACCGCGAAGGCCGGCCTGCCGGTGGTGACGGTGGCCGGCGAGATCACCTTCCACGTCAACGGCGAGGAGGTGCACGCCTTCCACGTGCCGCGCGCGCACACCGACGGCGACCTCGTCGTGCACTTCCGCAAGAGCGACGTGGTGCACATGGGCGACACCTACTTCAACGGCATGTACCCGTTCATCGACGTGTCGAGCAACGGCAGCCCCGAGGGCGTGCTGGCGGCCTACGACCGCGTGCTGGCGCTGATCGGCGACCGCACGAAGATCATCCCCGGCCACGGGCCGCTGTCGACCAAGGCCGAACTGCAGGCCACGCGCCAGATGCTGGCCACGGTGACGCAACGCATCCGCGACGCCCGCCGCGCCGGGCAGACCGACGAGCAGATCCGTGCCGCCAAGCCCGCCGCCGAGTTCGACGCCAAGTACGGCGGCGGCTTCATCAAGGCCGAGCAGTTCGTGGCCATGATGCTCGGGCTGATGCCGCGCTGAGCCGGGCCTGACCCCGACCTGACGATCCTGGTGCGCGCGCCCCACACCGCGCACCAGATCGTGGCGCTGAAGGCGCCGATGTCCCTACAATGCTGCACCGCAACATAAGCGAGGGCACGATGGACAACATCACCGGGAAAGTCGCCGTCATCACCGGCGGCGCGAGTGGCATCGGCCGCGCCGTGGCGGCCGCGCTGGCGCGGCGCAACGTGAAGGCCGTGGCGCTGGTCGACATGAACACTGCGATCGCCGACGTGGCGGCCACGCTGAACGCCGAGGCCGGGCGCGAGTACGCGATCCCGTTCCAGGGCGACACCACCGATGGCGCCTTCCGCTCGTCGGTGTTCGATGCGATGGGCAGCCGTTTCGGCGGCGTGGGCCTGTGCGTGCCGGCCGCCGGCATCACGCGCGACGACCTCGCGGTGCGCATCGACAAGAACACCGGCAAGGCGCGCATCTACCCGGTGGAGCAGTTCAAGCTCGTCGTCGACGTGAACCTGATCGCGCCGATCTACTGGTCGCTCGAGATGATCGGCCGCATCGCCGAGGACCGCGCCGCGCGCGGCCTGAAGAAGTGGACGCCGGCCGAGCGCATGCAGGGCTCGGTGGTGTTCATCGGCTCGATCTCGTCGCAGGGCAACCGCGGCCAGATCTCGTACGCCAGCACCAAGGCCGGCCTCGAAGGCGCGGCGGCGACGATCATGAAGGAAGCGATGTTCCACGGCGTGCGCTGCAGCGTGATCCACCCCGGCTTCACCGACACGCCGATGGTGCGCGCGATGGGCGAGGACTACGTGGCGAAGAACATCCTGCCGTACACGCAGCTCGGCCGGCTGATCCGCCCCGACGAGATCGCCGACGCGATCTGCTTCATGCTGGGCAACTCGGCCGTCAGCGGCGAGTTGTGGGTCGACGCCGGCTGGCACGCGCCGGCCTGATCGACATGGCCACCCCTCGCCGCAGCGCCGCCCCCGGCGGCACCCGCCCCGCCCGCCCTGCACCCCGTGCGCGCAGGGCCCCTGCACCCGGACGGCCCGCCGCCCCGATGCCGGCCGCCGCGCCGCCTGTCGAGGCCGCCGCGGCCCCGGTGGCGCCAACCCCGGTACCGCCGAAGACGCCCACCGTGCAGGACTTCGACCGCGAGTTCCGCGCCCAGGTGGCGCAGATGACCGCGGGCCTGGCGCCCACGGCCTTCGCCAGTGCCTTCGGCGACTGGGCGATGCACCTGGCCCTGGCGCCCGGCAAGCAGCGCGAACTGCAGCAGCACGCGATGGCCCGGGCGCAGGACACATGGATGTTCGCGATGCGCGCGCTGACCGGCGGCGAGGTGTCGCCGGCCGAGGGCTTCGAGGGCAAGACCGATCGCCGCTACGGCGCCGATGCCTGGTCGACCTTCCCGTTCAACGTCTACGCCCGCGCCTACCAGAACTCTGTGGAGCTGATGAAGGAGGCGGTGAACGATGTCGAAGGCGTCACCGACTACCACACGCAGCTGATGTCGTTCGCGGTGCGCATGCTGCTGGACGCCTCGGCGCCTTCGAACTACCTCGCCTCCAACCCCGAGCTGCTGGCGCTGACCCAGGCCGAGCACGGCCAGAACCTCGTGCGCGGCCTGCAGCACGTGCTCGACGACGTGAGCCGCACCGTGCGCGGCGACGTGCCGGCCGGCACCGAGGAGTACGAGGTCGGCCGCAACCTGGCGGTGACGCCGGGCCGCGTCGTCTACCGCAACGACCTCATCGAGCTGATCCAGTACTCACCGGCCACGCCGCAGGTGCACGCCGAGCCGGTGCTGATCGTCCCGGCGTGGATCATGAAGTACTACATCCTCGACCTGAGCCCGCGCAACTCGATGGTGAAGTACCTCGTCGACCAGGGCCACACGGTGTTCATGATCTCGTGGAAGAACCCGAGCGAGAACGACCGCAACGTGGGCATGGACGACTACGTGCAGCAGGGCTTCCTCGCGGCGCTGGACGCAGTGACCACGATCGTGCCGAAGCAGCGCGTGCACGCGGTGGGCTACTGCATCGGCGGCACGCTGCTGTCGATCGGCGCGGCCACGCTCGCCCGCGAGCGCGACCAGCGGCTGGCGTCGATGACGATGTTCGCCGCGCAGACCGACTTCTCCGAGCCGGGCGAGCTGGCGTTCTTCATCAACCCGAGCCAGCTCGCGCTGCTCGAGGCCTCGATGCACCGGCAGGGCGTGCTTGAGAGCAAGCAGATGGGCGGCGCCTTCGCGCTGCTGCGCGCGCAGGACCTGGTGTGGCAGCCGATCGTCAACCAGTACGTGAAGGGCCAGCGCGATCCGATGATCGACCTGATGGCCTGGAATGCGGACGGCACGCGCATGCCGTGGCGCATGCACTCGGAGTACCTGTACCGGCTGTACCTGGACAACGAGCTGGCGACCAACCGCTTCCCGGTGGGCGGCAAGCTGATCCGGCTCTCCGACATCCGGCTGCCGATGTTCGTGGTGGGCACCGAGACCGACCACGTCGCACCGTGGAAGTCGGTCTACAAGGTCGACAACCTGGTGCGCTCCGACGACTTCACGTTCCTGCTCACGTCGAGCGGGCACAACGCCGGCATCGTCTCGGGCGCCGTGAACCCCAAGCGCCACCACCGGCTGCGCACCCGCCGCCTGGCCGACCCGCACCTGGCGCCGGACGACTGGGTGGCCTCCGCGCCCAAGCAGGAAGGCTCGTGGTGGCCGGCGTGGCAGTCCTGGCTGGCCGAGCACTCCAGCGGCCGCACGAAGCCACCCGCGATGGGCGCGCCGGCGCGCGGCTATCCGGTGCTGGGCGACGCGCCGGGCGAGTACGTGAAGCAACGCTGAATCGGGCCGGCATCCGCGAGCGGGAGCCGGGGCCACGCGCGGCCGGCGGCCGCGCGTCTACAGTCGACGGGTGGCCACCGCCCTGTCGAGCGTCGCGTGGGAAGCCAGCGTGCTGGAGCCGCGGCCCGACCGCGCGCTGGAGGCACAGGCGCGCCGCCGCTTCGGCGTGCCGCTGCCATCGGTGCGGTACTTCGTCGCGGTGCCCTGGGTGGCGCGGGCGGCGATCGACCTGCACGTCGAGTTCGGCCTGCTGCTGAAGCTGGACCAGCGCACCGCCGACCTCGTCGCGCTCGTGGTCAGCCAGGAGAACTCGTGCCGCTACTGCTACGCGGCCGTGCGCACGACGCTGTGGTACCAGGGCATGGACACGGCCCGCATCGAGCGCATCGAGCGCGACCTGGCCCACGACGCGATGCACGCCCGCACCCGCGCCACGCTGGACTATGCGCGCCGGCAGTCGCGCCTCGGGCCGGCCGCCGCGCGCGCGGCCCGCGACGGGTTGCGGCAGCATGGCGTGGAGGCCGACGAGTTCCGCGAGATCGCCTTCACCGTGGCGCTGACCGACTTCAGCAACCGGCTGCACACCGCGGCGGCCGTGCCCGCGCTGCCGCTCGAGGGCATGCCCGAGCGGGCACCGTACCGGTGGGTGCGGCCGCTGATCGACTGGATCATGCGGCGCCATCACGCGCGGGGCCATCCGGTGCCGGCACCGGTGGTGGACGCGCACCAGCCGTACGCCCGGCTGGTGCAGGCCTACGCCGGCTCTCCGATCGGCGCGGCGCTCGCCCGCACCCTCGACGAGATGTGGGCCTCCCCGCAGTTGACGCGGCGATGCAAGCTGCTGATCTTCGCGGTGGTGTCGCGCGGCCTGCCCTGCGAGATCTGCGAGACCGAGGTGGGCCACGCACTGCAGCGCGAAGGGCTGGATGCGGGGACGCTGGCGCGTGCCCTGCGCGACCTGGATGCGCCGGAGCTGGATGCCGTCGAGCGCGCGCTGCTGCCCTTTGCCCGCGAGACGCTCTGGTACGAGCCGGCCGCGCTGCAGCGGCGCACGCGCGCATTGCTCGGCGCGCTCACCGCGCCGCAGATCGTGGAGGCGATCGCCGTGGCCGCGCTCGCCAACGGCCTGTGCCGCATGACCGCCCTCGTGCTGGAGGACGCCTGATGCCGGTCGCGCTGGCGGGGCTCGCGCTGGTGGCGCTGGTGACTGCGGCGCTGTGGTGGCGGCAGCGGCTGCGCAACGCCGCGCTGCAGCGCCAGCTCGACGCCTCGGCCGCAGCGCTGCAGGAGCTGCAGCAGGCCTGCGCCCGGCTGGCGCCGGCAGGCGTGGTGAACCGGCTCGTGGCCGACGGGGCGAGCGCGGCGATGGACCTGCCGCCGCAGCGCAAGGTCGTCACGGCGCTCTTCATCGACCTCGTCGGCTACACGGCGATGAGCGAGCGGCTCGACGCCGCCGAGCTGGCGCGGGTGCTGAACGGCTACTTCCAGCGCATGAGCGATGCCGTCCACGAGCACGGCGGCCATGTCTCCACCTACCTCGGCGACGGCATCCTCGCCTACTTCGGCGCGTTGCGGCCCAACCCCTGGCAGTGCAACGACGCCGCCTCGGCCGCGCTGGAAATGCGCGCGGCCATGCGCCGCTACAACGACGAACTCGCCGCCGAGGGCTTGCCGGCGCTCGGCGTGGGCATCGGCATCCACCGCGGGCCGGGGCTGGCCGGCATGTTCGGTTCGCGCGAGCGGATGGAATACGCCTTCGTCGGGCGCACCGTGAACCTGGCCGCCCGCGTGCAGGGCCTGACGCGGACCCACGGCACCGACATCCTCGTCACCGATGCCGTCATGGAGGAGCTCGACGCCGCCTTCCTGCTCGACCCGATGCCGCCCGAGCCGGTGAAGGGCATCGCCGAGCCGGTGCGCACGCATGCCGTGCGCGGACGCGCCACGACGGCCGCCTCCGCGTGACTTCCGGCGTGCTGCGGCGGCCCGGCGGGGTCCCCGCCGGCGGGCGGGGCGGCTATGCTGGCGCCATGATGTCGATGTCCGCCGTGTCGCTGTCCGGCCTGTCCGCTGCCGTCGGCGGCATGCAGGTGGCCGCGCACAACGTGGCCAACGCGCCGGTCGACGGGTTCCGCCGCCAGCGCGCACTGCCCGCCACGGCCCCCGAGGGCGGTGTGACGCTCTCGTACGGCCAGGCCGAGGCCGCCGGAGACGATCTGGCCGCCGACATGGTCGGCCTGCTGCAATCGAAGAACGCCTTCCTCGCGAACCTCGCGGTGTTCAAGCGCGCCGACGAGGCCTTCGGCAAGCTGCTCGAGATCGCCTGACGGCTGCGGCCGCAGCCCGCGTCACCCCGGCCGGTTGCGCATCCAGTCCGCGGTGCCAAACAGCGCCTCGGCCAGCTTCTGCGCCAGCGCCTCGTCGACGCCTTCGTCGCCCATCGCCTGCAGCATGCAGCCCATCCACTGGTCGCGCTCGCGCAGCCCGATGGCGAACGGCAGGTGGCGCGCCCGCAGCATCGGGTGGCCGAACCGCTCCACGTAGTGCTGCGGGCCGCCCAGCCAGCCGCACAGGAACCAGTGCAGCTTGTCGCGCGAACCGTCGAGCGTGGTGGGGTGCAGCGCGCGGAGCTCGGCAAACCGCGCCTCGAGGTCCATCAGGTCGTAGAAGCGGTCGACGAGCGCCCGCACGGCGGGCTCGCCGCCCAGGCGTTCGAAGGGCGTCGGCGCCGTCATCGGCGCGCCGCTACGCCTTCACCATGCGCGCCGCGGCCTCGACGATGCCGGCGGCCGCGGTGCTGCCCGGCGCGGTCTGCAGCAGCAGCTGGCGCCGCTGCACGGCCTCGCGCACGGCGTTGTCGTTCATCACCGTGCCCAGCAGCTCGATGCGCAGCGGGTTGTCCAGGCCGACGTTGACGAAGCGGTCCACCACCTGCTGCAGCTGCTGGCGCACGTTGCGGCCGTCCACCGGGCGGTTGGCCTGATTGACGAGCAGCTGCACGGTGCGCCGCGTCTGCGTGGTGGCCAGCACCTTGATGGTGGCGTAGGCGTCGGCAAGCGAGGTGGGCTCGGGCGAGGCCACCACCAGCACGTCGTCGGCCAGCGAGATCGTGTAGAGCACCACGTCGGAGATGCCTGCGCCGGTGTCGAGCAGCACGCGGTCGAACTTCGGCTTGACGCGCTCGATGACGCTCTGCAGCTGTTCGCGGATGTGCGGCGTGAGCCGCGAATACTCGACCAGCCCCGAGCCGGCCAGCAGCACCGAGAAGCCGCCGGGCGCGGGCAGGATCGCCTCCTCCAGCGGCTTCTGGCCGGTGAAGACGTCGTGCAGCGTCACCTTGGGGTGCAGGTGCAGCACGACGTCGAGGTTGGCCAGGCCCAGGTCGGCATCGAGCACCAGCACCTTCTCGCCCAGCCGCGCCAGCGCGGCGGCCAGGTTGGCGGCGACGAAGGTCTTGCCCACGCCGCCCTTGCCGCTGGTGATGGCGGTGATCATTCGTGTTCCTGCGGCTGGAATTGGTCGAAGAGCATGCGCCGCTCCTCGGGGGTCACCATCGGGCTGGCGGTGGGCTCCAGGCGGACCAGGTTGCGGCCGTGCGCCTTGGCGCGGTAGAGCTGCTGGTCGGTGCGCTCGATCCACAGCACCGGCGTGGAGCGCACCCATTGCGGCGCGAAGGCGCCGCCGATCGACACCGTCACCGACAGTGTCTGCGGAGCGCCAGGCGGGCCAATGGCCACCGGCATGCCTTCCACGCGGCGGCGGATGCGCTCGGCCACCGTCTCGCCGAACGAACTCGGGCAGTTGGGCAGGATGATCGAGAACTCCTCGCCACCGACGCGGGCGACGAGGTCCATCGGGCGCACGCTGTCCTGCAGCGCGCGCGCCACGGCCTGGATGACCAGATCGCCGACATGGTGCCCGTGGGTGTCGTTCACCGACTTGAAGTGGTCGATGTCCAGCGTAAGCAGCAAGGCGGGCTCGCCGCTGCGCGCCACGCGATCGAGCTCGCGGCCCAGTGCCAGTTCGAAGGCGCGGCGGTTGGAAAGCCCGGTGAGCGCGTCCTTCGACGAGATCTCCACCAGCGCGTCGATCACCGACTGCAGCCAGAAGGGGCTGGACGGGTCGCCCTCGGGGGGCGAGCGGCCCGATTGCTGCAGCAACTGCAGCGCGACATCGAGCTGCAGCGTCGGCATCGGGGCTTGCGCGGCGCGGGGCATGGGCGGGCGATTTGTGCGGGGCAGTCTAGCAGCGGCCCCACCGGCCCCTGCGACGAAATGACGGGTCTTGCCGACGCTGTTCACGCCGACGCCGCGCCACCCGGTGCCGACACTACGGGCTGACTCTCCACGCACTCCCCACGCACTGCTGCACCCGCGCATGACGACGCCCTCGCTGGATTCCCCCTCGACGCTGGCCGCGCTGGATCAGGAGTTCGTGCTGCAACCGCAGGACTTCGAACGCATCCGTCGGCTGATCTACGACCGAGCCGGCATCAGCCTGCACAACGGCAAGCAGGCGATGGTCTACAGCCGCCTGTCGCGCCGGCTGCGCGAGACCCGGCACCGCTCGTTCCACGAATACCTGGAGTGGCTGCAGGGCTCCGGCTCCGACGCGGAGTGGCAGGAGTTCGTGAACTGCCTGACCACCAACCTCACCTCGTTCTTCCGCGAGGAACACCACTTCGACTCGCTGGTTCAGGACCTGCGCGCCTTCGGCTCGCGCTCGCTGCGGCTGTGGTGCAACGCCGCCTCCACCGGCGAGGAGCCCTACACCATCGCGATGACCACCGCCGAGGCGTTGTCGAACTCGGCCCCGGTGAAGATCGTCGCCAGCGACATCGACACCCGCGTGCTCGCCACCGCGCAGCGCGGCGTGTACCCAGCCGACTCGCGCGGGCTAACGCCCGAGCGGCTGCGGCGGCACTTCCTGCGCGGCACCGGCACGCATGCCGGGATGATCCGCGTGAAGCCCGAGATCGCGCGGCTGGTGGAGTTCCGCGTGTTCAACCTGATGAGCACGAACTGGAGCGCCCTCGGCGACCCGTTCGACATCATCTTCTGCCGCAACGTGATGATCTACTTCGACGCGCCGACGCAGCGGCGCGTGCTCGAGCGCATGCACGGTGCGCTGCGCCCCGGCGGCCTGCTGTACGTGGGCCACTCGGAGAACTTCACCGACTCGCGCGACCTGTTCCGCCTGCGCGGCAAGACCATCTACGAGCGCGCCTGAGCGTGCAGGAGCCCGCCGTTCCCATGCTCGCCACCGCCGCTCCCGCTCCCGCCGCCGGCACCACTCGTCTGGAGAAGCTCAAGGCCCGCCCTCGCAAGCCCGGCGAGGCCTCGTTCTTCTTCTACGACGCGCACTTCCGCAACGATGCCGTGAAGGTGCTGCCGGGCGAGCACTTCGTGCACGACGAGGACATCCTCGTGATGACGACGCTGGGCTCGTGCATCGCCGCGTGCATCTGGGACCGCCAGCAGCGCGTGGGCGGCATGAACCACTTCATGCTGCCCGACGCCGGCAGCGGCGGCCATTCGGGCGACGCGGGGCGCTACGGCTCGTACGCGATGGAACTGCTGATCGGCGAACTGGTCAAGCGCGGCGCCACGCGCGCGAACATGGAAGCCAAGGTGTTCGGCGGCGGCGCCGTCATCGGCGGCATGACGAGCCTGAACGTCGGCGAGCGCAACACCGCGTTCGTGCTCGACTACCTGCGCACCGAGCGCATCACGGTGGTCTCCAAGGACGTCATGGACGTCTACCCGCGCAAGGTCTGCTTCCTGCCCGCCAGCGGCAAGGCGATGGTCAAGCGGCTCGCATCCACCAACACCGAGGCCCTGGCCGCGCAGGAACGCGCGGCCGCCAGCCGTGCCGCTCCGACCGTCTCGGCCGGCGGCTCGGTGGACCTGTTCTGATCACGAGAGAGCTCGAACGACATGAACAACAAGATCAAGGTGGTGGTGGTCGACGACTCGGCCCTGGTGCGCAGCCTGCTGACGGAGATCATCAACCGGCAGCCCGACATGTGCTGCGTCGGCGCGGCCAGCGACCCGTTCGTGGCCCGCGAGATGATCCGCAACACCAACCCCGACGTCATCACGCTCGACGTGGAGATGCCGCGCATGGACGGCATCGACTTCCTCGGCAAGCTGATGCGGCTGCGGCCCACGCCGGTGGTGATGGTGTCCACGCTGACCGAGCGCGGCGCCGACGTGACGCTGCGCGCGCTGGAACTCGGCGCCGTGGAGATCGTGTCCAAGCCCAAGATCGGCGTGGCCGACGGGCTGCGCCAGCTCGGCGAGGAGATCACCGAGAAGATCCGCATGGCCTCGCGCGCCCGCGTGAAGCGGCTGGCCACGCCGGCACCGGCCGCGCCGGGCGCGCCGGCGCCCGCAGCCGCGCCGTCGCTCGGGCGGCTGTCCACCGAGAAGCTGATCTGCATCGGCGCTTCCACCGGGGGCACCGAGGCCACGCGCGAGGTGCTGGTGCAGCTGCCGCCCGATGCGCCGGGCGTGCTGATCACGCAGCACATGCCGCCGGGCTTCACGAAGAGCTACGCAGCGCGGCTGGACAGCCTGTGCCGCATCCGCGTGGCCGAGGCACGCGACGGCGAGCGCGTGCTGCCGGGTCATGCCTACATCGCGCCGGGCGGCCTGCACATGAGCGTGGAGCGCTCGGGTGCCAACTACATCGTGCGCGTGAAGGACGGCGAGCCGGTCAACCGGCACAAGCCGTCGGTGGAGGTGCTGTTCCGCTCGGCGGCGCGCGTGGCCGGCCCCAACGCGCTGGGCGTGATGCTCACCGGCATGGGCGCCGACGGCGCCGTCGCGATGCGCGAGATGTTCAACGCCGGCAGCTTCAACCTCGCGCAGGACGAAGCCTCCTGCGTCGTGTTCGGCATGCCGCGCGAGGCCATCGCGCACGGCGCCGTGCACGAGGTGCTGCCGGTGGGCCGCATCGCCGGGCGGCTCATCGAGCACCTGCGCACCCATTCAGGCCTGGCGACCACGCGCGTCTGAATCAGCGGCGCCGCTGCGGCGTCACACGTGCAGCCAGAGCGAGTCGCGTACGCGCAGCGCGGCGCTGTGCTCACGCAGTCCCGCGGGCACGCCGATGTCGCGCTGGATCGATTCGGGCAGGTCGCGCAGCAGCAACCAGTCCTCCACGACATCGGGTCGTGCGGCGGAACGCCGCGCACGCCACGCCGCGAGGCGCTCGCTCACGACATCCCCCAGGCGCCGCCACGGCGACGAACGGGTGGCGACGGGCAGGGGCAGGCGGTAGGTGGTCATCACGGGCTCCAACAGCAGAGTGGTCAGTGCTGGTTAGCTTATCTGGACAAAATCGGCGCATGAAGCGATAGTTTCTGCGCGATCTGTACAGTCCTGCTTCACAACCCACCACCCATGGCCCGCCTCCCGCTGCACACCCTGCCTGCCTTCCGCGCCGTGGCGCGGCGCCAGAACCTGCGCGAGGCCGCCGATGAGCTGCACGTCACCGCCAGCGCCATCAGCCAGCAGATCGCGCTGCTGGAGGAGCAGATCGGCTTCCGGCTGTTCGACCGCCGCGGCCGCCGCGTGGTGCTGAACAGCGCAGGTGCCACGCTGCAGCGCGCCGTGGAGGCCGCGCTCGACCGCCTCGACGACGGCCTGCGCGGCGCGGCCGCGGCCGCCTCGGGCGAGGCGCACACGCTGCGCATCACGCTGCTGCCGTCGTTCGCGCAGCGCTGGCTGATGCCGCGCATGCCGGTGTGGCACGAGCGGCATCCGGGGCTGAGCGTGGAGCTCGATGCCTCTCAGCGCGTGGTGGACCTGGCGCGCGAGGGCTTCCACGTCGCGCTGCGGCAGGGCCGCGGGCCGTGGAAGGGCCTGGAGAGCGAGCGGTTGGTCGACTCGCCGTTCATCGTCGTGGGCTCGCCGGCCGCGGCCGAGCGGCTGCGCGGCGCGGCCACGCCGTCGCTGGCGCAGGAGCCCCTGCTGGGCGACGCCGACCTGTGGGAGCGCTGGTTCGCGATGGATTGCTGCACGCCGGCAATCCGCCCCGTGGCGGTGTTCAACGACGCCGGCCTGATGCTGCAGGCCACCGAACAGGGCATCGGCATCGCGCTGGCCCGCGAGCTGTACGCGGCCGACGCGCTGCGCGCCGGGCGCCTGGTGCGGCTGTCGCCGATCGCGTTGCCCGACGACCGCGCCGATGCCTTCTGGATGGCCTACCCGCCCGAGCTGCGCGACTGGCCGCCGGTGGTGGCGCTGCGGGACTGGCTGCACGAGCAGATGGCGCAGTCGCTGCAGGGGCTGCCGGCGGCGCTGGCGCCACCGCCCGCGGCTCCTGCGCCAGTGAAGGCCTTCAGAGGAAGAGCTGCTGCACGTCCGACAGGAAGTCGTAGCCACGCACGGTCGGGCTGATGCGCGCGCCGTCATCGGCCAGCCAGTCGCGTGCGACGGCGTCGGCCACGGCCGCGTCGATCGTCGTGCGCGGCAGCCCGGTGCGCTCGGTGTAGAGGCGCCGTTCGAAGCCCTCGCGCAACCTCAGGGCGTTCAGCATGAACTCGAACGGCAGTTCCGACGCGGCGACCTCGTGCTCGTTCGAGACGGCGTTGCCCGCCAGCGCGTGTTCGACGTACGCGGCCGGCTCGCGCCAGCGCACCTGGCGCAGGATGCGGTGCGGGAAGCTCAATTTGCCATGCGCGCCGGCGCCGATGCCGAGGTAGTCGCCGAAGGTCCAGTAGTTGACGTTGTGCGCGCAGCGGTGGCCCGACCGGGCGTACGCCGAGACCTCGTAGCGCTCCAGGCCCGCGGCGCCTGCGCGCGCCGTGATCGCATCGAGCATCGCCGAGGCCGTGTCGTCGTCGGGCAAGGCGGCCGGCGGTCGGCTCGCGAACACGGTGTTCGGCTCGATCGTCAGGTGGTAGACCGACAGGTGCGGCGGGGCATGGGCCAGGGCGATGTCGAGGTCGCGTTCGAGATCGGCCGGCGTCTGCCCCGGCAGCGCGTACATCAGGTCGATGTTCCACGTCGCGAAGGCCCGCGCGGCCTCTTCCACCGCGGCTCGCGCCTGCGCCCCGTCGTGCACGCGTCCGATGGTGCGCAGCGCGCGGTCGTCGAAGCTCTGCACGCCGATCGACAGCCGGGTGATGCCCGCGTCGGCGTAGGCGCGGAAGCGGTCGCGCTCGAAGGTGCCCGGGTTGGCCTCCAGCGTGATCTCGCAGCCCGGCACCAGCGGCAGCCGCGCGCGGATGTCGCCGACCAGCCGCAAGATGGCCTCGGGCGAGAACAGGCTGGGCGTGCCGCCGCCGACGAACACGCTGACGATGCGGCGGCCCCACACCAGCGGCAGCGAGGCTTCGAGGTCGGCGCAGAGGGCGTCGAGATAGCGGGATTCGATCGCTGCATCGAGCAGCGCGGCGACCGAAGGAAGCCTGGGGGCCGACATCTCGTGGGAATTGAAGTCGCAGTAGGGGCACTTGCGCAGACACCACGGCAGGTGCACGTACAGCGACAACGGCGGCAGCGCGGCCAGCGACAGCTCGCCGGGTCGGTGCAGTCGGATCGGCGCGGTGCTCACGCCTTCAGGCTCTCAAGAGCGACGTGGCTCAGCCCGCGAACCACGACGCGTTCATCAGCTCGCGCATGCGCGCGGCGGCCAGCGCCCGGTGGCTGTGCGTGTTCTTCGTGGCCGCGTCCAGGTCGGCCACCGAGCGGCCGAGCGACTCGATGTGCACGAGCGGGTCATAGCCGAAGCCGCCGCTCCCGCTGGGCGCCTGCAGGATGAGCGCGGCCCAGCGGCCGACAGCCACCAGCGGCTCGGGGTCGTCGGCATGGCGCAGCGCGACGATGGTGCTGACGAACGCGGCCGAGCGGCGCGCCTCGCCCTGCAGCCGCTGCAGCAGCAGCGCGTTGTTCGCGGCGTCCTGCGCGCGGCGGCGTGCCTCGCGATCGGCGTCCGGCGGCATCTCCGGCATGGGTGCCCAGTGCGCCGAGATCACGCCCGGCGCGCCGCCCAGCGCATCGACGACGAGCCCCGAGTCGTCGGCGATCGCCGCCATGCCGCTCGCCCGCGCCGCATGCCGCGCCTTGGCGAGCGCGTTCTCGAGGAAGGTGACGTGCGGCTCGTCGGCCTCGTCGATGCCGAGCGACGACTGGCCGACCAGCTCCACCGGCAACCCCTCGAACAGCGCGCGCAGCTCGACGAGCTTCTTCGCGTTGTTCGACGCCAGCACCAGCTTCATGGGCGCGGCGCGGCCAGGGCCACCTGCTGCAGCGACACCAGTTCGCGGATGCCGCGGTCGGCCAGCGCGAGCAGCGCGTCCATCTCGGCGCGGCTGAACGCGGCACCTTCGGCCGTGCCCTGCACCTCGACAAAATGGCCGCCGCCGGTCATCACGACGTTCATGTCGGTGTCGCAGGCGGAGTCCTCGACGTACTCTAGGTCCAGCAGCGGCGTGCCCTGCACGATGCCCACCGACACCGCGGCCACGGCGTCGCGGATCGGCGTGCGCTCGATGCGGCCCTGCTCCAGCAGCCAGCTCACGGCGTCGTGCGCGGCCACGAAGGCACCGGTGATCGCGGCGGTGCGCGTGCCGCCGTCGGCCTGCAGCACGTCGCAGTCGAGCAGGATGCTGCGCTCGCCCAGCGCGGACAGGTCGAACACGCTGCGCAGGCTGCGGCCGATCAGCCGCTGGATCTCCTGCGTGCGACCGCTCTGCTTGCCGCGCGCGGCCTCGCGGTCGCCGCGGGTGTGGGTGGCGCGCGGCAGCATGCCGTACTCGGCCGTCACCCAGCCCTCGCCGCTGCCGCGCTTGTGCGGCGGCACCTTCTCCTCCACCGACGCGGTGCACAGCACCTGCGTGTGGCCGAAGCTCACCAGCACCGAGCCTTCGGCGTGACGCGTGTAGCCGCGCTGCAGGCGCACCGGGCGCAGTTCATGGGCGGTGCGACCACCGCTGCGTGTGTAGGTCATGGGACTTCCGGGGTGTAGGGCACGGGGCGTGCCGCGGCGCCGAGCGCAAGGACTAGCGACGTTTTTGTGAGGAACGCTGGATGGCCTCGTTGATCTCGCGGATCGAACGCTCGATCTCGGCGTCGTCCAGCTCGTCGAGCGGCGTGTCGGCCATGCTGGCCTGGATCGTCGATGCGAACACGTCGTCCTGCAGCGAGCGCGTGGAGACGCCGCCGCTGTCGCGGGCGTCCTCGGTGGCTTCCCACTCTACGGCCAGCACGGTGACGTTGTCGCACTTGGGGCCGCCTTCGCGCAGCGCCATCTCGACGATCTCGGGCACCGCGTCGCTGATCGGCGCATTGGCCACCTGGCGCGTGATCTGCGCGTCGGTGACGCTGCTCCACAGGCCGTCGGAGCACAGCAGCACGCGGTCGCCGGGCTGCATCAACAGCGGGCCGGTGGTGTCGACGACCGGCTTGCCGGGGCTGCCAAGGCAGGTGAAGAGCACGTTGCGGTTGAAACGCTCGGCGATCGGCACCACGTGCGACATCGACTCCTGCAGCTCGGAGTACGAGTGGTCGCGCGTGCGGGCGATCAGCTTGTCGCCGCGCAGCAGGTACAGGCGCGAGTCGCCGCAGTGCGCCC
The DNA here is from genome assembly GCA_016789955.1 of Rubrivivax sp. GTDB lineage: Bacteria > Pseudomonadota > Gammaproteobacteria > Burkholderiales > Burkholderiaceae_C > Rubrivivax. The sequence continues at coordinate 833 of JAEUPB010000096.1, read as the reverse complement.
AGTACGCGGCATTGCCCTGCAGCACGCAGGCCACGATGGTGGTGCGCGGCGTGTCGGGCAGGTTGCGCGAGCTGGCGTAGCGCAGCAGCTGGTGGTGGCCGGCGAAGATCGAGTCGTGCAGGAAACGCAGCGGATCGGCCAGCCGCGGCCGCGCCTCGCGCTGGAACAGCGCTGCCAGCGTCTGCAGCCCGATCTGCGCCGCCACTTCGCCTTCGGGGTGCCCGCCCATGCCGTCGGCCAGTGCGAAGAGGCCCGCGTCCCGCGTGTAGCAGTAGCCCATGCGGTCTTCGTTCTTCTCGCGGCCGCCCTTGCGGCTGACCTGGTAGACGGAGAACTTCACCGCAACCTCCGCAGGGCCGTCCCAAGGAGGTTGGCGCCCTCCCGGAGGGCAGCGAGCGCAGCGAGCGTGGGAGCCGTCACCGCTTGTCTCCGCCGCTTTTGATGGTCTCGAGCTGGAGCTTGAGTCGCTCCGAGAACGTGAGCTTCGTGTAGCGCCGCTCGGTCTCGCGGGCCAGTTCCTTCTGCAGCGCAAACACGCTCTGCGGCCGCGACAGCGGGTCGAGCGACATGCACCACTCGGTGACCTCGATGAGGTTGTCGGAGTACACGTTGCGCAGCCGCGAGAGGCTCAGCGCCAGGCGGTCCTTCTCGAGCCGCTGCGGCGCGTCGTTGGGCGGATAGCCCTGCATGCAGGCGTAGATGCACGCGCCGATCGCGTAGATGTCGGTCCACGGGCCCAGCGAGCCGTCGCGCCGGTACATCTCGGGTGCCGCGAAGCCGGGCGTGTACATCGGGCGGATGAAGTTGCCTTCCTTGCTCAGCACCTCGCGCGC
>JAEUPB010000086.1 GCA_016789955.1 Rubrivivax sp. | reverse complement strand
CGCCCGAGAAGCGCAGCTTCTTCGACCGCGCGCCGCAGGCGCGCTTCGTGATCTGACTCACCGCGATTGTTCGAGCACAGCGAACGCAGTGAGCGGAGCGAGTTCCGCGGTGGGGCGAAGAAGCGAGCATCGCAGGGGACGCGCCGCAGAGCGGCGCGCAACGGCTCGATGCTGAGCCGCTGCGAGGGCCCACCCACAGCCTTGCCGCTACGGCCTACGCACGCTAGCTAGGCTGTCAACGACCGCAATGCGCCGAAACCCGACGCCACACACCCGTTCGTCCCAAAGAAAGTGCCCGGGTTTCGCCGGGCCCGATGCACGCGGTCAGAGCAGGTGCTTGACCCCGTCCTGCTCGCCCAGCAACTCGGCCAGCGTCTTGTCGATGCAAGCCTTGCTGAACTCGTCGATCGGCAGGCCTTCGACGATCTGGTAGCGGCCGTTGGCCGTGGTGACGGGGTAGCCGAACATCACGTCCTTCGGGATGCCGTACTCGCCGTTGCTCGGCACGCCCATCGTCACCCACTCGCCGTTGGTGCCCAGTGCCCAGTCGCGCATGTGGTCGATGGCCGCGTTGGCCGCCGATGCCGCCGACGACAGGCCGCGCGCCTCGATGATCGCCGCACCGCGCTTGCCCACGGTGGGCAGGAACACGTCCTTGTTCCACGGCTGGTCGTTGATCATGTCCTTTACGCTGGCGCCGTCGATGGTGGCGAAGCGGTAGTCGGCGTACATCGTCGGGCTGTGGTTGCCCCACACGCAGAGCTTGCGGATCGCCGACACCGGCTTGCCGGTCTTCAGCGCCACCTGCGAGAGCGCGCGGTTGTGGTCCAGCCGCAGCATCGCCGTGAAGTTCTCGCGCTTCAGGCCCGGGGCGCTCTTCATCGCGATGTAGGCGTTGGTGTTGGCGGGGTTGCCCACCACCAGCACCTTCACGTCGCGGCTGGCGCTGGCGTCCAGCGCCCTGCCTTGCGCGGTGAAGATCTGCGCGTTGGCGGCCAGCAGGTCGGCACGCTCCATGCCGGGGCCGCGCGGGCGTGCGCCCACGAGCAGCGCGTAGTCTGTGTCCTTGAAGGCCGACACCGGGTCGCTGTGCGCCTGCATGCCGGCCAGCAGCGGGAAGGCGCAGTCCTCGAGTTCCATCATCACGCCCTTGAGCGCCTTCTGCGCCTTCTCGTCGGGGATCTCCAGCAGCTGCAGGATCACCGGCTGGTCCTTGCCGAGCATCTCGCCCGAGGCGATGCGGAACAGCAGGGCATAACCGATCTGGCCGGCGGCGCCGGTGATCGCCACGCGGACGGGCTTCTTGCTCATGGAGAACTCCTGGAAGTGAGGGTACGGAACAGGGATTCAGGTTCGGACATCGGGACAACCCGGAATTCTAGGAGCCCGGCACGGGTGCGGCCGCAAGTCTTATGTAAGACAGAAGATTAGGCTCACAATCCATGCATGACCGACGTCCTGGCCGCCGCCGCGACCCCCAGCCCGCTGTACCAGCAGGTGAAGGCGTTGATCACGCGCGGCCTGCAGAGCGGCGACTGGAAGCCCGGCGAGGCCATCCCGCCCGAGACCGAGCTGGCCGCGCGCTTCAAGGTGAGCCAGGGCACGGTGCGCAAAGCCATCGACGAGCTCGCCGCCGAGAACCTGCTCGTGCGGCGCCAGGGCAAGGGCACGTTCGTCGCCACGCATGCCGAGGAACACCAGCAGTACCGCTTCCTGCGGCTGACGCCCGATGCCGGCGAGCGTGCGCGGCTGCGACGACGCTTCCTCGACTGCCGGCGCATGCGCGCGCCGGCCGACGTGGCGAAGTGGCTGGGGCTGGACCGCGGCGAGCACGCGGTGCAGGTGCGGCGCCTGCTGCTGTCGGGCGACACGCCGGTGGTGCTCGACGACATCTGGCTGCCCGGCGGCCTGTTCCGCGGCCTCACGGCGGAGAAGCTCGCCACCTACCGCGGGCCGATGTACGGCCTCTTCGAAGCCGAGTTCGGGGTCAACATGATCCGCGCCGAGGAGAAGATCCGCGCGGTGGCGGCCACCGCCGACGAGGCGGCACTGCTGGGCTGCGCGGCGGGCGCGCCGCTGCTGCTGGTGGAGCGCCTTTCGTGCACCTATGGCGACAAGCCGGTGGAGTGGCGCCGCGGCCTCTACGACACTGCGCGCCACCACTACCGCAACGAGCTCAGCTGATGGGCCCGCCGCATCCCCGCAGGCCTGCCGGGCCGCCCCCTTGTCCTAAACTCGACGAGTTACACCACGAGAACAACCATGCCTGAGAGAACCCTGAACAGGCCCGGGCCGATGCGGCTCGCCGACGCACTGCAGTATCGGTTGCCCATCGCCGGCGTGGTGTCCATCCTGCACCGGGCCAGTGGCGCGATCATGTTCGTGCTGCTGCCGCTGGTGATCTGGATGTTCGACACCAGCGTCACCTCGGAGGTGTCGTACGAGCGTTTCACCGCGGCCTTCTCGGCCGGCATCGGCTTCGTGCCGGGCTGGTTGGTGAAAGTCGCCGTGCTGGCGCTGATCTGGTCGTACCTGCACCACGCCATCGCCGGCGTGCGCCACCTGTGGATGGACATGACGCACAGCGTCACCAAGGAGCAGGGCCGCTCGTCGGCCATCGTCACGCTCGTGCTGAGCCTCGTGCTCACCGTGCTGCTGGGTGCCAAGCTGTTCGGGGCGTACTGAGATGGCTGTCCAACACGGATCCAAGCGCCTCGTCGTCGGGGCGCACTACGGCATGCGGGACTGGCTGGTGCAGCGCGTCACCGCCGTGCTGATGGCGCTGTACACGCTGGTGCTGCTGGTGCAACTGCTGCTGCCCGGCCCGCTGGACTACTACCGCTGGTCGGGCATCTACGCCGCGCAGTGGATGAAGGTGTTCACCTTCGTCGTGATCGTTTCGCTGATGTGGCACGCGTGGGTCGGCGTGCGCGACATCCTGATGGACTACGTGAAGCCGGTGGGCACGCGGCTGGTGCTGCAGGTGGCCACGCTCGTCTGGCTGGTGGGCTGCGCCGGCTGGGCGGTGCAGGTGCTCTGGAGACTCTGACATGGCCACGCTGCCGAAAAGAAAGTTCGATGTCGTCATCGTCGGGGCCGGCGGCTCCGGCATGCAGGCTTCGCTGCGCCTGGCGCAGGCGGGCCTCAACGTGGCGGTGCTCACGAAGGTGTTCCCCACCCGCTCGCACACCGTGGCCGCGCAGGGCGGCATCGGCGCGAGCCTCGGGAACATGTCCGAGGACAACTGGCACTACCACTTCTACGACACCGTCAAGGGCTCCGACTGGCTCGGCGACCAGGACGCGATCGAGTTCATGTGCCGCGAGGCGCCCAAGGTCGTCTACGAGCTCGAGCACTTCGGGATGCCGTTCGACCGCAACCCCGACGGCACGATCTACCAGCGCCCGTTCGGCGGCCACACCGCCAACTACGGCGAGAAGCCCGTGCAACGCGCCTGCGCCGCGGCCGACCGCACCGGCCACGCGATGCTGCACACGCTGTACCAGCAGAACGTGAAGGCGCGCACCAACTTCTTCGTCGAGTGGATGGCGCTGGACCTCATCCGCGACGCCGACGGCGACGTGCTCGGCGTCACCGCGCTCGAGATGGAGACGGGCGATGTCCACATCCTCGAGGGCAAGGTCACGCTGTTCGCCACCGGCGGCGCCGGCCGCATCTACGCGGCCAGCACGAATGCCTTCATCAACACCGGCGACGGCCTGGGCATCGCGGCGCGCGCCGGCATCCCGCTCGAGGACATGGAGTTCTGGCAGTTCCACCCCACCGGCGTGGCCGGCGCGGGCGTGCTGCTGACCGAAGGCTGCCGCGGCGAAGGCGCGATCCTGCGCAACGTCAACGGCGAGCGCTTCATGGAGCGCTACGCTCCCACCTTGAAGGACCTGGCCCCGCGCGACTTCGTCAGCCGCTGCATGGACCAGGAGATCAAGGAAGGGCGTGGCTGCGGTCCGAACAAGGACTACATCCAGCTCGACATGACGCACCTGGGCGCCGAGACGATCATGAAGCGCCTGCCCAGCGTGTTCGAGATCGGCCACAACTTCGCCAACGTCGACATCACGAAGGAGCCGATCCCCGTGGTGCCGACCATCCACTACCAGATGGGCGGCATCCCGACCAACATCCACGGCCAGGTGGTGTCCCCGCGCGGCGGCAACCCGAATGCGATCGTGGGCGGCTTCTATGCCGTGGGCGAGTGCGCCTGCGTCAGCGTGCACGGCGCCAACCGGCTCGGCACCAACTCGCTGCTGGACCTGCTGGTGTTCGGCCGCGCCGCCGGGCTGCACATCGTCGACGCGATCAAGCGCGAGCCCAAGGCGCACAAGCCGCTGCCCAAGGACGCCGCCGACGTCGCGCTGGCCCGCCTGGCGAAGCTCGACGCCGCCACATCGGGCGAGTACGCGCAGGACGTCGCGGGCGACATCCGCAACGCGATGCAGCAGCACGCCGGCGTGTTCCGCACGCAGGCCAGCATGGACGAAGGCGTGCAGAAGATCGCCGCGCTGCGCGAGCGCTCGAAGTCGATCGGCCTGGCCGACAAGAGCAAGGTGTTCAACACCGCGCGCATCGAGGCGCTGGAGGTGGAGAACCTGATCGAGGCCGCGCAGGCCACGATGGTCTCGGCGGCCGCCCGCCAGGAATGCCGCGGCGCGCACACCGTGAAGGACTACGAGCGCGGCGCCGACGATCCCGAGTTCCCGCTCGGCCGCAACGACGGCCAGTGGATGAAGCACACGCTGTGGTACTCCGAGGGCAACCGGCTCGACTACAAGCCGGTGAACCTGAAGCCGCTCACCGTCGAGTCGGTGCCGCCGAAGGTCCGCACCTTCTGAGGCCGCAACGCCGAGACGCCCCGAATCCCCCGATCACGCCCGCCATGACCACCCGCACCTTCCAGGTCTACCGCTACGACCCCGACCAGGACGACAAGCCGCGCATGCAGACCTACGAGGTCGAGCTCGACGGCAGCGAGCGCATGCTGCTCGACGCGCTGATGAAGCTCAAGGCGATGGACCCGACGCTGTCTTTCCGCCGCTCGTGCCGCGAAGGCGTGTGCGGGTCGGACGCGATGAACATCAACGGCAAGAACGGCCTCGCGTGCCTGACGAACATGCGCACGCTGCCCGGCAAGGTGGTGCTGAAGCCGCTGCCCGGGCTGCCGGTGATCCGCGACCTGATCGTGGACATGACGCAGTTCTTCCAGCAGTACAACTCGATCCGGCCTTACCTGGTGAACGACACGCTGCCGCCGGAGAAGGAGCGGCTGCAGTCGCCCGAGGAGCGCGACGAGCTGAACGGCCTGTACGAGTGCATCCTGTGCGCGAGCTGCTCGACGAGCTGCCCCAGCTTCTGGTGGAATCCGGACAAGTTCGTCGGCCCGGCCGGGCTGCTGCAGGCGTATCGCTTCATCGCCGACAGCCGCGACCAGGCCACCAGCGAGCGCCTCGACAACCTCGAAGACCCGTACCGCCTGTTCCGCTGCCACACCATCATGAACTGCGTGGATGTCTGCCCCAAGGGCCTGAACCCCACCAAGGCGATCGGCAAGATCAAGGAATTGATGGTGCGCCGCGCCGTCTGACCACGATGTCCGCCACCCTCCAGGGCCCCGAACTGAACCGCCTGCGCTGGCGGTGCCGCCGGGGATTGCTGGAAAACGACCTATTCATCGAGCGCTTCTTCACGCGCCACTCGGAGACATTGACCCCGCAACAGGCCGCGGGCCTCGAGCGACTGATGGACCTGGCCGATAACGACCTGCTGGACCTGCTGCTGGCGCGTCGTGAACCCCAGGGTGAGCTCGATCGCCCCGACGTGCGGAACGTGCTGGCACAGCTGCGAACCCAAGGACGCACACCATGATGACTCCCTCCGACGCCAAAGCCACCCTGTCGTTCTCCGACGGCAGCCCGGGCATCGAGCTGCCGCTCTACAAGGGCAGCGTCGGTCCGGACGTGATCGACATCCGCAAGCTCTACGGGCAGACGGGCAAGTTCACCTACGACCCCGGCTTCCTGTCGACGGCCGCCTGCAACTCGACCATCACCTACATCGACGGCGACAAGGGCGAGCTGCTGTACCGCGGCTACCCGATCGAGCAGCTCGCCACGCAGTGCGACTTCCTCGAGACCTGCTACCTGCTGCTGAAGGGCGAACTGCCCGACGCGAAGCAGAAGACCGACTTCGTGAGCCTCGTGACCCGGCACACGATGGTCAACGAGCAGATGCAGTTCTTCCTGCGCGGCTTCCGGCGCGACGCGCACCCGATGGCGGTGCTCACGGGCCTCGTCGGGGCGCTCTCGGCCTTCTATCACGACAGCACCGACATCAACAATCCGGTGCACCGGGACATCTCGGCGATCCGCCTGATCGCCAAGCTGCCCACGCTGGTGGCGATGGCCTACAAGTACGGCGTCGGCCAGCCCTACATCTACCCGAAGAACAGCCTGTCGTACTCGGCGAACTTCATGCGCATGATGTTCGCCACGCCCTGCGAGGAGTACGAGCCCAACGACGTGCTGGTGCGTGCGATCGACCGCATCTTCATCCTGCACGCCGACCACGAGCAGAACGCTTCCACCTCCACCGTGCGGCTGTGCGGCTCGTCGGGCACCAACCCGTTCGCGGCCATCGCCGCGGGCGTGGCCTGCCTGTGGGGCCCGGCGCACGGCGGCGCCAACGAGGCGGCGCTGAACATGCTGAAGGACATCCAGCGCCAGGGCGGCGTGGAGAAGATCGGCGAGTTCATCAAGCAGGTCAAGGACAAGAACAGCAACGTCAAGCTGATGGGCTTCGGCCACCGGGTCTACAAGAACTACGACCCGCGTGCCAAGCTGATGCGCGAGACCTGCCACGAGGTGCTCGAGGCCACCGGCCTGCACGACGACCCGCTGTTCAAGCTGGCGATGGCGCTGGAGAAGATCGCGCTGGAGGACGAGTATTTCGTCGCCCGCAAGCTGTACCCGAACGTCGACTTCTACTCCGGCATCGTGCAGAGCGCGCTGGGCATCCCGGTGAGCCTGTTCACGGCGATCTTCGCGCTGGCCCGCACGGTGGGCTGGATCGCGCAGCTCAACGAGATGATCGGCGACCCCGAGTACAAGATCGGGCGCCCGCGCCAGCTCTACGTCGGTGCCGCGCACCGCGACGTGAAGCCGATCGCGCAACGCTAGAGCGGCACGCTGCTCGCATGGGCTGGCTGTCGCGACTGTTCGGGGCGCGGGAGCCGTCAGGACTCCCCGCGCCGTCGTCGGCCGCCGCGGAGCGATTCGCGGAACCGCCGAACGCGGCCGATCCCGAGTCGGCGGTGCCAGCCGATGCGGGGCTGCTGCTGGCGTCGCTGCTCGGCGGCGCGCCGCCGATCGACAAGGACCTGACGGCCGACGAGCAGCGCTTCGTCGCCGCCCTCGACGGGGTGCTGGCGCAAGGCGAGATCGCCGACAGCCTGTTGCCGCGCGCCGCTGCCTTCGTGCCGCAGCTGCTCGCGTTGCTGCGACAGTCGGACGCCACCCTGGGCGACATTGCCGCACGTATCGCCCAGGACGCCCCTTTGGCGGCCGAAGTGCTGCGTGCCGCCTCCTCGGCGGCACGCGGCGGCGTGGAGGTCCAGGATCTCGCCCAGGCCGTGCAGCGCGTCGGTGCGGCCGGCGTGCAGCAGGCCGTCGCGCGCGTCATCTTCAGGCCGATGTACGGCGGCGGCGGGTCGCTCGGGGTCCGCGCCGGCCCGTGGCTGTGGCTGTTCTCCGAGCGCCTCGCCGAGGCGGCGACCTCGCAGGCGCGAACGGCCGGCCTGCCTGCGTTCGACGGCTATCTCGCGGGTCTGCTGCAGAGCACCGGATGGATGATTGCGCTGCGCATCGCCGACAAGGCCGGCATCCCGGTCGACCTGCCACAGTCGCTGGAGGCTGCGGCAGCGGTCGAGGCCCGCGCGCATCGCCTGTTCGGGCTGGCGGCGCAGCGCTGGGAGATCACTCCCGGGTTTGCGCTCTTCACGAAGGACGCCGCAGAAACTCCATGGGCCAGAAGCAGCTTGCCTCTGGCCCATTGCTTGCGTCAGGCGCAGGCGGCCGTGCTGGCTCGGCCCGCGCCGTAAGGACTATCCTCTCAGGCCGCGCGGCGGCGGCGCAGCAGCGGCAGCCCCAGCAGCGCCAGCCCGCTCAGCGCCAGAGAGCCCGGCGCCGGGATCAGTTCGGACTTGAACGACACCGACAGGAAGTCGACGCTACCCAGTTCGGTGTGGCCGTCCTGCGACACCGTCGGCAGGCCGGTAAAGAAATACAGCGACGGATCGATGTAACCGCCGAAGCTACCGCTCAGCTCCGCACCAACGCCGCCCGCCGCGACTCCGAACTCGACGCCGCTCGTGGAGAACGTCGGGTTGCTGTCGATGGCGAACAGAATGTCGACGCGCTTCCCGGCCGCCCTGCCGAGGTCGATCCAGCTGCCCGAGATCGAGTAGCCGCCATCGGGCAGGGTGATGGACCCACTGCTGCCGAGGCCGGTCGTCAACAGCGTGCCGTTGACGGAGAAGCCGCCCTCGAAGTCGCCGGCCGTGATCGTGATCGTGGTCGGATCGCTGTCATCGATCGCGATGAACGCCGCTTGCGCCGGGAGCGCCATGGTACCGATGGCGACGGCCGCTGCTGCCAGCTTTCCCAGATGACGAGCCTTCATGGACACTCCTTGGATGTTGCCGTTGAAGAACTCGAGAGTTGCAAGACACAAGGCTCGAGATTCTCTTTTACTTGAAGCACAAAGCGGGCCAATATCCGCAAATGTGAGGCGAAACAGAACACTGCGCTGAGAAATCCGCCGCCACAAGGATCAGCCTGTAAGACCAGCCGACATCCCTCTGCCGGTGGACACGACCGGAGCGGGCCGGTACGAGCGGTACGTCGGCCCGCGCTCGCGCCGCGTCAGCACCAGCTGCCACAGCTGCCCCTGGCGCGAGCGGAAGAACCCGGCACAGCTCAGCAGGTAGTACTTCCACAGCCGGTAGAAGCGCGGCGGGTAGCGGCCGCGCAACTCGGGCCAGGCACGGTCGAACCGCTCCCACCAGGCCATCAGCGTGCGGTCGTAGTCGGTGCCGAAGTTGTGCCAGTCCTCCAGCAGGAAGCGGCCTTCCAGCGCCTCGGTCATCTCCACCGCCGAGGGCAGCTTGCCGTTGGGGAACACGTAGCGGTCGATCCACGCATCGGTGGAGCGCGCCGTGACGTGCGAGCCGATGGTGTGCAGCAGGAACACGCCGTCGGGGTCCAGGAGCTCGCTCAGGTGGTCGAAGTACACCGGGTAGTTTTTCGGCCCCACGTGCTCGAACATGCCCACCGAGACGATGCGGTCGTAGCGCCCCTGCAGCTGCCGGTAGTCGACGAGCTGGAACGACACCGGCAGCCCGAGCCCCTCGCTGCGCTCGCGGGCCAGCGCGAGCTGCTCCCGGCTCACCGTGATGCCGTGCACCGTGACCCCATGCCGCTCTGCCGCGTAGCGCGCGAGGCCGCCCCAGCCGCAGCCCACGTCGAGCAGCGACTGCCCGCGCTCCAGGCGCAGCTTGCGGCAGATCATCTCGAGCTTGTGCTCCTGCGCCATTTCCAGCGTGGCCGCGTGCTCCCAGTAGGCGCACGAGTAGATCAGGCGCGAGTCGAGCATGCGCTCGAAGACGTCGTTGCCCACGTCGTAGTGCCGCTCGCCGACCTGGAACGCGCGGTGCGGCGCCTGCAGGTTCATCACGCGGTGGCGCAGGGCGTCGACGAGCAGCCGGATCTTCGCGAAGCCCGCGACGCGCCGGTCGACGTCGGCCCGCATCAGCCGCGTGAAGAGCTGGTCCAGCGCCGGACAGTCCCAGTCGCCGTCCATGTACGACTCGCCGAGGCCGAGCGTGCCTTCGTTCAGCGCGCGCGCATACATGCGCGGGTCGTGCACCTGGATGTCCCAGGGGTCCGGGCCGCCGACGGTGATCCCGGCGGTCTCGAGCAGGCGAGCGATCGAGGCGGGGGGTGACAGGTCCGGCTCGCGGCCGGGCCCCAGCGAGGCTTGTCCGGTGCTCATCACGTCATCATGCAACGCAGGCCGTGTGCATGTCACCCGACCCGGCGTCGCGCAGGGGCTCGGTCGCGCCGGCGAGCCGGACCGGCCCCCATGGATGCGCGGCGCCGGGTCTCGTGCGCTGATTTCGCATCGGCCGGGGCACTGATTCCAGGCCGCGGCATGGCATCGCTTGTGCAGCGGGGCCGACGCTTGCGCGGCGTCAAGGTCCGCGATCGCCTGGGGCGTGCAATGGCCCGGCTGTTCTCAAGGAGATGTCATGCAGATCCTGATGAAGGAGCTCTTCACCAGCGACGTCGGACTGATGAGTTTCGTCGTCATCGCGTTCACCCTCGGCATGGGCGTGTACTACACGCGCTACTTCCTGAAGCACGTGCGCGACGACAGCGCGCAGCACCGCGACCGCTGAGAGGGCCGGCGGCCCGGGCGGGCGATCGGCCCGCGTGCGTCAGCCGACCTGCAGCCGCCGGCGCAGTTCCGCCGCGCCGGCCGGGGTGGCCATGGCGATCAGCGTGGTGCCCGGGGCCAGCAGCATGTCCGGCTCCGGATTGAGCTGCAGTTGCCCGTCAACACGCAGCCCGAGCACGAGGTATTCGCTTGCGCGCAGCTGCAGATCGCCGATCGGCCGCGTCGGCGCGTCCGCGGGAACCGGCACGTCGACGACACGCATCGCGTCGGCGCGGTGCAGCAACTGGTCGATGAAGCCGGCGGCCTGCGGCTGCAGCATCGCGCCCACCAGGCGCAGCGCGCCCGAGAAGTCCGGCGAGACGATCTCGTCGGCGCCCGCGCGGCGGCACTTGGCCGCGTTGGCCACGTCGTGCACGCGCGCGACCACGCGCACGTGGGGGTTGAGCTGTCGGGCCGACAGCGAGATCAGCACGTTCTTCGAGTCGTCGCCGGTGACGGCGAACACGCCGGCGTACGTGCGCATCGCGCCCGCCGTCGCCGTCGCTGGCCTGCGTATAGGCGTCGGCCACCAGCACCGAGGCCTCGATCGCCACCCAGGCATGGCCCGTGGCCGTGAGTTCGCCGGCGATGCTCGCGCCGATGCGGCCCAGGCCGCAGATGAGGTAGTGACCGTTCATGCGGGACAGCTCCTTGAGCAGCCGCGCACGCATGCGCGCGGGATCGAGCGCACGCGCCAGCAGCAGCGCCGTGAAGTTGGAGAACATCACCCAGACCGCGCCGATGCCGGCCAGCGCCACGCCCACGTTGAACAGCCGCCCTACCGTGCTGCCGGCCAGGTCGATCGTCTCCGCGTAGCCGATCGTGGCCACGGTGATGAAGGTCATGTAGAACGCGTCGAGCACCGTCGCGTGGCCCCCGCGCGACGCGTCGATGGCGAGGAAGCCGAGCGTGCCCACCGCGTGCACCGCCAGCAGTGCAGCGGAGGCCAGCAGCAGGTTGTGTTGCAGCGCGCGGTGGGTTGGTGTGGCCATCAATCGGCGGAGTGCGGCAGGCTCGGGGCGCGCTGGCCCCGGGCCGGCCCGGGGAACATGGCCGCGACCGCCGCAGCCAGTGTCCCAGAGACCGCGCAGCGTGCCGCCCTGCGGCCTTGCGCCGCGTCAAGCGCGGCGCACGCCGTAAGCACCCGGCACGAACACCGATCCGGGACCGGTGCGGCTCGGGTTCTAATCGGGCGGCCCGCGGTGCGGGCGCCGCGCCCCGCCGATGACCGATCCCGATGCCCTCGACGACCTGCCGTGCGTGATGCTCGTCGACGACGAGGGCCGCTCGCTGGATGCGATGCGGCGCACGCTCGACGAGGAGTTCCGCGTGCTCACCGCCGACGGCGCCGAGGCCGCGCGCGAGCGGCTGGCGTACCACGATGTCGCTGTCATCCTGTGCGACCAGCGCATGCCGGGCACCACCGGCGTGCAGTTCCTGAAGGAGGTGCGCGAGCGCTGGCCCGACATCGTGCGCGTGGTCGTCTCGGGCTACGCTGACAGCGACGACATCGTCGCCGGCATCAACGAGGCCGGCATCTTCCGCTACGTGCTCAAGCCCTGGGTGCCCGAGCACCTGCTGACCACGGTGCGCGAGGCCGTGCGCGCGCGCGAGCGGCAGCTCGAGCTGCGCGGCTACGGCGGTGACGCCCGGCTGGCCGCGCCGCTGCCGCCGCGGCGCCGCGCCGAGCGCACGACGCCGCCGGCAGGGCCGCACGACTTCGCCCGCCTGGCCCGCGCCCCCGGCAGCCCGCTCGACGCCGTGTGCGACCTCGCCACGCGCGTCGCGCGGCACGACCTTTCGGTGCTGGTGCTGGGCGAGTCGGGCACCGGCAAGGAACTGCTGGCGCGCGCCATCCACCACACGAGCCCGCGCGCGGCCGGGCCCTTCGTTGTGGAGAACTGCGCGGCCATCCCCGACACGCTGCTGGAGAGCGAGCTCTTCGGCCACAAGCGCGGCGCCTTCACCGGTGCCGTCGAGGACCACGTCGGCCTGTTCCAGCGCGCCCACGGCGGCACGGTGTTCCTCGACGAGATCGGCGAGACCTCGCCGGCATTCCAGGTCAAGCTGCTGCGCGTGCTGCAGGAAGGCGAGCTGCGTCCGGTGGGCTCGATGCGGCCGCTGCCGGTGGACGTGCGCGTCATCGCCGCCACCCACCGGCCGCTGGAGGACGACGTGCGTGCCGGCCGCTTCCGCGAGGACCTGTACTACCGCCTGGCCGGCGTGACGCTGACGATGCCCGCGCTGCGCGACCGTGCCGGCGACATCGGCGCCATCGCCGAGCGGCTGCGCGAGGACGTCTGTCGCGAACTGGGACTGGACCCCGCCGCGCGGCGCTACGCGCCCGGCGCGCTGGCGGCGCTGCTGGCCTACCCGTGGCCCGGCAACATCCGCGAGCTGCGCAACGAGATCGCGCGCGCCCTCGCGCTGGCCCACGGCCCGGCGATCGAGGCGCGCGACTTCTCCGCCAAGGTGCTGGCCGGGCAGACCGGGCGCGACCTGGCCGCACTGTCCATCTCCGCGGCGGGCGCGGCCGGCGTGCTGCTGCCTGCCCACGGCACCATGGCCGAGCGGCTGGAGGCGGTGGAGGCGATGCTGCTGCGCGAAGTGATGCTGCGCCACCGCTGGAACAAGAGCCGCGCGGCGCAGGAGCTCGGCCTGTCGCGCGTGGGCCTGCGCGCCAAGCTGCTGCGCTACGGGCTCGAGGATCGCTCGGTGCCGCCCGCCGCCGCCAACGACACCGCGCCGCGCGCCGGCGCGGCCGATCCGGAGTGACGATGTTCAACGTGCTGTGGCTGCAGAGCGGCGGGTGCGGCGGCTGCAGCATGTCGCTGCTGAACGCCGACACCTCCGACTTTCCCGCGCAGCTGGAGGCCGCAGGGGTGAAGCTGCTGTGGCATCCGTCGCTGTCGCTGGCCTGCGGCGACGAACTGATCGCGCTGCTCGACGATTGCGTGGCCGGCCGCATGCCGGTGCACGCGCTGTGCCTCGAAGGCGCGCTGCTGCGCGGGCCGCACGGCAGCGGCCGCTTCCACCTGCTGGCCGGCACCGGCGTGCCGATGATCGACTGGGTGCGGCGGCTGGCCGCCGTGGCGCAGCACGTGGTGGCGATCGGTTCCTGTGCCGCCTGGGGCGGCATCACCGCCGCCGGCGCCAATCCCACCGACGCCTGCGGCCTGCAGTACGAGGACGATCGTCCCGGCGGCCTGCTGGGCGCCGATTTCGTCGCGGCCGGTGGGCTGCCGGTGGTCAACGTCGCGGGCTGCCCCACGCACCCGGGCTGGGTGCTGGAATCTCTGATGGCGCTGGCCGACGGCAGCCTCGGCCGCACGGGGCTCGACGCGCTGCACCGCCCGCGCTTCTACGCCGACCAGCTGGTGCATCACGGCTGCGCGCGCAACGAGTACTACGAGTTCAAGGCCAGTGCCGAGAAGCCGTCCGACCTCGGTTGCCTGATGGAACACCGCGGCTGCAAGGGCACGCAGGCGCACGCCGACTGCAACACGCGGCCGTGGAACGGCGAGGGCTCGTGCACGCGCGGCGGCTACGCCTGCGTGAGCTGCACCGAGCCCGGCTTCCAGGACCCCGGGCATCCGTTCCACGCCACGCCCAAGATCGCCGGCATCCCGATCGGGCTGCCCACCGACATGCCCAAGGCCTGGTTCGTCGCACTGGCGTCGCTGTCCAAGAGCGCCACGCCGCGGCGCGTGAAGTCCAACGCCACCGCGGATCACGTCGTCGTGCCGCCGACGCCGAAGAAGACCCGGCTGGGCTGACCGGGGAATCGGCCGATGTCGCGACTGATCGTCGGGCCGTTCAACCGCGTCGAGGGCGACCTCGAGGTGCGCCTGGAGGTGGCCGACGGGCGCGTGGCCGGGGCCCAGGTGGTGGCGCCGATGTACCGCGGCTTCGAGCAGATGCTGCCCGGGCGCGACCCGCACGACGCGCTGATCATCGTGCCGCGCATCTGCGGCATCTGTTCGGTGTCGCAGTCGGTGGTGGCGGCGCGCGCGCTGGCCGACCTTCAGGGCATCGAGCCGGAGGCCAACGGGCTCCTGGTCACGAACGTCATGCTCGCCTGCGAGAACCTGGCCGACCACCTCGCGCACTTCTACCTGTTCTTCATGCCCGACTTCGCGCGGCCCGCGTATGCCGGCCGGCCCTGGTTCGACGAGATCGTGCGCCGCTTCGAGGCGCAGCGCGGCGACCACGCAAGCGCGGCCATCGCCGCGCGGCAGCGCTGGTTCACGGTGATGGGCCTGCTCGGCGGCAAGTGGCCGCACACCCACAGCATCGAGCCCGGTGGCAGCTCGCGCGCGGTGAGTGCTTCCGAGCGGCTGCGGCTGCTGGCCCGCGTGCGCGAGTTCCGGCTGTTCGTCGAGCGCACCTGGCTGGGCGCGCCGCTGGAGGCCGTGGCCGCGCTCGACGGCGTCGACGCGCTGCAGGCGTGGCATGCGCAGGACCCGATGCGCGGCGACCTGCGCGCTTTCCTCACGGTGGCCGCCGACCTCGGTCTCGCCAGCCTCGGGCCCGGCCCGGGGCGCTACCTGTCCTATGGCGCCTACCCGCAGCCCGATGGCTCGATGGCCGTCGCGCGCGGGGTGTGGGAGACCGCGCACGACGGGCCAGGTCACCTCGTGCCACTGGACCCGGCCCGCATCACCGAGGACGCCACCCACGCCTGGCTCGCCGATGGCGGGGCGCCGCTGCACCCGGCGGCCGGCCGCACCGAGCCGCAGCCCGACAAGGCCGGCGCCTACACGTGGAACAAGGCGCCGCGGCTGGACGGGCGCGTGGTGGAGACCGGTGCCGTCGCGCGGCAGGTCGTCGACGGCCATCCGCTGATGCGCGACGCGGTGGCCCGGCACGGCGGCAGCGTGCTCACACGCGTGCTCGCGCGCGCGATGGAGGTGGCGCGCGTGCTGCCGAGGGTCGAGGCCTGGCTGCACGCGCTGGTGCCGGGCGAGCCGTGGTGCCGCGCGAGCACCGCACCACGCCGCGACGGCCACGGCATGGGGCTGGGCGAGGCGGCGCGCGGTGCGCTCGGCCACTGGCTCTCGGTGCGCGACGGGCGCATCGAGCGCTACCAGATCGTCGCGCCGACGAGCTGGAACTTCTCCCCGCGCGATGCCGCCGGCACGCCCGGCGCGCTGGAGTCGGCGCTGGTCGGCACGCCGGTGCAGCCGGGCGAGGCCACCCCGGTGGCGGTCCAGCACGTCGTGCGCTCGTTCGACCCGTGCATGGTCTGCACGGTGCACTGAGAAGCTGTGAACGAACCCCGAATGCCCGCGTTGCCCCCAGGAACGCGCCCAATCGAGGCGCAAAGCGCAGCCGTGCCGGGTGGCACGGCGAGCATTTGCAACACGGAGTGGGCGCGTTCCCGGGGGCAACCCGAAGGGCCGGGGTACCCAAGGGTCCTGCGCGGTGTTGCGCCGCTCGCCCGGGCAGTCAGCCCGGGCGTCGCGACGCGCCTTGCCCAGGGCCCTTGGCCACCCCGGGGGGGGCATCCTGGGTTCGTACACAGCTTCTGAGCATCCCAGGCCCATGATCGCGCCCGGCGTTCGCGAAGAAACGACGGTGCTGCTGCGCTACAAGGCGAACGGCAGCGCCGGTATGACCGACACGTCATTGGTGCGAGCCCGCGGCGTTGTCGGACGCCGTGGTG
>JAEUPB010000044.1 GCA_016789955.1 Rubrivivax sp. | reverse complement strand
GCCGGCCGCGAAGCCGGTCGCCGAGGTGATGGTGAACGAGGTGTCGGCGCTGTTGAAAGCGCCGTCGTTGACGGTCGAAGCGCTCGCCGCGGTCGTGCCGTTCTGGCTGGTCCACTCCACCAGCGGCACCCACTCGTCGTTTCCGCTGGTTTTCGACGAGCCTTCGATGCGGAAGCGGACGTTGTTGCTCAGCGCCGTTGCGACGCTGCGGCCCATCTTCACGAACGCGGTCGCCGGGCCGACCTTGCTGGACACGTCGACGGCTGACCCGACGGTGATCGTCGCGGTCGCCTGCTGCGTGTGCGCCAGCAGCGCCTGCGCTGCGGTCTTGCTCAGTGTCGTCGTGGCCATCAGACCCTCCCGATGCGCCGCCGCGCAGCCACGCCGCCCAGCACGGCGAGCCCTGCGGCCAGTTGAAGCCACGTGCCGGGCTCCGGCACCTCCGCGACGTGGTACAGCCACACGTCCACGTCTTTGGGCCCGCTCTGGTAGCCGGCCATCAGCGCCAGCGCGCCCAGCTCAGGGATCGCCAGCCAGTGCCCGTGCACGCCCTGGCCTGCGCTGCTGGGGCACGAGCCGGTGCATGTGCGCTGGATCACCGTCCACACCGACGCCGGGCTGCCGTCCGGGTTCTCGGCGGGGATGATCTCGTTGAGGGTCACGCCCTCGAACAGGAAGAAGTGCCCGCTGACCTGCTCAAAGGTGATGCCGGCGTTCGAGCCCGCGCCGCCGGCGCCGACGATGTCGAAAGGCGTCCCGTCCGGCCGCTGCAGCCGCACCGCGAAGCTGTTATTCGCGTTCGGGTTCGCGCTGTTGTTCAGGTCCAGGTCCCACACCGCCAGGTCGTTGGACGCGCTGCCCGGCCACAGCGTGCGCACGAACCAGCCGCGGCCACTGTCGAGCGCCGCCGTGCCCTGATACGTGGTCTGCCCGGCACCCATGACGCCGACCTTCTGCACCGTGTCGTTGCCGCCGAGGTTGAACTCGTAGCGGTACAGGGACGGGAAGCCGCTCGCCCCGGTGTCGGCAGCGATGTAGACCACGTCGCGCCCGGCCTCGGCGCGGTACGCGGTGGCCGACTCGACGAAGGTGGGCGGCAGCGTGCCGGTGATGCTGCCGCGGCGCGACTGCCAGGCGTTGCTGCCGAGCGCGGTGGGGTCCAGGCCCGTGCCGTCCTGACCACCGACGCGGTTGGGGTCCGCGAGCGCCGGGTTCCACAGCCACGGGCCCTCTCGCCCGGCGGGCGAGTCGAAGTTGCTGCCGCTGTTCCACGCCGCGCCGCCGAACGTGGCGAAGCGCCCGCTGATCGGCAGATAGAGGCTGTTGTCGTAGGTGTGAGAAGACTGCGGCGCGCCGTTGCCGAGCACCCAGCTCGTGCCCGACTGGTACGCGCTCGGCAGCGAGGCGCGGGCCCACTGGCCGGTGCCGCCGGAGAGCGTGTACACCTCGTTCCCGGCGTAGTTCGCGTGCCCGCCGCCCCACAGGATGATCTGCCCGCGGTCGCTGTCCCACGCCATCGAGCCCCAGGCGTAGACGATCGAGCCCAGGTCGCCGGTGTAGCGCGGCAGCGGCCACGTGCTGCCCCAGTTGCTGCTGGCGCTGGCGTTGACCCAGCCACCAACAGGCGTGGCCGCGAGCAGGCCCTGCATGTGGCTCAGGTCCGGCTGCGCGAGGGCCGGTGCCGCAGCGAGCGCGGCAAGTGCGAGGAGGCGCTTCATGCCGGCAGCCCGTCGCAGTAGGTCATGTACCGCTGCACCAACGGCCAGCCCTCGCGCAGGTAGCGCTCGGAGTCCATCAGCGTGCGCATGCCCCAGCCCTTCACATGCGCCTTCGTGAACGGCCGCGGCTGCTGGCCGAGCATGCCGGCGCGGATGAACGCCACGATCTGCTCCGGCTCCCACAGCGCCACGTGGTCGGCCGACACGATGCCGCCGCCGTTGCTGTTCATCTGCGGCAGGAAGGTCGTGAAGCGGGTGGACAGCGGAGACGAAACGTCATCGCCGTACAGCGCGATGCGCCGGCCCGAGGCGAGCCATCCGGCGTACCTGTCGGGGTTGTCGATGCCAACCCATGAGCGCCCCGGTGGCGTCACGACGATCACCTGCGGCTGCGCGTTCGCCATGCCCTGCACGAGCAGCGCGGCTTCGTCGGGGTGGTGCGCGCCGACCCAAGGGTAGTGCCCGAAGGTGTCGCCGACGTAGCGCACCGGGCCGCAGCCCTGATTGCCCTTGCCGTGCTCGGGCAGGCGCAGCTTGCCGGTCTGGTCGTAGCGGTAGAAGTCGACGTTCGCCGCACCCTGCACGGACAGCGCGATGAAGCAGTCGCGCTCGCCCATGACGCCGGCACGGTCCACGTCGACCGTCACCCACTGCTGGATGCCGGCGGTGATGCCCGCCGTGAGGTTTGGCCCGACGCTGCCGGTGGCCGGGTCGATGCGGTGGACCGCGCGCGTGCGCGTCATCACCGCGATGGTGCCGTCGCTGAAGTAGCTCACCCAGAAGGCGTGCGGCAGGCTGCAGACCTTGCGCTTCTCGCCGGTGCGCCCGTCGATCTCCCACACCTCGCCCGCGATGCTGTCGGCGACGTAGAGCTTGTCGCCCACCGCGCGCACCGAGTCGCACTGCCGGAAGCCGTCGGCCCACTGCGTGACGGTCCACGGCGTCGTGGCGCGATCGACGCGCATGATCCGGCCGCTGCCGGTGTCGGTGTAGAAGAAGACCTTGCGCGCGGGCTCGTAGAAGGTGAAGTCGTTCGCCCAGCTCGTGCGCGGCAGCGGGACGGTGCCGGCCGTGGTGATCGAGCCGTCGCGCATCGCATACTGGATGCGGCCGTCGAGCGTGATGCCGATCCACATCGGGATCTGCGGCGCGGTGTGCTTGCCTTCAGCGTCGACGCGGGTGTGCCCGTGCCAGGTGGTGTACGGCGTGGCGATGCTCTCGCCGCGCGGCCCGTCGCGCAGGAAGCGCAGGCCGTCGCGCAGCGCGAAGACGGCGCTGTTCGGGAACGCGCCCGCGTCGGGGTAGTTCACCGGCAGCTTGCCGTCGATCAAGCGCGGCAACGGCTGGTACAGCCCGTTGTAGTGCCCGTAGAGGTGCCAGCGCTGCCACGTGGCCAGCGACTCCACGCCAGCGCGCGAGGGGGCGAGCTCTTGGTCGGGACCGAGGTACAGGGACCACGGCACCGGGCCGGGCAGGGCCGAGCAGTCGATCCAGTCGGTCGTGCCGTTGTCGAAGTTGTTCGGCTCGCCGCGGGCCTTGCCGAGCACGTTGGGGCCGCGGACTTCGATGCGGCCGGCGGGAGGCGGTGGCGGAGGCGGAGGAGGCGGCGGCGGAGGAGTCTGGCTCGTGTCGCGGATCGTCGCGGTCGCGCTGGCGAGCTCCACGTCGGCGCCGACGGCGCAGCGCACGGCCTCCGTGCCCTCGGTGAGAAGATCTGCCAGCACGTGCACCACGATCTCAGCTGTGCCGTCGGAGCCGACGATCAGCACGCCGGCCAGCGGGCCGCTGATGTCGGCCAATCCGACGCCGGAGAGCACGTAGGGCAGCTCGGTGCCGGATGGCACGCGCTCGGTCGTGAGCCGGAACGTGACCGCCGCGCCCTCGTCGACGGTCGCCGGGTCAGCGGTCAGCGTGTAGGTGGGCGGCGGTGGCGGCGGGTCGAGCGCGCGGGCCATCTCGAGCACCGCGGCCTGCAAGTCGATAGCGTGCAGAGAGGCGTCGGAGGCGCGAGCGCGCAGGGCGGCCAGGGCCGCGGATTGGGCGGGGGTCATGGTCAGCTCGGGTCGGCGATCTCGACGTCCCACGCCGGGAAGTTCACCGTGTTCGAGCCGTTGGCCGTGAGCGCCAGGCTCGTGCAGGTGGTGACGTAGAGCAGCGTGGTGTCGGCCACCCGGACCAAGGCCACGTGCGTGGCGGTGCCGCTGGTGTCGATGAGCACCGAGGACTTCGCGGCGACCGTGACCTTGCGGCCGCTGGTGTCGCCGTTGGCCTTGGTGTAGTCGCCGCCGGCCATCGTCACGTCGGCCAGCGCGTAGGTGCTGTTGGCCTCGGTGTACGTGGTCGGCTGCGCCGAGCACGCGATCATGCGGGTGGCGCCCGCGATAACGTCGAGCGCCGCATCCATCACGGCATCGTTGGCAGCCTTAGCCATTGCGGACCTCCTGTCCGATCACGGAGCCGTGCACGTCGAGTTGGGTCGTCGTGCTGCCGGCCGGCGCGGCCGCGGCCTGGTCGTCGACGAGGTGCGCCCAGCCGGCGGCGATGAAGCGCGCCGCGCGATCGGCGTCGACGACGCGGACCTCGCCGGCCTCGAAGCGGTCTCGGTCGTCGAGGAAGGTGGTGTCGCAGACGATGCGCGTGGTCTTGTGGCTCATGCGGTGGTTACTCCTGGTCCTTCTCGACCTGCACCGACCGCGTGATGCGCTCGGTGACGGTGTCGCGCTCGATGCGCGAGGTGGTTTCGCGCGCCGGCATGGAGACGATGCGCATGTCGACGACGGCCGGCGCGGGCGCGTTCTCGACGACGACGGTGGGCGCCGGGTTGTGGATGTGCGCGTCGACCTTGGTCTCGCCCACGCTCACCTCGGCCGGCTTCACGTCGACGTGGTTGTCGACCTTCACGTCGGGGGTCTTCACGTCCAGGTGCACGGCGTGCTGCGCGGGCTGCACGGTGACGGCACCCATGTGCACGGTGACGTTGGGCGGCGCGGGCGGGTTCTTGAGCGACTCCACCTGCTGCGCGGCCAGCTCGAGCGCGGCCTGGTGCTGCTCCTGCGCGCGCTTGTCGGCGGCCGGGTCCGGCTTCGCAGGCTCCGGCGTCGGAGGCGCGGCGCCCGGCACCGAGAGCTCGGCGTCGCGGCGCGCGGTGGCCTCGCGGACGGTCTGCGCGTGCTTGACCTCCCAGTCGACGCCGTCGAAGGCCTGGCTCTCGGCCTGCAGCGTGCTGATGCCGAGCGCGACGCGCTCTTTCGCCGCGTTGACCTCCTTCTCTGGGTCGATCGACCCGGGCCCGTCGCCCACCCAGTGCGCGCCCGACCACGCGGCGCGCACGACGTGGTCGGCGAAGAAGCCGGGCGCGGCGATGCGGCCAGCCGCCACCTCTTCGCTCAGCCACAGGTCATAGACCGGCTGGCAGAAGTTGACCCGCAGGAACTCGCGCCAGCCCATGAACATGCGCCACGCCATGAGCAGCGCGGCACGCGCGGCGCTATAGCTCGATGTGTAGGACATGAGCAGCACCTCGGACGGCATGCCGATGGCCATGCCGATCTGCTGCACGCACGAGCGGAAGAAGGGGTCGAAAGCGGGATTCGGTCGGCCCGGTGTCGGGCTCGTGACCTTCTCGCCGGGCAGCAGGTTCATGACCTGCCCGCTTTCGATCTCGCCGCTCCACTTCGCGGCGCGCTCGACGAGCTGCCCCTTCGACTCTTCGGTGAAGGTCTCGTCGAACGCCTTCGAGTCCATCTCCGCGAACAGCGCGAAGAGCGAGGAATTGACCGCGGCGTCGAGCTCGGCCTGCGCGAAGCGCGACAGCTGCCGCAGCGGCTCGAGCACCGGCCCGAGGATCGGCACGCCGCGGCGCAGGTCGGGCCGGAGCATCCGATAGACGTGCAACGCGTTCAGGCGGCCGGACGACTCGCCGCGGGCTGCGATGCGCTCCCAGGTGCGGACGCCGCCCGTCGTGAAGTCGCCCGGGTGCCGCGAGCAGACGTGAAAGGCGACGGCCTCGCCGGTGTCGGGCGCACACTCGACGCCCTCGGTCAGCGTGGCGGTGTTGCCGGTGTTGTTCGGGTTGCTGATGCGGTCGGCCTCGATGGTCTGCAGCGCGAGGTGCCGGCCGACTTGGCCGCGACGCTCGACCATCGGCGTCACGACGAGCGTGTCGCCGCTGCAGCAGACGGTGCGCAGCACGAGGTCCTGGATCTCGTAGAAGGTCTGCCTCCGGCCGAGGTCGCAGTCTTTCGAGCTCGCCCAGTGCCCGAACCGCATCGCGACATCCTGCTGCCACGCCTTCTGCTGCTGCTCGGTGAGGCGCAGGAACGTCGCATTGATTGCCGGGTTGCACGACAGGCCGCTGCCGACCGAGTGCGAGACGGTGGTGCCGATCGCCGCGGTGCCTACCGGGTGATTGCGCTCGGCCTCGCGCGAGGCGGCCCGCAGCGCTGGCAGGTCGGTGATGACATCGGACTCCGGCGAGCCGCCGAAGGTCGACGCCGTGGCCATCGACGCGCGGTCGCGCCGTGCGGCGTTGTAACCGCCGCCGGCGGCGGCGAGAGCCTTGCGGGCGACGACGCGCCGCGCCGCGGCGACCGGATCGAACCACCCGATCGCCCGGTCGAGGACGTTGAGGGTGACCGGCTCGCGCTTCATCGCGCGACGATCGTTCGCAGCCGACTGCCGCCGGTGGTGGCCTCGACCTCGAGCTGCTTGCAGCGGGCATCCCACGCCTGGATGCCGGCGCGGATCTCGCCGAGGTCGGCGTAGGTCAGCGACCGCCCGGCGATGGTGTAGGACTGTTTCGCGAGCACGGCCGTTTCCGCCTCCAGGTAGAGCGCGAGCTTTGCCTCAGCTTGGGCGAGAGTGATGCCGGCCATCGCGCGCCAGTGTGGGCGCGGGCCCTGTGCCACATCTAGGCAAACGTGGCACCGTCCTAGCGCTTCTTCAGGAGCCGGTAGTAGGTGCGCCGGCTGATTCCGTGGCGCTGCAGCACCTCGGCCGGCGGCAGGTCGATGTCGCGCAGAACGGCCTCGCGCTCGGCCTCGCGGACGGCCGGCGGCTCTTTCGGGATGTAGTACTTCTCTCCGCCCAGCGCCCGGTGCAGCTGCGGCAGCAGCGCGCGCGCCTGGTCCTCGGTGTAGCTGGGGTGTTGCTTCATCACCTCGACGAGCACGAAGGTGAGGATGTCATCGCCTCGCATCGCGCCCCCCGAATCGGGCCATGCCGGCGATCGAGATGCGCTGCGCCTGGCCATCCGGCACCAGGTGCTCGGGAGCCTTCTTCTCCTCGACTTCGACCTGCAGCGCTTTCTCGCGGCGTTCCCAGTCCCCGTCCTTCCACCGCTCGATACCCACCCAGTGCGCCGCCGCGAGCGCGTAGACGGCGCAGTCGAGCCCCTCGTTGCGCCGCCCCGGCGGCAGCACCCATTCAAGCCGAGGTCGGCCCTTGACGAACTTGGTCACGAGCCGCTCGGCCGTGATCTGGTCGAATTCGTCGTCGGGCAGCCGGCTGGACAGGTGCACGTAGCCCGGGCCCGGCGTCTGGACGCGCAGCCGGCCGTAGATTTCGGCCTTCGCGGTGTCCACGCCCAGCGTCCACAGCTTGACGCCCTTCTTCACCTTCTGCCCGCGCCAGTTGATCGTCTGGTCGCTCTTGCCGGCGAGGATCTGCTTGCCGGCGACGCTCGAGCCCTTGATGGCGAGCACGTTCTCGGCCTGGTGCTCGCGGCAGTACACGTAGACCGCCTGGGTCGAGTGCCCGTCGCTGGAGTCGACCATCGTGGCCAGGAGCGGCACGACGGCGCCGCCGGTGTGCATCACGGGCGTGCGCCGGTACTCGGTGAGCGCGCGCCACGGGCTGCCCTTGTCGCTCTCGGCGGTGGTCGGGTCGCCCCAGAAGACCGCGCGGTCGACGAGCTGGCGCTCCATGCCGCGGCCCCAGGAGTAGAGGCGGGCTTCGATGCGGTCCTTCTGCACGTCCACGCCGAGGGTGATGACGCAGCCGTACGCGACGACGCGGAGTTCGAGGTCTTGCGCCCTCGCCCGAAGTGCATGCTGGTCCGCTTTCGACCCACTGAACTCCCAGGTCTCTCCGAGCGTCTCGTTGCGGAATCCCTGCATCGGGCCGTGATCTCCGACGTTCTCTGCGTCCCGGGCCTCGATGTACTCTCTGGCGATGCTCTCCCACGTGCGCTGCGGGCTGTAGGCGCTCCAGACGTGCACGGCGACGTGCCGCGGCGCCTCGCACCGCTTCCCGTCCGCGCCAAACCATGCTCGCCGCCGGTCGTAACGAAAGCCGCGCTCAAGGTCGAGCCAGAAGCATTCGCCCCACGCCTTCATGTAGTCGGCCTGGGTGATCGCTTCGCGGCAGTGCGGGCAGACGTGCCGGACCGTCTCGGGTCGGCCAGCGTCCCAGACCATGCCGAACGTGCCGTTGTCGGTCCACAGCAGCGGATGCTCTGCATCGCAGCGGGGGCAGTTGATGCAGCACACCATCTGAGCGGCAGCGAGTCGCGCGCGCCTGGTGATGTGGCTCGCGGCCTCCACGCGCGGGGTGCTGCCGGCGATGAGTTTCCCGAATGCAGCACCCTCCAGTCGGCCATGAGCCAGCGTGAACGGGTCGGCCGACTTCTCAACCATCAGGTCGAAGCCGTCCACCTCGTCGAGGAACGCGTCCGAGACGGTGATCCGGCGGTACGCGCGCGCCGCCTTGCCGCCCAGCAGGTGCCAGACCGATCCGACGAAGGTCTTGAGCTTGATCGTGTCGTGCGCCCGCGCGCCGACAGGGATCACCGCCTGCAGCGCCTTCACGTCGCGCAGCATCGGGTCGATCTCCGACTTCACGAAGCTGTCGCGGTCGTCGTCTGTGGGCTGCCACAGCGCCAACTTTCGGCGAAGGTGCACGGCCGAGAACGCCATGCGCGCGAGCAGCATCTTCGTGTAGCCGACGCGCTTGGACTTGCGCACGTCTAGCTCTTCGATCTCAAATGACCCCATCCAGTCGAGGATCGCGACCTGGAACGGCCAAGCCTTCCACTGCCCGCTGGAGTGCGAGCCCTCCGGCGAGAGGTAGAAGTGCTCGGCCGCCCAGTCTCCCAGCAGCACCGGCGGGCGCGTCTTCAGCACCTCGGCGCCGGCGCGCACGGCCTCGAGGATCGCGCGCAACGTCTCCTCGGTAACCGGAAGCTCGACGGCCTGCGTGTTCACGCGTCGCCCGCCTCTGCCGCGACCTGCGACTTCTCTGCGATCTTGGCCAGGCGCGCCGCCGTGAACTCCACGACTGCGGCAGCCATCCGGTTACGCGCGTCCGCCAGTGCGCGGTCGAGTTCCTCTCGGGCGGCGTAGGGCAGATCAGGGCACGCAACGCGAAGCGAGGCAGGCAGGGCGTCGAAATGCTCGACCGCAGACTGCGCGGCCTCTGCCAGGACCGTCGCCATCAGACTGATCGGCGCGTAGTCCTTCGAGACGATGGCGTTCTTCATCTCCTGGCCGATGCGCTGGGCTCGCGCAAGAGCGGCCCGCTCCTGCGACAGGATCGAGTCGTTGTCGCGGCCCGCAGCCTTGTCCCGGAGGCGCTTGCAGTAGGCCAGGAGCCAGTCGCGGCCTGTGCCTTTGCGCGAGAGGTGGCCGGCAACGATCATTTCGGAGACGGCCTGCTGCGTGACCCCGATCAGGTCTGCGAAGTCGTCCTGCGTGATGGGGTTGTCGAGCCAGCTACGTCGCACACCAGACAACCCCCCTCGGAAGGTTCGCAAACGCCGAGTAACAGCGGCGCGAAGCGACCCGCCCTTTCCACCCATCCGGAAGGACCCGCGAACTCATCTGGACCTCGCGGCCAACCGCGCCGCGCTCTCTCGGATCGCCCGCTCGACGTTGGGCCCGATGCGCTGCCGCGCGATCTCCGCTGCGATCTGCGCGAATGGGAACTGCGCCGAGTAGACAGCCGATGGCACGAAGATCAGCACCGGCGTGATGCTCTTGCCTGCGAACTCGCGCTGATAGATGCCGGGCCTCGCGCCCTTGCGACCAGGCAGCACGGCGAAGAATCGCCCGCCTGCCTTGCGCTGTGCTGCGATGCCCTTCGAGCCTGCCCCCAAGCCCTTGACCCGAGACGACACCCGAAGCTGCGACAGGATCTGCCCGAGTTGCGTGCGGTCGAGGTTGCCGTACTGGTCGAGCTTCGCCCCTGCGCCTGGAACTGCGCGCCATCCATCCGGCATCAGGCCCTTGCCCTGCAGCAGCCGCTCGAAGCCCTTCGCCTTGCGCGCCCCGCCTCGCACCTGTGCAGCGAGGAACGTCGACGCTGGCCTGCCGCCTCCTGTGCTGCGATCCTTGATGAACACCTCGGCCTCGGGCTTTGCGGCCGTTGCTGTCGTGCTCGCAACACCGCCGAGCGTATAGGCGGTGGGCCGATCGAAGATCGACTGCATCTTCGCCTTCACGCCCTCGCGCGTCTCGACTGCGGTGCGCGTGATTGCGGTGGCAACAGCAGCAGCCATGCGCCGATCGCTGAAGCCGCGCAGCTCGGCCTGCACGTCCTTCAGGCCTTTGGGGTCGATGGTCAGGCGCATGCTCAGTGCCCAAGTCCCCGCACGATGAGCAGCGCACCGATGTACATCGGCACCGCTGTCGGGCCCATTGTGCGGATGTCTCTCGTGCCGCCCAGCGCCTTGATGACCTCGTTTGCCTTCTGCGCCACGAGTGCGCCGTCTGCCCCTGCCTCGATGAGCATGAGCAGGGCCTTGACCTCGTCGAGCGCTTGCTGCGTGAGGATCATTCAGCCCTCTCCTTCGCCTCGAAATCCACAGCCGCCGCAGCCTTCACCCGCTCGTGCGCCTGCGCCAGATCGCACCCGGCCCCGTAGTACCCCTCCAGCAGCAGCCGATACCCGTGCGTGATGCGTCCTGCGTCGCGAGCCTCGCGGTACTGCGGCGAGCGTGCGGCGGATCGGGCCATGCAGCAGGGGCAGCCGTTGACGAACATGGCGCTGACCTGCTGCGCGGCGGTGGTGCAGGCGGGGCAGGTCATGCGGCCTCCACCTCTTGCAGCAGCGGGAACGCCTGCACCTCAGCCACGAACACCCACACCCCAGGCACCGGCCCGTAGCGCTTGCGCAGCGTCACGTCCACGGCCTGGGTGTCGTCGGCCCACACCACGCCGTTGATGCCATCGCACACCGCCTTCAGCACGTTGTCCGCGTCCGGCTTCTTCGTCGGGCGGATGAGCCCGTGCAGGGCCTCGGACTGCTTGCGCTTCGACCAGCTGGCCGGCACCGTGCACACCACGTCGAGATCGATCCGGCATGCGCCCACCAGCAGCGCCCGGCCAGACATCGCGGACTGCGCGGCGTGGGCGACGAGGCCCTCGTAGGCCGCAGTCTTCGCCGGGGTGAACATGCGCACGTGCTGACCGATGCGGCCGACGCGTGCGCGGCCCTTGCCCTGGGGCTCGCCGGGGACGACGAAGCGGATCACCGCAGCTCCTCCCCCAGCACGCCGCGGACCTGCATCAGCTCGGCGCGGACGGCTTGCAGCTGCCGATCACGCTGCAGAAGCAAGGCGAAGAGCGTCGCGTTGTGCTCGCGCTGAAGCTCGAGTTCCGACGCGTGCTGCCGCAGCCTGGCCAGCGCGGAATCGAGGTGCTGCTGCTGGGCCACGAGCGCGACCTTCTGGAACTCGGCGATGCGGTCGGCGGTCACAGGTCCTCCAGCACGTAGGGTTCAACCACGCTGTCGCTGTCGGAGAAGCGGAACGTCTCGCCGTTGCACCACAGCTTCAGCTTTCCCTCGAAGCTGCCGTTGCGCTGCTTCTCCACGCTCACGATCGCGTCCGGCTGGTCGGACGCCTTCGGGTCGTAGGTGTCGGCCTTGGCCTTCTTGTCCTTGTTCGCCCACACCGTGACGACGTTGTGCGCCTGGTCGCTGATCGCCGCCGATCCGCGCAGGTCGTACTTCGTCGGCGGCTTCTCGTCGCCGGACTGCGGCTTGCGGCAGTGCGCCACGAGGTGCACGTGCACGCCGAGTTCCTGCGCCACGCGCACGAGGTCGGTCGTGAACTGCTTCTGCTCGTCGAGGCTCTCCTCGCTCGCGCAGACCATCATCATCGAGTCGATGAACACCTGCCCGCCGTCGAGTTCCTGCGCGAAGTAGCGGATCACCGCGAGGCACTGCGCCGGGCTGATGCGGCCGAGGTGATCGAACAGCCACAGCCGGCCATCGGTCCATCGGGCGAAGTGCTGCAGCGACGCATCCGCGGGCCTGCCGACAGCGAACGCCTGCCGAGCCATCCGCGCCAGCGTGCGGGCCGGCGTCATCTCGAAGCTCGCCATCAGGACGCGCTGCTTGCCGACGCACAGGTCGAGCGCCACCTGCCCGGTGAACATGCTCTTGCGGTGCCCGCTGTAGCCGGCCCACACCGTCACCTCGCCGGGGCGGAACACGAGCCGATCGCGCAGCTTCGTGGAGAACATCTGCGGCGCCAGACCCGCCCTCTTCGGCGGCTGGAACTCGGCCAGCAGGTCGTCGGCGAACACGCTCGCCTTGCGGACCTTGACGCTGGCCTCGGTCTGCTCGGCGTAGGCCGCCCAGTCGATCGCGTCGCGCTCGATCACACCTGCCACGTGAAGCCCCTTTCGCGCGTGTCGCGCATCGCCTTCGTCTCGACGTTCATCGGGTGCTGAGGCATGCCCTCGATCGGGCCGAAGAGCGCCGACAGCACCCGGGCTGCGCCGGCACGCTTCACCGCCTCTTCGACGGCCAGCATCCGGGCCTCTTCGTAGGCGTCCACCCACACGAGCAGCCCGACGACGAAGCGCAGGTCGAGCCGCTCGACGTTGTCGCTGTCCGGGATGTGCACCTGCGCCGTGCCGGTGTACGTCGGCCAGTCGCGCCACAGGGTCTCATGCAGATCGCCCCCGACGTGCAGCCGGACGGCCATCGGCACCTGCCGGCGTCGGCGCATGGCGACGATCGGCTCGTGGCCTCTCACACGGCCCCCGCGAAGATGTCCGGTCCACTGCTGGCCGAGGTGTCGTCCTCCCAGCGTCGGCCGTTCAGCCACGTCGCCAGGTGGGGCACGAAGGCGCCTCGGTCCTTGCGCCACTCCGGCGACTCGGACTGAGCCCTCACCGCTGCCGCGATCCGGGCTTGCAACGCCTCGTCGGGCCTCAGCCGGGCGAAGGCTTTCGCCGCTGCGGTCTTCGCCACCTTCCGGGGGTACAGCGACCAGAGGGCATCGAAGCCGGGGGGAAAGTCGTGGACACCCCCGTCGCTCCCCCCTCGGGGGGTAGGGGGGTTTTCTTCTCTTGGTGAAGGTGATGGTGACGGTGTACTCGTTTGCTTGCCGTTTGCTTTACCTGTTTGCTCGTCGTTTGCTTCACCGGTTTGCTTGCGGTTTGCTTGCGCTGTTGCTCCGCCCTTTGCTCCTGCGGCTGCTCTCGCTTCGGTGATGCCTTGGGCCTTCCCGATCTCTGCGTCGAGGCGCTTCTGCGTCACCGTCTGGCCATCTGTGCGCAGCAGCACGCCGTCGAGCAGGATCGGTCGGATCGCTTTCCATCGTGAAACCGGCAGCCGTGCGGCCGCGGCCATGTTCTCGTCGACATCCGGCAAGCCAGCGCCGGCGCGCTTCCACAGGGCCATCAGGATCAACAGGTACGCCCCGTGCTGCTCGCAGGTCAGGTGCGACGTGTCGGCCATGTAGTCGCCCACGTAGAGAGGCATCCAGGCGTCGGACTTCTTGGTCACGAGGTGCGCATCCTTCCCGGCGGCTTGTTCCCGTGCGGCGTCTTGGGCAGGTCCATCGTGACGCGCCCGCCGAACGCGGTCCCGGTCTCGACCGCCTTGTGCCCGCCGAGGGTGCTGCCCGAGTTCACCTTGCCGCTCGAGCTGGGCACCCAGCCCACGAGGAACGTCGACGACGTGATGCCGCGCGTGAAGTGCCCGGGCGGGTAGGTGACGGTCGAGGCGGGCTTGCGGCGCTTGCCGCTGGTCTTGGGGCGGCCGTTGACGATGTGGACGGTCATGCGGCTGCCACCCCCACCTGAGCGACGCGCGGCTCCGGCCCGAGCATCAGCTCCATGAACCAGTGCTGATCCACGCGGCGCAGGTCCACGTGCGCCCGGTGCGTGTTCACCCAGCGCTTCAGGTCGGCGCGCGTGATGATGAGCTTCCCGTTCGGCCCCCAGGTCACGCGCTTGGCCTTCAGCCCGCGGCGCTCGCACCAGTCGGCCACCGTCGCCGGGTTCACGCCCAGCATCGGCGCCACGCTCGTCGCCGTCCACGTGTCCGGGTCGGTGCGGTCGATCTTCCGGCGCTTCAGTTGGATGCCGATCGCGCCCTCGGTGCGCGTGAAGCCCGCGGCGCGCAGCTTCTGCCGGATCACCACGAGCCCGGCGTGCGCCCACTGCTCGAGGATGTCGAGCTCGCGCAGCGTCCACACGTCCACGCGCATCGGCCGCGTGACGCCAAGCAGCGCGGCGCGCTTCTGCACCCACCAGTCAGGCTTCCCGAGGCGCAGCGCCAGGCGGTGCAGGAAGCCGCGCTCGGTGGCGTGGATGTACGCCTCGCGGATCTGCATGTCGATGTCGTCGCGCGGCGGGTGCACGCGCGGGAAGCGCTTGCCGGTAGTGCTGCCGTGCCGGGTGCGGACCTTCTGCTCGGCGGCCTTCGCGCGGATGGCGGCGAGGGTGCGGTGGGGCAGGTGCTCGGCCTGCGTGCGCGGCGCGCCCTTGGTGGGGTAGTGCTCGCGCAGCAGGGCGACATCGGTGGTGAGCCAGGGGGTCATGTGCGGGACACCCCCACGCGGGTGCTGTACGCCCGCACACCCGCCACGTTCTGCAGTCTTGCGGCTGCCTCCGCACGAGGCGCACAGTCCGCGGCACGGCCAGCAGTACAGGAGCCGAGATGAGCCGAGATGAAGAAAGCGCCCGAGGCGAACCCCGG
>JAEUPB010000097.1 GCA_016789955.1 Rubrivivax sp. | reverse complement strand
TCGGGTCGCTGTTCGAGACCTTCGGCATCGTCTACATCGAGGCCATGGCCAGCGGCCTGCCGGTGATCTGCACCGAGCACGTGAACCAGCGCTCGATCGTGCGCGACGGCTACTTCGTCGACATGCGGCAACCCGGCGCGGTGGCCGCGGTGCTGCGCGAGGCGGACCGCGCGCGCTGGACCGAACTGGGGCGGCTCGGCCGGGCCACCGCGGAACGCGAGTACGACCTGCGTGTGCTCAAGCGCCGTTACGTCGAGCAGTACGCCGCGATCGCCGCCGCCGACGTGCGGCTGCCGCGCCACACGCTGGCCACGCAGGTCCGGGCCAACCTGCGCAACGTCATGCGACGCACCTTGACGCTGGCGCGCGGGCAGGCGGAGTGACGGCATCGCCGGTGCAGCGGCGGCCGGCGCTCGACGCGGGCGTCTCGCTGTACCTCGACCTCGCGCGCGTCAGCGCGGCGCTGCTCGTGCTGCTGCACCACGTGTTCGAGCCGCCGTTCCACGCCGCGGGCATCCACCTGCCCGGGCGCAGCGCGGTCATCGTGTTCTTCGTCATCTCGGGCTTCGTGATCGCCTATGCCACCGACGGGCAGACGGATGCGCGCCGCTACGCGGTGGCCCGTGCTGCACGCATCTACTCCGTCGCCGTGCCGGCACTCGTCCTGACCGGCGTGCTGCACGCAGCGGGCCTGTGGCTATGGGGTGCGGAGCACTCGACCTTCGACCGGCCGGTGCTGCGGCTGCTGCTGTCGCTGGGGTTCGTCAACCAGTTGTGGAACCTGACGATCGCCCCGCTCGAGAACGGCCCCTACTGGTCGCTCTGCTACGAGGTTTGGTACTACGTGGCCTTCGGCGCCTTCATGTTCCTGCGCGGCAGGTCGAGGTGGCTGCTGCTGGCCGCCGTCCTGCTGGTCTGCGGGCCCCGCATCCTGCTGCTGGCTCCACCCTGGGTGCTGGGGGTGCTGGTGTACCGGCAGATGCAGGGCGACCGCGGGGCCGCGGCTCCGTCTTCGCACCGACAATTCTGCCTCTGGAGCGCGCTGTTCCTCTTGGCGCTCTTCGGATACAACCCGGCGGATCTCGTCTCGCAGGCAGTCGCCGGGTCACTCGACGACGGCTACTGGCGCGTGCTCGGCCTGCCGTTGTTCATCGGGGGCGACTGGCGTTTCCCGAGCGACTGGCTGCTGGCTCTGCTGTTCGCGATGTCGTTGCGACACGCCGCCGGCGTGTTCCCGCGCGGCGTCACCTCGGGCGGCATTGGCCGGGGCATCCGGGAGGCTTCCGCGTACACGTTCTCGCTGTACCTGTACCACGCGCCGCTGCTCGTCTTCATGCATCCGGCGCTGCGCGCGCAGCTGCCTCCTGCCTGGTTGCCCTGGGTCACGACCGGCGTGCTCGTGGCGCTCGTCGTCGCTCTCGGCCATGTCACCGAACGGCGCAAGGAGCCCTGGGTGCGACTGTTCGCGCGGCTGCTCGGGGCGCGCGGCTCGCGTGCGCAGGGGTCGGACTTGCCCGTCTCGGGAGCGCCCTCGACGGATCGGTCGACCCGCCGGGCGATCGAGCGGCAGGCACCCGTCGATTAGTTGACGGCGGCTGGCGACCGGCGCGGCTAGGATCCGACGGTTCAGCCGCGGCGCATCGCGGTCGCCGGGCACGGGAGTCATGGTTCGAGGTTCGCTACACATCGCACGAGACAGCATCAGCCGTCTGCTGACCATGACCGCCCGCCGCCTGGCCACCGACGCCCGCTGGGCCCGCATGCTGCACGACCTCAGGGCGCCGACCGTGGTCGACGGCCTCTTTGGGCTGCGGTTCAGCGCGTGAACGCCCCGCACGCGATGCTGCAGCCCGAACAGCTGGCGATCGGCAGCCCCGAGTTCCCCGGACAGGCCGCGCCGCCGGCGGAGCCGGTCGGCGCCTGGCTCGCGGCGCTCGGCACCGACCCGCTGGCCGCGCTGGCGCGCATCGGCGGCGACTTCGCGGTGGCGCTGCCGCTCGGCGGCGACCGCTGGCTGCTGGCGGTGGACCGCTTCGCGGTGCGCACGCTGTGCTGGCGCGTCGACGGCGGCGTGCTGCGCTGGTCGACGCGCGCCGACGCGCTGGCCACGCCAGCCGGCGACATCGACCCGCAGGCGCTGTACGACTACCTGCACTTCCACAACATCCCTGCGCCGCGCACGGTGTGGGCCGGCGTGCAGCGGCTGCCGGCCGGGCATGCGCTGCTGTGGGAGCGCGGGCAGGCGCGCGTGCTGCCGTACTGGACGCCGACGTTCGAGTCCGACCGCCCCGGCCGCTTCGAGGAGCACCGCGCGCAGTTCATG
The DNA here is from genome assembly GCA_016789955.1 of Rubrivivax sp. Taxonomy (GTDB): domain Bacteria; phylum Pseudomonadota; class Gammaproteobacteria; order Burkholderiales; family Burkholderiaceae_C; genus Rubrivivax. The sequence continues at coordinate 33,564 of JAEUPB010000097.1, read as the reverse complement.
GCGCTGGTCGAGGACGCGGTGCGGCGCCAGCTCGACGGCACGACCCCGGCCTGCTTCCTCAGCGGCGGCACCGACAGCTCGACGGTGGCGGGCATGCTGGCCCGGGTGGGCGGTGCCAAGCCTCTGACCTACTCGATCGGGTTCGATGCGCAAGGATACGACGAGATGTCGTATGCGCGGCTGGCGGCTCGCCACTTCGGCACCGAGCACCGCGAGTACTACGTGACCGCGGCCGACCTGGTGCAGCACATCCCGGCGGTGGCGGCCGACTTCGACCAGCCGTTCGGCAACTCGTCGGTGCTGCCGGCGCACTGCTGCGCGCTGCGCGCGCGCGAGGACGGCGTGACGCGGCTGCTGGCCGGCGACGGCGGCGACGAGCTGTTCGGCGGCAACGCGCGCTACGCCAAGCAACGCGTGTTCGGCTGGTACCGGCATGTGCCTGCCGCGCTGCGCGGCGGGCTGCTCGAGCCGCTGCTCGAGCGCACGCCGCTGGGCACGCTGCCGCTGCTGCGCAAGGGCCGCAGCTATGTCGAGCAGGCGAAGCTGCCGATGCCCGACCGGCTCGAGCTCTACAACCTGCTGCCGCGCCTGGGTGTGCGCGACGTGCTGACGCCGGACTTCCTCGGGCAGGTGGACCCGTCGGCCCCGCTGGCCCAGCAGCGCGAGGTGTGGAACGCCGCCGAAGCGCGCCACGAGATCGACCGCACGCTGGCCTTCGACTGGCGCTACACGCTGGCCGACAGCGACCTGCCCAAGGTGCGCATGAGCACCGCGCTGGCCGGCGTGTCGGTCGGGTTCCCGCTGCTCGACGCGCGGCTGCTCGCGTTCTCGATGACGCTGCCGCCCGGGTACAAGTTGAAGGGGCTGAAGCTGCGCTGGTTCTTCAAGGAGGCGCTGCGCGGATTCCTGCCCGACGAGATCCTGACCAAGAGCAAGCACGGCTTCGGGCTGCCGTTCGGCGTGTGGGCGGTGCAGGACCCGGCGCTGCAGCGCCTGGCGCGCGACTCGCTGCACGCCCTGGCGTCGCGCGGCATGGTGCGTCCGGACTTCATCGAGAAGCTGCTGCAGCAGTTGCTGCCGCAGCACCCTGGTTACTACGGCGAAATGGTGTGGATCCTCATGATGCTCGAACAGTGGCTCAGATCTCATGCGCCGAACTGGAAAGTGACCCTGAACTAGGCTCTGGCGCGCCGGTCACCCGACACATCGTCACGGCCGGTTACTGACTCGAAGACCTGATTACGCACGGACATGATTTCGGCGCCGTAGTCCCCGGAACAATCGCTGGATGGCCCCCGCCGAGAGCGCGGCCACGTCGTTGAATCGAGGGAGTCCATGCCGTTGTCGCGATCGTTGTTGCGCCGTTGTCTTTTGGGTTCTGTGCTGTTCAGTTGCGCGACGACTGGTGTGCATGCCTTCGACCTGACGCGTCTCCAGGACCTGCTCGCGACCACCCCTGAAGGCGGCTGGGTCAAGGCATCGCTGGGCACGTGGAGCGACGTCTGGCCCTCGCCGAGGTACGACGGCGACGTCGGTTCCATCGTGTATGCCTGGGGCTCGATGGCGTGGGATTCGCAGCGCGCGCAGCTGATCCTGTGGGGCGGCGGGCATGCCAACTACGCCGGCAACGAGGTCTACACGTGGAGCGGGCAGACGGGGTTCTGGGCGCGTGGATCTCTGCCCAGCACGTACCAGCCCGGCACGTCGTGGATCGTCGGCAATGGCGCGCCGCAGTCGTCGCACACCTACGACAACAGCCTGTACCTGCCGCTGTCCGATCGATACGTCACCTTCGGCGGTGCCGCCTGGAACTCGGGTGGCAACTTCGACAGCGCCGCCGGCCGCGAGGGCCCGTGGCTGTGGAACCCGGCGCTGGCCGACCCGAATCGCGTCGGCGGACAGGACTTCACGGGTCTCAACGCCGCGGCGCTCGGCAGCAACTCGTGGACCAGCCGCCGCGGGGCCATCACCGGCACGCTGCCGCCGACGTTCGTCGAGGCTGCCACCGGATACCGGGCCGAGGGCGGCAAGGATGTGGTGTACATCGCGGCCGACACCGGTGCGTCCGGCTTTCCGTCGTTGTACCGCTACGAGTTCAACCTGAGCGGCAACGACGTCGTGGAGCGCGTCGGCGTGATGGGACTCGGGCAGGCGGCCTATCAGGGCACCGCGACGGTCGATTCGACACGCGGGTGGTTCGTACGCACCTTGTGGCCGGGCTCGGCGAGCAATGACTTGTCCGTGTGGGACTTGTCGCTGAACAATGCCGCCAGCCCGGGGGCGAACGAGTCCTTCGCGGTCCGCCTGCAGCGTCCGGATGGATCCGACTACGACATCGTCGGTGCCGGTGGGGTCGGCAGCGACGCCGGCCTGAACTGGGACGAAGGCACGGGCCACTACTTCCTGTTCCAGGGCGCGACCATCACCGAGGTGATTCCCGCAACGAATCCCGACGGAACCCCGGCTTCGATCTGGACCGCCATCGACCGGCCGTGCACGACGGCCGCATGCGCGTCCAGCGCGGGCCAGGGCGTGCACGGACATTGGATCGCAGTACCCGAACTGGATGCGTTCATCGCGTTGTCCGCCTTCGAGGGCGACTCGCGTGATGTCGACGTGTGGCTGTACCAGATTGCTGCCGAGGTGCCTGAGCCTGGGGCCGCATTGATGTTCTTGCCGGGGTTGGGACTCGTTGCTTGGGTCGTGCGGCGCCGCACTCGCAAAGCAGCATCGGCAGCCTGATCGAACGTCAGGCAGTGACCGGCACCACGGGCGTCGCGGTGTCTCGCGCGTGTCGAGCCAACCGCAGCCCGAATCGGAGCCGGCTACGGTCCCAGGGCGTGAAGCGCGGTATCTCCAGCGGCGAAGTTGATGCATCCGCCGTCCCCCGCGCCGTGGTGCACGCGGCCTCGAATCCGGCCTCGGCGACGAGCCCAACTGCCTCCGGCCCGTAGTCCTCGTTCGGCCGACCGTTCGGATACGCAAAGGTCCGGACGGGCACGCCCAGCAGCTCTTCGAGCACCCGACGACTTCCCGCGATCTCCTCACCGGCCTGCTCGATGTCGAGCCTGGCGAGGATCGGATGTGACTTGGTGTGGGCGCCGATCAGCATGCCCGCGCGGTTCAGGGCAACCACCTGTTCCGGCTGCATCATCAGCGGCCCCGGGGGGTTGCCGCCGCAGGCGTGTTCGATCTTCTCCACCGCGGCCATGCGGGCATCAGACTCTAGGTACTTGACTGCGGAGATCAAGGCCTGCAGCGCGAACCGGCGCTGCGGCAGGTCCGCAATCCCCAGCCGGCGAAGCCCCGCGATGCCCAGCGAGGCCGGATCCAGGTCGGCCTGATCGGTACGCCGTATGGCTTCGGTGATGCGGTCGTTCCACATCACACCGCCCCCGAGGTAGTCGGTCGTCACGAAGAACGTGGCGGGGAGTCCATGTCGCGACAGGATCGGCAGCGCAACCTCGTGGTTGTCCGCGTATCCGTCATCGAACGTGATGGCCAGCGCGCGCTCGGGCAGGGTCCCTGCCCGCAGCCGATGCACGGCCTCATCGAACCTCAGGACGTGGAACCATGCAGCCAGCCAGCCGCACATGCGATCGAACCTGGCCGCGTCCACCTCGTCGGGGAACAGAGGGTCGGTCTGACGGTGGACTCGATGAAATATCAGCGTGCTGAGCCGCGCACCGGTGCCGGCCGGCGATCGGGCTGCGAACAGCCGCCGCAGCAACGCATTCATCGCGCTGCCACAGGCCGCAACAGACCAGGAATCGTGCGCCAGCCCGGCCGAGGGACAGGTTCACGCTCCCAGGCGCGTTCACTGACCCATGCGCGCGCCAGCACGAGCAGTGCCATCACGTTGTACGGCAGGTCGAAGTACGACAGGCTCAGGAACGCCCCACCGACGAAGTAGCCGGCGAGCGACACCTGGCACATCGCGCCGAGGTCTCCACACCAACGGGCCTCGGGAATCCTCTGCGCGTCCTTCCGCAGCTTGGCGGCGACCCGCCAAGTGGTCACCCAGAACGCGATGTAGATGAACAGGCCGATGAATCCATGGTGCCCGAGCACCTGGAAGTAGATGCTGTGCGCGGCGGGTGTACCGAACTGCGGGTACGGCGAGTACGCCGCGAACAGTTCCGGCCGCGAGGCGTTGAATCCCACCCCGAACGGGTAGTGCCAGCCGATACCCCAGGCCACCCACCAGGCACTGAAGCGTCCCATCACCGAGTCATCGGCCTGCTCGTCACCGATGGTCGCCATGCGATCGGACCAGTTGTCCGGCATGAATGCCACCAAGGCCAGCCCGATCAGCGCGATCGCCACGCCACCGGCGAGCTTCTTCTCGCTGCGCCACCAAAGCATGATCGTCATGGCCGCGATCGCCAGCAACGCGCCCCGGGAGTGACTGCCGAGCGCCGACGCGGCAATGAGCACCATCATCACCGTCATGGCCCGCACGCCCCACTTGTGCGTGAGCTGCATCTGCAGGAATCGCAACAGCGGGATGGTCATCACCAGTGCAAGGCCGAGCGCGTTGTTCTCCTGGATGAAGGTGCCCGGCGGACCATAGACCCGGTCGCCGCCGCCGCTCATGATGGTGAAGAGCCCACCCTTGGCCCCCAACAGTGCGAGCGATCCGGCCACCACCCACGCGTAGGCGAAGATCTGCGCCTTGGTACGCAGCAGCGCCAGGCCCACGAGGACCATCAGCATGATCTTCATGACCTTGTCCCACTGCGGGTGGTCGTCCGCGGGGTCCAGGCCCATCAGCCACGACACGGTCATCCACACGATGAAGACCGCGAGGATCACCGGAGGCGCGGCCTTGAATGGCGACTGGCGATCCTTGGTGAAGAGCAGGCCGATCAGCGTGCAGCCGGCGGCGATCGCCGCCACCGGGAAGTCGTATGCGAATCCCCACGCATACCGGTGCGGATTCAGTAGGCTCAGCCACGTCCACAGCAGCACGCCGATCCACGGCCGCCGCAGCGACCACAGCGCGAAGAAAAGGACGATCCCGACCGTGCCGTAGTCACGCATCGCCGACGCTCCTCATACCACTTCGGCCGGCTCGCGCCGAGACGGCGCCGACACCTTGCTCACCACGTACCGGAACTTGCCCGAGCGCTCGGGGGCGATGGCGTCGACCAGTCGCACGTCCACCTGCACCTCCGCACCCAGCCGCCGCCGGAAGTCGCGCGCGATCGCGTCCATGCGCGTGCGGTCGAAGGCGGCGTCGACGACGAGCTGCACGTCGGTGCGCTGCAGCGACTCCTGCACGATCTTGAAGCTGCGCACACCGGGCAGGTCGCGCACGATGTAGATCAGCGCCAGTCCGTGCATCACGGTGCCGTCGGCGGCCACGACGAAGTCGGTGCTGCGGCCCTGGATCTCGCGCAGCATCGGCAGCGAGCGGCCGCAGGCGCAGCGGCCGTGGCGGTCAAGCACCGCCACGTCGCCGGTGCGGTAGCGGATGAACGGGAAGTCGTGCGTGGCCAGGTGCGTGACCACCACCTCGCCGGGGCTGCCGTCGGGCACCGGGGCGCCGGCGTCGTCGACCGTCTCGACGACGATGTCCTCGGCGGTGACGTGCATGCCGCCATGCTCGCACTCGTGCGCGATGAAGCCCGCGTCTCGGCCGCCGTAGCCGTTGGCCACGCGGCAGCCGAACACGCGCCCGATGGCCTCGCGCTGGTCGTTGTACAGCCGCTCGGAGGTGACGAACGCCACGCGCACGCCGAGGTCGTCCATGCGCTGCCCGCGCCGCTCGGCATGGCGCGCGATGTGGCTCAGCGCAGACGGGTATCCGAACAGCATGCGCGGCCGCTGCGCGCGCAGATCGGCCACGAAGCCGTCCAGCCGCTCCTCGCTCATCGCGAACGCCGGCAGCAGCCGGGTGCGCAGCAGGCGGTCGCGCCAGCGGCGCAGCCGGTCCTGGGCGCCGAGCTCGATCGGCGAGCCCCACACCACCGCCTCGCGGTCGCCGATGTCCACGCCGTGCCAGCGCGTGGCGCGCCACTTGGCGGCCACGTCGTGGCTCACGCGTTCCTTGCCGATGTAGAAGATCAGCGGCTCGCCCGAGCTGCCGCCGGTGTTGAAGCGCGCCAGGCCGCGCGCCTGCGGGTGCTTCATCGCGTCGGCGTGGGCGCGGATGTCGGCCTTGGTCAGCAGCGGCAGCGCGCGCAGGTCGGCCAGGCCGGCCAGCGCTTGCGGCTGGAAGCCGATGCGCTCGTACAGCGCGCGCCAGTACGGCACGTGCCGGCCGGCGTCGACGAGCAGGCTGCGCAGCCGCTCGATCTGGTGGGCGGCGAGCTGCTCGGGGCTCCACCACTGCGTGGCCTCGAGGTGGCGCCGCCAGGCCACCGAGTCATGGCCCTTGAGCCGCTCGTGCAGCGGGAACAGCAGCGTCGAGACCAGTGCGGTGTACATCAGCCGGTTCGGCGTGCCAGCACGCCGCGATACACGTCGGACCACCGGCTCGCCACGCGCGGCCAGGCGTAACGCTGGACCTCGGCGAGGCCGCGACTCGCCAGTCCGACCCGAAGGTCGGGATTGTCCAACAGCCGGCCCACGGCGGCCGCCATGGCCGCCGGGTCGGCAGGCGGAATCAGCAGGGCTGTCGTGCCGTCCTGCACGATGTGAGGCACGCCGCCGACCCGCGTCGAGACCACCGGCAGCCCGCTGGCCAGCGCCTCCAGCACCGAGTTGGGCATGTTGTCGACCCGGCTCGGGTTGATCGCGACGTCCGACTCGCGCAGCAACGCGGCCATGGCGTCGCGCTCCAGGCGCCCGGCGAAACGCACGCGGTCGGCCACGCCCAGTTCGGCGGCCAGCGCGCGCAGCGCGGCTTCCTCGGGGCCGGTGCCGGCGATGACCAGCCGCACCTGCGGGTGGCTGCCTGCGAGCGCGGCCAGGGCCCGGATGGCGGTCGCGTTGTCGTAGATGGGCTCGAGGTTGCGCGCGACGACCAGTTGCGCGCCGGGCGGCCGCGTCGGGCCAGGGCGGAACAGCTCGAGGTCGACGATGTTGGGCACCACGGTCGACGGGTGACCGGCACGGCCGAACACCGCCTCGAGAAAGCCCGACGGCACCACCAGCCGCGCCGCGCGGCGCAGCGTGCGGCCGACGATGCCGCCCTGGCGCCCGAGGAAGGCCTCGGCCTCGCCGCCGCGGTAGTTCACCACCACCGGCCGGCGCCGCGCCACGCCGACCCACACCGCCGGCGCGGCAAAGAGGTGCCACGACCAGCCCGAGTTGGCCATCACGTGCATCACGTCGCAGCGGCCGGCCGCGCGCCACAGCGCCACGACGTAGGGCACGAGCCGGAAGAGCGCCCGCATCACCGGCACGCCGCCGATCCACGCGGGCGCGTAGGGCGGGTTGGTCTGCACCAGGGTCACCTCTGCGCCGCCGTCGGCGAGCAGCGCAGCGAGTTGCCGGGTCTGGTTGGCCATGCCGCCCGATGGCGGCGGCAGCGGCCCGACGAGGCCGATGTGCAGCCCGGCGAACAGCGGCGTCCCGCTCACGCCGCCTTGCGCTGCGCGAGCGGTTCGTAGACGGGCCGGTAGCGTTCGACGGACACCGACCAGTTGCGCTCCCGCTCGACGTAGGCGCGGCCGGCGGCGCGGATGCGCGGCCAGTCGGCGCGGGCGTCGAGCGCGTCGGCGAGGCCCTCGGCGAGCGCACCGGCCTGCCCGGCGGGGAACAGCCAGCCGGTCTCGCCGTGGCGGATCAGCTCGCGGTGGCCGCCGACGTCGCTGGCCACCAGCAGCTTGCCCTGGGCCATCGCCTCCAGCGGCTTCAGCGGCGTCACCAGCTCGGTGAGCCGCATCGGGTGGCGCGGGTAGGCCAGCACGTCGACCAGGTCGTAGTAGCGCTGCACTTCGGCATGCGGCACGCGGCCGGTGAACACGACGCGGTCGGCGAGCCCCAGCCGCGCGGCCTGGGCCTTCAGCGCCGCCTCCTGCGGCCCGCCGCCGGTGAGCAGCACCCGTGCGTCGGGCTGCCGCTGCAGCAGCCGCGGCATCGCGTCCAGCAGCAGGTCCAGGCCTTCGTAGGCGTAGAAGCTGCCGATGAAACCGATGACGCAGGCGCCGGCGAGGCCGAGCCGGGCCCTCAGCGCCTCGTCGGCGCGGCCACCATCGGTGAAGTTCTCGATGTCGACGGCGTTCGGGATCACCGTGACGCGATCGGGCGCGATGCCGCGCGCGACGATGTCGCCGCGCAGCCCCTCGCAGATCGTGAACACGTGGTCGGCGCGACGCAGCGCGCGCGTCTCCATGCCTCGCGTGAGCCGGTAGCGCAGGCTGCCTTCGGCCGTGGTGCCGTGGTCGACCGCGGCGTCCTCCCAGAATGCGCGCACCTCATAGACCACCGGCAGGCCGAGCTTGCGGCCCACGCGCAGCGCCGGCAGCGCATTGAGCACCGGCGAGTGCGCATGCAGCAGGTTCGGCCGCACGCGCGCGCACACCTCGGCCAGCCGCTGCTCGAGATGGCGCATCAGGCGGAACTCATTGAGCCCGGGCCAAGCGGCGCCGGCAGCCGCCGGCGTACGGTAGAAGTGCCAGCCGTCGACCTCCTCCTCGGCCACGGTGCAGCCGACCTGCTTGGGGCTGGTGACGTGGAAGGTCTGCCAGCCGCGCCGCCGCTGCTCGCGCAGGATGGACAGCGTGCGGAAGGTGTAGCCGCTGTGCAGCGGGATCGAGTGGTCGAGGACGTGGAGGACGCGCAGCGTCATGCCGCCACCGCGATCTCGTCGCGCGCGGGCTCGGGCGCGACGCCGCGCCCGTCGACCACCACGCGCAGGAACGCCTCGAGCATCAGCAGCGTCCAGATCGGCGCGCTGTGGTCGCTGGCGCCCGACTGGTGGGCGTCGACGATGCGGCGCAGCCCCTCGGGCCGGAACCAGCCGGTGTCCACGAGCCGCGGGCCGAGCAGCGCGTCGCGCACTCGCTGCTTCAGCGGGCCGCGGAACCAGCGCGCCAGCGGCACCGCGAAGCCCATCTTGGGCCGGTACAGGATCTCGCGCGGCAGCATCGGCTCCATCGACCGCTTCAGCAGCAGCTTGCCTTCGTTGCCGCGGATCTTGAAGTCCGACGGCAGCGTGGCCAGCCACTCCACCAGCGGGTGGTCCATCAGCGGCTCGCGTACCTCCAGCGAGTGCGCCATCGAGGCGCGGTCGACCTTGGTGTTGATGTCGCCGACGAGGTAGGTCTTCAGGTCCAGGTACTGCACCAGCGCGAGCGGGTCGTCGGTGCCGGCGCTGGCGGCATGGCGGCGGAACACCTCCTCGGCGGTGTAGCCGGCGAGCTCGCGCCGGAACGCGTCGCTGCAGATCGACTCGCGCATCGGCGCGCGCAGGATCGACATCGAGTGAAAGTAGGCCTCCACCGACGAGCGCGCCATGCCCTCGAAGGTCGTCTTCGCCCTCAGCACGCGCGGCGCCCAGTCGGCCTTGGGGTACAGGCGGCCCAGCAGACCGAACACCGGGCGGCGCACGCCGTGCGGCAGCGCGCTGCGCAGCCGCTCCTCCATCAGGTGCAGCCGGTAGCGGCGGTAGCCGCCGAAGGACTCGTCGCCACCGTCGCCCGACAGCGCCACGGTGACGTGCTTGCGCGCGAGCTGGCACACGCGGTAGGTGGGGATCGCCGAGCTGTCGGCGTACGGCTCGTCGTACAGCCGCGCCAGCGTGTCGATGAGGTCGAAGTCGTCGCTGCGCACGGTCTCGACGCGGTGGCGGGTGCGGTAGCGGTCGGCCACCACCTGCGCGTAGGCGGCCTCGTCGAACTGCGGGTCGTCGAACGAGATCGAGCAGGTGTTGACCGGCTCGTCGCCGGACAGCCCGGCCATCGTCGCGACGACGGCGCTGGAGTCGACGCCGCCCGACAGGAACGCCCCCAGCGGCACTTCCGAGATCATGCGCAGTCGCACCGACTCGCGCAGCCGCTCGACGAGCTCGGCCTGCGCGTCGGCGGCCGAGATGCGGCTGTCCAGCGTGTAGCGGACGTCCCAGTACGGCCGCGGCTCGGGGATGGGCGCGCCGCGCCTCAACGTCAGCGTGTGCGCCGGCGGCAGCTTGCGCGCCCCGCGGAACACCGTGCGCGGCTCGGCCACGTAGCCCAGCGACAGGTACTCCTCGATGGCCAGCGGGTCGAGGTCGCGCCGCAGGCCGCCATGGGCGAGGAGCGACTTCAGCTCGGAGCCGAACACCAGCAGGCCGTCGTCGAGCACCGCGTAGTGCATCGGCTTGACGCCCAGGCGGTCGCGCGCCAGGAACAGGGTCTGCCGATTGCGGTCCCAGATCGCGAAGGCGAACATGCCGCGCAGCCGGTCGACGCAGCGCTCGCCCCACTGCTCCCAGGCATGCACGATCACTTCGGTGTCGCTGCGCGTGCGGAAGCGATGGCCGGCCGCCTCGAGTTCGGGCACCAGCTCCTGGTAGTTGTAGACCTCGCCATTGAAGACGATGGCCACCGAGTTGTCCTCGTTGAACAGCGGCTGCTGGCCGGTGGCGACATCGATGATCGACAGCCGCCGGTGCCCCAGCCCGAGGCCGGGTTCGATGTGCAGGCTGCCTTCGTCGGGCCCGCGGTGAGCCTGCGTGGAGTTCATGCGATGCAGCACCGGGTACGGTATGGCCCGCTCGCCGCGTGTGTCGAAGACTCCGGTGATGCCGCACATGAACGTCGAGACTCCTGAAACCGCCCGCATCAGCTTGCGAGCACCCGCCGGTAGACCTGCTCGTAGGCCGCCACCATCGCGTCGAGGCTGAACATCGCCTCGACCCGCTGGCGGCCCCGGGCGCCGGCCGATGCGGCACGCGCCGGATCGGTGGCCACGCCCAGCAGGGCCGCCGCCAGCGCGTCGACGTCGCCCGCCGGCACGATGGCGCCGGTCTCGCCGTCTGCCACCAGTTCGGCGTTGCCACCGACGCCGGTGGCCACCACCGGAAGCCCGCAGGCCATCGCTTCGAGGATCGTATTGGAGATGCCCTCGGCCAGCGACGGCAGCGCGAAACAATTCAGACCCCGCATGACATCCGCCACATCGCCCCGCACGCCCGCGAACCACGCGTGCCCGTCCAGCCCGGCGTCGCGCAGCACGCGCTCGCACTCCTCGCGCAGCGGACCTTCGCCGACCATCACGAGCCGCGCACGATCGCGCAGCATGGGCGCTCGATCGAGCATGCGCACGAAGGCCCGCGCCAGCAGCGGCTGCGCCTTGACGGTCTGCATGCGGCCGACGGTGCCCACCAGCCACAGTGACGGGTCGTCGAACGGCGAGCCGGCAATCGGCGTGCGGCCGGCGGCAGGCGCGAAGCGCTGCGTGTCGACGCCGTTGATGATCTGCGTCAGTCGCCCGGCGGGCACTCCGACGCGACGGCGCAAGTAGTCGGCGAGGTCGGCCGACAGCGCGACCTGGTGCCCGACGAACGGCCGGAAGACGCGCCGCATCCACTGGTGGCGGCGGCTGGTGCCGTCCAGGTCCTCGACGTCGCGGCCGTGCTCGCCGTGCACGCGTCCGCGCACGCCGCAGGCCCATGCCGGCAACTGCATCTCGAGCGCGGCGAGGTTGCGCGTGTGCACGATCGCCGGCCGCAGGCGGCGCACGGCCTGCACGAACGGCCGGTACACGCGCCAGCCGTGCCCCGGCGGCTTGTGCAGTTCGACGAACGCGGTGTCGGGCCGCGTGACGCGGGCGGCGAACGCTGGCGCCACCTCCGTGACCGCGATCACCGCGTGCCGGAACGCCGACATGCGGTTGATCAGGTTGACGACGCCGTTCTCGAGCCCGCCGGTGTCGAACCGGTAGACCACGTGGGCCACCAGCGGCAATGCAGGCGGGGCAGGCATCGTGCGGCCGGGCAGCGTCGTCAACAGCCGGCCGGCACCCGGTACAGGTGCGCCGGCGCGGGCTGGTGCAGGCGACGCAGCCGCCCCGCCCACGGCGAGTCCGGCGGAACGAGACGGGCGACGCCGGCAGCGAGGGCCGGCCCGCCCCCGGCGACCACCGGCGGCAGCGTGCCCTGCGGGACCCAGCAGGCGGGCACGTCGGCCAGCCGCCGATAGGGCTCGCCGCTGCCCCAGGACAGCGTCTCCTCGTCGATCACCGCATAGGCCTCGCCCGCCGGTCGCGGCGGCCGCGCGGCGGCGGCCGCGCGGGGTGCGAGGTCGCCCACGAAGCGCACGTCGGGCGGGCGGGCCTCGGGGTGCACGGTGGCGTGGAACTGCGCGTAGCGGTACGGGTTGGTGGTGGCGTACACGACCGCCTGCGGCCGCTCGGCCGCCCAGCGGTGCACGGCCTTGGCGTTGGCGGTGAACACCGTGATCGTGCCCTGCAGCAGCCCGCACAGCAGCACGGCCGGCACCGTCCAGGCCAGCACCGCGAGGCCGAACGCACGCCCGCGCAGGGACGCCAGCGCGCAGCCGGCCAGCAGCGCCAGCGGCGCGGCGAACATCAGCATGTAGTTGGTCTGCTTGGGCACCAGCGTCAGCGGCCGCGTCGACACCACGAACAGCGACAGCACCAGCATCAACCCTGCCCCCCACCACAGCGCAAAGTGCAGGCCGTGGGCACGCACCGCCTCGGCGGCACGGGCGCGCCACAGCACGAGCACCGCGCCGGCCAGCGCCAGCGGACCGAGCAGCCACGTGTGCCAGACCTTCGCGTACAGGTACTCGAGGTAGTACCACGCCGCCTCGTGCTGGTTGCCGGCGGCGAACTCCTCCTGAAGGTAGCCGCTCGAGCGGCGTGCGGACATGACCTCGAACAGGTACCAGAAGCGCCCGGTCAGCGCCCAGAACAGCGCGCAGTTGGCCAGCACCATCAGCGCGAAGCCGGCCACCACCCAGCTCCAGCGCCACGACCAGCGGCGGAACACGACCGGGTAGCTCATCAGCACCAGCACGTAGAACACCGCCGCGGGCTTGATCCAGAAGCTCCAGCCGACCGCCAGGCCCGCCGCGAACAGCGCCGGGCGGCTGCCGCGCGCCTCGCCGAGCCAGAACAGCAGGAAGCCGGCGGTGATCGCCAGCGCCAGTGGCGAGTCGGCCAGCAGGCGGCCGGCCAGGTGCGCATGCATCGGCAGCGTGGCCAGCACGAGCCCGGCGAAGCACGCCGCGCGGCGCCCGACCATCTGCGAGCCGATCACCACCACCAGCGCGATCTCGGCGAGCGAACAGGCAACCGAGTAGAGCGCCGCCGCGACCTCGTTGCGGCCGAGCAGCGCCGCGATCGCCGCCACCGGCAGGTTGACGCCATAACGGTTCGCGCCGACGTAGGACGAGACCGACCAGTCCCCGCGCAGCAGCTTGAACGCCGACTCGGTATAGGTGACCTCGTCGGACCCGAAGTAGCCGCTGTAGAACAGCACGCGCAGGCCGGCCGCGAGCAGCAGCAGCCCGGCCAGCGGCAGCCAGGGCGCGTCGGCAGGCCGGCTGCGCGACGGCGGGGTGGAGTCCATCACGGCGCGGCTACAGCACCGACAGGATCGTCTGGATGATCTCCACCTGGCGGTCCTCCATGCCGACCCACATCGGCAGGCGCAGCAGCCGGTCGGAGATGTCGTCGGTGACGCGCAGCGACCCGTGGGCGCGCGCATAGCGCCGGCCGGCCGGCGCGCTGTGCAGCGGGATGTAATGGAAGACGCTCTGCACGCCGGAGGCCTTCAGCCGCTCGATCACTGCGGTGCGCCGCTCGAGGTCAGGGAGCAGCACGTAGTACATGTGCGCGTTGTGCGTGCAGTGTGCGGGGATCACCGGCCGCCGCAGCTTGCCCGCCTTCTCGCTCTCGGCGAACCACTGGTGGTAGGTGTTCCACATCGACAGGCGGCGGCGCGTGATCGCGTCGACCTCTTCGAACTGGGCCCACAGGAAGGCCGCGATGATCTCGCCCGGCAGGAAGGACGAGCCGACGTCGACCCACGTGTACTTGTCGACCTGGCCGCGGAAGAACTGGCTGCGGTTGGTGCCCTTCTCGCGGATGATCTCCGCGCGCTCGGCATAGCTGGGGTTGTTGACCAGCAGCGCGCCGCCTTCACCCGAGATGACGTTCTTGGTCTCGTGGAAAGAGATCGCCGCGAGATCGCCGATCGAGCCCAGCGGGCGGCCCTTGTAGCTCGACATCACACCCTGCGCGGCGTCCTCGATGACGATCAGCCGATGCCGTGCGGCGACGGCCTGGATCGCGTCCATCTCGCAGCCCACGCCGGCGTAGTGCACCGGCACGATCGCGCGCGTGCGGTCCGTGACGGCCTCTTCGACCAGGCGCTCGTCGAGGTTCAGCGTGTCATCGCGCACATCGACGAACACCGGCACCGCGCCACGCAGCACGAACGCATTGGCGGTCGACACGAAGGTGTACGACGGCATGATGACCTCGTCGCCGGGGCCGACGCCCGACAGCAGCGCGGCCATCTCGAGGCCGGCCGTGCACGAGTGCGTCAGCAGCGCCTTGGCGCTGCCGGTGCGCTGCTCGATCCACTGGTTGCACAGCCGCGTGAAGCTGCCGTCGCCGGCCAGGTGGCCCTTGGCATGCGCCTGAGAGATGTACCAGAGCTCCTTGCCCGTCATGAAGGGCTTGTTGAACGGGATCATGGGGCGGGTCACTCCAGGTTGCGTGTTCAGGCGCGCGCGATCACGACCAAGCCGGCCATGACGAGCAGCGTGCCCATGACCTTCGCGACGTTCAGCGGTTCCCCGAGGAACATGACGCCGAAGATCATGACGATCACGAACGCGAGGCTCATGAACGGGTAGGCGTAGCCGAGTTCGAAGCGGGTCATCGCGGCCATCCACGCCAGCGACGCGAGGAAGGCCGACGCGAATCCGGTCAGGATCCACGGGTTGGCGAACTGCTGAGCGAGGAACAGCAGCTTGCCGGAGGGCGCCTCGGGCATCGGGCCGGCACCGCCGACCTGCCAGCGCAGCACGAGCTGGCCGTAGACGGTGAGCGCGAGCGTGAGCGCGATGTAGACGTGGCCGAGGGTGTCGAAAGGCGGCTTCATGGCGGGCGTGATGCCGGTTTCGGCATCAACCCGGCACGTTAGCGCCAGCGAGCGCGCCTTGAGCCGCAGCCCACGTGAAGATTCGCACGGCGGGCGTCGCAGCCCGCTCGCTCGGGACCGGTCAGACCGCGAGCGCGTCGCAGTAGGCCATGTACCGCTGAACCAGCGGCCAGCCTTCGACGAGAAACTGGTGTGAGTTCATCAACGTCCGCATGCCCCAGCCCTTCACCTGCGCCTTGGTGAAGGGCCTGGGCTGCGAACCGAGCATGCCAGCCCGGATGAAGGCGACGATGCGCTCCGGTGGCCACAGTGCAACATGGTCGGCGGTCACGATGCCGCCGCCACTGCTGTTCATCTGAGGCAGCAAGGTCGTGTAGGAGGTCCGGGTGACCGTGGCGACGTCATCGCCATACAGGGCAATGTTGCGGCCAGACGCCAGCCAGCCGGCGTACTTGTCGGGGTTGTCCATGCCGATCCACGCGCGTTCAGGCGGTGTGACGACGATCACCTGCGGCTGGCAGTTGGCCATGCCCTGCACCATGAGCGCTGCCTCGTCCGGGTGATGCGCACCGACCCAGGGGTAGTGCCCCCATGCATCGCCAACGTACTTGACAGGCCCTACTGCCTGCCCTCCGCCCCCGTGGACCGGCATGCGGAGCGTACCGGTTGCGCTGTACCGGTAGAAGTCGGTGTTGGCAGCGCCCTGCACCGACAACGCGATGAAGCAGTCGCGTTCGCCCATGACGCCGGCGCGATCGACATCCACCGTGACCCACTGTTGCAGGCCGGACGCGAGACCGGGTGTGAGGTTGGGCCCCACCACTCCACTGGCACGATCGATGCGATGCACCGCCCGCGTGCGCGTCATCACGGCTAGCGTTCCATCACTGAAGTAGCTGACCCAGAACGCATGGGGCAGGGTGCAGACCTTGCGCCTTGCAGCACTGCGGGCATCAACCTCCCAGACCTCGCCGGCCAGACTGTCAGCCACGTAGAGCTTGTCCCCGATGGCACGTACCGAATCGCACTGCCTGAATCCGTCAACGAGCGTGGAGATGGTCCAGGGATCGGTGCGCCTGTCGACGCGAACGATGCGTCCCTTTCCGGTATCGGTGTAGAAGAAGATCTTGCGCTCGGGTTCATAGAACGTGAAGTCATTCGCCCAGGACTCCACCGGCACGACACCTCCGGTGGTCAGCTGTCCGTCTCGCATCGCATAGACAACGTGGCCGTGCAGCGTGATGCCGATCCACATCGGAATCAGCGGAGACGCATGGACGATCGGACCGTCGCGGCGGGTGTGACCGTGCCAGGTCGTGTAGGGGGTCGCGATGCTCTCGCCGCGCGGCCCGTCGCGCATGTACCGCCGACCCTCTCGCAGCGCGAACACGGCCGAGTCGGGAAACGCACCTGCGTCGGGATAGTTCACCGGCAGAGTACCGTCGACCAAGCGCGGAAGAGGCTGGTAGAGCGCGTTGTAGTGACCGTAGACGTGCCAGCGCTGCCATGAACCGAGGGATTCGACCCCCTGACGCGACGGGCACAGCTCCTGGTCGAGGCCCAGGTACAACGACCACGGTATCGGCGCAGGCAGGTTCGATACATCGATGTGGTCGACGATGCCGTTGTCGAAGTTGTTGGCCTCCCCGCGAGCCTTGCCGAGAACATTCGGCCCTCGAACCTCGAGCCGCCCCACTGGCGGTGGCGGTGGCGGTGGCGACGGAGGGGGCGCCGTGGGGGGCGGCGGCGACGCCGGTGGCGGCGGGGCGGCAGGAGGCGGCGGCGCCTCGGGGGGCGGCGGTGCGGCCGGTGGCGACGCAGGAGGCGGCGGCACCTCGGGCGGAGGCGGCGTGCCGGCCGGCGTGATCGGAGGCGGGGCGCCAGCGGTTTCGTCGCCTCCGCCGCCACAGCCGGCGACGGCCAGCGAGCCCCAGGAGGCCATCAGGAACTTCAGGGCGTCGCGGCGCGCGTCGTCGGCAGGCGGAGGCAGCGGCGCGGGGGGTGGATGCTTCGGGTCGGTCAAGTCGGCAACTCCTGCGAAGCCGATTGTCCCGGGGCGCCTTCGCGGCGCGGTGACAAGGTGCTTCAGCCCGCGGCAGTCGCCTGCGGGAACCACCGCTCGAGATTTCGGTGCAGGATGTTCGCGATGCGGTGCGGCTCGATGCCCTGCGTCAGCGCGGCGAAACGCTCGAGCGTGGCGGCCGGCGTGTACTCGGGCCAGTCGCTGCCCACCGTGACGAGCTGGTCGGTGGTGGCGCACAGGAAGCGCATGTCGTCGTCGAGCCGCTGGCTGCCGCGGTAGCGCATGATCGTGAACGAGAGGTCCAGCAACAGGTTGTCGTTGCATCGCACGATCTCGTACAGCTCCATCATCGTGGGGCCGGTGCCGTGCAGCAGCAGCATGCGCGTGTCGGGGCAGGCGCCGGCGAGGTGATCGATGACGTCGGGCGCGTGCCGCGTGGCCAGCCCCTTGCGGCGGAACAGCGTGTCCAGCAGCACCACCAGCCCCTGCTCGCCGCAGGACTCGACGGCCGCGATCATCTTCGGGTCCAGCGGGTCGTAGCCGTTCAGCCGCGGGTGCAGCTTGATGCCGGCATAACCTTGCGCCTTGATCTGCCGCACGACGGCATCGACGCGCCGGGTGGTGGCCAGGATGTGCGGATTCAGGCCCGCGATGGGCACGAAGCGCGACGGGTGCGCGTGGGCCGATTCGAGGATCACCTCGTTGTCGACGTACCCGGCGATCGACACCAGCAGCGCGCGCGCGGCGCCGGCGGCGTCCATGTCGCGCAGCAGCGCGGGCAGCGAGGCGTCGTACGTGCGCTCGCCGATCCAGCTGCCGTCGCGAGTGACGTGGGTCAGCGAGTCGAAGAAGGTCGTCGACATCGTCTCCTCCTAGTGGAACGCCGTGGTCCGGTCGGGATCCGACAGCGTGGCACGCAACTCGCCACGCGCGGCCTGCGCGGCGCGCACGGCCTCGTCGCTGCTGTCGCCGAGCGCCACGATGAAGCCCGGCCGGTCGTCCTTCTGACGCAGCGCGCCCACCGGATCACCGGGCTTCGCGTTGAAGTGGATCGCCGCCACGCCGGGCACGCGCAGCGCGGCGTCGAGGCCGTGCACGGCCTGCAGCACCCCCGGAGGCAGCCGCAGGAACTCGACGACGGCCCCGCGGCGGGACAGCAACGGGTGCACGTCGGGATCCTGGCCGAGGGCAGTGCGGATCATCGCCGCGATCGGATCCACCCCGCTGACATGCTGCAGCACGCAGGTGTGGATCATCACGCCACCGCCGCGCGCAGCGATGTCGATCGGCACCACGCCGGCCGCCGCGAGCATGAACTCGGCGTGGAAGACGCCGTTGCGCAGCCCCAGCGCCGCGATCACGGCGCCGGCCGCGGGCCGCACCCGCGGCGCCAGTTCCTCGAAGGCGGCGCCCGAGCGATACAGGATGCGGTTGGAGATCGTCGGGTTCTCGGCGTACGGCGTCTTGTCGGCGAGGCCGAGCAGCTCGACCCGCCCGTCGACGACGTACCCGTCGGCGATGACCTCGGCACCCGCCACGAAGGCCTCGACGACCACCCGCCGGCTGCGGCTGTGCGCGAGGGCGGCGTGCCACGCGGCTGCGAGTTCGGCGGGCCGGTGCACGACGGAGACGCCGCGACCCGACTGGTTGTCCGCAGGCTTGACCACCACGGGCAGCCCGAGCCGCCGCACGGCGGCATCCAGCTCCTCGGGCTCGACGGCGCAGGCGTGCGCCGGGATGGGCACCGACGTGCCGGCGAGCCGCCCGCGCATGCGCGCCTTGTCGGTGAAGTCCAGGGCGACCCCGTAGCCCATGCCGGGCAGGCCCAGGCGCTCGGCCACCCAGGCCGCGGTGGGCACGCCGACATCGCTGGTGTCGCAGACGATGCCCTGGACGCGGTGGCGCCGGGCCGCTTCGAGCGTGCGGTCGAGGTCGGTGATGTCCACCTGCTCGTGCACGTCGGCGTGCGCGTATGCCGGCCGCTCGGCGTACATGTCGGTGACCAGCACCCGCAGCCCCAGGGCCTTGGCGCGCCGGACCGTGGGCGTCTGCCACGGGCTCCCGCCGAGCACGTGCAGCAGCGGGGTCACGGCGAGCCGCGCCAACCCCAGATGTAGCGGGGCGCTTCGGGACCGACGTTGAAGATCAGGTCGAGGATGGACACGCCATGGACGAACGCCCCGTGGCGCTGCGGGTACTCGGGATAGCCGGCGTACGACTTCCATTCGAGCGCGATGCCGGCCGCGCTGAACCGGGCGGGGTCGATGTAGTCGCGTGCGGCGGGGCCCGACAGATAGTGGGTCGCCCCGCTCTGCCCCAGCAGGTCCAGCAGCTTGTCAAGCTTGGCGCCTTGCGTCCGGTAGGCACGGGAGTCCTGGAACTCGGTGCGGATCTCCAGCACGTCGCGCGCGATGGTGCGGACCAGGTGCTGGTTCAGATCGGACAGCAGCGACCAGCGCATGTCGAGGTAGATGGACTCGAACAGGCCGCGGTAGCGGGCGAAGTGCGGCGCCTTGGCATACAGCTGCTCGATCGTCCGCCAGTGCTTGGTCGCCCAGTTGCCGGGCGGGAGCTCGACCTCGCAGATCAGCCGGTCGAGCCGGTCCCCGACGGGGATCGTGAGCCATTGCGCGCCGCCCGGCCCCTTGAGCTGGTTGCGGTTGCGCCAGTCGTTCTTCGTGTACTGGTTGTCGTCGTAGAAGATGAACACGTCGACATCATGGATGAGGTCGAAGTAGCCCTTCCACGGGATGTAGTTCGACTGCAGCACCGCCACCCTGCGCATGGCCGCCTGCTCACGGACCGGTGGCATCGCGGTCCCGGTGGATGTCGCGCACGATGTAGGTCGGACGGTTCTGCACCTGGTTGAAGACCTTGCCGAGGTAGATACCGACGAGTCCGAGCGCGGTGGTCGTGATGCCCAGGCTGAGCGCCAGCAGCGCCATCATCGACGTGAAGCCGAGCAGCGCATCGTTGAACAACACCTTGCGCACGAGCAGGTAGCCCACGTAGGCGAAGCTGGCCAGCGTGATGGCGATGCCGGCGTTGAACAGCCAGGTCAGCGGCTTGGAGGAGAACGAGCTGACCGCCACCACCATGAGCTGCAGTCGACGGCGCAGGGTGTACGAGCTGCGGCCCTCGCGCTGCGTCTTGGGGATCGGCAGGCCGATCTGCACGAAGCCGGTCCAGCTCATCATGCCGCCCATGAAGAGGTTGCGGTCGCCCAGGCGCAGCAGCGCGTCGACGAAGCGCCGCGTCATCACCCGCTCGGTCAGCATGTTCTCGGCGATGGGGACGTCGGTCAGCGCGTTGAGCCCGCGCCAGAAGAGGTCGCCGCTGAAGCGCTCGAACCAGCCGCCCTTGCGAGCCTCCTGGTAGCCGAAGACGAGGTCGGCGCCGGTCTCCCGTTGCTTCTGCAGCAACGGCAGCAGGACGGCGGGCCGCACCTCGAGGTCGCAGTCGATCAGGAACACCCGCTCGCCGCGGGCATGCGCCAGCCCGGCCTGCATCGCATGGTGGTGGCCGAAGTTGCGCGACAGGTCGACGACGACGAGCTGAGGCAGGTCCGCACGCCGCGACACGGCGTACGCCAGCGAGTCGTCCGGGGAGCCGTCGTTGACGAGCACGATCTCGTAGCGGCTGCAGCCGGCGGCGGCCAGCGCCTCGACGCAATCGCGCAGGAAGTCCTCGAGGAAGCGCCGCGACCGGTACATCGTCGAGACGATGCTGATCGACGGTGGGCGGCCGTCTGCCGCGATCGCCGCCACGGCGCCCGCGGCCGCCTCCGGACCCTGAGCGAGCCCGGCGGCCGCGACGATCGGCGATACGGGCGGATTGCGGGTGTCCATGGTCACGCGCCCCGGGCGATCACGCGCTCGCCCATGCGCACGAACGACGACGCCGGCAACCGGGCGCCGTCGACGATCAACGCGCCGGCACCGACGAAGCTGTGGGGCCCGACCGTGGCCCCGCCGCACAGCACCGCCGACGGCGAGATGAAGGAGTTGTCGCCGATCGCGCAGTCGTGGTTCACGCAGGCGCCGGGCCAGACGACGACCGCCTCGCCGAGCTGGGCGCGCTGGTCGACGATGGCACCGGCCATCACTACGCAGCCCGGGCCCAGCGTCGCCGACAGCGCCACGTACGCCCGCGGGTGCACCAGCGTCGGCAGCGGCCACGCCGTGGCGCGCACGCGCTCCCACGCGCGGGCGCGGGCCCCGAGGTCGGAGTAGCCGATCGCCAGCACGAGCCCGGCACCGCCGTGCGCCTGCTCGCGCGTCACGGCGTCGAAGGACCCGACGATGCCCGGGCCCGCATGCTGGTCGTCGATCAGACCGGCCACCTCGTGGCCGAGATCCGCGGCGATGCCGGTGAGCGTCTGCGCGTAGCTGCGGGAGCCGTAGAGGAACAGTCGCATCGACGGGATGGAAGTCCGGCCTGCCGCAGCGTCACAGCCGCCAGACCTGGAGGCCTGCCGCCTTCAGTGCCCGCGCGTCGAACGCCGCCTTCACGTCGATGAACGCCCCCCCCTTGATCAGCTTGCGAGCGATGTCCTCAACCGAGAGCGCCAGGAACTCGCGATGCGACACCGCCGCGACGATCGCGTCGGCGCGCGGCAGCGCGTCCCACGTCTCCAGCGGCACGCCGTACTCGTGGATCGCCTCGTCGCTGGTGGCCTGCGGGTCGGTGACGTGGACCTCCACGCCGTAGCTGCGCAGCTCGCGGATGATGTCGATGACCTTGCTGTTGCGCAGGTCGCCGCAGTTCTCCTTGAAGGTCAGCCCGAGCACGTTGACCTTCGCACCCTTGACGTAGCTGCCGGCGGCGATCATCTGCTTGATCGTCTGCTCGGCGATGAACTTGCCCATCCCGTCGTTGATGCGGCGGCCGGCCAGGATCACCTGCGGGTGGTAGCCGAGCATGTCGGCCTTGTGCGTCAGGTAGTACGGATCGACGCCGATGCAGTGGCCACCCACCAGGCCGGGCTTGAACTTGAGGAAGTTCCACTTCGTGCCGGCGGCCTCGAGCACCTCGCCGGTGTCGATGTGCAGCTTCTCGAAGATGATCGAGAGCTCGTTCATCAGCGCGATGTTGAGGTCGCGCTGGGTGTTCTCGATGACCTTGGCGGCCTCGGCCACCTTGATCGAGCTGGCGCGGTGCACGCCGGGTTCGACGATGCGCTCGTACAGCCGCGCCACGCGCTCGATCGTCTCGGGCGAGTCGCCGCTGACGATCTTCAGGATCTTCGTCAGCGTGTGGTCCTTGTCGCCGGGGTTGATGCGCTCGGGGCTGTAGCCGACGAAGAAGTCCTGCTTCCACTTCAAGCCGGACTCGCGCTCGAGCACCGGGATGCAGACCTCCTCGGTGGCGCCGGGGTAGACGGTGCTCTCGTACACCACGGTGGCGCCGCGCTTCATGTGGCGGCCGACGCTGGCACTGGCGCCCACCAGCGGCCGAAAGTCGGGGATGTGCGCGTCGTCGACCGGCGTCGGCACCGCGACGATGATGACATCGGCCTCGCCGAGCATCTTCGGGTCGTCGGTGTAGATCGCATGGGTGGCGGTGGCCATCTGCGCATCGTCGAGCTCGCGCGACGGGTCGGTGCCGCGGCGGCAGCTGTCGACCTTGTGCGTGGCGATGTCGAAGCCGATCGTGCGCAGGTGCTTGCCGAACTCCACCACCAGGGGCAGGCCCACGTAACCCAGGCCGATGACGGCGATCGTCTGCATGCTCGAAAGTCCTCGTTCCTTGCTGTTGCGGTGGGGCTCAGTGCCGCCCGCTGACACCCCGCAGCATCGCGTCGATCGCGGGCTGGGCCTGCTGGAGGTAAGCGATCA
The DNA here is from genome assembly GCA_016789955.1 of Rubrivivax sp. GTDB lineage: Bacteria > Pseudomonadota > Gammaproteobacteria > Burkholderiales > Burkholderiaceae_C > Rubrivivax. The sequence goes on along the minus strand of JAEUPB010000097.1, from coordinate 10,697 downwards.
GACGCTGCTGAGCCTCGGCTTCATCGTCGGCCACGGCATGCACCATCACGATGGCGCCGTCGTCGCCGTGGCCGCGCAGACGCGACACGGCATTCAGGCGCTTGGCGTCGATGTCCGACGTCGTGAATCTACCGTCGACCCAGTACGCGCGGGCCACCAGGATCTTCTTCGTCCGTGAAATCGACGACAGCGTCGGCGATCCCTGCAGCAACGCGATCCGCCATGTGCCGCCTGCCACCTGCAGCGGCGGCGGGTTGCTGCGGTTCCATGTGGCGTCGTCGGCTGTCGTGATCTGGTGCATCGACGACACCAGCTTGCTGCCGTAGTCCTGCGCGCGGAAGTAGGCCACGTGCAGCACCACGTCGCCGTAGGCGTCGCGGTAGCCGCGAACGGCAAGCGCACGCGGGTTGTGGAATGTGGGCGCCCAGTCCTGCGGCGCCTTGGCGGGTTCCTGCGCCTGCCACGTCCCGATGGCCCCCGGCAGCGCGAGTTGCGGCAGCGACGAGGCGCGGGCGTCGCGCTCGAGCCAGGCCACGGCGCCGGGCGCCGCCGACAGCAGAAGCACACCGACAAGCGCGGCGGCCTGCGGCGCGTGCCGCCATCCGGCAGCGACGCCGGCAATGCCCGCGCCATCGGCCGGGCCGGCCACGGGCAGAGGCGCGTCAGGCTCGGCCCAGCGTGCACCGATCCAGAACATCAGCATGATCACGATGCCGAAGAACACCCATCCGTACACGAGGTGGTCGACGCCGACCGCGATGCGGTTGTTCGACAGGTGGCCGAGCATCACGATCATGTAGGCGCGCAACCAGTTCGCGACGATCGGAACGATGATCGACACGCCGACGAACACCCAGCGCCTCCACATCGCGCGGTAGTTCAGGTAGGCGAACAGCGTGCCCACCATCAGTGAGGCGATCAGGTAGCGGACGCCGCTGCAGGCTTCGACCACCGACCAGTTGCCGCTGGGGATCACGAACTGCTGGCCCTCGCGGTACACCGGGATGCCGGTGAGCATCAACGCGCCGACGGTGAAGTCGGCGGTCCACTCCATCAGCAACGGCAGCAGGAACTCGCCGACCGGCACCATGAAGAACAGGAAGCCGAGCGGGAACAGGATCGTCCGCGCGGATGCCCAACCGATCACCAGCGGGACCGTCAGCACGAGCATCGCGACCAGCGCGAACTGCGTCACCGAGTTGACGGAGACGAGGTCGCCCGCCAGCCACGCCAGCAGCGCGCCGGCCATCGGCAGCAGCACCCACCAGGACGGCTGCGGTACCGTCAGCGCCAGCGCGTGGCGCTGACGCCAGACCAGCCAGGCCGAGATCGGCGGGACGAGGAACGCATGGGCGTAGGTCTCGGAGTTGCGCCAGACGCCCACCATCAGCGTCGCCGTCTCGCGGTACAGCAGCAGCACGCCGACCAGCGCCGCCACCAGCCAGGGCACGGCGCGCCGCCAGGCCGGGGACCAGGCGACGGCGGGAACGGCGGCCCGAGGGCCTGGAGTGGCTTCGGCACTCATACGGGCAGGTGGGCCGCGACCGGCCGCCCCGTGGGGTTCCTGGGCACCATCGCCGACTGCAGATGGCGATCCATCGCCGCGAGTTGCGCAGGCCAGCTGTACCCTTCCACCACGCACCGGCGGGCGGATGACCCGATGCGCCGGCACCGGGCCGGGTCGGTGAGCAAGCCATCGAGGTGCTGCACGTAGCCATCGACGTCCGAGGCGGCCAGCAGATCCGACCCGGGCTCGGCCTCGAGCGCGGAGGCGGCCTGAACGGACGCCAACACGGGCCTCCCCATCGCCATGGCCTCGAGGATCTTGTTCTGGATGCCGCGCGCCAGCCTCAGCGGAGCCACGACACAGGCCGCATGCTGGAGGTAGGGGCGCACGTCAGGCACCGTGCCGGTGACCTGCACCGCGGGCCCTTCGAGCGCCTTCACCGCCGCCGTGGGCGAACGGCCGACGATGTGGAACGTGGCGTTCGGGTGCCGCTGGCGCACTGCCGGCAGCATCTCGGTCGCGAACCAGCTCACGGCATCGACATTCGGCCAGTAGTCCATCGCGCCGGTGAAGACGATGGGCTGTGCGCCTGGCGGGTAGGGGCACTCGCGGCTGTCGTCGGGTGCGAAGTAGTCGGCGTCGACGCCGTTGGCCAGCGGCTCGACGAGCCCGCCGCACTCGGGCGCCAGGCTCCGGAACAACGCGCACTCCTTCTCCGTCACGAAGAAGGAACGTCTGGCGAGTGCGGCGACCGAGCGCTCGTAGGCAAGCAGCCGCTCGCCCTCGCGCCGGTACAGCCAGGACAGCGGCCAGGCATGGCGGTGCGCGTACTCGCTCCACTTGGCCGAGTCGACATCGACGAAGTCCACGAGCATCGGAAGACCCGGATGCCGCTCGGCATACGGTGCCATCGACGACGAGAAGACGACGGCGACATCGGGCCGCTCCTCCGCGACGACGCGATCCACCCAGCCTTGCAGGCCATGGTCCCGGTAGTAGTGCAGCGTCAGCGGCCGCCCGTCGACCAGACCGGCGAGGCTCGCCAGCCGCGAGCGGGCCGGCGCCAGCCGCGCGACGTGCAGCCCGGCGCACATCGCGCGCAGCGTGTCGACGTGCGCCTCGTCGGCGGGGTCGTCGATGAAGGTGCCCAGGAAGACGCGGTGCCGGGCGACCAGATGCTTCAGCAGGTGGTACGAGCGCACCTTGTCGCCCTTGTTGGGCGGGAACGGCAGCCGGTGCACGAGGAACAGGACGTTGGCCATGTCGCCGTCAGCCGAGGCTGCGCACCACGTAGGGCCCGAGCCAGTTCGCCCACGCCAGCGGCATGCGACGCCAGGTCTCGATCAGCAGCCGGTACTTCGCATTCGCCGGGTTGTTCTGCGGCACCGACTCGCGCGTGTAGAGCTGGTACTCGTAGTGCAGCGGCGTGGGCTCGAAGCCCCAGTTCTTCTTGAAGGAGTACGAGCCGGTGCCCTGCTTGCTGCGGCCGTAGTCGAAGACCTTCAGCCCGCGCTCGCACGAGCGGCGCATCAGCTCCCAGTACTTGTAGTCGTTGGCGGCGAGGTCGCGGGCGGCCTCGTCGTCGCCGGCGTAGTAGGGCAGCACCTCGTCACGGAAGTAGAACGTCAACACGCTGGAAAGCGGGCGGCCGTCGGGCGCGGTGACCGTGAGCACCTCGCAGTCGCGGCCGAACTCCCGGAGCAACGCCTCGAAGTAGCGCCGAGGCAGGGCCGGCGTGCCATGGCGGTGGACGTTGCTCGCGTACAGCGCGAAGAAGCGGTCGACGCCATCGTCGATCGCGCTCGCGAGGCCGTTCTTGATGCCCTTGCGCACCATCGCGCGCTGCTTGCGCGGGATGGCCAGCATGTTGGCCTCGACCTCCGGCAGGATCTCCTTGCGGAAGGTGACGTAGAGATCCTGCCGCGGCCACTCCGGGTGGTGCGGCTTCGTGTGCCGCAGCTCGAGGTACGGCACACGAAGCTGGCGCGCGAGACTCATCGCTTCGGCTTCCAGGGCAGCCGCCGCCGCCTCGGTGATCGCCGCCACCCCGCCGTAAACCGCGAACGGCAGGCTCGTGAGCGCATCGCCGAAGATCAGGCTCTTCACATGCGCCAGCGGCAGCACGCCCTCGATGCGGCCGTCGTTCAGCGCATAGAGGAAGTGCGTCTCGTGGCGGAACACCGTCCTCAGGATGCGCTGCCAGCCGGCGCGGTGAAAGAACGTGGCGTCAGGGCACGTTTGCACGAACGCCTCCCACAGCGCCTCGCCGCGGGCGTCTGCGTCGGACAGACGCTGGACCTGCAGCATCGGCGCGCTCAGGCCGGGTCGCGCGCCATGCCGGCGGCCAGCGGCGCAGGGGCCGTGATGCGGCCGGCGTCGGCACGCACGCCGGTATCCCCGGTGCGACCGAGGAAGATGTGGTCCATGCGCCCCCAGCGGAAGTCGTCGAGCAGGCGCGAGATCTTCGATTCGGTGTGCTCGAGGTTCACGTAGTGGCGGAAGCGCGTGCGCAGGTCGATGCCGCTCATGCGGGGCTGGCGCGGATCGATCTCCCACGGATGGAAGTAGAAGATCGCCGGCTCGCCGTCGCGCTCGTTGACCTGCCGCAGCATCCAGCGCGACAGCGCGTACGGCAGCAGCCGGAAGTAGCCGCCGCCGCTGGTGGGCATGTTGCGGCTGAACATCCGCAGCGTCGTGGCCGGCACTTCCAGCAGCCCGGTGCCGACGCGGTACGCGAAGCGCGGCGAGTCGGGCATGCCGTAGTGGTCATGGCGGATCGGGTAGACGCTGGAGCTGTACTGGTAGCCCGCGCGGGCGAGCGCCTCGAAAGCCCACAGGTTGCCGACGCTGATCGAGAAGCTCGGCGCACGGTACCCGCGCACCTCGGCACCCGAGAGGTCCTCGAGCAGCTTCTTCGCGCGGTCGACGTCGGCGCCGAACTGCTTCGCGTCGAGGTCGCTCGCGCGCTCGTGCCCGTAGCCGTGGCTGGCGAGCTCATGGCCGGCAGCGACGATGTCGCGCACCACCTGCGGATAGCGCTCGGCGATCCAGCCCAGCGTGAAGAACGTGGCCCGGATGTCGCGCTCGGCGAGCATGGCCAGGATGCGCTGCACGTTGGCCTCGACGCGGCACTCGCAGGCCTCCCAGTCCTCGCGGCGGATGTAGGGGGCGAAGGCCGATACCTGGAACCAGTCCTCGACGTCGATCGTCAGCGCATTCGTGATCGGGGCGACCATCGTCTTCACGTCAGGCCCCTCGCTCGCCGGCGGCCAGCCAGCGGTGCATGTCGGCAGCGATGCGGTCGGCCGCGTGGCCATCCCACAGTTCCGGCGTACGGCCGTTCTTGCCGCGGCCGGCGAGCACGTCGCGCACGCCGGCAAGGATGGCCACCCGGTCTCGCCCGACCATCGTGTTGGTGCCCTGCTCCACCGTGATCGGGCGCTCGGTGTTCTCGCGCATCGTCAGGCACGGCACGCCGAGTGCGGTGGTCTCCTCCTGCACGCCACCGGAGTCGGTGAGCACCAGACGGGCCGCCGACATCAGGCCAACCATCTCGAGGTAGCCCTGGGGCGGCAGCACCCCGATGCGGCGCCCATCGAGCTTGCCGTCCAGGCCGAAGCGCGCGATGTTGGCGCGCGTGCGCGGATGCATCGGGAAGACGATCGGCAGCATTTCGGAGACGTCCGCCAGCACACCGAGCAGCATCGACAGCGTGCCGGAATCGTCGACGTTCGACGGCCGATGCATCGTCACGAGGCACCAGCCCTGCGGGTCTTGCAGCAGCGCACCATCGACCCCGTGCGACCGCAGCGTGTCGGCCGCGGATCGCGCGCGCGCGCGGCTCTCCAGCAGCGAGTCGATCATCACGTTGCCCGCGAAGCAGACGCGTGTCGGATCCACGCCCTCGCGCTGAAGGTGGTCGGATGCGGTGCGCTCGGTGGTGTAGAGCCGGTCGGCCACCTGGTCGGTGAGCACCCGGTTGATTTCCTCGGGCATCGTGCGGTCGCCACTGCGCAGCCCCGCTTCCACGTGGGCGACGGGCACGCCTTTCTTCACCGCCACCAGTGTGCAGGCCAGTGTCGAGTTCACGTCGCCGACGACGACCACGCACGACGGCTTCAGATCGTCGAGCACCGGCTCGAAACGCTTCATCACCTCGGCGGTCTGGACCGCGTGCGTGCCCGAGCCCACCTCGAGGTTGATGTCGGGCGGCGGCAGGTTCAGGTCGGCGAAGAGCTGGTGGCTCATGCCCTGGTCGTAGTGCTGGCCGGTGTGTACGAGCACCGCCGGCAGCGGTGGCTGGTGCGCCGCCATGGCGCGCAGCAGCGGCGCCATCTTCATGAAGTTGGGGCGCGCGCCGACGACGCAAACGATGGGTCTCATGCGGTCGGCCTCACGCGTCGCTGCCGCCGTTGCCGCGGCTCGCCGCGCCGACGAGCTTCTGCAGTAGCGCGAGCGTCTGCAGGTTGATGCGCTCCAGGCGCAGAAGGCTGCGCTCCAGGCGCTGCAACTGGTCGGCGCGCTGGTCGGCGGCGAGCGACGCCAGCTGCTTGCTCGCCGCCTCGGCGGTGGCGGGGTCGAGTTTCAGCCGCGTGAGGTCGACGTCGACCTCGGTCACCGAGCCCGGTGCGTCGTCGGCGCCGGCGGACGCAGCGGCAACGGCACGCTGCGGCACCTCGGACTCCTGCGCCATCTCGCGCACGACCTCGCTGGCGTCGTCGACCGACAGCTCGTACTTGTTGGCCAGGAACCCGAGCAGCAGCAGCCTGTCGCACACCGAATTGATGCGCCGCGGGATGCCGCCGCTGGCCTTGTAGATCACGTCGTAGACGCCCGCCTCGAAGGAGGGACGCCCGGTGGAGCCGGCGCACTTCAGGCGGTGCAGGATGTACTGCTCGGTTTCGTCGCGATCGAGCGGGCCGATGTGGCACGTGGCCGCCACGCGCTGGCGGAACTGCTCCATCTCCGGACGCTGCAGGATTTCGCGGAACTCGGGCTGGCCGATCAGGAAGCTCTGCAGCAGCGCCTGGTTGCCGAACTGGAAGTTCGACAGCATGCGCAGTTCCTCCACCGCCTTGGGCGTGAGGTTCTGCGCCTCGTCCACCACCAGCAGGCACCGCTTGCCCTTGCTGGTCTGGCTGATCAGGAACGCTTCGAGCGTGATCAGCAGCTCGGACTTGGGCACGTCCTTGACGCGGAAACCGAACGCGGCGCCGACCATGCGCAGCGTGTCCTCGGCACCGAGCTGCGTCGTCACCAGGTGGCCCGCCACGACGTTGCTGCCGTGCAGCCCTTCGATCAGCGATCGCAGCACCGTCGTCTTGCCGGCACCGATCTCCCCGGTGATGACGATGAAGCCCTCGTTGCGCGATACGCCGTACTCGAGGTAGGCCTTGGCGCGGCGGTGCTGCTTGCTCCCGAAGAAGAACGCCGGATCGGGGTTGAGCTGGAAGGGCTTGCTGGTCAGCCCGTAGAACGCTTCGTACATGGCTAGAAGGCGAAGCTCAGCGTGAGCTGTGCACCGTTCTCGGTGTATGGGGACAGGGCACTGTCGAAGGTCGTGTGGCGCGCCGAAAGGCTGTAGTTCACACGCTGCGTGAGTCGCCCGGTGAGGGACGCGGTGAAACTGCGCAGATCGTTCCGGACGCCAGGGACGGTGGCCCGCTCGCCGCCGTTGCGGCTGTCGCTGTAGGCCAGCGCCAGGCTGGTCGTGGACGAGACGGTGTAGCTGCCCGTCAGCGAGTAGCCGCGCTGGCTGAGCCCGTCGGCCAGCGACAGGTCGTCGGTGGCGGTACTGGCCTGGTCGAGCCTGATGGACGACGAGCGAAAGACGGTCAGCGCAACCGTCGAGCGCACGCCCTGCAGCACCAGGGCGACATCCTGTCGCCGCTGCAACGCCACGGCACGACCGATGAACAGGTTCTCGTTCTGCAGCACCAGCCGGGTGAGCTGGTCGGCGACGTTCGCCGGCAGGCCGGCCGCGACGAGTTGCCGGAACACTTCGTCGTACCGCTGCACGAATGCCAGCGTTCGATCCGAGACCGCGCCGTTGTTGGCGTCGCGCGAGTCGCTCAGCGTGATCAGGCCGCGCACCATGCGGTGCGACAGCTGCAGCGCATAGCCGTTGCCGAAGTACCGGCGGTCGTAGCGGGCGGTGGCCGTGGTGCGGGGCGATGGCGACCAGGTGGCTCCGAAGCCGTAGTTGTTCGTGCTCTGGCTCTCCACGTCACGCACAGTCTCGGTCTCGCGTCCAGCATGGACATTGACCTGCAGGTCGGAGTTGGGGGTGTAGGACAGGCCCAGCCCGAAGCGACGGTTGCCGGTCTTCCGCCCACCCGCGCCATACGAAGAGGTCACGTCAGCGACGTCGGCGGACCATCCGAAGCGGCCCGCCTGGCCGCCAATCTGAGCCGCGTGAGCCAGTGCAGTGCTCTCGGCGCCCACGGCCCCGGAACTCGTCGACCTCGTCCACGTGCTGCTCGCCTGGGCGGTGATGGTGTCGGTGAGGCGGCCGCGCACGACAGGTGTCAGGCTCAGCACCCGCACCTCGGTCCGGTTGCTGCGGCCGAGGTTCGGATCCACGCCCTGGACGCCGAAGGCCGAGATCGCCTGCTGCGACACGCTCGCCTTCGCATCGATCGAGGCGATGTTGGGCACCAGCTCCGACGTGAAGCCGGCGGCCAGGGCGTTCGTGAATCCGCTGCGCTCCCCGTCGCGGGCGTAGTAGTTCGCATTGAGCGAGTAGTCCAGCGTGCCTTGCAGCCGCCCCGACCGGCTGGACACGCGCACACCGGGGCTGACGCTGGTGATCGCTTCGGCGCGCTTGTCCTGTGACAGGTTGATGTTGTCGGTGACGCTCTGGCTGATGGACAGCGAAGGCACCACCGAGAGCCCGCCGGAGGATTGCGCCGACGCCAGCAGTGGCGCGCAAAGCGACGTGGCCGCCGCCACCCGGACCAGCGCGCCGCGTTGCATCAGCTCAGGCGCGAGTCCGCCGCCGGGTCGCTGCCGGCCGCATCCGCACGGTCGGCGCTGCGCTGCGATCCGTACCCGTATCCATAGCCGTATCCGTATCCGTAGCCGTAGCCGTATCCATAACCGGCCACGTCCTGCCGGCTCTTGTTCAGCACCATCATCTTCACCGGGCAGGCCTCGATGGCGGACAGCGCCTGCTGCACGTCGGACTGCAGCGTGCGGCCTGCATTGACGACAACGACGATCTGGCCCATGTGTGTGGCCAGCACCCGGCTCTCGGTGGTCAGCAGCAACGGGGGCGAGTCGAAGATGATGATGCGGTCGCTGTACCGCGAGTGCATGTCCTGCAGCAACTGGTCCATCGCATCGCTGGCCAGCAATTCTGTCGCCTTCAAGTGCGGCGTGCCGCTCGGCAGGATGGTCAGCTTGTCGATGTTCGTGCGCAGCAGCACGTCGGAGATCTCGACGCGTTGCTCGAGCACATCGAGCAGGCCGGGGCTGGGTGGCAGGCCGAGCACACGCAGCACCGATGGTCGGGCCACGTCCGCGTCGACGAGCATCACGGTGTGGTCGAGTTCCGCCGCGATGCTCATCGCCAGGTTGATCGACGTGAAGCTCTTGCCCTCGCCGGCCATCGCGCTGGTGACCATGATCAGGTTGCCGCGCTTGACCGGTGCGACGGACTTGCCCATCGCATTGGCGAGCAACGGCCGCTTGATGACGCGGAACTGGTCTGCCGTGCGCGACCGTGGGGAGTTGGGCGTGATGATGCCGCTGACTGCGATCGCCTCGAGGTTGAGATCGACCCGCCTCGACACGAACGGCGCTTCAGCCTCCGCGGGCTGAGGCCCTGGCTCCGGAGTGAGGCGCACGGGAGCGCCGGGGTTCGCCGGCGCCTGCGGATAGCCGGCATGCGGCGTGCCAGCCGCCACGGCAGCGGACGAATCGCGTTGAGCCTCTCCAGGCTCGGGAATCACGACCCCGGCCTGCCGCAATTGCTCTAGCCGCTGCGCGGCCTGTTCGATCAAGCTCGTCATCGTTCGTCAGCCCGTCCGGGCCATGATGGCCATGGCTGTCAATCCCATTGCGAACACGACCACCAGCCCTCCGGATGCCCCGGCGAACCGGTACAGGCTCATGCGCTCCGAACGACGGTCCTGGTCGCTTTGGACCACGGTCACCACGCCCAGGACGGGCAGCCCCGTCTTGGTCCGCAACTCGCCCGCATCGAGAAACACGGGTCGCAGCTGGCTGGCGATGAAGGCCAGCACCAGGCCGGCGCCGAGCCCGGCCAGCAGCGGCAGCGGCAGCAATGCGAGCCGGTTCGGCGACACCGGCTTGGGTGACACGCGGGGCGGATCGATCAGGCGAAAGTCCGCCACGCCCGACGCCACTTCGAGCTCGCCGGACATCACTGCGGACTGCCGGCGCGCCACCAGGTCCTCGTAGTTCTTCTTGACGATCGAGTAGTCGCGGTTGAGCTGTGCCGCCTCGGCCTCGATCTGCGGCGCATTCTTCATGGAGGCCCGAGCAGCGGCCAGCCGCTGCGAGTACTCGTTGACGCGGGCCTTGAGCGCGGCAACCTGCACTTCCGCCGTGGCCACCATGCGCTGCATCTCCTGCGTCGCGGCGTTGGCATTCGGCAGCCCGCCGGTCGGACTTGCCGAGCCCGAGGCGATCGCGGCCTTGCGCAACTCGGCCATCTCCTTGGCTTTCTGGTCCTGCAGGTCCTTGATCAACTTGCGCGTGGCGACGATGTCGGGATGCGCCTCGGTGTAGCGCTGCAGCAGCCCGTCGAGGCTTCGCTTCATCGCGTCGATGCGCGAGTCGAGTTCCGGCGTGGAGACATTGATCTGGGCTTCCTGCAGCAGGCTCGCCGTGGTGGCGGCGCCGGCTTGCGGCGCCTTCTCTGCGGCGAGCTGCGCTTTTGCAGCGTCGCGAGCATTCTCGGCTTCGCGCAACTGCAGCTGCGCCGCCTGAAGCTGGCCGACGAGGTCGGCCAGTCGCGCAGTCGAGTCCTTACCGTCCGCGCTCTGCATTTCGATGTTGCGCAGCTTGAACTCCTTGACGCGAGCCTCGGCCTCCTCGAGCTTGGCCTCGTACTGCTTGATCTGCTCGTTCAGGAACGTCTTGGCCGAGTCGGAATCCTTGCGGCTGGCACCGAGACTGGACTCGACGAAGATCGACACCAGCGACTGCACCACCCGCTTGGCCT
>JAEUPB010000074.1 GCA_016789955.1 Rubrivivax sp. | reverse complement strand
CTCACCAAGGACGCCTTCAACGCGCTGCTGAAGACGCTTGAGGAGCCGCCCGACTACCTGAAGTTCGTGCTGGCGACCACCGACCCCGAAAAGATGCTGCCGACGGTGCTCAGCCGCTGCCTGCAGTTCAACCTGCGGCCGATGGCGCCCGAGGTCGTGCGCGAGCACCTGGCGCGCGTGCTCGAGGCCGAGGGTGTGGCCTTCGAGCCCGGGGCGCTGCGCCTGCTGTCGCGGGCCGCGCGCGGCTCGATGCGCGACGCGCTGTCGCTCACCGACCAGGCGATCGCTTACGGCGCCGGGCGCATCGAGGAAGCGGCTGTGCACGCGATGCTCGGCAGCGTGGACGGCAGCCACGCCGAGCGGCTCGTGCAGGCGATCACGGCGCGCGACGGCCCGGCGCTGCTGGCCGGCGTCGACGAGCTGCGCGCGCTGGGGCTGTCGGCTGCCGGCACGCTGGAGGCGATGGCGCTGCTGCTGCAGCAGATGGCGGTCGAGCAGGCCGTGCCGGGGGCCTTGCCGGAGGACGCCGGCGAAAGCGAGGCAGCGCGGCGCCTGTCCGCGCTGCTGCCACCCGACGAAACCCAGCTCGTCTACAGCATGCTGCTGCAGGGCCGTGTCGAGCTGCCGCTGATGAACGACGAGTACGCGGCGCTCACGATGGTGCTGCTGCGGCCGTTCGCGTTCGCGCCCGCCGGAGGGCCGACGCCTGCGCGCGCCGCCGCGCCGCGCGAGCCTCGGCCGCAGGCCCTGCGGGCCCCGTCGCCGCCGGCGATCTCCGTGCGGCCCCCGGCGGCCCCGGCTCCGGAAGCGCTGGCAGTACCGCCCGCGCCGGTGCCGGCGGTTGCGCCTGTCTTACCGGTCGCCCCCGCCACCGCGGTCGCCCCCGCCACCGCGGTCGCCCCCGTGGCGGCCCCTGTCGCGGATCCCGAGCTCGCCGATCGCTGGCAGGCGCTGGTGCTGCAGATGATCGAGGCCGCATCGATCGGCGGCCTCGTGCGCGAGCTGGCCTGGCAGGCGATGCCGCTGGCGCTCGACGCATCCTCGGCGCCGGCCCGCTGGACGATCGTCGTCGAGAGCGAGTCGCTGCGCACCGATGCCCTGCGCGACCGGCTCGCGGCGGCGATGCAGGCGACGCTCGGCGGCGAGGTCCGGCTCGACCTGCGCGCCGGAGCCGCCACCGACACGCCCGCGCGGCGTGACGCCGCGGCCCGCGCCGCCCGCCAGGCGCAGGCCGAACGCGTCATCCGCGAAGACCCCGCGGTGATCGAGCTGCTCGGGCAGTTCAAGGGCGCGCGCATCGTGCCCAACTCGATCAAGCCGCTGTCGCCCACACCCTCTCCCGAAGGATCACCGCCATGATGAAGAACCAGCTCGCCGGCCTGATGAAGCAGGCCCAGGCCATGCAAGACAACCTCAAGCGCGCGCAGGAGGAACTCGCGCTGCTCGAGGTCGAGGGGCAGTCCGGCGCCGGCCTGGTCAAGGTCACGATGACCTGCAAGCACGACGTCAAGCGAGTCGCCATCGACCCGAGCCTGCTCGGTGACGACAAGGACATGATCGAGGATCTCGTGGCCGCCGCCTTCAACGACGCCGTGCGCCGTGCCGAGGCCGTGAGCAGCGAGAAGATGAGCAAGCTCACCGCCGGCATGCCGCTGCCGCCGGGGATGAAGTTCCCCTTCTGACGCCTTGGCCGCGCACGAACCGGCCCTCGACGAACTGATCGAGGCGCTGCGCAGCCTGCCCGGTGTCGGGCAGAAGTCGGCGCAGCGCATGGCCTATCACCTGCTGCAGCACGACCGCGCCGCTGCGCCCCGGCTGGCCGCAGCGCTGACCGGTGCGCTCGGCCGCATCGGCCACTGCGCGCGCTGCCACACGTTCACCGAGCGCACGCTGTGCACGGTGTGCGAGGACCCGGCACGCGACCCCCGCCTGCTGTGCGTGGTGGAGACGCCGGCCGACCAGGCCGCCGTCGAGCGCAGCGGCAGCTTCCGCGGCCTGTATTTCGTGCTGCTCGGACGCCTGTCGCCGCTCGACGGGGTCGGCGTCGGGCAGATCGGCGCGCAGGCGCTGCTCGACCGTGCCGGCGACGGCGTGGTGCAGGAGGTGATCCTGGCGACCAGCTTCACCGCGGAGGGCGATGTCACGGCCCACGCGCTGGGCGAGGCGCTGAAGGCGCGCGGCCTGCAGGTGACGCGGCTGGCCCGCGGCGTGCCGGCCGGCAGCGAACTGGAATACGTGGACCTGAGCACGTTGGCACACGCCTTCGTCTCGCGAAGATAGGACGTCCTTTGGACAAGATCATCGTTACGCTGGCCGCCGAGTTGAAGGTGCGGCCGGGGCAGGTGCGATCGGCCGTCGAACTGCTCGACGCCGGCAGCACCGTGCCGTTCATCGCTCGCTACCGCAAGGAAGCCACCGACGGCCTCGACGACGTGCAGCTGCGCGAACTCGAGGCGCGGCTGGCCTACCTGCGCGAGCTCGAGGAGCGCCGCGCCGTGGTGCTCAAGAGCATCGGCGAACAGGGCTTGCTCACGCCGGAGTTGGCCGCGCGCATCGCCGCGGTGCCTACCAAGCAGGAGCTGGAGGACCTGTACCTGCCGTTCAAGCCCAAGCGCCGCACGAAGGGCATGATCGCCCGCGAGGCAGGACTGGAGCTGCTGGCCGACCGGCTGTTCTCCGATCCGTCGCTCGACCCGAAGACCGAGGCCGCCGCATTCGTCAACGCCGAAGCGGGGTTCGCCGACGCTGCCGCCGTGCTCGACGGCGTGCGCGACCTGCTCTCCGAGCGCTGGGCCGAGGATCCGGCCCTGGTCGGCAGCCTGCGCGAATGGCTGTGGGGCGCCGGGCACCTGCTGAGCAAGCTGGCCGACGGCAAGGACGGGACGCTCCCCGACGCCGCCAAGTTCCGCGACTACTTCGACTACCGCGAGCCGATCGCGCAGGTGCCGTCGCACCGGGCGCTGGCGGTGTTCCGCGGCCGCACGCAGGAGTGGCTGGATGCGCGCCTGGTGCTCGACGAGGAGATCGTGCCCGGGCGACCTGGGCTGGCCGAAGGACGCATCGCGCACCACCTCGGCTGGCAGAACCTCGCGCGGCCGGGAGACGAACTACTGCGCAGGACGGTGGCGTGGACCTGGAAGGTCAAGCTGAGCCTCAGCCTGGAGCGTGACCTCTTCGGGCGGCTGCGCGAGCAGGCCGAGGCGGTGGCGATCAAGGTCTTCGCCGACAACCTGCGCGACCTGCTGCTGGCCGCGCCGGCCGGCCCGCGCGTGGTGATGGGCCTGGACCCGGGCATCCGCACGGGTGTGAAGGTGGCCGTGGTCGACGCCACCGGCAAGGTGCTGGACACCGCCGCGGTCTACCCGTTCGAGCCGCGCCGCGACGTGGAAGGCGCGCTGCACGCGCTCGGCCGCCTGGTGGCGGCGCATCGCGTGGACCTGGTCGCGATCGGCAACGGCACCGCCAGCCGCGAGACCGACGCGCTGGCGGCCGAACTGATCCGGCGCGTCAAGGGGGCGGCGCCCGAGGCGCGGATCGAGAAGGTCGTCGTCAGCGAGGCGGGGGCTTCGGTCTACTCGGCCAGCGAGTACGCCAGCCGCGAACTGCCCGAGCTCGACGTGAGCCTGCGCGGAGCCGTCAGCATCGCCCGGCGCCTGCAGGACCCACTGGCCGAACTGGTCAAGATCGACCCCAAGAGCATCGGCGTCGGGCAGTACCAGCACGACGTGAACCAAGGCGGCCTCGCGCGCACGCTCGACGCGGTGGTCGAGGACTGCGTGAACGCTGTCGGTGTGGACCTGAACACGGCTTCGGCGCCGCTGTTGGCGCGGGTGTCAGGCCTATCGACCGGGGTCGCATCGGCGATCGTTCGGCGCCGCGACGAGCACGGGCCCTACGCCAACCGGCGCCAGCTGCTGGACGTGCAGGGCCTCGGGCCGCGCACCTTCGAGCAGTCGGCGGGTTTCCTGCGCATCCGCGGCGGCGACAACCCGCTGGACGCCACCGCTGTGCACCCCGAGACCTACCCGGTGGTGCAGAAGATGCTCGCCGCCACGGGCCGCGCCGTGCCGGAGCTGATGGGTCGGGCCGACGTGCTGAAGACGCTGCGCCCCGAGCAGTTCGCCGACGAGCGCTTCGGCGCCATCACCGTGCGCGACATCCTCGCCGAACTGGAGAAGCCGGGCCGCGACCCCCGCCCGGACTTCCGCATCGCGCGATTCACCGAAGGCGTGTCCGACCTGAAGGACCTGCGCGAAGGCATGGTGCTCGAAGGCACGGTGACCAACGTCGCGCAGTTCGGCGCGTTCGTCGACCTCGGCGTGCACCAGGACGGCCTCGTGCACGTCAGCCAACTCGCGAACCGCTTCGTGCGCGACGCCCGCGAGGTGGTGAAGACCGGCGCAGTGGTGAAGGTGCGCGTGCTCGAGGTCGACCTCGCCCGCAAGCGCGTCGCGCTGACGATGAAGCTCGATGCGCCGGCGGCGCCACGGTCGACGGCCGACAACCGCCATCAGGCGGCCGGCCGGCAGGAGCGCGTGCAGCCGGCCGCACCGGTGGAGAGTGCGATGGCGGCGGCGTTCGCCAAGCTCCAGGGGCGCTGAGGGCCATGCGGGCGCTGGCCGTGCACGCCGGCCCGCGCGCGCGGGCCCACCTGCGCGAGCGCGGGCTCGCACCGGCCGATGTGCGGGTCATCCCGGCGGCCGCCGGAGGGCCGAAGGGACTCGCACTGATCCCGCTGGACCGGTATCTGTTCGGGCACTGGCTGCGCGACAGCCCGCACACCCTGCATCTGGTCGGTGCATCGATCGGGGCGTGGCGCATGGCCTGTGCCTGCCGGGCCGATGCCGACGCGGCGCTGGCCGAGCTCGGCGAGGACTACGTCGCCCAGCGCTACGACCACGCGCCGGGCAAGGCGCCGACCGCGGCGCACGTGACGCAGGTGTTCGGCGACACCCTGGGCCGGCGCGTCGGTGCGCACGCGTCCGAGGTTCTCGCGCACCCCACGCGGCGGCTGCACGTGTTCACCAGTCGCGGCCGGCACCTGCTCGGCCGCCAGGGGCGGTTGCGCACGCCGCTGGGCTACCTCGGCGCCTTCCTCGTCAACGCGGCCAGCCGCCGGGCCCTGGGCGGCTGGCTCGAGCGCGTGGTGTTCAGCGACCCACGCGAGCCGATGCCCGTGCCGCTGGACGACTACCGCAGCCACGTCGCCGAGCTGACCGTCGAGAACCTCGTGCCCGCCGTGCTGGCGAGCTGCTCGATCCCGTTCTGGCTGGATGCCGTGCACGACATCCCCGGTGCGCCCAGAGGGGCTTACTGGGACGGCGGCATCACCGACTACCACCTGCACCTGGACTACGCGGCCCTCTCGGGGGGCGGCCTCGTGCTGTACCCGCACTTCCAGCCGGCCATCGTGCCGGGCTGGCTGGACAAGGGCCTGAAGCGCCGGCACCGCTCCAGTGCGAAGCTGGACAACGTGGTGGTGCTGTCGCCGCACCCGGACTGGGTGCGCACGCTTCCGGGCCGCAAGCTGCCCGACCGCAACGACGTGAAGGCCTACGGCGACGATGCACCAGCGCGGGCACGGGCGTGGAAGCGCGCGCTGGAGGAGAGCCAGCGGCTGGCCGACGAGTTCGCCGAACTGGTCACGGGCGGGCGACCCGTCGAGGCGTTGCCGCTGCCGTAGAATCGCGTCCTCGCAAGATTCACCAGACAAGGAACGGGAAAGGCACGATGGTTATGACACCGCGGACTACGCGCTTCTTCGGAGACACCTCCCCGAGCTGAGGCCGCGCGGCCACGACCTTTCCCAGGCAAAGCGCGGCTCACCCCCGCGCTTTGCTGCTTTCTGGAGTCGAAACCATGATCTCGATCACGTTGCCGGATGGTTCCCGGCGTGAGTACCCCGGCCCGCTGACGGCCGCCGATGTCGCCGCCTCGATCGGCCCTGGCCTGGCGAAGCAGGCGCTGGCCGCACGTGTCGACGGCCGCCTGGTCGACCTCTCGCACCGGCTGGAGGCCGACGCGCAACTGGCCATCGTCACGGAGAAGGAACCCGACGGCCTGGAGATCATCCGGCACTCGACGGCGCACCTGCTGGCCTATGCCGTCAAGGAGCTGTTCCCCGAAGCGCAGGTGACGATCGGCCCGGTCGTCGACAACGGCTTCTACTACGACTTCGCCTACAAGCGCCCGTTCACGCCCGAGGACCTCGCGGCCATCGAGCAGCGCATGACGGAGCTGGCCGCGAAGAACGAGCCGGTGGTGCGCCGCGTGCTGCCTCGCGACGAGGCCGTGGCCTACTTCAAGGGCCTGGGCGAGCACTACAAGGCCGAGATCATCGGCAGCATCCCTGCAGGCGAGGACGTGAGCCTGTATCGCGAGGGCGGCTTCGAGGACCTTTGCCGCGGCCCCCACGTGCCCAGCACGGGGCGCCTCAAGCACTTCAAGCTGATGAAGGTTGCCGGTGCCTACTGGCGCGGCGACCAGGCCAATGAGCAACTGCAGCGCGTCTACGGCACAGCCTGGGCGACGAAGGACGAACTGCAGAAGTACCTGACGATGCTCGAGGAGGCCGAGAAGCGCGACCATCGGCGCCTCGGCCGCGAGCTCGACCTGTTCCACATGGAAGAGACGGCGCCGGGCTTGGTCTTCTGGCACCCGAGGGGCTGGACGGTCTGGCAGCAGGTCGAGCAGTACATGCGCGCCGTCTACCGCGACAACGGCTACCTGGAGGTCAAGGGCCCGCAGATCCTCGACCGCAACCTGTGGGAGAAGACGGGGCACTGGCAGAACTACCGGGAGAACATGTTCACCACGGAGTCGGAGAAGCGCGACTACGCGCTCAAGCCGATGAACTGCCCGGGTCACGTGCTCATCTTCAAGAGCCAGATGCGCAGCTACCGCGACCTGCCGCTGCGCTACGGCGAGTTCGGGCAGTGCCACCGCAACGAGCCCAGCGGTGCGCTGCACGGCATCATGCGCGTGCGCGGCTTCACGCAGGACGACGGGCACATCTTCTGCCTGGAGGACCAGATCCTCGACGAGTGCGTGGCCTACACGGAGCTGCTGCAGAAGGTCTACCGCGACTTCGGCTTCACCGAGATCATCTACAAGGTGGCCACGCGGCCCGAGAAGCGCGTGGGCTCCGACGCGCTGTGGGACAAGTCCGAACACGCGCTGATGGAGTCGCTGCGGCGCTCGGGCTGCGAGTTCGTCGTGTCGCCCGCCGACGGCGCGTTCTACGGCCCGAAGATCGAGTACACGCTGAAGGACGCCATCGGCCGCGAATGGCAGTGCGGCACGATGCAGGTCGACTTCAACACGGCCGAGCGGCTGGGCGGCGAGTACGTCACCGAGACGAGCGGCCGCGCGCACCCGGTGATGCTGCACCGGGCCATCGTCGGCAGCCTCGAGCGATTCATCGGCATCCTGATCGAGCAGCACGCCGGGGCGCTGCCCGCATGGCTGGCGCCGGTGCAGGTGGTGGTGGCCTGCATCAGCGAAAACACCGCCGACTACGCAAATGGGGTGGTGAAAACGCTGCAAAAACAAGGCGTTAGGGCTCAGGCGGACCTGCGCGCCGACAAGATTGGTTATAAAATCCGCGAGCATTCGATGCAAAAGGTCCCGTACATCCTCGTCGTGGGCGACAAGGAGAAGGCAAACGGGGCCGTTGCCGTGCGCGCCCGGGGAAACCAGGATCTCGGCGTGATGGCGCTCCAGGACTTCACCGCGAAGCTCATGGACGACGTCTCCCGCAAGGTCTGACGGAACCCTCCCGACGCTCACTTCGTCCGGATATCGAGCACCCGTGTTGCCTTCGGGTTGCCGCAAGGAGTTGCCACCATCGCTACCTTCATGGACCGCCGCACGCCGAATGCGGAACGCAAGCACCGGCTGAACCGGGAGATCATGGCCCCGCAGGTGCGCCTGATGAACCCCGACAACGAGCCCTTGGGCATCGTCAGCATCATGGATGCGTTGCGCATGGCGGGCGAACTGGACGTCGATCTCGTCGAGATCGCCGCCACCGCGGATCCCCCGGTATGCCGGCTGATGGACTACGGCAAGTTCAAGTACCAGGAGCAGAAGAAGGCGGCGGAAGCCAAGTCCAAGCAGAAGATCATCGAGGTCAAGGAAGTCAAGTTCCGTCCGGGCACGGACGACGGTGACTACAACATCAAGATGCGCAACCTGCGCCGCTTCATCGCCGAGGACGGCGACAAGGGCAAGGTGACGCTGAGGTTCCGGGGCCGCGAGATCACCCACCAGGACATCGGCATGCGCATGCTCGAGCGCATCCGTGATGAACTGGCCGACGTGGCCGTCGTCGAGCACATGCCCAAGCTCGAAGGTCGGCAGATGGTGATGGTGCTGGCGCCCAAGCGGAAGTAGGGCGCCGGCAGGTTCGAAGAGCAGGTTTCAAAGAAGCCGGTACAGGCCGTCAAGCACCCCGGACCCGGGGTCGCCCGTGCAGGCAACCTAGAAGGAGTGGCTACAGATGCCCAAGATGAAGACCAAGAGCGGAGCGAAGAAGCGCTTCCGCGTCCGCCCGGGGGGTACCGTCAAGCGCGGTCAGGCGTTCAAGCGCCACATCCTCACGAAGAAGAGCACCACCCGCAAGCGCCACCTGCGCGGTGCGGCCAACGTGCACGAGACCAACATGGGCCACATGGCGGCGATGCTGCCATTCGCCGGCCTGTAATCGGGGGAGCCGCCCATGCCTCGCGTCAAGCGCGGTGTCACCGCACACGCCCGCCACAAGAAGATCCTCGCCCTCGCCAAGGGCTTCCGCGGCCGCCGCAAGAACGTCTTCCGCATCGCCAAGCAGGCGGTGATGAAGGCGGGGCAGTACGCCTACCGCGATCGCCGCACCCGCAAGCGGGTGTTCCGCCAGCTCTGGATCGCCCGCATCAACGCGGCGTCGCGCGAACTCGGCGTCACCTACAGCAAGTTCATGGCCGGCCTGAAGAAGGCGCAGATCGAGATCGACCGCAAGGTGCTGGCCGACATGGCCGTCAACGATCCGGCTGCTTTTGGCAGCATCGTCGCCAAGGTGAAGGCCCAGCTCGCTTGATGTGACTCTGCCGGCGCCCGGTGCGCCGGCACGCATCGAGTCTCACGAAGGCCGTCACCTCGGGGCGGCCTTTTTCTTTGTCCGAAGCATTCATGACCGATCTCGACACGCTCGTGCACGCCGCGGCGGCCTCGTTCGCCGAGGCGCCCAACCCGGCCGAACTGGAGAACGCCAAGGCGCGCTTCCTGGGCAAGAGCGGCCGCGTGACGGAGCTGCTCAAGGGCCTGGCACAGTTGCCGCCCGAGGAGAAGAAGGCGCGCGGCGCCGAGATCAACCGCGCCAAGCAGCAGGTGGAGGCCGCGCTGCAGGCGCGCCGCGACGCGCTGGCCGCGCAGGAGCTCGACGCGCAACTGCGCGCCGAGGCACTGGACGTCACGCTGCCCGGCCGGCATCGCGGCACCGGCGGCCTGCATCCCGTCTCGCGCACGATGGAGCGCATCGAGGCGATCTTCGGCTCGATGGGCTTCGACGTCGCCGACGGCCCCGAGATCGAGACCGACTGGATGAGCTTCACCGCGCTGAACAACCCGGAGAACCATCCGGCTCGGTCGATGCAGGACACCTTCTACGTGGACCTGAAGGATGCCGAGGGTCGATGGCTGAATCTGCGCCCCCACACCAGCCCGATGCAGGTGCGCTACGCGCGCTCACACGCTGCGCGGCACGCCGAGGCGCTGGCGCAGGGGCGCCCGATCCCCGAGATCCGCGTCATCGCGCCCGGGCGCACCTACCGCGTCGACAGCGACGCCACGCACTCGCCGATGTTCCACCAGTGCGAAGGGCTGTGGATCGGCGAACACATCGCGTTCAAGGACCTGAAGGCGGTGTTCTCCGACTTCCTGCGCCAGTTCTTCGAGACCGATGCGCTGGACGTGCGCTTCCGCCCCTCGTACTTCCCGTTCACCGAGCCGTCGGCCGAGATCGACATCGCGTTCGCGAGCGGCCCGAACAAGGGGCGCTGGCTTGAGGTGGCCGGCTCGGGCCAGGTGCATCCGAACGTCGTGCGCAACTTCGGGCTGGATCCCGAGCGCTACATCGGCTTCGCCTTCGGGATGGGGCCTGACCGGCTCACGATGCTGCGATACGGCGTCGACGACCTGCGCCTGTTCTTCGAGAGCGACCTGCGCTTCCTGACCCAGTTCCGCTGAACCGCCCTCTCCCGGACGAACCATGCAATTCCCCGAATCCTGGTTGCGCGAGTTCTGCGACCCCCCGCTGTCGACGCGCGAACTGGCCGACCTGCTGACGCTGTCGGGCATGGAGGTCGAGGACCTCCACCCGGTGGCGCCGCCGTTCTCCGGCGTCGTCGTGGCCGAGATCGTCGAGGCCGTGCCGCATCCCTCGGCCGATCGGCTGCGCGTGTGCCAGGTCGACACCGGCCGCGAGCGCTTGCAGATCGTCTGCGGCGCGCCCAATGCGCGCGTCGGCCTGAAGGCGCCGCTGGCCGTCGTGGGTGCCCAACTGCCGGCGGGCGACGACGGCCGGCCGTTCGCCATCGGCGTGGGCCAGCTGCGCGGCGTCGAGAGCCGCGGCATGCTGTGCTCGGCGCGCGAGCTGAAGATCGCCGACGACCACGGCGGTCTGCTCGAACTCGCCGCCGATGCGCCGGTCGGCACCGACCTGCGCCAGTGGCTGAAGCTCGACGACACGATCTTCACGCTGAAGCTCACGCCGAACCTCGGGCACGTGCTCAGCGTCTACGGCGTCGCGCGCGAGGTCTCGGCGCTCACCGGGGTGCCCCTGAAGACGCCGGCGTTCGAGCCGGTGGCCGTGGCCCACGAGCAGCGGCTGCCGGTGGAGATCCGCGCCGCCGAGCTGTGCGGGCGCTTCTCGGGGCGCATCGTGCGCGGCGTCGACACGACCGCGAAGACGCCGTCGTGGATGGTCGACCGGCTGGCGCGCTGCGGCCAGCGCAGCGTCACCGCGCTCGTGGACATCTCGAACTACGTGATGTTCGAGTACGGTCGCCCGTCGCACATCTTCGACCTCGACAAGATCCACGAGAAGCTCGTCGTGCGCTGGGCCGCGAAGGGCGAGACGCTGGAGCTGCTGAACGGCAACACCATCGAGCTGGACGAGCAGGTCGGCGTGATCGCCGACGCGCAGGCCGTCGAGTCGCTGGCCGGCATCATGGGCGGGCAGGCCACGGCCGTGTCTGACGACACGCGCAACGTCTACGTCGAGGCCGCGTTCTGGTGGCCGGATGCAGTGGCCGGGCGCTCGCGCCGCTACGCGTTCTCCACCGACGCCGGCCATCGCTTCGAGCGCGGAGTCGACCCGGCGCTGACGGTCGAACACATCGAGCGCATCACCGCCTTGATCCAGCAGATCTGCGGCGGCGAGGCCGGCCCGATGGACGACCAGGTGACGCGGTTGCCCGAGCGCAAGCCGGTCACGCTGCGCGTCGCGCGCGCATCGAAGGTGATCGGCCTGCCGGTGACGCAGGCGCAATGCGTCGACGTGTTTCGGCGCCTGGGCCTGCCGTGCACCGAAGGCGACGGCGTGCTGCACGTGACGCCGCCGAGCTGGCGCTTTGACCTGACGATCGAGGAGGACCTGATCGAGGAGGTGATCCGCGTCGTCGGCTACGACCGCCTGCCCGACACGCCGCCCGAGGCGCCGGTCACGGCGCGCATGCGCCGCGAGCAGCGGCGCGGCCCCTATGCGCTGCGGCATCGGCTCGCGGACCTGGACTATCAGGAGATCATCACCTTCAGCTTCGTCGAGGAGCGCTGGGAGCACGAGCTGGCCGGCAACGCCGACCCGATCCGCGTGCTGAATCCGATCGCGGCGCCGCTGGCGGTGATGCGGTCGAGCCTCGTGGGCAGCCTCGTCGATGCGCTCAAGCGCAACCTCGCGCGCCGCGCCGATCGCGTGCGGCTGTTCGAGGTCGGGCGCGTGTTCATGCGGGACGCTGCCGCGGTGGACGGCGAGCGCAGCGTGGCGGGCCTGCGGCAGCCGATGCGCATCGGCGGCATCGCCTACGGCCCGGCCGACTCTTCGCAGTGGGGCACGCCTGCACGGGCGGTGGACTTCTACGACGTCAAGGGCGACGTGCAGGCGCTGCTGGCGCCCGCGCAGCCGCGCTTCGAGGCGGCCGCGCACCCGGCGATGCATCCAGGCCGCTGTGCGGCGGTGATGCTCGGCGATCGATGCATCGGTCACATCGGCGAGCTGCATCCGCGCTGGCGGCAGGCCTATGAGTTGCCGCACCCGGCGATGCTGTTCGAGCTGGAGCTCGATGCCGCGCTCGGCGCGCCGGTGCCGACGTTCGAGGCGCTGCCGCGCCAGCAGCTGGCCGAGCGCGACGTGGCGATCATCGTCGGCGAACGCGTGACCCACGACGCGCTGCTGCGGTGCCTGTGCGACGATGCCTCGGGGCTGATCCGCGGTGCGGTGCTGTTCGACGTGTACCGTCCATCCCGGGAAATGGCGGGCTTCGCCGCGGGCGAGCGCAGCATGGCCGTGCGGCTCGAATTGCTCGACAGCGCCGCGACGCTGACCGACGAGCGCATCGAGACCACGGTGGCTGCCGCGGTGCAACGCGTGGCGCAGCAGCTCGGCGGCCGGCTGCGGACGTGAAGAGCGAGGAGGAGGAGCGATGAACCCAGCGCGCGACGACGATGACGAAGCCGGCGCGGCCCGCACGGGCGGGCCGATCCTGGCGTCCCTGGACACGCCCACGCTGACCAAGGCCGAACTGGCCGAGTTGCTGTTCGACCGGCTGGGCCTGAACAAGCGCGAATCCAAGGACATGGTGGAGGCGTTCTTCGTGATCGTCCACGACGCGCTGCAGTCCGGCAGCGACGTGAAGCTGTCGGGCTTCGGCAACTTCAACATCCGCCGCAAGGCGTCCCGCCCAGGGCGCAATCCGCGCACCGGCGAGGCGATTCCGATCAAGGCGCGCAACGTCGTCACCTTCCACGCCAGCCACAAGCTCAAGGCCCAGGTGCAAGGCGACACGCCACTCGAAGAGGACTTCGAGTAGAGTCGAGATTTGGTCTTCCATCGTCTTGATTTGAATGGCTTAAATGGCCAATGCGCTGCCCGCGATACCCGCCAAGCGCTACTTCACGATCGGTGAGGTCAGCGAGCTCTGCCGCGTCAAGCCGTATGTGCTGAGGTACTGGGAGCAGGAGTTCACGCAGCTCAAGCCGATGAAGCGCCGTGGCAACCGGCGCTACTACCAGCACCACGAGGTCCTGCTGATCCGCCGCATCCGCGAGCTGCTCTACGACCAGGGCTTCACGATCAGCGGCGCGCGCAATCGACTGTCGGATCCGGTCCCGGCCGGCCGCGAGGACGACGACGTTGCGGAAGGCATCGACGCGTCGAACCTCGCCGATCGGCCTTCCCTCGTCGATCCTGAACCCTCTCGGACCGCAAGCAGGACGGGATTCGACTCTTCCTTCGGGGAACAGGCCCTGCGGGCCGAGTTGCTTTCCATCCGGGACCTGTTGTCGGTCTGATCGCGGGTCGGGAACACCCGTCCGCGCCCCTATAATCTTCGATTCCGTCGGGGTGTAGCGCAGCCTGGTAGCGCACTTGCATGGGGTGCAAGGGGTCGCGAGTTCGAATCCCGCCACCCCGACCAACAACAGCCGAGGCCCGGTGTCCACAAGACACCGGGCCTCTTGCTTTGTGCCCGTTGATGCACCGCAACGCCGTACCGGCCCCATGCCCGGCAGAATCCAGTTGACACTTGCGCGGGTTGTGCGCGCGCAGGAGCAGGACACGATGGGGATCGAGAGCACCGCCACCACGGCCACCGACCGCGACGCGGTTCGTGCCGGCTCGCTGCAGGCCTGGGCTG
Source organism: Rubrivivax sp. (assembly GCA_016789955.1). GTDB lineage: Bacteria > Pseudomonadota > Gammaproteobacteria > Burkholderiales > Burkholderiaceae_C > Rubrivivax. The sequence continues at coordinate 88,208 of JAEUPB010000074.1, read as the reverse complement.
TGGCCGTGCGGCCGCGCAGCCTGCCGGTGGCGATCAGCCCGGTGATGGTCGGCGCAGCGTTCGGCCATGCACGCACCGCCAGCCTCGACTGGATCGCCGCGGCCCTGGTGCTCGGTGCGGCGCTGCTGATGCAGCTCGTCACCAACATGCAGAACGACGTCGGCTACACGGTGCGCGGCGGTGATTCGAGCGGCACGCGCACGGGCCTGCCGCGGGCTACGGCCAACGGTTGGCTCACGGTGCGGCATGTAAGGGCCGGGATCGTCGTGGCGGCCCTCGTCGCCGCGGCGCTGGGCATGGCGCTCGTGGCTTGGCGCGGCTGGCCGGTGCTGGCCATCGGAGCGGCCTCGCTGATCGCGGCGCTGGCCTACATGGGCGGGCCGCGGCCGATCGCCTATACGCCGTTCGGCGAACTGACCGTGTTCGTGTTCTTCGGGCTGGTGGCCGTGATGGGCACCGACTGGGTGCTGAGCGGCAGTGTCGGAGCGGCCACCGTGGTGGCTTCCGTGGCACTGGGCAGCATCGCCGCGGCGGCGCTGGCGGTGAACAACCACCGCGACATCGCCCACGATCGCCTGGTGGGGCGCCGGACCTTCGCGGTCAGCTACGGGCAGGCCGCGTCCGAAGGCCTCTACACGCTGCTGTTGCTGGCCCCCTTCGCGTTGCTGCCGCTGATCGCGCACCTGGCCGGCCGCGCGGCCTTGCTGCTGCCGCTGCTGCTGCTGCCCGTGGCGTGGCAGCTGCGTCGCGACTTCATGCGCGGGCCGCGTGGCGTGGCGATGAACGACTTGCTGTTCCGCACCTTCCGGCTGGAGCTGTGGTTCGCGGCACTGCTGGCGGCGGGTGCGCTGCTCGGGCGTGCGTCGCCATGAGAGGCCCGTTGGGGCCAGCCGGGGCATCCCTCCGGTGAGGGCGGTGTTCACGAGACGGGCGCTGATGGCCGGCGCCGCGGGCACGCTGCTGGCACCGCGCCTGCGCGCTTCGGTGTTCCCCAGCCGTGCGGTGCGCATCGTCGTGCCGTATGCGGTGGGCATCGGGCCCGACGTGATCACGCGCAACGTCGGTGAGCGCCTGTCGCGCGGTTGGGGCCAGCCGGTGGTGGTGGACAACAAGCCGGGTGCGTCGGGCATCGTCGCCTTCGGCGACGTGCGCCGCACTGCGCCCGATGGCCACACGCTCTACCTGGCCGACACGGCCACGCTCACCGTCAACCCGCTGCTGCACGCGAGCCTGCCCTACGACGTGGCGCGCGACCTCGTGCCGCTCACGCTGCTGTTCCGCGCGACCTTTGTCGTGTGGGTGGGCGGCGGCAACCGCCTGCGCACGCTGGCTGACCTGCTCGGCGCCGCCCAGCGCACGCCCGGCGCCGTGAGCTACGGCAGCCTCGGCAACGGCCACGCCAGCCAGGTTGCGGTGGAGACCTTCGCCAGCGCCGCTCGCATCCGCCTGCTGCACGTGCCGTTCAAGGATGCCGGGGCGCTGTTCGCCGCCGTGGCGTCGGGCGAGGTGGACTTCACCACCTTCAGCATGAACAGCGTGGCGGGGCTGTACGCCGCGGGCCGCCTGCGACCGCTGGCCGTGGCCGCGCGCCAGCGCTTGCACACGCATCCGGACATCCCCACGCTGCCCGAAGCCGGCGGTCCGCCCGTGGAGATGCATCCGTGGGCGGCGATGGTGGCGGTGGCCGGCACGCCGGTGCCGGTGCTCGAACGGCTGCAGCACGACATCGTCGACGCGCTCGGAGCGGCCCCGGTGCGCCAGGCCGCCGAACAGGCGGGCTTCGAGCTGATGCCGTCCACGCCGCAGGCGCTGCGCGAGCGCATCGAGGCCGATGCGGCCCTGGTGCGGCCGCTGCTGGCCGAAGGCCGCATCGCGCGCCACTGACAGCGCTGCGGGGCCCATCGGTGCAACGCAGTGCCCTCGTCGAACGACCGGCCACGCTGCTGTTCGACCTGATCGAGGCCGCCGAGGACTACGCGGCGTTCCTGCCCTGGTGTGAGGGCGCCACCATCCTGGAACGGACCGACGAGGTCGTCAGCGCCGAACTGCGCGTGCGCGTGGCCGGCGTGGCCTTCGCGATGCGCACGCGCAATCCCAAGCGCCGGCCGGAGTGGATGGCCATCCACCTGGCGCAGGGCCCGTTCCGGCACTTCGAGGGCGAGTGGCGGCTGCGCCCGATCGGCAGCGCCGGCTGCCGCATCGACTTCCGGTTGGACTACGCTTTCGACAGTGCCACGATGACGCGCGTGGCTGGCCCGGTGTTCGAGCGCATCGCCGACACGCTGGTCGACGCCTTCGTGCAGCGTGCGTTGTCGATGCCGATGCCCGAACCGCCGCCCAGCACCCCGGGCGGCGCGTAGAGCCTCAGCCGGCCGCCACCGAGACGCCCTGCACGCGGTGTCTCGCGATCAGCTCGGCCACCAGCCCGCTGCGCGCCTCGTCGACGAACGACTGCAGCCACTGCGCCGAAGCCTGGCGCGCGATGGGCGTGCCGATCGCCTGCTGCACGGCCATGAAGCGGCCCTCGAGGATGCGCGAGCCCCACGCGCGGGCCATGTCGGACACGAGCCGCGGGCGCAGGCCCGCGAGCGCGTCGAGCTTCTCGTCGACGAAGCGCTGGAACGAGGCCTCGAGGCCTGCGGCGCGCTCGAGCGTGGCGTGCTTCAGCGTGCGGCGCAGGTACATGTCGTAGGCGGTGCGGTCGCCCACCGCGATGCGCACGCCCGGGCGGTCGATGTCGTCGAACGACTGGATCGGCGAGCCAGCTGGCAGCAGGTAGCTGGCCTCGATCTCGAGATAGGCCGTGGTGAAGGCGATCTCCGCGGCTCGCAGCGGATCGGCACCGATCAGCCCGATGTCCCACTGCGCCACGCCGGCGGCCAGGTCGCCCGGATTGGGGAAGCGCACGAAGGTCACCGGCACGCCGAGGCGCCGCGCCAACTCGCGCGCCATGTCGGGCGCGATGCCCACTGGTTCGGCGCCGTCGGGCGCCTTGCTGACGAGCAGGAAGTTGGAGAGGTTCAGCGCCGCACGCAGCGTGCCGGTGGGCGCGAGTTCGTCGCGCAAGGCTTGGAGGTCCATGGGCCAGCGGGGAGGTTCCGGGGGCGCGAAGGATAGTCGACGGCGGTGGGCACAATGCGGCTCCCACCCGCCTCCCGGAACTTCGTGCGCTCCGATCCACCGTGCCGACGCCGCCCCGACTCGACGACCCCTCGCACGTCGCCCGCTACGGCCTGGGGCTGGACGCCGGTGGCACGCAGACCCGCTGGGCACTCGCCCGTTCGCGGGCCGGTGTGGTGGCCGAGGGTGCCGTCGAGGCCTTCAGCGGCTGGCAGATGAACCTGCCCGACGGGCCCGCGGCCCTGCGCGCATTGCTCGACGACGTGCGCGCCGGGATCGGGCGGCATCTGCCGGAGGGCGCGCGGTTGCACGCCGTGTGTGCCGGCCTGACCGGCTTCGACGGCGACGAGGCGGCGCCGATCGCGGCGGTCATCGCCGAGGCCTGCGGCATCGCCACCGCCGCCATCGTGCTCTACAACGACATCGAGCTGGCCTGCCGCGCGGCCCACGAGCCGGGCGCGGGCTATCTCGTCTATGCCGGCACCGGCTCGGTGGCCGCATTCATCGACGAGGCCGGCGTGCAGCACCGCGCCGGTGGGCGCGGCGGCCTGATCGACGACGGCGGCAGCGGCTACTGGATCGCGCGCGAGGCGCTGCGTGCCGTCTGGCGCGCCGAGGACGAACGGCCCGGCGCATGGCGGCAGTCGCTGCTCGCGCAGGCGCTGTTCGAGCACGTCGGCGGCAGCGACTGGGCGCGCACGCGGGCCTACGTCTACGGCGCGTCGCGCGGACAGCTCGGCGAACTGGCCGTGGCCGTCGGGCTCGCGGCGCAGCGGGGCGATGCGCAGGCGATCGAGATCCTCGACCGGGCCGGCGCGGAGCTGGCGCGGCTCGGGCGGGTGCTGGTGTCGCGCTTCGGGCCGCGGCCGGTGAGCCTTGCGGGACGGGCGTTCGCGCTGCATCCCGTGATCGAGGCGACCTTGCGCGAGCAACTCGCCGGGCTCGACGTCCAGCCCCTGCGCGAGCTGCAGGCGCACCGTCGCGCCGCAGAACGGGCACTGGAGATCGCGGCATGACTCGAGGCACAGGGGATCGACCGTGGCGGGTTGCGGCCGGTGTCGCCGGTGCCGCGGTGCTGGCCGGATGCGCAGGAGGACCCGTGGGGCTGACGATCGACACGACCTACTCCGCGCGCAGCCAGGACAGCCGCGTGCAGTTCCTCGTGATCCACCACACCGCGGAGGACCTGCCCACCTCGCTGCGCATCCTCACCCAGCAGGAGGTGTCGTCGCACTACCTCGTCACCGACGAGCAGCCGCCGCGTGTCTACCGCCTCGTCGACGAGGATCGCCGCGCGTGGCATGCGGGGCTCAGTTCATGGCGCGGCAACACGCGGCTCAACGCGGCGTCGATCGGCATCGAGATCGTGCATCCGGGCGAGGTGCGCACCGCGCAAGGCACGACCTGGCCGCCGTTCGACGCGGCGCAGATCGACCTCGTCGTGGCGCTGGTGCAGGACATCGTGCAGCGCCACGCGATCCGGCCCGAGCATGTCGTGGGCCACAGCGACATCGCGCCCCAGCGCAAGGTCGATCCCGGCCCCACGTTCCCGTGGAAGCGGCTGTCCGACCTGGGCCTCGTGCCGTGGCCCGATGCGATGCGCGTGCAGCAGGCGCGCGCGGCCTTCGAGGCGGCGCCGCCGGATGTCGCGTGGTTCCAGCGGGCGCTGGCCGAACAGGGCTACGAGGTGAGCCGCGGCGGCATGCTCGACGAACCGACGCGCAAAGTGATCCGCGCCTTCCAGATGAAGTACCGGCCGGCGCGTTTCGATGGCGAACCCGACGTCGAGACCGCGGCGCTGCTCGAGGCACTCAACGCGCAGGCGCGCCGATGACGGGCCGCCCGCGGCCGGGGCCGGCATGACCCGGCGCCATTGGATTCAGCGCGGGGCCGGCGCACTCGCGGCATTGGCGCTGCCGGGCTGGGGCGGCTGCGCGGCGATCGGTTCCGCGACCACGGGTTCCGCTCCGGGGCTGCCGGGCCAGCCGGGTCCGGCGGGCGACATGCCGCCGCCGGCCCCGCGCGAGTTCCGCGGCGCCTGGGTGGCCAGCGTGGCCAACATCGACTGGCCGAGCCAGCCCGGGCTTCCCGCCGCGCAGCAGCAGGCCGAGATGCTGGCGATGCTCGACCGCGCGCGCGAGATCGGCCTGAACGCCATCGTGCTGCAGGTGCGGCCCGCGGCGGACGCGCTGTACGCCTCTGCGCTGGAGCCGTGGAGCGAGTACCTCACCGGCGAGCAAGGCCGCGCGCCGTCGCCGTGGTACGACCCGCTGGCGATGTGGGTGCGCGAGGCGCACCGCCGCGGCCTCGAACTGCACGCCTGGTTCAACCCCTACCGCGCGCGGCACCCGAGCGCCAAGGGCGCGCCGTCGCCGCGGCATGTGTCGGTGACGCGCGCGGCGCTGGTGCGCAGCTATGGCGATCTGCAGTGGCTCGATCCGGGCGAAGCCGCCTCGGCGGCGCACACGCTGGCGGTGGTGGCCGACGTGGTGCAGCGCTACGACATCGACGGCGTGCACATCGACGACTACTTCTACCCGTATCCCGTGGCGCTGCCCAACAACGCGGGCGACCTGCCGTTCCCCGACGACGCACCCTGGCAGCGCTACCGCGACAGCGGCGGCACGCTGACGCGCGACGACTGGCGCCGCGACAACGTCGATCGCCTCGTGCGGGCGATGCACGAGACGGTGCACTTCCTGAAGCCCCATGTGCGCTTCGGCATCAGCCCGTTCGGCTTGCCGCGGCCCGACCTGCGGCCGCCCGGCATCGAGGGCTTCAGCCAGTACGACCGTCTCTACGCCGATGTCGAGCGGTGGGTCGACAACGGCTGGTTCGACTACCTCGCGCCGCAGCTCTACTGGGCGATCGACCGCAAGCCGCAGGCCTTCGGCGTGCTGCTGGAGCACTGGGCGGCCTACACCGCAGGTGCCGGCGCCGGGCGCCACCTGTGGCCCGGCCTCTTCACGAGCTCGGTGGGCGGCGCGCCCGGCACGTCGCGGCCGTGGGCGGCCGAGGAGATCGTCAACCAGATCGCACTGGTGCGGCCGCGCGCCGCGGCCAGCGGCCACATCCACTTCAGCATGGTGGCGTTGATGCAGGACCGCGCCGGCATCGCCACCGCGCTGCGCAACGGCCCGTACCGCGCGCCGGCGCTGGCGCCGGCCACGCCGTGGCTGGACGATGAACGACCTATGCCGCCCGCGCTCGAGCACGGTTGGAGCGGGCGCTGGCGGCTGCGTGTGGTCTCGGGGGTCGCGCCCTTCGTGTGGGCGGTGTGGCGTCGGGTGGGCGGCACCTGGCGCTTCGCGGTGCAGCCGGCGGCCGATCGCGACATCGAACCGGCCGGCGCCGACCTGCTGGTGGCCAGCGCCGTGAGTCGCACCGGCCAGGAGAGCGAGCGCACCGTCGCACGCGTGGGTTGAGGACGATGAGCACACTGCCGCGCACCGAGACCATCCATCCCGAGCACGCCGGGCTGGATCGCTACGACACGCCCCGCCTCGTGCGCGCGCTGGTCGACGACCAACTCGTCGCCGTCGCCGCCGTGCAGGCCGTGGCCGAGGGGTTGGCCCGCGCGGTGGATGCGGCCGAGCCGCGCATCAGGGCCGGCGGGCGGCTGCTGTACGTGGGCGCCGGCACCAGCGGCCGGCTGGGCGCGCTGGACAGCGTCGAGCTCGGGCCGACCTTCGACTGGCCCGCCGAACGGGCCGTGGCGCTGATCGCCGGTGGCCCGCGCGCGCTGGTCGAGGCCGTCGAGGGCGCCGAGGACGACGCGGTGCGCGGCGCCGCGGACCTGCGCGCGCGGGTGCCCGGCCCGAGCGACGTCGTGCTGCTGCTGGCCGCCAGTGGCGCCACGCCGTACGTGATGGGGGCGCTGCAGGCGGCGCGCGAGGCCGGGGCGCTGACCATCGGGCTGGCCAACAGCCCCGACGCGCCGCTGGCACGCGATGCCGAGATCGGCCTCGTGCTCGACACCGGGCCCGAGGTGATCTCCGGCAGCACGCGGCTGAAGGCGGGCACGGCGCAGAAGATCGCGCTGAATGCCTTCTCTAGCAGCCTGATGGTGCGGCTGGACAAGGTCTACGGCAACCTGATGGTCGACGTGCGCGCCACCAATGCCAAGCTCGAGCGCCGCGCACTGCGGCTGACGATGCTGGCCACCGGTGCCGACGCAGCGGCCGCAGGCGCCGCGCTGCAGGCCGCCGGCCGCCGCGTGAAGGTGGCCGTGGTGATGCTGAAGGCCGGCGTCGGCGCCGACCGCGCCGAGGAACTGCTGCAGGCCGCCCAGGGCAGCGTGCACCACGCGCTGGCATCACCTCCGCCGCGATGAACGGCCGCGTCGTCTCGCTCGACGTGTTCCGCGGCGCCGCGGTGGCGCTGATGATCCTCGTGAACAACCCGGGCAGCTGGAAACACCTGTACCCGCCGCTGGCGCACGCCGAGTGGCATGGCTGCACAACCACCGACCTGGTCTTTCCGTTCTTTCTCTTCGCGGTGGGCAATGCGCTGGCGCTGACGGCGCCGATGCGGCTGCAGGCCGGGGCTGGCGTCTACGCGGCCCAGGTACTGCGCCGCACGGCGATCGTGTTCGGCATCGGCCTGGCGCTGAACGCCGCGCCGTTCGTGCGCTGGAACGAGGCCGGCGAGCTGGTGCTGCGTCACTGGGAGACGCTGCGCGTGATGGGCGTGCTGCAGCGCATCGCGCTGGCCTGGGGCGTTGCGGCGGCCATCGTCGGGCTGTGGGGCACCCGTGGTGCTCGATGGGCCGCGGCGCTGCTGCTCGTGGGCTACTGGGCGCTTTGCGTGGCGGCCGCCGCACCCGGCGCCGATCCCTACAGCCTGGAAGGCTGGTTCGGCACCGCGCTGGACCGTGCGCTGCTGGGCCCGGCGCACCTGTACAAGGGCGAGGGCGTGCCCTTCGACCCCGAAGGCCTGGCGAGCACGCTGCCCGCGGTGGCGCAAGTGCTGCTCGGCTACCTCGTGGCCGATGCGTTGCGGGACGCCGGCGCCCCGGAAGCGCGGGCGGTCGTGCGGCTTTTCGTGGCAGGCACGCTGCTGCTCGCTGCCGCCTACGCGTGGCAGCTCGTGATGCCGCTGAACAAGAAGATCTGGACCAGCAGCTACGTGCTGCTGACCACCGGCTGTGCGTTGCTGCTGCTGGCGCTGTTCGTGCAGAAGGTCGAGATCGACGGCGTGCGCGGCGCGTGGACGCGGGCACTCGAGGCCTTCGGCAAGAACGCTCTGGTGGTGTTCGTCGCCAGCGGATTCGTGCCGCGCGTGCTGGCGCTGGTGCGCTGGCCCGACGGCCTCGACGAGCGCGGGCTGCCGCGGCATATCACGCCGCTGCCGTGGCTGTACCGCACGGTGTTCGAGCCGCTGACGCCGTTCGACCCGCGCCTGGGCTCGCTGCTGTTCGCCATCGCCAACCTCGCCGCGTACTGGGCGCTGGCGCGCTGGCTCGATGCGAAACGGATCTACGTCCGCGTGTAGGATCGCCTGCAGTCATCGAGGAGCCTGCGCCGAGTCATGAAGGCCCCCGTGCACCAGGGAGTGCGCATCGCCCGCCGCATCGCGTGGGTGCTGGTTTGCGCTGCGTTGCCGATCGCCGCCGCGCATGCCCAGGGTGCCGCTGAAGCCGACTGCACGGCCTATACCGACCGCGCCATGGCGCTGGACCTGCGCGCCGCGCAAGGCGCGCGCAGTGACGTGGCCGGCCGCGCCCGTCTCGTCGACGACGCGTTGCAGCAGTGGGCCGAAGCCGCGCACCGGTGCAGCGGCCGTGCCCGCGAGCGCGCCGAACGCAACGTGGCCGTCAATCGCCGGCAGCGCGCCGAACTCACCGTGCAGCTCGGCGGCAGCGAGCGCTGCGTGGCCAGCCAGCGCGACGCGCTCACGCTGCAGGAACTCGCTGATCGCGCCCTGGCCGAACGTCGGCTGGCCGATGCCGACGCACTGCGGCTGAAGGCCGAGAGCGCCTGGGAACTGGCTACGGAGCGCTGCCGCGGCGGCAGCGCTCCCGCGGGCCCGCCCGCCACTCCACGCCTGGCCGCGGAACCGCTGCGCAATCCGGTCGCGGAGCCGCCGCGTGGCGCCATGCCGATGCCCGTCGCGCCGCAGGCGCCCGACCAGGTGCCAGCGCAACCACTGGCCATCGGGGCGCCCGTCACGGCACTGCCCCCGCCGACGTCGGCCGCGACGCCGCCGGCGCCGTCGTCTCCTGCGCAGCCGACCTCCGTCGCGCCGGCGCTGCCCGTGGGCGGCCCTCCCGGTGGCCTGCCTCTGCCCGACACCGTGGTCGACGTGCAGCACGACGACGGCTCGCGCCTGGTCGGCCGCTTCCGCTACGACGCTGCGAGCAAGACCTACACCGGCCGCGGCCGGCTCACGTGGCGCAATGGCAATCGCTACGAGGGTGATGTCGTGCGCGGCCGCCTGCAGGGCGAGGGCGAGTTCCAGTGGGCCGACGGCCAGTACTACAAGGGCACGTGGGTCGACGACCAGCCCGAGGGTCGCGGCCTGCTGCGGGCCACCAGCGGCAACGTGTACGAAGGCACCGTGGCGCGCGGTGTTCCGCACGGCCAGGGACGCATGACCTATGCGTCGGGCGATGTCTACAAGGGCCAGTTCCAGCAGGGCATGCCGCACGGGCAGGGCGAGTACCTGTGGCTCGGTGGCCAGCGCTACGAAGGTCCATGGGAGCGCGGCGTGGCCAGGGGCCGCGGCACGATGGTCTTCGCCAACGGCAACCAGTACGAAGGGGACGTGGTGGCCGGCGTGCCGCAAGGCGCCGGGCGCATGCGCTACCGCGACGGCACTCGCTACGAGGGCGATTTCCGTGCGGGCCAGCCGCATGGCCTGGGCACGCTGGTGTGGCCCGACGGGCAGCGCTACGAGGGTCCCTGGGTCGACGGCCGCGCGCAGGGCGAGGGGCGGATGCGCTTCGCCAACGGCAACGTCTACATCGGCCCGCATGTCGACGGCGATCCCCACGGGCGCGGCCGGATGGAGTACCCCAATGGCGACGTCTACGAGGGCGACTTCGAACGCGGGCTGCCGCACGGGCAAGGCCGCATGGCCAGCCGCGACGGCGTGAGCTATGTCGGCGGCTGGAAGCAGGGCAAGCGCGAGGGCCGCGGCACGCTCACCTGGGCCAACGGCGACCGTTTCGAGGGCGTCTTCGCCAACAACGAGGCCACGGCCGACGGCCGCATCGTTCGGCGCGCGCCGTGACGGCGCAACAGGCACTCACGGTGCCGATGCCCGCGGGCAGCGAGCCCACGTCGCTCGACGCGCGGCTGCTCGAGCCGGCGGATGCCGACGCCGCCTACGTGTTCGCGCACGGTGCAGGTGCCGGCATGGACCACCCGTTCATGGCGGCCCTCGCGCAGGCCCTGGCCGGGCGCCGCGTCGCGACCTTGCGCTACCAGTTCCCGTTCATGCAGAGAGGCAGCCGGCGCCCCGATCCGCCGGGCGTGGCGCACCTGGCCGTGCGCGCGGCGGTGGCCGAGTGCACCCGGCGTCTGCCGGGGCTGCCGATGGTGGCCGGAGGCAAGTCCTACGGAGGCCGCATGACCTCGCAGGCCCATGCGGCCCGGCCGCTCGACGGGGTGCTCGGAATCGCGTTCTTCGGCTTTCCGATGCATCCGGCCGGCAAGCCCGGGACCGACCGCGCGAAGCACCTGGTGAACGCTCCGGGCCCGATGTTGTTCCTGCAGGGCACGCGCGATGAACTGGCCGATCTCGGGTTGTTGCGACAGGCCATCGAGCCCCTCGGCACGCGTGCCACGCTGCAGGTGGTCGACGATGCCGACCACGCGTTCCACGTGCGTGCGGCCAGCGGCCGCAAGGACCCCGCCGTGATCGAGGAGCTGGCCGGGACGATGCGCGCGTGGATCGACCGCCTGCAAGGCTCCTGAGCGGAAGGCGCCGTTCCGCTTTACGGACCTTTACGACCGCGTCACATCACGACGTCGCCTGGGCGTGGGAGTCGTCCGTTGGGGATGCAGGTCCGGATCGTCCGGGCCCCGAACCGAAGGAGCGACAAATGACGAAGCAGACATGGATCGCGGCGGCAGCCCTGGCGTTGACCGGAACGCTCGCCAGCGGCGCGGCAATGGCCCGCGGCGACGTGCAATGGGCGGTGACGATTGCCGGTCCGGTCAGCGCCACGATAGCGTCGGGCCCGGTGCGGATCGCCGCGCCGGTGTGGCCTGCGCCGGTGGTGGTGGCACCCTCGTATCCGGTGGCGGTGCGCGCCCCGGTGCCGGTGTACCACCCGCGCTACCACCAGGCCTCGCGCTGGGACGTCGATGGCGACGGCATCCCGAACCGCCACGACCGCATCTACAACCCGCGCTGGGATCGCGACGGTGACGGCGTCCCCAACCGCCGCGATTCGCGCCCGGGCCGCTGGGGCCGTTGAGACCCAGGAGCGTGGCTCAGGGGCACGGCGCCTGCGGTGCCGGTGCCGGCACCTTCTGCACGCGCACCGGCCCCAGCACCACGCGGCCGTCGGTCTCGCGCAGCACGAGCTGCAGCTCGCCCGCCCCCACCGCCTGCACCGATACAGACGCCGGCACCTGCGGGCCCGCCGGCTCCACGACGTAGTTGCCGAAGAATCGCGCGTCGTTGCCGGCGGCGATGCCCCAATCGCCGTCGAACGCGATGCGCTGGCAGCGCGCGCGCACCTGCACGCTGTTGGACTCGAAGGTCACCGCCACGTTGCCGCCGGTCGGGAGATCCGCGAAGAGGGTCATGGTGGTTCCGGTTGCAAGGGGATCGGACGGGGTGCCGACGTTGCCGCTGGTCGTGCAGCCGAGCTGAGGCGCGAAAGCGCTGGTGCAGACACTGGTCGGGGTGGCGCCGAACGCCACCAGGCCTTCGCCGGTGCCTGTGCCGCCGCTGCTGGGGCCGCAGCCCGAAGCGGTCAGTGCCAGCAGCGCGCACAGCGTGAGAGCGGCGCCACGGCGCAGACGGTTGAAGGGGGTCATGTCGAGGCGCTCCCGTCCATCGTGTCGTTGAAGAAATAGACGCCGAACCGCACGCGTTGCCGGCGCGCCTCGGGCGGGGCCTCGCGAGCATCCTGCTCGTAGTGCAGATGGGCCCGGGCCATGACCGTGCCGAAGGCTTGCTTCCAGGCCTGCACCGAGGCCTGCTGCATCGCGGCCGCCGAAGCCTCGGTGAGTTCGTCGACGAACACCGCCTGCTCGAGGAAGTTGCCCTCGCCCTGCAGGTTCTTCGCTGCGGCAGCGAGGTGGTCATGCAGGTTGTCGGCGAACAGCCACGAGAGTTCCTCGAAGCCCTGGCGGGGCGCGAAGCTCTGCGCGAGCAGCCGCACCCGGCCGTCGGCCGTCTCCTCGGCCACGCCCAGCCGCTTGAGTTCGTCGAGCACGGCGCGCGGGCGGATGTCGCTGGAGACGCTGGCCACCAAGGCGTCGAAGGTGTCGTCACCGGCGCCGCGTGCCAGCGTTCGCAGCTGCCCGCGCGAGCTGCGGTGGCGGCGGTCGGAGAGCCACCGCGTGGCCACCTCCGCGGCCAATGAGAAGGGCTTGCGTGCGGTGTCCCCGGCGCTGGCGGCATCGGGTGCGCGCGACAGCGTGCGCACGTCACGGCGGTGCACGCCGCACAGCAGCGTGATCGCGCTGTCGGTGGCCGGCATCGAGCGTGCCGCCAGTTCGTCGCGCGCGGCCTCGAGGAACACCCGCTTCAGGGCCGCGGCGAACGCCGGGTAGCCCACGCCGTTCTGCAGCAGCAGCCGCGCCAGCGGCTTGAACAGCCGCAGCACGGCGTGCAGCACCAGCGACGAACGGTCCTTCATGCGGTGGTGGTGAGCGGATGTTGCAAGGGGGTTGCGGCTCGATCAAAACGTGGAATATTATCCCACGCATTGTTCCGAAGTTCAAGGACGACCCGATGACACGATCCCGCCCCCGTTCCCCGATGCCGCTGCGCTGGTCGGCGACGTTGATCTCCGTGGCACTGATGACCGCCGTGCTCGTGGCCTGCGGCGGCGGTGGTGGCGGCGGGTCGCCAGCCCCGCAGCAGCCGGCCGATGGCGCCCGCACGGAAGGCGCGCTGTCGGCTTCGAAGCCGGGCGAACTGCTGGCCTACGTGAAGACCCGTCTGGCGGATCGGCTCGCGCAGCGCCAGGCCACGCCCGATGTCCTCTTCGTCACGGGCATCGCCGCCACGGCCGCCGCCCCGACGGCGGGTGAGGACACCGGCAGCCGCTCGGGCACGGTGGTGCAGGAGGCAGGCGTCGACGAGGACGACACGATCAAGACCGACGGCACGGTGATCTGGGCACTGGCCAACACACGCTCGCCGGGCATCGGCAAGCCGGCGGCCACGCTGAAGGCCTGGCGCCGCGCGGCCGACGGCAGCGTCAGCGCCGCGGGCAGCCTGGACGTGACGATGGATGCCGAGGCGATGGCCGTGTCCCGCGGCATGCTGTGGGCGTCGGCATCGCAGCGCGCCGCGGTGATCGGCGAGAGCCAGACCTTCATGCCCTGGAACTGCGGCGGCGACGTGTGCGCGATGCTGCTGCCCTTTCCGAACGCGACAGCGGCCACGGTGCACGTGGACCTCGTGAACACCGCCAATCCGGCGGCTCCCGCGTTGCTGGAGCGGTGGGCCATCGACGGCCGTCTCGTCGGCAGCCGCCTGATCGGCAGCCGGCTGATCCTCGTCACGCAGCATGCGCCGCAGCTGGCGGTCGACGCGTTGCCGGTGAACGCCCCGCAGGTCGACCGCGACGCACTGGTGGCGCGCCTCACGGCGGCTGACGTGCTGCCGACGCTGCGCATCAACGGCGGCGCCCGGCAACCGCTGGTGGCCGAGACCGACTGCTACGTGCAGCCGAAGAACGCCTCGACCGGCATCGACATCACGGTGTTCACCGTGGTCGACCTCTCCGGCGCCGCGCCGACCCGCACCACGCGCTGCTTCGCCGGCGGCAGCGAGGCGATGTACATGTCGCCCTCGAGCCTCTACGTGGCCACGACGCGCTATGCCTACACGGCCACGAACGCGTTGATCGCGCGGCTGCCCGCGGGCATCACCACCGACCTGCACAAGTTCGCGTTCGATGGCGGCGTGCTGGCCTACCGGGGCAGCGGTGAAGCCCAGGGCCACCTCGGCTGGGACGTGCAGCGCAAGTCCTACCGCATGAGTGAGTGGAACGGCGACCTGCGCGTGCTGACCTACACCGCCAGCGTCGGCTGGGGCCCGGCCGGTGCGACCGCGGGTGTCGAGCCGTCTCCCGCGCAGCTGACCATCCTGCGCGAGCGGGCCTCCGACCAGACGCTGCAGGTGGTCTCCACGCTGCCCAACGCGCAGCGTCCGGCGACGCTGGGCAAGCCGCGCGAGCAGGTGTACGGCGTGCGCTTCATCGGCAGCCGCGGCTACGTCGTGACCTTCCAGCGCACCGACCCGCTGTACGTGCTCGACCTGTCCAACCCGGCCGACCCGAGGACCGTGGGCGAGCTCGAGGTCAGCGGCTACTCGGACTACCTGTTCCCGATCACCGAATCGCTGCTGCTGGGCGTGGGGCACGATGCCGATGCGCGCGGGCAGGTCAGCGGGGTGAAGGTGGCGCTGATCGACCTCACCGATCCCACCCGCCCGCGCCAGGTGGACAGCCGCACGTGGGGCGGGGCACCGAGCCAGTCCGGGCTGGATGTGTCACGCCACGGCATCGACATCCTCACGCAGGCCACGCGCACGCGGGTGGCGCTGCCGCTGCTGCTGCGCGCCGACTACACCGTCACGCCCAGCACCGGCCTGCAGCGCATCGAGATCGATCATGCGGCGCGCAGGCTGGACTCCTCGCGCGCGTTGATCCCCGGTGCCCTCGGTGGCACCGACTTCTACGCCGACCGCAGCGTGCAGATCGACAACCGGGTCTACTACTTCAACGCAGGTTCACTGACCGTGCACGACTGGTAGGCTTACACCGCGGGACTCGACCGGGGCCGGCGGCGTGCGCGTCCGCATTCAGAACGGGATGCGGCCGCGCCAGATGTCGGCGTACATCCGCCAGTCGCCGATGAAGCTGTACAGCGGCCGCTTGAAGCTCGCCGGCTTGTTCTTCTCGAAGACGAAGTGGCCGATCCACGCACAGCCGTAGCCGCACAGCAGCCCGTACAGCAGGTACTGCGGGCGACCGGTGGACACCAGCATCGCCAGGCACACCAGCGCGAGCGTGGAGCCCAGGAAGTGCAGCCGCCGGCAGGTGCGGTTGGCGTGCTCTCCGAGGTAGAACGGATAGAACTCGGCGAAGGTCTGAAAGGCCTTCGGATCCACGGCCGCGGTCGTCGAGGAGGTCGTGGTAGTGCTCATCGTGTCGAAGCTCCTGCGAGGGCCGTGCGCACCGCGGCCAGCGTGGCATCGGGCGCTTCGGCGAGCTGGTGGTGGCCACTGGGCACCGTCACCACACGCGCTTTCAGCGCGGCCGTGAAGTCCTTGGTGGCGCGCGGCGGCGTCATGATGTCCTGCGCGCCGAGGATCATGGTCACGGGGCAGGTCACGCGGGCAGCGGCTTCCAGGCCGCCGGCGTAGCGGTTGCACGCATCGAATTCGTGCAGGAACAGGTTGGTGGCTGGCGCGGCGCGCTGCGTGCGCCGCATCAGCGCCAGCACGCTGCCGTGCAGCCAGTTGCCGGGGCCGGGGAAGCCGGGCTTGGTGGCCAGCGTGGCGATGCTCCAGCTGTTGACCATCTGCATGGCTCGGTCGGGCGTCTCGCGTGCGGTCGCCAGCAACGCATCCGAGACCTTCATCGGGTAGGCGGTGCCGATCATCACGAGGGCCGCGGCGCGCTCCGGCGCTTGCGCCGCGCACTCGAGCGCGATCAGCGAGCCCATGCTGTGGCCGACGTAGGCGGTGCGCTGCACGCCGGCGGTGTCCAACAGTGCCAGCACCCAGCGCGCCATCGCCGGCACGTCGGCCAGCGGCGGGCCGGCGCTGCGCAGGTGGCCGGGCAGGTCCAGGGCCAGCACCGCGTATCCGTGGTGCGCGCACCAGCGCGCCAGCAGTGCGTAGGCGGAGTGGTCGTGGCTCGCGCCGTGGATCATCACCACGCAGGGCAGCGTGGGGTCGAAGGGCTTGCCGCCGGTGTAGGCGTAGGCCGCGCGGCCGTCGACGGTGAGCTTCATGCCGCCGCCTTCTCGGCCACCTTCAGCGCGCGCTTCAGGTCCTCGATCAGGTCGTCGGCATCCTCCAGGCCGATCGAGAGGCGGATCGTGCCCGGCGCGATGCCGGCACGCGCCAGCGCCGCGTCGTCCATGCGGAAGTGCGTGGTCGAGGCCGGGTGGATCACCAGTGAGCGGCAGTCGCCCACGTTGGCCAGGTGCGAGAAGATCTTCAGCGACTCGATGAACGCCTGCCCCTGCCGCCGCGAGCCCTTCAGGTCGAAGCTGAACACCGCGCCGCAGCCGCGCGGCAGCAGCTTGCGCGCCAGCGCGTGGCTCGGGTGGCCGGGCAGCTCGGGATAGCCCACCGAGGCCACCATCGGCTGTGCCGCGAGGAACTCGACCACCTTGCGTGTGTTCTCCACGTGGCGTGCCATGCGTAGCGGCAGGGTCTCCAGGCCCTGCAGCATCAGCCAAGCGGTGTGCGGGCTCATGCAGCCGCCGAAGTCGCGCAGGCCCTCGCGGCGCGCGCGCAGCAGGAAGGCCGCCACCGAGCTTTCCTCGCTGAACACCATGCCGTGGAAGCCCGCGTAGGGCTGCGTCAGCTCCGGGTGGCGGCCGCTCGCGTCCCAGTCGAAGGCGCCGCTGTCGACGAGCACGCCACCGATCACCGTGCCGTGCCCGCACAGGAACTTGGTGGCCGAGTGGTACAGCAGGTCGGCGCCGTGCTCGAAGGGCTTGAGCAGCCAGGGCGTGGTGAAGGTCGAGTCGACCATCAGCGGCAGGCCCGCGTCGTGCGCGACCTGCGCCACGGTGGGGATGTCCAGCACGTCCAGCCCCGGGTTGCCCAGCGTCTCGCCGAACAGCAGCCGCGTGGTCGGGCGGATCGCGGCGCGCCAGCCGTCGATGTCGGCCGGGTGCACGAAGGTGGTCTCGATGCCGAAGCGCGGCAGCGTGTAGGCCAGCAGGTTGTGGCTGCCGCCGTACAGTGCCGACGAGGCCACCACGTGCGAACCGGCGCCGGCCAGCGTGCAGATCGCCAGGTGCAGTGCCGCCTGCCCGCTGGCCGTGGCGATGGCCCCGGTGCCGCCTTCGAGCGCCGCGATGCGTTCCTCGAAGACCGCGTTGGTCGGGTTGCTGATGCGGCTGTAGACGTGCCCCGAGCGCTCGAGGTTGAACAGGCTCGCCGCGTGCTCGCTGCTCTCGAAGACGTAGCTCGTCGTCAGGTGCAGCGGCACGGCGCGCGCGCCGGTGGCGGGGTCGGGGGCTGCGCCGGCATGCAGCGCGAGGGTGTCGAATCCTGGGTCTGACGGGCCGGCCATCCGCTCATTGTGGGCTATATTGGTTCGCAGCCGGCACGCGATCCCGTCGCGCCGAGCACGAGGACACCCATGAAGGTCAGCGACATCCTGCGCGTCAAGGGCAGCGCGCTCTACACCGTCACGCCCGACCGTCCGCTGCAGGACGCGGTGCAGATGATGTCCGAGCTCGACATCGGCTCGCTGGTGGTCATGGAGCATGGCGACCTGGTGGGCATGCTCACCTTCCGCGAAGTGATCTCCACGCTGGCCGCGCAGGGCGGCTCGGTGGGCGGCAAGATCGTGCGCACGGTGATGGACGACGCGCCGCTGACCTGCACGCCCGAGACCGACATGGACGAGGTGCGCCGCATGATGCTGCAGCGGCACGCGCGCTACATGCCGGTGCTCGAACGCCGCACGCTGATGGGCGTGGTCTCGTTCTACGACGTGGCCAAGGCGGTGGTCGACGCGCAGGACTTCGAGAACCGCATGCTCAAGGCCTATATACGCGACTGGCCCGAGGAGAAGTAGCGGCTGCCGTCGCACGGCCGCCGGTCGCGCGGCGGACCGCGCCCGCGGCCGCGCTCACGCCAGACTGAAGCGGTTCACTGACGCACTCAGCGTGTCGGCTTGGCGCTTCGGGCTCTCCGCCGCCGCCGCCGACTGCTCCACCAGCGCCGCGTTCTGCTGCGTGTTCCGGTCGAGTTGCGTCACCGCCTCGCCGATCTGGTCGATGCCCTTGGACTGCTCGCGTGCGACCTGCGTGATCTGCCCGAGCAGGTCGGCCGTCGAGCGCACCCGGTCCACCACCGAGCGCATGGTCTCGCCGGCGCGGGCCACCAGCTGGTGCCCGTTCTCGACGCGCTGAACCGACTCGGTGATCAGCGCCTTGATCTCGCGCGCCGCGCCCGCAGAGCGTTGCGCCAGGCCCCGAACCTCGGAGGCCACGACCGCGAAGCCGCGGCCCTGCTCGCCGGCGCGTGCCGCCTCCACCGCGGCATTCAGGGCCAGGATGTTGGTCTGGAACGCGATTCCGTCGATCACGCCGATGATGTCGGCGATGCGATGGCTGGAGTTCTGGATGTCGCCCATCGTGGCCACGACCTGCGCCACCACCTCGCCGCCCTCGGTGGCCGATCCACTGGCGATGGCCGCGAGTTCGCTGGCCTGCTGCGCGTTGGCCGCCGCGGCGCGCACGGTGCCGGTGAGCTGCTGGTCTGCGCGGCGAGCACCTTTTCCTCGGGAGTCAGGTAGGTCGCCATGTACTCGCGCCACAGCTTGGCAGCGAGCGCCTGGTTGGCGGCCATCTCCTTGACACGCCTGGCCGTGTTCGCGTCGTCGGCGCGGATCACGGCGTCGCCGATCAGCACGCGGTTGCGGGTCACCAGGTAGCGCATCCGGCCGAGCTGCCGCAGCGGCTCGGCCCGGTCGGCGAACAGCGAGGCCATCGCGGCGCCCGCGCGCTCTTGCCCATACCCGCTGATGCCCGCCAGCACGAGCATGGCTGTCATTGCCACCCGCGAACTTGTTTGTCTCGATCCGAAGCATGGTCGCGGGCAGGGTCTTCGATCGGGCGAAGCGCGGGTCGATCCCATGCCACTTCCAGCAGCCGGCCCCAGTCGCCGCGGCCTCCTAAAATCCGTTCCTCCGGTGGTCCTGCCGGCCTCCCTGCCTCAGCGCCTGTTCCCCATGTCCGGCTCCACCTTCGGCGAACTCTTCCGCGTCACCAATTTCGGCGAGAGCCACGGCCCGGCGATCGGCTGCGTGATCGACGGCTGCCCGCCCGGGCTGGCGCTCTCCGAAGCCGACATCCAGCCCGACCTCGACCGCCGCCGCCCCGGCACCAGCCGCCACGTGACCCAGCGCAACGAGCCCGATGCGGTGGAGATCCTCTCCGGCACCTACGAGGGCCGCACCACCGGCACGCCGGTCTGCCTGCTGATCCGCAACACCGACCAGCGCAGCCGCGACTACGGCAACCTGCTGGACACCTTCCGCCCCGGCCACGCCGACTACACCTACTGGCGCAAGTACGGCCTGCGCGACCCGCGCGGCGGCGGCCGTGCCTCGGCCCGCCTCACCGCGCCGATGGTGGCCGCCGGCGCCGTGGCCAAGAAGTGGTTGTTCGAGCAGCACGGCACCACCTTCCTCGGCTGGATGGGCGCGCTGGGCGAGATCGAGATCCCGTTCGAGGACGAGGCGCAGATCCCGCTGAACCCGTTCTACGCGCCGAACGCGGGCATCGTCGAGCGGCTGGAAGCGCACATGGATGCGCTGCGCAAGGCCGGCGATTCGTGCGGCGCGCGCATCCACGTGCTCGCGCGCTGCGTGCCGGTGGGCCTGGGCGAGCCGCTGTTCGACAAGCTCGACGCCGAGATCGCCTACGCGATGATGGGCATCAACGCGGTGAAGGGTGTGGAGATCGGCGACGGCTTCGGTGTCGTCGCGCAGCGTGGCACCCACCATGGCGACGAACTGACGCCCGAGGGCTTTGCCAGCAATCACGGCGGCGGCGTGCTCGGCGGCATCTCCACGGGGCAGGACCTGCGCGTGGCGTTGGCGATCAAGCCGACCAGCTCGATCCGCACGCCCAAGGCGTCGATCGACCGCCACGGCCAGCCCACCACCGTGGAGACCCACGGCCGCCACGACCCCTGCGTGGGCATCCGCGCCGCGCCGATCGCCGAGGCGATGCTGGCGCTGGTGGTGATGGACCACGCGCTGCGCCACCGCGCGCAGAACGGCGACGTGAGCCTGGCGCTGCCGCCGATCGCTGCGCAACGCGGCGGCTGACGGATCGCACGCGGCGCCCGCGATGGGTGTCGATGAGGATCAATACGGCCTCGCAGGCGCCGATAACCCGTCACGAGCAGTCGTGCCCGAGTCCCCGGGTGCGGCCCGACGCCGACGATGTCCGACCTCCGCGCCGCACCTCCTGCCGCTTCCGCTTCCGATCGCCTGCTGCCGCCGCGTGCGTGGCCGGTGGCGCCGTGGCGGCTGGCGTTGTGGGTCGCGTGCCTGGCGCTGGCCGCGGCCGCGGCCTGGCTCACCTGGACGGAACAGCGGGCCGGCGACGCGCAAGGCGTCGATGCCGAACTCATGCTGCGCGTGGCGCAGCGCTGGGCCGAGGCGCAAGCGCACGTCGCCGCACCCGTGCCGGACGAGTCGGCCCGCGCCGCCCCCACGCCTTCCGCCCTGGATGCGGACACCGCCCGCGTGCTGGCGCTCATCGACTACCAGCACGAACGTGAACCGACCCGCGCGCCGGCGATCGGCGGCGTGCGGGAGACCTGGAGCCACGCGGCCCAACGCTGGAGCGCCCGGTGGCGCGAGCGCGCCGATGCCGCAGCGGCCGCCGCGCGCTGGCGTGCCGACGCCGCGGCCATGGCAGAGGCCTCGCAGCGCCTGATGCAGACGCTGCGCGAGCGGGCCGAGGCGCGCGCCGCGGCCACCGGCGGAGGCGCGCGCCCCGGCGTGCTGCTGGCGCTGGCCAGCGTCGGGCTGCTGCTGCTGGGCTTGCGCCGCCCGGCACTGCATGTGCCGACGGCAACACGCCCGAGCGCGCCGGACCGTTCGCCCGTCTCCGAAGGTGACTCCGGCGCATCGGCGCCGCACCTGGAGCGGCTCGTCGACGCGTCCGCATTGCTGGCCCAGGCCTGCCGCGACACGACGAGCCTGCCGCGGCTGCTGCTGGCGCTGCAGGTCGATGCGCCGGTGGCGCTGCTGGCGGAGATCGATGCCGGTGCGCGGCTCGAGCTCGAGCGCCAGATCGTGCGCCGCCTGCACGCCCACCTCGGCGATGGCGACGCCGTGGCGCTCGGCGAACTGGGCGACGAGCGCATCGAACTGCTCGTGCTGCTGCAGCCGCCGCGCGCGCTGCAGCCGGAGCACGTGCAGTCGCTCTACGACGACGTCGCCGATGCCTACACCGTGCACGACCATCCGGTGCGCCCGCCGATGCGGCTGGGCGTGCGCGAGCTCGATGGTGCCGTGGCCGATGCGACCACGGCCCTGCGCGAAGCCCGCATGGCCTGCGCGCAGGCGCCGCTGGGCGGCGTGCTGAACTACAGCGCCGAACTCGGCGAGCGCACGGCGCAGGTGTCGCTGCTGGCGCAGCAGCTCGACAGCGCGCTGGCGCAAGGCGCGCTGCAGGTGGTCTACCGCCCGGTGCGGCGGCTGGTCGACGGCGCGGCCGGGGACCTCGCCGGGTGCCGCGCCGGGTGGCGCTGGAACCATACGCAGCACGGCGACCTCGGCGACGCCGACGTGCGGCAGCAGGTCGCGATGGCCGGGCGCAGCGCGCTGCTGCTGCAGACGCTGCAGCGCGAGGCGCTCTCCCGCTGGGCCGTGTGGCAGGCGACCGGCCGGGTGCCGGCAGAGGCCCGCATCGGCGTGCCGTGCACTCTGGACACCGATGCGGCCGTGGCGGTGCAGCGCCTGCTGGACGAGACCGGCCTGCCCGGCCGTGCGCTCGAACTGCTGGTCGACGAGGCCGGCGCCGACGACACCGCGGCCGCCATCGCGACCGTGCAGGCGCTGCGCGCGCTGGGTGCGGTCGTCACGCTGCAAGGCCTGGCGCAGGCCTCGGCCTCGCTGGCCGCGCTGCCGCAGTACCGGGCCGACCGGGTGCTGGTCGCGCGACGCTTCGTCGAGCAGCTGCCCGACCACGACCCGCATCGCCTGCTCGTGCACGCCGTGGTGAGTCTGGCGGCCACGCAGGGCCTGGAGGTGCACGCCGAGGGCGTCGACACGCCGGGCCAGCGCGCCGCGCTGGCAGCGCTGGGCGTCTCGGCGATCGAGGGCGCCGAGGCCGGCGCGTGCACGCCCGACTCGCCCTCCGGCTCCGCGTTCCCTCCCGCCTGAAGCCCCCGCGTTCGCGGACACGGGCCTGCAGCCTGTCGGCGCCGGCGTGCAGTTCGTCGCACGCTGCGCGCGATCGTTCGGCCCCGCGGTGACACTGCCGCCGCCCGACGCCGGGAGGACTCCCCGCCCGGGCAGGACGACGACCACACACTCCACGAAGAGGGGCGAGACGATGAAGAAGCGCTGGATGCTGGCCGGTGGCACGGTGGCCGTGCTGGCCGCCGTGGGTGGAGCCTGGATGGGCGGGCTCGTGAAGCTGCCCGGCAGCGATGCGGCCGCTTCCAGCCAGGCCTCGGCCCAGACGTCCGGCAAGGGCGGCGACAAGAAGGGCGACGCCAAGAAGGACGTGCCGCTCGAATTTGTCGCCCGTGAGGTGGTGCAGCCGCAGATGGCGCGGCTGGCCGATGTCGTCGAGTTCTCCGGCCCGCTGGTGGCGCCCGGCACGGCGATCGTGCGCGCGAAGACCGGCGGCACGCTGCTCGCGCTCTCGGTGGGCGAGGGCAGCCGCGTTGCGGCCGGGCAGCCGCTGGGCCGGCTCGATCTCGCCGAACTGGGCACGCGGGTGGCCGAGCGCAACGCCAACGTCGAGTCTGCACGCGCCGCGCTGCTGCAGGCCGAGCGCACGCACGCGTCCAACCAGGGCCTCGCGCAGCAGCAGTTCATCTCGTCCATCGCGCTGGAGAACTCGCGCATCGCGGTGGAGACGGCGCGGGCGCAGCTGGCTGCCGCGCAGGCGTCACTCGAGACGACGCGCGTCACCGTGCGCGACGCCGCGCTGGTGGCGCCGATCGCGGGCATCGTGGCCAAGCGCTCGGTGGTGCCGGGCGAGCGGCTCGCGCCCGAGCAGGCGATCCTCACCATCGTCGACCTGGCCACGCTGGAGCTGGCCGGCAGCGTCGGCACGCATGAGGTGGCGCGGCTGGCGCCGGGCATGCCGGTGAAGGTGCAGGTGGAAGGCATGGCCGCGCCGGTGGACGGCAAGCTCGCGCGCATCGCACCGGCCGCCGAGCCGGGCACGCGCTCCATCGGCGTGACCATCGCGCTGGCCAACCCGAAGGAACAGCTGCGCGCCGGCCAGTACGCGGTGGCGCGCGTGGTGCTGGCCGACGACCGTGACCGGCTCACGCTGCCGACGGCCGCCGTGGGCAACGCCTCGGGGCAGGACCATGTCTGGCTGATCGAGAACGGCGTGCTGGCGCGCCGCTCGGTGCAGCTCGGCCGCCGCGACGAGCGCGAGGGCCGCGTCGAGGTGCTCGCCGGCGTGCAGCCTTCCAGCACCGTGCTGGCGGCGCGCTTCGACAACCTGCGTGAAGGCGCCAAGGCGCTGGTGGTGGCGACGAAGTCCGCCGCGATGGCGTCGGCGGCGGCGTCGACGCCGGCCGTGCGCTGAGCGGCGACCCGGCGACGGAGACGAACGATGTGGATCACTCGAGTCTCGATCCAGAACCCGGTGTTCGCCGCGATGATGATGGTCGCGCTGTGCGTGCTGGGCCTGTTCTCGTACATGCGGCTGGGCGTCGAGCAGATGCCCGACATCAGCTTCCCCGGCGCATGGGTGGAAGTGCGCTATCCCGGCGCCAGCCCCGAGGCCGTGGAGCGCGAGGTGATGCGGCCGGTGGAGGAATCGGTCAACAGCATCGCCGGCGTCAAGCGCATCACGTCGCGCTCGCTGGAAGGCCTCGGGCAGATGAGCGTGGAGTTCTCGCTCGACGCCGACATGTCGCGCGCGATGCAGGACGTGCGCGATCGCATCGCCGCCGTGCAGTCGAGCTTCCCGCGCGACGTGCGCGCGCCCACGGTGGCGCGCTGGAACAACGACAACGCGCAGCCGGTGGTGAATCTCGCGCTGCTGTCGAAGACGCGCAGCGCGCGTGAGCTGTCGTTGCTGGGCGAGAACATCGTCGGCAAGCGGCTGCAGCGCGTGGAAGGCGTGGCGCGCGTGGAGATCTCGGGGCTGGCCGTGCGCGAGGTACGCGTCGACCTCGACCCGGTGCGCCTGCGCGCCTATGCCGTGACGCCTGCGGAGATCGCCACCGCGCTGCGCGAAGCGAACGCCGACCAGCCGGTGGGCCTGCTGTCCGATCCGACGCAGGACGCGCTGCTGCGCGTGGAAGGCCGCGTGCGCGACCCCAAGCTGTTCGCGCAGACCGTGGTGGCGCGCCGCAACGGCCTGGCGCTGACGCTGGCCGACCTGGGCCAGCTCGTCGAGCGCGAGCGCGAGCCCGACTCCACCGCCCGCATCAACGGCCAGCGCGCGATCAATTTCAACGTCTACAAGCAGCAGGACGCCAACATCGTGGTGGCCGGCGACGCGGTGAAGAAGGCGATGGAGGAGATGCGCAAGACGCTGCCGCCGGACGTGGAGCTGAAGCTGATCTACGCCAGCAGCGACTGGGTGAAGGGCTCGCTCGACGGCCTGAAGCACACGCTGATCGAGGGCGCGCTGCTGACCATCGCGATCGTGTTCCTGTTCCTGCACAGCTGGCGCAGCACCATCATCACCGGGCTCACGCTGCCGATCGCGGTGATCTCGAGCTTCATCGCCGTCTACATGTTCGGCTTCACGCTGAACTTCATGACGATGATGGCGCTGAGCCTGTGCATCGGCCTGCTGATCGACGACGCGATCGTCGTGCGCGAGAACATCGTGCGCCACGTCGCGATGGGCAAGGACCACCACACCGCGGCGCGCGAGGGCACCGACGAGATCGGGCTGGCCGTGATGGCCACCACCTTCGCGCTGTGCGCGGTGTTCGTGCCGGTGGCCTTCATGGGCGGGATCATCGGCAAGTTCTTCTACCCGTTCGGCATCACGGTGGTGGTGGCGGTGCTGGTGAGCCTGTTCGTCAGCTTCACGCTGGACCCGATGCTGTCGTCGGTGTGGAAGGACCCGCCGTCGGCGCGGCTGAAGAACCTGTGGGGCATCGGCCACGCGATCCGTGCCACCGACCGCGGCATGGACCTGCTGCACGCGGTCTACGAGAAGACCATCCGCTGGGCCTTCTCGGAGCGGCGCTACCGCCTCTGGCTGCCGGCCTGGGGCCGCGGCTTCGATGCGCACAACCGGCGCGACCGCGGCAGCCCGCGCCGGCTGCGCCGCGCCACGCTGACGCCGCGTGGCGTGGTGATGGCGATCGGGGGCTTCAGCTTCGTCGCCGCATTGGGCCTGGGCGGCTTCGTCGGCAGCGAGTTCGTGCCCGAGACCGACCAGGGCTACACGCAGCTGCAGCTGCGCATGCCGGTGGGCTCCAGCCTCGAACGCACCGATGCCAAGGTGCGCCAGGTCGAGGAACTGGTCGCCACGCTGCCCGAGGTGGACACCGTGTCCACCTTCGTCGGCGGCGCCGGGCAGCGCAACCAGGCGTGGCTGAACATCACGCTGAAGCCACGCAAGGAGCGCTCACGTTCGCAGAAGCAGGTCGAGGAGGCGATGCGCGACCTCATCGCCAAGGTGCCCGGCACCGATGCGGCGCTGGGCTTCAACCGGCCGATCTACGTGGCCATCCTCGGCAACGACCCCGAGGCGCTGGCCCGCGTGGCCAACGAGTTCGCCGAGAAGGTGAAGAAGATCCCCGGCGCGGTGGACGTGGAGTCGTCGGTGAAGCCCGGCCTGCCGGCCTACGCCGTGCGGCTGAAGCCCGCGGCGGTGCGCGAACTGGGCATCACCGCGCCGCAGCTCGCGTCGTCGCTGCGCGCCTACGTGGGCGGCGAGGCCGCCACCTACTGGACCACGCTCGACGGCGACCAGGTCGAGGTGGTGCTGCGCCTGAACCAGACGCAGCGCGAGCGCGTCGAGCAGGTGCGCGACCTGCCGGTGGCCTTCGCGAAGGACGGCACGCCGATCACGCTGGCCAGCGTGGCCGACGTCGAGCCGGTGTTCAACCCCGAGATCATCCGGCGCCAGAACCTGCAGCGCCGCGAGGCGGTGTTCGCCGGCGTCAAGGACCGCAGCCCCGGCGAGGTGGGCGAGGACGTGCAGAAGCTGATCAAGGAGACCAACCTGCCCCCGGGCATCAGTTTCGACGTGGGCGGCCAGATGCAGCAGCAGGCCGAGGCCTTCGGCGGGCTGCTTGCGGCGATGGCGCTGGCGGTGATCTTCATCTACATCGTGCTGGCCAGCCAGTTCGGCAGCTTCCTGCAGCCCATCGCGATCATGGCCAGCCTGCCGCTGGCGCTGATCGGCGTGATGCTGGCGCTGCTGTTCTGGCGCAGCACGCTGAACGTGTTCTCGATGATCGGCCTGGTGATGCTCATGGGCCTGGTGACGAAGAACGCCATCCTGCTGGTGGACTTCGCCAACCACGCGCGCAAGGCCGGCGCGAGCACGGCCGACGCGCTGCTGCAGGCGGGGCTCATCCGCATGCGGCCGATCGTGATGACGACCGCGGCGATGGTCTTCGGCATGCTGCCGCTGGCACTGGCGCTGAACGACGGCGGCGAGATCCAGGCGCCGATGGGCCGCGCCATCATCGGCGGCGTGATCACGTCGACCATCCTCACGCTGGTGGTGGTGCCGGTGCTCTACAGCTACCTGGTGCGCGAGAAGAAGCCGCGCGCCGCGGCGGTGCCGGCTGCCGAGCGGGGCGGGCCGCTGCTGCCGGACGCGATGCCGGCCGACCGAGACTGATCCGGCCGCTCAGCGGCAGGCGAAGAACGTGACGTAGCGCCCGGTGGCCGCCAGGCCCATGCGCGAGACGCCGGGCTCGAGCAGGTTGCGGTGGTGGGCCGGCGAGCGGCGCCAGCCGTCCACCAACGTTTCGGGCGTGGGGAAGTTGTGCGCCACGTTCTCCACGCACAGGCGGCTGTCGGTGCGGCCCATGCGCGCGCGGAAGCCGTCGTGCGACAGTCGCCGCTCGGCCGCCATCTCCTGGCTGTGCTCGTCGGCGAGGTTCGCCAGGTCATCGACCACGGCCAGCGGTGGCAGGGCGTTCTGGGCTCGGTAGTCGTTGATCACCGCGGCCAGGCGGTCCAGGAACGCGGAAGGGCTCGTGGGAGCCGCCGTCGCGGCACCGCAGGCGGCGGTGGCGAGCACGATCACGGCGGCACGGAACGGGCGGAACGTCGGCATGCCGGGATTCTCGGCATCCCGCGCCCGTGCTGTAGGGCAGCCGTCGCCGCGAGCGCTGCGGCCCCGTGGCGGACTTCACTGGCCCGACGTCATGCCCCGATGCCGCCGGGATCCGGCCAGCGCCGCGAGGCCGAGCAATGCCAGCACCAGGCTGCCTGGCGTGGGCGTGCGGCCGGGCGGGTGATCGGGCACTTCGTAGCGCTCGCCGAGCACCGACACGTTGCGGCACACGTACGGCACCATCACGTGCAGCGTCTCGCCGTTCTCGCCGCGTGCCTCGTACAGCGCCGCGTACTCGACGTGCCCGGCCGGGAAGTTCACCCGCGTGTCGAAGCACAGCTTGTCGCCGAAGGCCATCGCCTGGATGTTCGGGTTGAAGTCGACGCGCCCGGCCACCGAGCGGATGCCGTGCCGCGAGATCTCGACCTGGTCGACCATCCAGCCGCGTTCGGCCTTGTCGGCGATCTCGCGCACCACCGACGGTGGCAGCTTGGCGGCGGCCAGCGCCTGTTCCACGGTGCCGCGGTACGGGTTGGCGCCGGGCACGCCCCAGGCGCAGCTGCGGCGCAGCGTCAGCGGCGAGGGGTTGGTCGCGACGCGACCGTCGGTGGCCGGCAGCTCCACGCCGGGATGATCGGTGCCCGGCGGCGCGTAGTGCGAGTCGAGTTCGGCGCCGGTGGGGCGCGGTGCGGTGGCCACCGCCGCCGGGTGCGCCTTGCGCCAGCGCAGCACCGCCCGCGTGCCCTCGCTCAGGCCCACCGCCGTGACGGCGCCGGCCAGGAACCACAGCAGCACCACGCCCGCCGCGGGCCGCCCCACGGCGTGCGCCACGGGCACGGCGTCGCGCCCCAGCACGCCGTGCCAGCCGCAACCGGGCATCACGCAGCGGTAGCGGTGCACCGGGTGCAGCACGCTCATCAGGCGGTCGATTCGCTGGCGGGGCTCGCGTTCCAGCGTGCCGCCACAGGCCGGACAACGCACGCCGTCCGGCAGCGGGGTGTCCATGCGCGGGTCCATGCACCCATTCGACGCCCGAACATGAGGTCGATCGTTGACCCCGGTCAAGCGGTGGCCGCGATCACACCCGCGCCGGGCGCGGGCGCAACGGATGCCGGTCAGGCGCGCGCGGTGCGCAGCGCCGGGACGGCCGGCGGCGTGGCGCTTGCTGGGGCGCGCGAGCTTGACGGTGCGGCTGCGGCCGGGTCGAGCGCGGCACTCTGCGCCGAGTCGTGCCGGTAGACGCCGCAGCCGACGAACAGCTGCGAGTCGAGGCCCACCACGTACGACGCCTTGGGCATCACGCTGCCGGTCTCGGCATTGAGGATCTCGTAGTCGATCCAGCCGCCGCCGCGCGCCACGGCCTCCCACGCGTCGCGCACGAAGCGGTCGCCGTCGATGCCGGGCACCTCGTGCACGCGGTGACCTTCCATCGAGGTCTTGGCGCCGTGCAGCCGATAGACACCGGCGCGGTCGATCACGAACACGTACAGGTCGCGGTCGACGAAGCCGGAATCGCGCGAATGCAGCTCGGCACTGGCGCCGGCGAGGCCTTGCGACTGCAGCAGTGGCAGCGCGCGGTCGACCAGCGCCCGCGCCTCGTCGGCACTGCCCTGGCGCAGCCGGATCGACGACACCGCGCGCGCCAGCGTCTGTGCGCGCTCCACCAGGTCCTGCGACGCACCGGAAGACTGCGTCACCATGTTCGCGTTCTCGCGCGTGATGCTGTCCAGGCTGCCCACGCTCTGCGCCACCTGCTCGAGCTCGCTGCTCTGCTGGGCGCTGGCGGTGGCGATGGTGCGCAGCGAATCCGACACGTGGCGCACGCCGCCGACCACACGGTCGAGCACCTGGCCGACGTTCTGGATGCGCGACACCGAGCCCTGCACCTCCTCGCTGGACTGGCCGATCAGCGTGCGGATCTCGCCCGCGGCGCGGCTGCTGCGCTGCGCCAGCTGGCGCACCTCGCTGGCCACCACCGCGAAGCCGCGGCCCGCCTCGCCGGCACGTGCCGCTTCGACGGCCGCGTTCAGCGCGAGGATGTTGGTCTGGAACGCGAGCGCGTCGATGGTGCCGATGATCTCGCCCACCTTGCTCGAACTGGTCTCGAGGTGCGACATCGCGCGTACCGTCTCGCGCATGGCCTCTCCGCCGGCCTCGGCGTCGTGGCGCAGCGCTTCGGTGAGCCGGTCGAGTTCGGCGGCGGCCGAGGCATTCATCGAGACCGCCTGCGACAGCGACTGCGCCGACGCCAGCGTCTGCCGCAGGCTCGCGGCCTGCTCCTCGGTGCGCTGCGCCAATGCGCCGCTGCCGTCGGCCACCAGCCGCCCGGCCATGCCCACGCGCACCGCGCTGCTGCGGATCTCGGCCACCATCGCCGACAGCCGCTGGTTCATCGCCTCCACGAGGCTGCCGATCTGCGCCATCTCGTCGCTGCCGTGGATCACGAGCTTGTGCGAGAGGTCCCCGCCGGCCACACGCTGCACACCCTTGTGCAGCGCCCGCAGCGAGCCGTAGAAGCTGGCGTAGAACGCCGCCGACAGGTAGACGAGCAGCACCAGCGCCACCGACGCCGCGGCGACCTGGCCCCAGCGCAGCCGCATCGCGGCGGCCGCCCGCGCTTCCACGAGGCGCACCAGCTCGGCGACGATGCGTTGCTCGTGTTCCCGGCCGGCCTCGATGGCGCGCTGCCCGGCCTGCCGGAAGACGGCGGGCTCCAGCGTGATGGCGTCGGCAGAGAACGTGTCGCGCGTCAGCGTCGCGAAGCGCCGGGCCTGCTCGAGCATCTCGGGGCCGCTGCCAATGACGGTGGCGCCGGTCCGCTGCAGCGCCTGCGTGCGCACCTGGATGCCGGAGACCTGGCGGTCGACGTCGGCGGCCAGCAGGTTCATCAGCACGCGCTCGCGGCCGCTCGCGTCGCCGCGGACCAACAGCAGCTCGCCGCGGGCCCGGGCCTGCGAGACCGCCTCGATCGCCGGCGGGATCTGGCTCACGGCCAGGTCCATCAGCAGATAGGTCTCGGCGGACGGGTCCAGCAGCAACTGCGACTGCTCGGCGATGCGGAACAGCAGCACCTGCAGCCCGTCGATCACCTTCGTGTGCACGGCGAAGGCCTCGTCGCGGTGCGTGGGGTGGCGGCCCTCGGCGAGCGCTGCTGCTGCGGTGCTCAGTTCGCGCCATTCGGCCGGCATCTCGAACGGCAGCCGGGCCGTCGAGGCGCCCTCGGCGGCGGCCAGCGCTTCCTTCAGCGCGGCGCGGCGAGTGGCCCGTGCGGCGTCGGCCTCGCGATCGCCGCTCAGCGCCAGGCTCGTCAGCAGGCGGTGCACCTGCACGCCGTTGACCACGTCCATCCACTTCGCCAGCACCCGGGCGCCCTCGCGCTCGCGCACGGCGGCCCTCTCGGTGTCGCGCAGGGCCGTGTGCTGCGCCGCGCCGAGCAGCAGCAGCGGCACCAGCAGCACGGTGGCCAGCAGGCCGAGCTTGGTGGGCAGGCGCAGGCGCCGCATGCATCGCGCGGCGGGGGCGAGCAGGGTGTCGAGAAAGGCGGACATGCACGACTCCTGGTCGCCCGGACGCGGACCCGAAAAAAGGGGGCCTTTGCGCGGCAGGCGAGCAGTCGGCAGTCTGCGGGCGGGCCGCAGGCGTGAACGGTGGAAAAGTACGGTCGGGACGCGACAGTCCCGCGGTCACAAATCGCCGGAATCAGTCTCCGGAGGTCAGCGTCACAGCCTGCCGGCGCGTCTGCCCGGCACGCCACACCGTCAGCGTCACCGCGTCGCCGCTGTTGCGCCGCTCGAGCTGCGCCAGCATCTCGTCGAGGTCGCCCACGGCTTCGTCGTTGATGGCGGTGATCACGTCGCCGGGCACCACCGATCCGTCCGGCCCGCGGCGGAACGGCTGCAGGCCCGCCCGCGCGGCCGGCCCGCCCGGGGCCACCTGGACCAGCGCCACGCCGCGCGGCAGGTTCAGCGCGCGGTGCAGCGCAGGCGAGCCGGCGCTGATGCCCAGCGCCGGGCGCACGAAGCGGCCGTCGCGGATCAGCCGCGGCACGATGCGGTTCACCTCGTCGACGGGGATCGCGAAGCCGATGCCGGCGCTGGCGCCGCTGGGGCTGGCGATCTGCGTGTTGACGCCGATCAGCCGGCCGGCCGAATCCAGCAGCGGGCCGCCCGAGTTGCCGGGGTTGATCGCCGCGTCGGTCTGGACGACGCCCCGGATCGTGCGGCTGATGAACGACTAGATCTCGCGGTTCAGCGCGCTGACGATGCCGGTGGTCAGCGTCTGGTCGAGGCCGAAGGGGTTGCCGATGGCGTAGACGCGCTGGCCGACGATGAGGTCGCGCGACGACCCGACGGCGATCGGCGGCAGCCGGCCCGGCGGCGCGTCGATCTTCAGCACCGCGAGGTCGCGGTCGGGGAAGGCGCCGACCAGCGTGGCCTTGTGCGTGCTCTGGTCGGCCAGCGTCACGCGCGCGGCCGAGCCGCCCTGGATGACGTGGAAGTTGGTGACGACGTGGCCCTGCTCGTCCCACACGAAGCCGGTCCCGGTGCCGCGCGGCACCTGCTGCACGTTCAAGCTGAACAGGTCGCGCTGCGTCTCCAGCGTGGTGATGTGCACCACCGAGGGCGAGGTGCGGCGGAACACGTCGATGTTCGCCTGCTCGTCGGCGGCCAGCGCCGGCCGGGGCGACACCGCTCGCGGCACGGCATCGGTGCGGCTGCCGGCGCCGTTGGGCATGGCGAGCCAGGCGAGGCCCGCGATGCCGAATGCGGCGAGGGCGATCGAGAGGAGGCGGGGCATGAGACGTCGGGTCATGGGGCGGCGAGTCATGGGGCGGCGATTCTGCGCGACACCGCAACGCGCCGGCAGATGGCGGCCCGGGCCCGCCGATTCAAGACCCGTGGCCGCGTGGGGGCGTCAGGACACCATGTAGGCGCCGGCTCCAGTGGCCAGCAGCGTGCCGTGTTCGTTGTGCAGCCTCATCTGCACCGAGCCGACGCGGCCGCCCAGCCGCAGCACCTCCGTGGTGACGAGGAACTGCTTGCCCAGGCCGCGGCGCAGGTAGTCGATGCGCAGGTCGATCGTGCCCAGCCGGGCGAAGCGGTGCGCCACGTGGTCGGCCGACTCGTGCGCATGGCGCTCGCCCACCGCGACCATCACCGCCAGGCCGCCCATCGCATCGAGCACCGAGGCGATCACGCCGCCGTGCAGCTGGCCCGACGAGAAGTTGCCGACGAGCTCGGGCCGCATCTCGAAGCCGCCGCGCACGTCGCCGTGCGTCACCGACAGCACCTTCAGCCCCAGCACCGTGTTGAAGACGATGTGCTTCTCGAAGATCTCCGAAAGCAGCCGGTCCAGCCGGCGCTGGTCCTCGGCGCCGCGGCGCGGGAGCTTCGGATCCTTGGCCTGCTCAGTGGGCATGCTCGGCCAGTCCCAGGAGCCGGCGCGCCTCGGCCGGCGATGCGACCCGGCGCCCGGCGCGCCGTGCGCACGCGGCCAATGCCTCGATCAGCACGCCGTTGCCCGAGGCCCGCTCGCCGCCGGGCAGGTAGAAGGTGTCCTCCAGGCCGGTGCGCAGCATGCCGCCGAGCTCGGCGGTCTTCTGGTGCACCGGCCAGATCTCGGCGCGGCCGATCAGCGTGGTCTGCCATACGGCGCCTTCGGGCATCCAGCGCGGCAGCAGCGCGAGCAGTTCGGCATCGCACGGCATGCCGCTCGCCACCCCCATCACGAAGTTCACCTCGGGCACGCCGCGGATCATGCCGGCGCGGGCGTACATCGCCGCCGAGCGCACGATGCCGACGTCGAAGCACTCGAACTCCGGGTGCGTGCCGGTCTCGTGCATCGCGTCGAGCATCTTCTGCACCTTGCCCACCGGGTTGTCGAAGACCATCGGCGGCCAGGCCCACTCGCCGTTGTCCTTGAGCTTGAGGTAGTTCAGGCTGCCGGCGTTGCAGGCGGCAATCTCGGGCTTCACCCGCTTCAGGCAGGCGATGGGGCCGCTGACATCGGCCCCGACGACGCCGGTGGTGAGGTTGATGATCACGCCAGGGCAGGCGGCGCGGATCGCGTCCACGACCTGCTGTGCCACGTCGGGGTCCCAGCTCGGCAGGTGGCCCATGCCGGGCTCCTGGCGCCGCAGGTGCACGTGCATGATGCCGGCGCCGGCATTGAACGCGTCGCGTGCCTCCGCGGCCATCTGCTCGGGCGTGACCGGCACCGGGTGCTGCTGCGGGTTGGTGAGCACGCCGGTCAGCGCGCAGGTGAGGATGGCGGTGTCGCCGTTCATGCGTGGATCTCCAGTTCGACCAGCAGCGTGCCGGCGGCCACCGTGCCGCGCGGCGTGGCATGCACGGCCTTCACGGTGCCGCCGCCGCCGGCCTGCACCCACATCTCCATCTTCATCGCCTCCACGCTGACCAGTGGCTGCCCGGCGGCCACCTTGTCGCCGGCGGCCACCAGCACCTGAGCCACCACGCCTGCCACCGGCGAGACGGCACGCGACGGGTCGCGGGTGACATCGCGCGCCGGGTAGGGCGATGGTTCGTGGAACACGTGCAGCTCGCCGTCGACCACCAGGTGCAGCGTGCCGCCGTCGCGCACCGCCACGGCCTGCCGCAGCACCGCGCCGTCGCGCCAGCGCACGGCATGGTCGGCCCACGACTCCACGCGCACATCGGCCGGCGGAGCGAGCACGGTGCGCCGTTCGTCGCCGCACTGCAGGGCGAGTTCGAAGCGCGCGACGCTCGCCGGCCGCCCGCCTTCGGGGCCGGCCAGCAGCGCCGCGGCGAGCTGCCACACCGGCTCGGCCGGGGGCTCGCGCCGCAGCAGCGTATCGCCGGCCTCGGCCCACTCGTCGAGCAGCGTGGTCGTCATCGTCGCCGAGGCGAACCGCTCGTGGGCCAGCAGCCGGCGCAGGAAGCCGCCGTTGTGCGCGATGCCGATCAGCGGCGCGTCGGCGATCGCCGCGCGCAGCCGGCGGATCGCATCGTCGCGGGTGCGGCCGTGGGCGATCAGCTTGGCCACCATCGCGTCGTAGTACGGCGTGACCTCGCCGCCCTCGGCGATGCCGGCGTCGATGCGCACGCCGGGGCGCAGCGCGGCCTCGGGGCGCCAGTGCCGCACGCGGCCAGCCTGCGGGCGCCAGCCGTCGGCGGGGTCTTCCGCGTACAGCCGCACCTCGATGGCATGGCCGTCGAAGCGCACCTGCTCCTGCGTGAGCGGCAGCGGCTCGCCGGCAGCCACGCGGATCTGCCACTCGACGAGGTCCAGCCCGGTGATGCACTCGGTGACCGGGTGCTCCACCTGCAGCCGCGTGTTCATCTCCAGGAAGCAGTGGCGCAGCTCGGCATCGACGATGAACTCCACCGTGCCGGCGCCGACGTAACCCACGGCGCGCGCCGCGGCCACGGCGTCACGGCCCATCGCGTCGCGCATCGCGGCGCTGACCACCGGCGACGGCGCTTCCTCGATCACCTTCTGCCGGCGCCGCTGGGCGGTGCAGTCGCGCTCGCCGAGGTGGATCGCTCGGCCGTGCGCATCGGCGAACACCTGCACCTCGATGTGGCGGCCGCCGTCGATCAGCCGCTCCAGCATCAGCGTGCCGTCGCCGAAGGAGCCCTCGGCTTCGCGCCGCGCACCGGCGAGTGCCTGCGGCAGCTCGGCGAGGTCGCGCACCAGACGCATGCCGCGGCCGCCGCCGCCGGCCACCGCCTTCACGAGCAGCGGCGTGCCCAGCCGGCGCGCTTCATCGCTCAGCCGCTCGTCGCGCTGGTCTTCGCCCAGGTAGCCCGCGGCGCAGGGCACGCCGGCCTCCAGCATGCGGCGCTTGGCCGCGGCCTTGTCGCCCATCGCGCGGATGGCCGCGGGCGGCGGGCCGATGAACACCAGCCCCGCGGCCTCGCAGGCTTCGGCGAACTCGGCGCGCTCGGAGAGGAAGCCGTAGCCCGGGTGCACCGCATCGGCGCCCGTGGCATGCGCAGCAGCGAGGATCGCATCGATCGACAGGTACGAGGATGCGGCGGGCGCGGCGCCGATCGGTACCGCCTCGTCGGCCAGCCGCACATGGGGCGCCAGCGCATCGGCGTCGCTGTACACGGCCACCGTGCGATAGCCCAGCGTGCGCGCCGTGCGCATCACGCGGCACGCGATCTCACCTCGATTCGCGACGAGGATCTTGCCGAACCCAGCCGTCACGTCGGCATCCACTTCGCCTTGCGGCGCGCGAGGAACGCGGTCTGCCCCTCGGTGCCTTCCTCCGACAGCGCGGCATGCGAGAACACCTCGGCGGCATGCGGCACCAGTGACTCCGGCGTGTGCAGCCGCGCGCGGGCGATCAGCGCCTTCGTCGCGCCGAGCGCACGCGGCGCCGACTGCAGGATCTGCCGCACCACGCGGGCCACGGCGGCATCCAGCGCATCGGGCGCGTGCACCTCGTGCACCAGGCGCAGCGCCAGTGCCTCCCTGGCATCGAACTGCCCGCCGGTCACGGCCAGCCGCTTGGCCTCGGAGTAGCCGAGCCGCTCGACGAGGAACGGCGCGATCTGCGCGGGCACCACGCCCAGCGAGGTCTCGGGCAACCGGAACACCGCGGTCTCGCCGGCCACCACCACGTCGGCCACGCAGGTGAGGCCGAAGCCGCCGCCCATCACCGTGCCCTCGGGCACCGCCACCAGTGCCAGCGGCGTGCGCGAGTACGCCACGCACAAGTCGCCGAACGCGGCGCTGGTCTTCACGATGGCCTCGGAGTCGGCCGCCAGCCGCATGCGCGCCGCGGCCATCTCCTTGATGTCGGCGCCGGCGCTGAAGTGCCCGCCGGCACCGCGCAGCACGATCACGCGCGTCTGGCCGTCGTGCTCGGCGTCCTCGAGCGCGCTATGCAATTCGAGCACCATGCCCATCGTCATCGCGTTGCGGGCCTGCGGGCGGTTCAGCGTGACGGTGGCCACCGGGCCGTCGTGCGCGACGGCGATCGCCTGGTAGGGAGCGGGGGTGTTCATCGGTGCCTTCGCCGCCTCAGGAAGACCTGCCTGGCAGGGTGCCTTCGAGCTTGCAGATGATGCCCAGCATCACTTCGTCTGCGCCGCCGCCGATCGACATCAGCCGCGAGTCGCGGTAGGCCTGCGAGATCGGGTTGTCCATCGTGAACCCCATGCCGCCCCAGTACTGCAGGCAGCTGTCGGCCACCTCGCGCACCAGGCGCCCGCCCTTGAGCTTGGCCATGGACGCGAGCTTGGTCACGTCCTTGCCCGACACGTACATCTCCACAGCGCGGTAGGTCAGCGCGCGCAGCGCCTCGACCTCGGTGCGCAGCTCGGCCAGGCGGAAGTGGATCACCTGGTTGTCCAGCAGCGGCTTGCCGAAGGCCTTGCGCTCGCGCGTGTAGGCGATGGTCTGGTCGATCAGGCGGTCGAGGCTGCGCAGCGCCGACGCCGCGCCCCACAGCCGCTCCTCCTGGAACTGCAGCATCTGGAACGTGAAGCCCAGGCCCTCCTGCCCGATCAGGTGGCGCTGCGGCACGCGCACGTTGTCGAAGAAGAGCTGTGCGGTGTCGCTGGAGTGCATGCCGATCTTGTGGATCTTCTGCTTCGTGATGCCGGGCGCGTCCATCGGCACGACGATCAGGCTCTTGTTCTTGTGCGGCGCGCCCTCGCTCGTGTTGGCCAGCAGGCAGCACCAGTCGGCCTTCAGGCCGTTGGTGATCCACATCTTGGTGCCGTTGATGACGTAGTCGCCGCCATCCTTGCGCGCGTGGGTCTTCACCGCGGCCACGTCGGAGCCGCCGCCGGGTTCGCTGACGCCCAGGCAGGCCACGTAGTCGCCGGCGATCGTCGGCGCCAGGAACTCCTTGCGAAGCTCGTCGCTGCCGAAGCGGGCCAGTGCCGGCGTGGCCATGTCGGTCTGCACGCCGATGGCCATCGGCACGCCGCCGCAGTTGCACGAGCCCAGCGCCTCGGCCATCACCATCGAGTAGCTGAAGTCCAGCCCCGCGCCGCCGTAGGCCTCGGGGTACTTCAGGCCCAGCAGCCCGAGGTTGCCGAGCTTCTTGAACACCTCGTGCGACGGGAACTCGTGCGCGGCCTCCCACTCGGCCACGTGGGGGTTGATCTCCTTCTCGACGAAGCGGGTGACGGTGTCGTCGATCTGGCGGTGTTCGGGGGTGAAGTTCATAGCCGTGCGATGCCGAAGGTGTTGGGGTGCAGGGTGCGCGCCGCGGCTTCCGCCGCGATGCGCAGGGACAGGGCGAGGAGGCGGCGCGTGTCGCGCGGGTCGATGATCCCGTCGTCCCACAGCCGCGCGGTGCCGAAGAGGGCCGTGCTCTCGGCGTCGAGCCGGCGGCGCAGCTGCTCGCTCATCGCGGCCAGCGCGGCGTCGTTGACCGGCTGGCCCATCTTCTCGAGCTTGTTGCGGTTGACGATGTCCATCACCTTGGCCGCCTGCGCGCCGCCCATCACGGCGGTGCGTGCGCTGGGCCACGAGTAGATGAAGCGCGGGTCGAAGCCGCGGCCGCACATGCCGTAGTTGCCGGCGCCGAAGCTGCCGCCGAGCACCACGGTGAACTTGGGCACGCGGGCGTTGGCCACCGCCTGGATCATCTTGCTGCCGTGCTTGATGGCCCCGGCCTGCTCGGCGGCCTTGCCGACCATGTAGCCGGTGGTGTTCTGCAGGAACACGAGCGGCGTGCCGGACTGGTCGCACAGCTGGATGAACTGCGCGGCCTTGGTGGAGCCGTTCGGCTGGATCGGGCCGTTGTTGCCGATGATGCCGACCGCGTGGCCCTCGATGCGCGCATGGCCGCAGATCGTGTCGGTGGCCAGGCTCGCCTTGAACTCGAGGAAGTCGGAGGCGTCCACCAGCCGTGCGATGACCTCGCGCGCGTCGTAGGGCTCGCGGTCGTCGGCTGGCACCACGCCCAGCAACTCCTCGGCCGGGTAGCGCGGTGGAGGTGCATCGGCGCGCGGCGGCACGGGGTCCCAGGGCAGCTTGTCGATCAGCTCGCGGGCCAGCGCGATGGCGTGGGCGTCGTTCTCGGCCAGGTATTCGCCCAGGCCCGTGACTTCGGCGTGCATCTGCGCGCCGCCGAGTTCCTCGTCGCCCGCGTCCTCGCCGATCGCCGCCTTCACCAGCGGCGGCCCGGCGAGGTAGATCGACGAGCGGCCACGCACCAGCACGACGTAGTCCGACAGCCCGGGGAGGTACGCCCCGCCCGCGGTGGAGGACCCGTGCACCACGGCGATCTGCGGGATGCCCGCGGCCGACAGCCGCGCCTGGTTGGCGAAGGTGCGCCCACCGTCGACGAAGATCTCGGCCTGGTACAGCAGGTTCGCGCCGCCGGACTCGACCAGCGCCACCAACGGCAGCTTGTTCTCGCGCGCCAGCTCCTGCGCGCGGAGCGCCTTCTTCAGCCCCATCGGCGCGACGGTGCCGCCCTTGATGGCGCTGTCGCTGGCCGAGACGAGCACGCGCTTGCCGCACACCACACCGATGCCGACGATCGAGCCGCCGCCCAGCACGCTCTTCTTGCCGTCGTCGTCGTGCATGCCCAGGCCCGCGAGCGGCGACAGTTCGAGGAACTCACTGCCGCGGTCGATCAATCGAGCCACGCGCTCGCGCGGCAGCAGTTGCCCGCGCTCCTCGAACTTCTTCCGCTTGCTGGCCGACTCGGCCACCACCTGCGCCTGCAGCGCCTGCACCTGTGCCAGCCGCTCGCGCATGCGCGCGGCGTTGGCCTGGAAGGCGGCCGAGTTCGTGTCGAGAAGGGAGGTCAGTTGGGGCATCGAGGGGATGGGCGCTGGTCTATCGCTGCAACGTGGGCAGAGGCATGTCCGCTGGCGCGCACACCACCGCCTCGGCGGCAGGTCGACGGCGAACCCTGCGATCTCCGGGCCACGCTCCAGGTCGACCGGTTTCGAGGCTCCACCAGGGCGCCATCAACACCGCCGGTCCGTGCCACCCATCGTTGGCACCTGGAATGGGCCCTGCGCCTGCAGGGTCCACCGCCGCCCTGCGGCTACGTGGGAGAACTGCCGCGCGCGTGCAAGGCTTCTTGCCGCAAAGGCCGTTCGGGACGATGCCCAGTGTCCGTGAACGATGCGCCTCGACGCCACTCGGGTGGGTGGATCGGGGGGTCGGGCGCAGGGCCCATTCCGGACCGAGAAGTCGCGGGCGCGCCTGGACAGCGTTCAGGAGGGATCCACGGCCGTCAGAAGCCGCCACCCCCGGAGCGTGGCCCGGAGAACGACCCCCCGGTCCGCCCGCCCCGCAGCGGACTCTGCGTACGCGCCAGCGGCCGGCGCCCCATCCAATCGGACCGCCACACCCGAAGGACATCACGACTTCAACACTTCCGGCACCACCGACCGATGGAACCCGTCGAACGGCGCCGCGTTCTGCGCCTTGCCCAGCGGGAACACCGCGCTACCCAGCGACGCCGCCCCATCGATCTGCACCGTCACCCCGCTGACGAAGGCCGCCGCCGGCGTGAGCAGGAACACGATGACGGCACTGATCTCGGCCTCGGTGGCCAGCCGCCCCAGCGGCACGTGCTGCTTCAGCGTCGGGATCACGGCCCGCATCGCCCCGCCGTAGGTGTCCATGCCGCTGGAGGCCACCCACCCCGGCGCCACCGCGTTCACGCGCACCCCGAACGGCCCCCACTCGTAGGCGGCCGTCATCGTCAGGTTGCTCATGCCGGCGCGGGCCGCGCCGCTGTGCCCCATGCCGGGCATGCCGTTTCGGAAGTCGGCCGTCATGTTGACGATCGCGCCGCCGGTGCGGCGCATGGCCTGGTCGAACACCTCGCGCATCATCAGGAAGCCGCCGGTGAGGTTGTTCGCCACCACCGCCTCGAAGCCCTTCTTCGGGATCGCCATCAGCGGGGAAGGGAACTGCCCGCCGGCGTTGTTGACCAGCGCGTCGATGCGGCCGTGCTGCTGCACGATGCCGGCCACCGCGGCCTTCACTGCGTCTTCGTCGCGGATGTCGAAGGCCAGGCGCTCGCAGCGGCCACCGTCCTCGGTGATCTCGGCCACCACGCGGTCGAGCTTCTCGACCTTGCGGCCGCTGATCACGACGGTGGCGCCCAACGCCGCCAGCTCGTGCGCCACGCAGCGCCCGATGCCGCTGCCGCCGCCGGTGACCCACATCACGCGCCCGTCGAACAGGCGCGGCGCGAACACGCTGCGATACCCAGACGCTTTGCTCGGTTCCATGGGGGCCGGATTGGGCCGCAGCGTGACGTTAACGTCAAGCAGATGCCTGATAGGTAATTACGAGCAGTGTCACGGCAGGCCGTTCCACTACGATGCCCGCACCTTTCCCGAACCTCCCTACCCAGGACACAAGCCCATGATGGATCTGCAGGCCTGCACCGACACCTTGCGCACGCGGGTCGGAGAGTCGAGCGGGCTGAACGCCACGCTGAAGTTCGACTGCGGCGCCGACGGCGTCGTCTTCCTCGACGGCGCGGCGATGCCCAACACCGTCGACAACGAGGATCGCGACGCCGACTGCACGATCGGCATCACGCTGGAGAACCTGTCGGCGCTGCTCAGCGGCGAGCTCGAGCCGGCCACCGGCTTCATGACCGGCCGCTTCACCGTCTCCGGCGACATGGCGGTGGCCATGAAGCTGCAGCGCGTGGTGTGAGCACGGTCCTGCGATGAGCGGCTCGCCCGTGCTCGCACCGCGCCCCCGCTCCGCCGCGTCGGCCCAGGCCGCGGTGGCCGAGCATCGGGGCGACGATGGCGGCGAGCTGTTCGGCATCGCCGAGCTGTGCCGGCAGTTCGAGATCACGCAGCGCACGATCCGCTTCTACGAGGACAAGGGGCTGCTCGCGCCGCGGCGAGTCAACGGTGCGCGCGTCTACACGCGGCGCGACCGGGCGCGGCTGGCGCTGATCCTGCGCAGCAAGGCGATCGGCGCGTCGCTCAGCGAGATCAAGCACTACCTCGACCTGTACGGCGCGCACGGCGAAGGCCGGCGCCAGCAGCTCGAGTGGGTGGCCCGGCGCACCGGCGAGTCGATCGCCGAACTCGAGCACAAGCGCGCGCACCTCGACGCCTTGCTGGCCGAGCTGCGCGTGATCAACGGCGAGGTGCGCAAGCAGCTCGACGCCGGCTGACGGGTGCGAGCCCGCGGCTCTCACACATTCCCCACGGACATTCGCGAAGGAACCCCCATGAGCGAGGCCTATCTCTACGACCACGTGCGCACGCCGCGCGGCAAGGGCAAGAAGGACGGCAGCCTGCACCAGGCCGCGCCGGTGTGGCTGCTGTCGACGCTGCTGCGCGCGATGCAGCAGCGCAACGGCCTGGACACGGCGCTCGTCGACGACGTGGTGCTCGGCTGCGTCACGCCCGTGGGCGAGCAGGGCGCCGACATCGCGCGCACCGCGGTGCTCGACGCCGACTGGGCGCAGACGGTGGCCGGCGTCACGCAGTCGCGCTTCTGCGCGTCGGGGCTGGAGTCGATCAACCTCGCCGCGGCCAAGGTCGCCAGCGGCTACGAGGACCTGGTGGTGGCCGGCGGCGTCGAGAGCATGAGCCGCTGGCCGATGGGCAGCGACGGCGGCGCCTGGGCGATGGACCCGCGCGTCAACATCAAGCTCGGCTTCGCGCCCCAGGGCATCGGGGCGGACCTGATCGCCACGCTCGAAGGCTGGGACCGCGGCGACGTGGACACCTTCGCGATGCGCTCGCACCAGCGCGCCGCGGCGGCCCGTGCCGAGGGCCGCTTCTCGCGCAGCGTCGTGCCGGTGAAGGACATCGCCGGCCTCACGATGCTCGCGGAAGACGAGACCATCCGCCCGGGCACCACGGTGGAGGGCATGGCCAAGCTCGAACCGAGTTTCGCGGCGATGGGCGCGATGGGCTTCGACGGCACCGCGCTGCGCAAGTACACGACGGTGGAGCGCATCCGCCACGTGCATCACGCCGGCAACTCGTCGGGCATCGTCGACGGCGCCGCGCTGATGCTGGTGGGCTCGAAGGCGGGCGGCGCGAAGGCCGGGCTGAAGCCGCGCGCCCGGGTGCGCGCCGCGGCGGTGATCGGCTCGGAGCCGACCATCATGCTGACCGGTCCCACGCCCGCCTGCCGCAAGGCGCTGGCCAAGGCCGGCATGTCGCCCAGGGACATCGACCTGTGGGAGGTCAACGAGGCCTTCGCGGTGGTGCCGATGAAGACCGCGCGCGACCTGGGCGTGGACCTCGACCGCGTCAACGTCAACGGCGGCTCGATCGCGATGGGCCATCCGCTGGGTGCGACGGGCTGCATCATCCTCGGCACGCTGCTCGATGAGCTCGAGCGGCGCAACCTCTCCACGGGCCTGGCCACGCTGTGCGTCGGCGGCGGCATGGGCATCGCCACCATCATCGAGAGAGTGTGATGAAGCCCCCAAGCTCCCTCCCGGTCGCTGCCCCCCGAGGGGGCGCTCGGCAGCGGCCCGGCAAAGCCGGTTCCGCGCCGAGGCTCGGTCTTCGGCTTGACTCGACGACGGTGCCGTTCTGGCGCCATGGGAACTGATATGAGCACTTCCGCGGTGAACCTTGAACTGGGCGGCGACGGCATCCTCGTCGCGACGATGAACCTGCCCGGCCGGCCGATGAACGTGGTCGGCGACGCGCTGATGGAAGGCATCCAGGCGGCCGTCGAGCGGCTCGCCGATCCGGCGGTGAAGGGCCTGATCCTCACGTCG
Source organism: Rubrivivax sp. (assembly GCA_016789955.1). Taxonomy (GTDB): domain Bacteria; phylum Pseudomonadota; class Gammaproteobacteria; order Burkholderiales; family Burkholderiaceae_C; genus Rubrivivax. The sequence goes on along the minus strand of JAEUPB010000074.1, from coordinate 45,035 downwards.
TCGAAGGCCGACTTCTGCGCCGGCGGCGACCTCGACCGCATGTCGAAGTGGACGCGCCCCGAGGAGCCCTTCGAGGCCGCGCAGGCGATGAAGGCGGTGCTGCGCAAGCTCGAGCTGCAGGGCAAGCCGGCGGTGGCGGCGATCAACGGCCATGCGCTCGGCGGCGGGCTGGAGATCGCGCTGGCCTGCCACGCCCGCATCGTCATCGACGACAAGCGGCTCAAGCTGGGCCAGCCCGAGGTGAAGCTCGGCCTGCTGCCCGGCGGCGGCGGCTGCACGCGCATCCCGCGGCTCGTGGGCATCCAGGCGGCGCTGGAGATCCTGGGTCAGGGCGAGGACATCGCGCCGGCCAAGGCGCAGGCGATGGGCCTGATCACCGCGCTCGCGAAGGACCGCGACGACCTGATGGCGCAGGCGCGCGCCTGGATCGCCGCCAACCCGAAGCCGAAGCAGCCGTGGGACCAGCCGAAGTTCCGCTTCCCCGGTGGCGACTCGCGTAGCCCGGCGGTGGCGCAGGTGCTGGCGATCGCGCCGGCCATCGCCGCCGGCAAGACCTGGAACAACTACCCGGCGGTGCAGCACATCATGAGCACCGTCTTCGAGGGCGGCCTGCTCGACTTCGACGCCGCCAGCACCGTCGAGAGCCGCTACTTCGCCGCCTGCGCCGTGAGCCGGGAGGCGAAGAACATCATCCACACGCTGTGGTACCAGCTCAATGCGTTGAAGAAGGGTGCGTCGCGACCCAAGGACGTGCCGGCGTCCACCGTGAAGAAGCTCGGCGTGCTGGGCGCCGGCATGATGGGCGGCGGCATCGCCTACGTGTCGGCCAAGGCCGGCATCGACGTGGTGCTGATCGACACCAGCCAGGAGATGGCCGACAAGGGCAAGGCCTACTCGCAGGGGCTGCTCGACAAGGCCGTCAAGCGCGGCCGCAGCACGCCCGAGAAGCGCGACGCGCTGCTGGCGCGCATCCACGCCACCACCGACTTCGCGGCGCTCGACGGCTGCGACCTCGTCATCGAGGCGGTGTTCGAGGACCGCGCCGTGAAGGCCGACGTGACGAAGCGTGCCGAGGCGCGGCTGGCGCCGGGCGCGGTCTACGCGTCGAACACGTCGACGCTGCCGATCACCGGCCTCGCGCAGGCCAGCGGCCGCCCCGCGAACTTCATCGGGCTGCACTTCTTCAGCCCGGTGGACAAGATGCCGCTGGTGGAGATCATCGTCGGCCGCGAGACCTCGGCCGAGACGCTGGCGCGCGGCTTCGACTACGTGCAGCAGATCGGCAAGACGCCGATCGTCGTCAACGACAGCCGCGGCTTCTACACGAGCCGCGTGTTCGCCACCTACGTGATGGAAGGCATCACGATGCTGAAGGAGGGCGTGCACCCGCGCTCCATCGAGGTGGCGGGCCAGCAGGCCGGCATGCCGATGCCGCCGCTGGCGCTGCAGGACGAGGTGTCGCTGTCGCTGTCGCTGCACGTGGCCGAGCAGACGCGCAAGGACCTCGCCGCCGAGGGCAAGCCGATTCCGGAACACCCGGGCACCGCGGTGATCCGCCAGCTGTGCGAGATCGGCCGCATCGGCAAGAAGGCCGGTCGCGGCTTCTACGACTGGGGCGACGACGGGCGCGCGCTGTGGCCGGGCCTGGCGCAGATGTTCCCGGTGGCCGCCGAGCAGCCGCCGCAGCAGGAGCTGATCGACCGGCTGATGTTCGCGCAGGCCAACGAGGCCGCGCGCTGCCTGGAAGAGGGCGTGCTGCGCTCGGTGGCCGACGGCAACATCGGCTCGATCTTCGGTTGGGGTTTCGCGCCGTTCCACGGCGGCGCACTGCAGTTCATCGACGCGATGGGTGCGCCGGCCTTCGTGAAGCGCAGCCGCGAACTGGCGGCGCGCCACGGCGCACGCTTCGAACCCGCGGCCATCGTCGTGAAGCAGGTCGAGACGGGCGGCTCGTTCGGGCGCTGAACACCGCCCGCGCCCGGCGGGTCAGCCGCCGGGGCCGGCCGACGGGCGCGGCAGGTTGCGGCGGTTCTGGTCGTCGCGGATGCGCTCGGCCTGATCGCGCTGTGCATCGCGCTCGAGGCCGCTGGCCGCGGAACTGCCCGGGCAGCGCATCGCGCGCGGCACGTTGCTGCCGATCGGCGGCTCGCGGGTGATGCAGTCGGCGGCGGCCTGCGCGTCAGCCGGCGCCGAGGGGTCGGTCGCGCAGCCGGGGAGCGAGGCCGCCGCAAGGGCCACCAGGGCTAGGCCAGCCGCCGCCAGCACGCGCATCGCCTTCATGTCGGTCTCCGCCAGAGAGGGATCGGCGGCTCGTCCGAGGCCGCCGCTGGCAGTCTGGCCGGCGCACCGGCGCCCGGCAAGGCGCGCGACCGCGCGACACCTCGCAATGCGCGGCGTGACGCGCCGCGAGCACGTGCGGCTCAGGCCGACACCGGGCGGCCGCCCGATTCAGGGCTTCCAGGCGCTGGGCACGTACTTGCCGCCATTGGCCTTGTACTCGGCAATGGTCGTCTTCAGGTCGCGGTATTCGTCGCAGCCGAAGGTGCAGGCCTTGTCGAGCACGGCCAGCCGCTCCTCGGCCTTGGGCAGGTTGCCGAGCATCAGGTACAGCTCGCCGCTGTACTCCAAGGCGCCGCGGTGCCGGGGGTCGATCTTCAGCGCGGCGTCGTAGTAGCGCTCGGCGGCGGCCAGGTCGGGCGTGCGCGCCTTGCGGTGGCTGTAGCCCATCAGGTTGTTCCAGTCGGCGCTGCCGGTGGCGTTGACCTGCTGCAGCGCCTCGATGGCGTCGCGCCACTTGCCGGCGGCGATGAGCGCGCGCGCCGGGGCGAGCGGGTCGGCGGCGCGCGGGGCGGCCGGCGTGGTGTCGGCGGCGTGCGCCAGCGGCGCGGCCGCGGCGAACAAGGCGGCGAACAGCAGGGGCAGGTGACGGGCACGGGCGACGAAGGGCGGGTGGGACGGGTTCATCGGGACTCCGGAAGGTGGAAGCGCACAGGTCGCGTGCGCCGACGGATGCACATACGGGGGCTGGGGGCCGAACGGACGCAGCCCCGCGACACGATCACCACAACTTCACGCACGGGCCCGAGACCACGTAGGGCTGCGTGGGACCGCCACCGGCCGTGCCCGGCTCGAAGCTGACGGCGAGCCGCTCGACGGTGAAGAACAGCCGCTCCGAGGTGTCGGGCAGCGCGATCGTGGCCGAGCCGCGCGCCGGCACCGCACCGAGCGCGACCGGCGCGCTGCCGTCGCGCGGCAGCGCCCACAGCCGGGCGACCGAGCCTGCCGGTGGCTCCACGGGTTGCAGCATCTTCACCGTGAGCGTGCGCCCGTGTCGGCGCGACGAGGCCAGCACGGCGGGCTTGCCGGTGGCATCGCTGAGCAGGCCAACGTAGCTCGGTGGCAACGCCTCCTGCACCGCCTCGTGTCCGATCCAGCCGGGGTTCTGCTGCAGCGCCACGCTGGCGATCAGCGCACCGGCCAGTGCCCCCGCGGGCACTCCCAGCCAGCGCGGCCACCACGAGCGGCTCGCCGGCTGGGCACCCCGCGCCTGCGCAGCGGGGCCGGCGAACAGGCGCTGCTCCAGCCGTTGCCACACCGCCTCGCGCGGCTGCACCGCGGGCACCTCGGCCGCCAGCGGCGCCAACACCGCGTGCCAGCCCGCCAGTGCCGCGCGCGCCTGCGGCTGCTCGCGCAACAGCCGGTCGAAGCGGCGGCGCGCGCCGCCGGTCATCGTGCCCAGCGCATGGTCGCGGGCCAGCGCGCGCAGCAGGTCGGGGCGCAGGTAGTTCATGCCGAGGTGACGCCGGCGGCTTCGAGGCAGTCGCGCAGCCGGTCGGCGCCGCGCCGCACCCACGCCTTCACGGTGCCCAGCGGTGTGTCGAGCCAGGCCGCGATCTCGGTGTGCACGAGGCCGCGGTAGTAGGCCAGTGCCACGGCCTGCCGCTGCGCCGCCGAGAGGCCGGCGAGGCACTCGTCCACGTGCTGCCGCAGCACGCACTGCTCGAGCCACTGCGCCGGCTGCGGCTGGTCGGGGTCGGCCACGGCCATGGCTTCCTCGTCCAGCGGCACGGTGCTGGCGCGCTCGGCCCGGCCGGTGCGCACGCGGTCGATGGCCTTGTTGCGCACGATGTTGATGAGCCAGGTCATCGGCGTGGCCAGGCCGGGGTCGTACCCGGCGGCGCCGTTCCACACGTTGACGTAGGCCTCCTGCAGCACCTCCTCGGCCCGCTCGCGCTGCAGCAGCACGGCGGTGGCCACGCCCAGCAGGTGCCCGGCGGTGGCGCGGTACAGGCGCTCGAAAGCACGCTGGTCGCGCAACGCGATGCGGGCCAGCAGCGCCGCAAGGTCGTCGTTGGTCGTGGCAGGCGCGATGGAGGCAGCGGCCATGGTGGCGCGCATCGTAGCGGCGGGGCCGCGGAAGCGCACGCGGCTGCGGTCATCATAGGAGGCCCGGGCCGCCGCCCGTCGTGCGCCAGGAGACGCCCGTGAACACCGACAGCCAGCCACCGACCGAGCCCGCCGCCTTCTCCGACATCGCATCGCGCGTCCGCGACCACGCCCGGCAGGCGCCTCGGCGCACCGCGCTCGTCTGCGGCGACGAGGCCATCGACTACGCGACGCTCGACGCCCGCATGGACGCCGTGGTCGCCGCCCTGCAGCGCGACGGCCTGGGCCCCGGCGACGCGGTGGCGATCTGCGCGCCGACGTCGGTGGCCTATGCCGTGGTGTTCCTCGGTGCGCTGCGCGCCGGGCTCTCGGTGGCCCCGCTGGCGCCGGGCTCCACGGCGGCCAGCCTGCAGCGCATGGCGGCCGATGCCGATGCGCGCCTGCTCTACACGGCCGAGGGCATCGACCTCGGTGGCGGCGGCCCGACGCGCATCGCGCTCGACGGCTCTTCGGCTGGCCGCCCGCTCGCCGACTGGCTCGGCGGCGCAGGCGCTCCGGAGCCCGTGGCCATCGCGCCCGAGTGGCCGTTCAACATCATCTACTCGTCGGGCACCACCGGCGAGCCCAAGGGCATCGTGCAGGCCCACGCGATGCGCTGGGCCTACGCCGAGCGCGCGGCCCGCTTCGGCTACGGCGCCGACACGGTGGCGCTGCTGTCCACGCCGCTGTACTCGAACACCACGCTGGTGGTCTTCTTCCCGGCGCTGACCTACGGCGGCACCGTGGTGCTGATGCCGAAGTTCGATGCCGTCGGGTGGCTCGCGCTGGCCGAGCGCCACCGCGCGACGCATGCGATGCTGGTGCCGGTGCAGTACGAGCGCCTGCTGGCGCGGCCCGAGTTCGACCGCACCGACCTCTCGAGCTTCCGCTACAAGTTCTCCACCAGCGCGCCGTTCCGCGCCGACGTGAAGGCCGATGCGCTGCGCCGCTGGCCCGGCGGGCTCGTGGAGTTCTACGGCATGACCGAAGGCGGCGGCAGCTGCATCCTCGAGGCGCACCTGCACCCCGACAAGCTGCACACCGTCGGGCAGCCGGCGCCGGGCCACGACATCCTGCTGATCGACGAGGAGGGCCGCGAGGTGCCGCAGGGCGAGGCCGGCGAGGTGGTGGGGCGCTCGGGCGGCATGATGAGCGGCTATCACAAGAAGCCCGAGGCCACCCGCGCCGCCGAGTGGTTCGACGCCGAAGGCCGCCGCTACATCCGCACCGGCGACGTCGGCCGCTTCGACGCCGACGGCTTCCTCGTGCTGCTCGACCGCCGAAAGGACCTGGTGATCTCGGGCGGCTTCAACGTCTACCCCAGCGACCTCGAAGCCGTGCTGCGCGAACACCCCGGCGTGGCCGACGTGGCCGTGGTCGGCGTGCCGTCGGTCCAGTGGGGCGAGACGCCGGTGGCGGCGGTGGTGTGGCGCGAGGGTGCCGTGCCCGCCGAGGCCGACGCTGCCGCGCTGCTGGCCTGGGCCAACGCGCGGCTGGGCAAGACGCAGCGGCTGGCGGCGGTGCACAGCGTGGAAGCGCTGCCGCGCAGCGCGATCGGCAAGGTGCTCAAGCGCGAACTGCGCGACGCGCTGGCGGCCGGCCACCGCGGCAGCTGAGGCCGGGGCCGACCCGGCCCCGGGTGGCGATCAGCCCACGCGCACCGCGCCGCGCGTGATGTGCACGACCTGCCGGTCGAACGAACGGAACGTGAACGACACCGGCCGCTCGGCGTACTCCATCGTGCGCTTGCGCAGGATCTCGATGGCGACCGCCTCGCCCAGGCGCAGGCTGCGGGTGTTGTCGGTGCGCCAGTGCACGCCGCCGATGCTGCGCCCCATCGCCACGTTGCTCGCGATCTTGTTGAGCTCGCCGCCGACGGTCATCGCACCGGCGTCGGCACCGGCATAGGGCTGCGGGTCGCAGAAGTCCTCGAGCGCGCCGCCGGCGCGCCGGTATCCGGGCTGCAGGATCTGCAGCATCGTCGGCGAGGGGTCCTTCTGCCGCCCGCTGTTGTACTTCTGGTAGATCCCGGCCAGGGTCTGGTCCTCGTCGAACCAGGCCTTCAGCACGGTGACGCACGCGCCCGCCACGGTGGCGTGCCCGGCGCCGTACGCGGGGTGCGACGGCGAGCCGGCAGAGAACGCCATCGGCAGGAACAGCGTGCCCGCGCCGCCGTTCAGCACCGCGTTGTGGGCGCCGACGGCCGTCAGCGTGTCGGTGATGGCGGCGTCGAAGCCTGCGCACCCGGTGCCCGCCAAGGGAAGGCCGTAGTTGCGCGTGACCACCGGGTTGCCGGGGCCGCCGTAGCCGTTGCGCTGCATCTGCACCAGGCCGGCGTAGGCCTCGGGCCGGCAGCGGCGGTGCACCAGCCACTTCTGCCGCCAGACGACCTTCAGCGCGCGGCTGGCCACCTCGGACACCAGCGTCAGCAGGTCCGGCCCGCCGAGCGTCGCGAAGCCGCCTTCGCGCCCGTAGCGGTTGCCGCCGTAGGGATTGCCGGCATCCAGCGCGGCGTTCGTGCCCAGCAGGAACAGCGCGGCGTTGAAGTAGGCCTGGTGCAGCGCATCCCGGTTCACGAAGCGCGCGATGTCGCGCAGCGTCGAGATCGGCCGCACGATCGGCACGCCGTCGTGCTGGCCGTTGGTGGTCGGGTAGTAGACGTTGCCGGCCTGCTGGTCCGCCCAGTTGTTGCAGTCGCCATAGCCGCGGCCGTAGCGGTCCTTGCCGGTGTTCTGCGCCAGCAACCAGTCGCCATGGCGCGTGAGGAAGTCGCGCCGGGCGATGTAGGGCACCTGCCGCCGGTCGATGGTCTGCGTGCCGAATGCGATCGGGTGCAGGAAGAACTGGCTCAGCAGCGGGCCCTGGTCCTCGTCCTTCAGGCCCGAGCGGAACAGCGTCTGGATCGTCACCGCAGCGCCGCCGGCGCCCGCCTGCACGTCGGTGGGAGCCCGCAGCCGGCCCGGCGTCCGGTCGCGCTGCACGGCGCAGTCGAAGGCTGCATTGACGGCCTGGCGGGCGTCGTTCACACGGTCCAGCAGGGCGTAGCCGAGCGGGCCGTTGTGGGCGGCCAGGTTCGCGCATCCGTTGCCCGGTGGCGTGCGATCCTGCTGCAACGCGACCAGCGGCGCATCGCGCAGCAGCGCCATCCAGTACAACTCCAGCATCTCGGCCATCGCACTGAGCGACTGGCAGCCAGGCGCCGGGATCATCTCCAGCGCTTTCGGGTCCGGGCCGAGGGCCTCGGTGGACGCCCCGGCCAGCGGGCTGACGAACGTCGTCGGCTTGTTGCGCCCGGCCGCGACCGCCGCGGCATCGAATGCGGTCTGGTCGGGGCTGGCCACCGGGCCGGCGGGCACCGCCTCGAAGTTCACCGGCATGCCGGCCTCGACCTGCTGGCACGTGCGTTCGAAGGTGCGGTAGGCGGCCACGTCGACCTCGCCGTAGGCGTCGTGCGGCAGGGTCTTGTGGAAGTTGCCGATGAAGGGCGCGGCCGCGAGCGCGGCGTTGCCGGTCGGCATCACGAGGTCTTCGTCGTGGTTGGGGGTCGGAAACGTCATGGAAACTCCCTGTCGATGTGTGAGCGCGGATCCCGCGGTGCCCGTGGCCACATGGATGGGTTGCCTCCGGCCACCGCGGCGTGCAGCATCGGCGCAGGCGTGGCAGGAGGGCATCCCTTCGACGATGGAAAACCGGGGGGAGGCCCCCAGGATGGAGCGGGCGATGGAGCGTGCATGCAGGACCCGATGAACACAAAGCCCGACCTGACCGGCGTGGCCGCGCTCCTGCCCGGCGCGCTGCGCCCCCGGGGGCTGGTGGTGCTCACCGGCGCGGGCATGAGCGCCGAGAGCGGCATCGCCACCTTCCGCGATGCGCAGAGCGGCCTGTGGGCGCGCTTCGACCCGATGCAGCTCGCCAGCGAGGAGGGCTTCCGCGAGGACCCGCAGCGCGTGTGGGACTGGTACGCCGAGCGCCGCGAGGGCGTGCGGCGTGCCGAGCCGAATGCCGGGCACGTGGCGCTGGCCGATTTCGACCGCCGCCACCCTGGCGTGCTGACGGTGGTGACGCAGAACGTCGACGACCTGCACCAGCGCGCCGGCGTGGCGGAGACGATCCGCCTGCACGGCGACATCCTGCGCGACAAGTGGCTCGAGCCCTGCCCGCGTGGCCTGGGCTGCGATCCGGCCACGGCCGTGCCCGGCCGCCCGCCGCGCTGCGCCGACTGCGGCCATCTCGTGCGCCCGGGCGTGGTGTGGTTCGGCGAGGCGCTGCCGCCGCAGGCCTTCGCGCTGGCCGAGGAAGCCGTGCGCCGCTGCCGGCTGCTGCTGGTGGTGGGCACCTCGGGCGCGGTGTGGCCGGCAGCGGGCCTGGCCGCCCTGGCGCGCCGGGCCGGGGCGATGGTGGTGATCATCAACCCGGCCGACAGCGAGATCGACGCCGATGCGAACCACGTGCTGCGCGGCACCGCGGCCACGCTGCTGCCGGCGTTGCTCGGTGCGATCTGAATCCGCACACCGTGCGTAATCTTGAATGTGTCCTGATCTGGACTAAGATTCGAGTCATGTCCAGCATGGGATGAGTCGCATGGGTGCATTGCCGCTGATGGCCGAGCGCGCCGAGCCGTCGCTGGCCGAGATGTCGGCCGCCGGCCTGCGCGCCTGGGGCCGCATCGCCGAGGCCTGGGGCTTGAGCGTCGACGAGCAGCTCACGCTGCTGGGCCAGCCGCCGCGCTCGACCTACTTCTCGTGGCGCAAGCACCCCGAGAAGGCCAGCCTGCCGCGCGACACGCTGGAGCGGCTGTCCAACCTGCTGGGCATCTACAAGAGCCTGCAGATCCTGCTGCCCGACCCGGCCGCGGCCGATGCCTGGGTGCGCCAGCCCAACACCGCCGCGCCCTTCGGCGGCGGCAGTGCGCTGCAGCGCATGCTGGCGGGCAACGTCAGCGACCTGAACCTGGTGCGGCGCTACCTCGACGGCGTGCGCGGCGGCGGCTGGTCTTGACGTCGCCCCCGCCCGAGGTGCGGCGCGTGCGCTGGGCGCAGGCCTGCCGCATCGTGCCCACGCGCCACCCGACCATCACGCTGTTCGACCGCGTCGCCGATGCCGCCGACTTCGACGCGCTGTACGCGCTGGAGGCGCTGACCAACGAGCGCGTGCGCGACGAGCTCGGCACCATCGAGCGCGTGCCGAAGGACCAGCGCGTGTACGGGCCGGGCAGCGGGCCGATCATGGCCGCCTTCACGCACGTCAACACCAGCGGCAGCCGCTTTGCCGATGGCCGGCACGGTGTCTTCTACGCCGCGCGCGAGCGCGCCACCGCGGTGGCCGAGACGAAGTACCACCACGGCCGCTTCCTGCTCGCCACGCGCGAGCGGCCGATGCACCTGCCGATGCGCCTCTATCACGTGGCCATCGACGCCCGGCTGCACGACCTGCGGCCCGAGGCCTACGCACCGCTGCACGACCCCGACGACTACGGCCCGTCTCGGCAGATGGGCCACGCGCTGCATGCCGAGGGCTCGGCTGGCGTCGTCTACCGCAGCGTGCGCCGCCCCGACGGCCTGTGCGTGGGCCTGTTCAGCCCGCGCGGCGCCAGCCGCTGCCTGCATGCCGCCGTGCTGCTCTACGCGTGGGACGGCGAGCGCTTCACCGACGTCTACGAGAAGACCGAGTGACGACGCCCGGCCCGCGCCCCCGCCTCGATCGCGTCGACGCGCTGCGCGGCGTGGCCATTGCGTGGATGGCCGGCTTCCACTTGTGCTTCGACCTGAACCACCTCGGCTTCTGGGTGCCGCGGCAGGCCTTCACGCACGACCCGTTCTGGACCGGCCAGCGCACCGCCATCGTCAGCCTGTTCCTCTTCTGCGCCGGCCTCGCGCAGGCCATCGCGCTGCACCAGGGCCAGACCTGGCCGCGCTTCTGGAAGCGCTGGGCGCAGATCGCCGGCTGCGCGGTGCTCGTGAGCGCCGGCTCGGCGTGGATGTTCCCGCGCAGCTGGATCTTCTTCGGCGTGCTGCATGGCATCGCGGTGATGCTGGTGATCGCCCGCGTCGCCGCGCCGTTGCGCTCGGGCCTGTGGCTGCTGGGCGCGGGGGCGCTGGCGCTGCCCGTGCTGGGGGCGCACCCGATGTTCGATGCGCCGGCGCTGCAGTGGCTGGGGCTGGCCACCCGCAAGCCCGTCACCGAGGACTACGTGCCGTTGCTGCCGTGGCTGGGCGTGATGCTCTGGGGGCTGGCCGCAGGGCAGATGCTGCTGGCGCGCGGTGGCGGCGCGATGGCCGGGCCGGTCCCGCGGGCAGCTTCGCCGCTGGCGCTGCTGGGTCGCTGGAGCCTGAGCTTCTACATGCTGCACCAGCCGTTGTTCATCGGCGCGCTGATGCTCTACAAGGCGGTCCGCTGACCGCGACTGAAAAGGACCGACCCAATGGGATACATGCTGCTGATCGTCGAGCCGCTGGGCCAGCGCGAGGAGCGCGGCGAGGCCGGAGGGCGCGAGGCCTATGCGCAGATGCTGGCCTACGCCGGCGAACTGCAGCAGGCCGGCGCGCTGAAGGCGGTGGAGTCGTTGGCCACGCATGGCAGCAGGCTGCAGGTGCGCGGCGGCGAGCGCCGCATCGTCGACGGCCCGTATGCCGAGGCGCGCGAGATGGTCGGCGGCATCTTCCTGCTGGCCGACCACGTGGGCCGCGAGGAAGCGCTCGAGTGGGCCGCGCGCTGCCCCGCGGCGCAGTGGGCCACCGTCGAGGTGCGGCAGACGGCGCCCTGCTATCTGTGAGATCTCGATGACGATGGCCGACGCTGCCGCCACCCACCGCGCCATCGACGCCCTCTGGCGGCTCGAGTCGCCGCGCATCGTCGCGGCCGTGGCGCGGCTGACGCGCGACGTGCCACTGGCCGAGGAACTGGCGCAGGACGCGCTGGTCGCCGCGCTGGAGCACTGGCCCGCCGAGGGCGTGCCGGCGAACCCGGCAGCCTGGCTCACCGCCACCGCGAAGAACCGCGCGCTCGACCGCCTGCGCCAGCTGCAGATGGCCGACCGCAAGCACCAGGAGATCGGTGCCGACCTCGAGGCGCGGCAGGCCCACCGCGTGCCCGACGCGCTGGCCGAACTGGTGCTGCGCGAGGAGCAGGGCGGCATCGCCGACGACCTGCTGCGGCTGGTCTTCACCGCCTGCCATCCGGTGCTCTCGCGCGATGCGCAGGTGGCGCTGACGCTGAAGCTGCTCGGCGGCCTGACGACGCCCGAGATCGCGCGCGCCTTCCTCGTGCCCGAGCCCACCATCGCGCAGCGCATCGTGCGCGCCAAGCGCAGCCTGACCGCGGCGCGCGTGCCCTTCGAAGTGCCTACCGGCGACCAGCTCGCGCCGAGGCTGGCCGCGGTGCTGGAGGTGATCTACCTGATCTTCAACGAGGGCTACGTCGCCACCACCGGCGCGGACTGGACGCGGCCGGCGCTGTGCGACGAGGCGCTGCGCCTGGCGCACATGCTCGGCGAGCTGGCGCCGGCGTTGAGCGAGGCGGCCGGGCTGGCGGCGCTGCTCGAGATCCAGGCGTCGCGGCTGGCGGCCCGTGTCGACGCCCATGGCCGCCCCGTGCTGCTGCTCGACCAGGACCGCACGTGCTGGGACCGGCAGCTGATCGGCCGCGGCCTCGCGGCGCTGGCGCGCGCCGAGGCACTGGCGCAACAGCAGGGCACGCCGCTGGGGCCGTATGCACTGCAGGCCTCGATCGCGGCCTGCCACGCCCGCGCCGAGCGCGCGGAAGACACCGACTGGGCGCGCATCTGTGCGCTGTACGACGCGCTGCAGGCGGTGCAGCCATCGCCGGTGGTGGCCCTCAACCGCGCGGTGGCCGTGGGCATGGCCTACGGGCCCGCCGCGGCGCTGCCGCTGGTGGAAGCGCTGGCCGACGACCCGCAGCTCGCGTCGTACCACCTGCTGCCTAGCGTGCAGGCCGATCTGCTGGCGCGGCTGGATCGCCCTGCCGAGGCGCGCGCGCAACTCGAACGCGCCCTGGCGCTGGCCACCAACGGCCGCGAGCGCGAACTGCTGCAGCAGCGCCTGCACGCCTTGCCGGACCGCTGACCCGCGCGCCCGGCTGGCTCGCGCGTAGCACTGCCACCGCCGGCAATTTCACTGCCACGTGGTGCGACTTGGCGGTGACCTGGCAGCCCGCGGCAGTTTCCGCGCCGGTGGGCACCGTGCCCCGAACGAGGGATGGACACCGGGTGCCGTCGGGCAGATCCGTCGGCGCCAGGCTGGCATGGGATTCGCAATGGTCGGGACATGGACACCTTGCGCACAGGAGCCCCACCGCTGTCGGCGGCAGCGGCGACCGCCGGCAGCGACGACGCGGCGGTGCAGATCGTCTCGCTGTACCAGGCGCAGAAGAAGATCTATCCGCGTGCCGTCACGGGCCGCTTCGTCAACTGGCGCTGGGCGCTGGTGTGGATCACGCAGATCGTCTTCTACGCGACGCCGTGGCTGACGTGGAACCAGCGGCAGGCGGTGTTGTTCGACCTGGGCGCACGCCGCTTCTACCTGTTCGGCCTGGTGCTCTACCCGCAGGACCTGATCTACCTCACGGCGCTGCTGCTCACGGCCGCGTACGCGCTGTTCCTGTTCACCGCCGTCGCGGGCCGCCTGTGGTGCGGCTACGCCTGCCCGCAGACCGTCTACACCGAGATCTTCATGTGGGTCGAGCGCCGTTTCGAAGGCGACCGCGCCGCGCGCATGAAGCTCGACGCCGGTGGCTGGAGCGCCCGGCGGCTGTGGCGCACCGGCGGCAAGCAGATCGCGTGGGTCGCGATGGCGCTGTGGACGGGCTTCTCGTTCGTCGGCTACTTCACGCCGATCCGCGCGCTGGCGCAAGGCGTGGCCGGTCTCGGCCTCGGGCCCTGGGAGACCTTCTGGGTGCTGTTCTACAGCCTGGCCACCTACGGCAACGCCGGCTTCATGCGCGAGCAGGTGTGCAAGTACATGTGCCCGTACGCGCGGTTCCAGAGCGCGATGCTCGACAAGGACACGCTGATCATCACCTACGACCAGGCCCGCGGCGAACCGCGCGGCTCGCGGTCGAAGAAGGCCGATCCGGCCAAGCTGGGCCTGGGCGACTGCATCGACTGCGGGCTGTGCGTGCAGGTGTGCCCGACCGGCATCGACATCCGCAAGGGCCTGCAGTACGAGTGCATCGGCTGCGCCGCCTGCATCGACGTCTGCGACGACGTGATGACGAAGATGAACTACGCGCCGGGGCTGGTGCGCTACGACACGCAGAACGGTCTGGCGCAGCACCTGACGCGCGCGCAGCGGCTGCGTCGCGTGTTCCGGCCGCGGGTGCTGGTCTACTCGACGGTGCTGCTGCTGATCGTCTCGGCACTGGCCACGAGCATCGCGCTGCGCTCGCCGTTCAAGGTGGACGTGGTGCGCGACCGTGCCACGCTGGCACGGCAGGTCGAGGACGGAGAGGTCGAGAATGTCTACCGCCTGCAGATCATGAACGCCACCGAACTCGCACAGCGCTACCGCATCACGGCCGACGGGCTGCCGGGCCTGCGCCTGCTCGACCCGCGCCCCGTGGCGGTCGCTCCCACCGAGGCGCGATGGGTGTCGGTGACCTTGCGCGTCCCGCCGCAGACCGCGGCCGGCACCCGGCCCGGCGCGCACGAGATCCGTTTCGTGATCGAGCGCGAGGCGCTGGGGGCCGACCCGGCGCGCACGCTCACCGAGAAGTCGACCTTCGTGCTGCCGCGATGATCAGCAGCCACCCACCGACAGGAGCACCGACGATGACCGACACCGCCCACGGCGTGCCGTGCGTCCGGGTGAAGTAGGCCGGGGCGCAGGGATGGGCTCGCAGCAGGCCCCGCTGAAGCACCTCGCGCCCGGCTGGTACGCGATCGTGATGGGCCTCGCCGGCCTATCGCTGGCCTGGCACGCGGCCGTGCCGCTGCTCGGTGACGGGGCCGGCGCCGCGGCGGTGGTGATCGGTGCGCTGGCCGCGCTGGTGTTCGCCGTGCTCGTCGTGGCGGGCGTGTGGCGGCGCGTTCGCCACCCCGGGGCGTGGGGCGAGGACCTGAAGCACCCCGTGCGCCACGTGTTCGTGGCGGCGCTGCCCATCGCGCTGCTGTTGCTCGTGACGTCGGCGGTGGCCGCGGGCCTGGGCGGGCCGCTGCTCGAGGCCCTGTGGTGGGCAGCGTCGCTGGCGCAACTGTCGGTCACGGTGTGGGTGATGTCGCGGTGGTGGCGCGCCGGGCCCGGCGGCGGGCTGCCGTGGGCCAGCCTGACCCCGGCCCTGTTCATCCCCATCGTCGGCAACGTGCTGGTGCCGCTGGCCGGCGTCCCGCTCGGCCGGCCCGAGTGGGCCGCGGCGCAGTTCGGTCTCGGCGTGCTGTTCTGGCCGCTGGTGCTGGTGCTGCTGCTGGTGCGGGTGGCCAGCCAGGGCCCGTGGCCCGAGCGGCTGCTGCCCGCCAACTTCATCTTCGTGGCGCCGCCGGCGGCGGTGGGCTTGTCGGCGTTGCGCTTCGGGGTGACGCCGCTCGTGGTCTGGGGCCTGTGGGGTGCCGCGCTGTTCTCGCTGCTGTGGATGGCGACACTGCTGCGTCGCATCGCCGAGCTTCCCTTCGGCGTGGTGCACTGGGGCATGAGCTTCCCGATGGCGGCCTTCACGGCCTTGACGCTGCGGCTCGCGCCCACGGGCACCGCGAGCCTGGCGGGCATCGGGCTGCTGGCGGCCACGTCGCTGCTCGTCGCGGCACTGGCGCTGGCCACGCTGCGTGGGCTGCGCGACGGCAGCCTGCTGGTGCCCGAGTCCGTGCCGATCGCCGCGGCGACCGCGCCCGCGGCCGGCACGCCGGCCTGACGGGCGCGGCCTCGCCCCCAGGTCGCGACGATCAGGCGAGATCCAGCGCCTTCAATCGCCGATACAGGGTACGTTCGCTGAGGCCGGCGCGGCGCGCCAGTTCCTTGCGCGTGCAGCGTGCGGTCAGCGCGAGCCTGCGCAGTTCGGCGTCGCCGATCTCCGGGGCGGGCAGCGGCGTCGCGGCAGACGGAGTGGGCGCCGTCAGCGCGCCGGGCTTGCCGCGGCCCAGACCGTCGGGCAGGTGCGCCGCACGCACGATGCCGTCGTCGGCGAACAGGCGCGCCCGCTCCAGCACGTTGCGCAGCTCGCGGATGTTGCCGGGCCAGTCGTGCGCTTGCAGGCGCGCCATCGCCTCGGCATCGACCGAGACGCGGTGCTTGCCGGGCGTGCCTCGCTGCAGGAAGGAATCCACCAGCATCGGGATGTCGTCGGCGCGCTCGCGCAGCGGCGGCAGCGGGATCGGGAAGGCGCTGATGCGGTAGTAGAGATCCTGTCGGAAGCGGCCGTCGGCCACCATCTCCAGCAACGGCTTGTGCGTGGCCGCGACGAGCCGGAATTCGGCCTGCTGCGACTCGATGGCCCCCACGCGCCGGAAGGTGCCGGTCTCGATCAGCCGCAGCAGTTTCACCTGCATCGACAGCGGCACGTCGCCCATCTCGTCGAGGAACAGCGTGCCGCCGTGCGCGGTCTCGACCAGGCCGGGCTTGCGGCCGCCGGCGCCGGTGAAGGCGCCCTTCTCGTAGCCGAACAGCTCGCTCTCGAACAGGGTCTCGGTCAGCCCCGAGCAGTCGACCACGACGAACGGGCCGCGCGCGCGCGGGCTGGCCTCGTGCACGGCGCGGGCGAACAGCTCCTTGCCGGTGCCCGACTCGCCGAGCAGCAGCACCGGGAGCGTCGAGGGCGCCACGCGCTGCACCGCCGAGAGCGCGGCGTTGAAGGCCGGCGCACGCCCGACCAGGCCCTCGGCACTCGGTCGGGCCGACGCGCTGCGCACGGTGGCCAGCCGCTCGACGTAGGCCACCACCTCGCGGTGCTCGTCGAGGATGGGCCGCAGTTCCACGTCCACGTGCTCGGGGCCGCGTGGCGTGTGGTGGATGTGCAGCACGCGGTCGGGGCCCTTCAGCTCGTAGGCCTTGCGCATCGGGCAATGCTCGCCGGCCTGGTCACAGGGCACGTCGTAGTGGTGCGAGATGCGGTAGCACGCGTGCCCGAGGTAGGGCTTGTCCACGGTGCCGAACTGGCGCCGGTACGCGGTGTTGGCGGCCAGGATGCGGTAGTCCGGGTCCAGCACGATCATCGGCTGGGCCTCGTGCTCGAGGAACGAGACCAGCGACTGCAGCTGTGGCGCCGGTCGACGTGCGGCGGCTTCGGCGGGGCGGAGCGGGGGCTTGCGGGGCGGCATGGCGTGCAGCGGTTGCGGCGATTGTGGCGCGCCGCGCTGCCAACGCTGCCATCTTGAGGCAGCGCCGCTGCCAGCCACCGTCGTGGCAGCGATGCGCGGCCGCTGGTGTCCGGCTGCGGTCCTCCGTGAAGCCGCCGCCCCCGGCATGGCACGCGTCTTGATAAGGCGTTGCTGCGGCGGCCCGCCACCGGCGGCTGCTGCCGACCAGGACCCCCGTCATGCCCAGCCCCGGCACCCTCCACGTCGAAGGCCACTTCGATCCCGCCACCTGGACCGTCAGCTACCTCGTGCTCGACACCGGCACCCGGCTATGCGCCATCGTCGACAGCGTGCTCGACTACGACCCCCGCTCGGGACGCACGTCGCGCGCCAGCGCTGACCGGCTGGCTTCCCGCGTACGCGAGCTCGGGGCCAGTGTGCAGTGGATCCTGGAGACCCACGTGCACGCCGACCACCTGTCCGCAGCGCAGCACCTGAAGCGGGAGCTCGGTGGCCGCATCGGCATCGGTGGCCGCGTCACGGAGGTGCAGCAGGTGTTCGGCCGTCTGCTGAATGCCGGCAGCGACTTCGCCCGCGACGGCCGGCAGTTCGACCACCTGTTCGCCGATGGCGAGACCTTCCGCATCGGCGGGCTCGAGGCCCGCGCGCTGCACACGCCGGGCCACACGCCGGCCTGCATGACGTACGTCGTGAGCGATGCGAACGAGTCGGCCGCGTTCGTGGGCGACACGCTGTTCATGCCCGACGGCGGCACGGCGCGCTGCGACTTCCCCGGCGGCGACGCACGCACGCTGTTCCGCTCGATCAACCGGGTGCTGAGCCTGCCGCCGCAGACCCGGCTGTGCATGTGCCACGATTACCAGCCCGGCGGCCGGGAGCTGCGCTACATGAGCACGGTGGCCGAGGAACGCGAGCACAACATCCACGTGCGCAACGGCATCAGCGAAGAGGAGTTCGTCGTGATGCGCCGCGCCCGCGACGCCACGCTGGCGATGCCCACGCTGATGCTGCCGTCGGTGCAGGTGAACATGCGCGGAGGCCAGTTGCCCGAGCCGGAGTCGAACGGCCGGCGCTACCTGAAGATCCCGCTCGATGCGATCTGACGCGCGGGCGACCCGCCCACCGCACCTCCGCGCGGAGGCACCCCTCGCCCCGGGCCACGCCCCAAAAACTCCTCAAATGGCTCTTCGCGGCGATGCCATCGGGGCGCGACACGTGTCCAATCGGGTCTGAACACCAGGAGGAGCTCGAGGATGGCGATCACGCAGTGGACCCTCGACCAGGTCATCCGTCAGCTGAACGGAGGCGAGCGCTGGACCGGCGGCACCATCACCTACGCGTTCCCGAACACCGCGTCGGGGATGTACTCGCAAGGCGAGGCGCAGGGCTTCCGCCCGGTCAACACCCAGCAGCAGGCGCTGATGGTGCTGGCGCTGCAGACCTGGGACGACCTGATCCCCCAGACCTTCCAGCAGGTGGCGCCGGGCAACTCGAACATCGAGATGGCCTACACGAACACCAGCATCGGGTTCGCGCACGCCTACTTCCCGAACATCGGCAGCGCCTGGTTCAACTCCGGCGAGTCCGACCTCGTGCAGCCGCAGCTCGGCGCCTACGGGTTCCTGACCTTCGTGCACGAGTTCGGCCACGCGCTGGGCCTCAACCACATGGGCGACTACAACGGCAACGGCAACTGGACGCCGTCGTCGTACCAGGACAGCATCGTGCTGTCGGTGATGTCGTACTTCGGCCCGCGCAACGCGGCGGCGAACTACTCGCCCGACATCGCCCAGGCGAACTGGACCGACCCCAGCGGCACGACCTGGGACCCGCAGACGCCGATGGTCAACGACATCGCGGCGATCCAGAGCATCTACGGCGTGTCGACCACCACGCGGGCCGGCGACACGGTCTACGGGTTCAACAGCACCGCCGGCGGCAGCACCGCCCGGATCTACGACTTCGCGAGCAATGCGCACCCGGTGCTGACGATCTTCGACAGCGGCGGCATCGACACGCTGGACCTGAGCGGCTACGGCGCCTCGAGCCGCGTCGACCTGCGCGCCGGCGCCTACTCGTCGGTCAACACCCTGACCAACAACGTGGCGATCGCGCTGAACACGGTGATCGAGAACGCCGTGGGTGGCAGCGGGGCCGACGTGCTGATGGGCAACGACGCCGCCAACCGGCTCGACGGCGGTGCCGGCGACGACGAGCTCGGCGGTCTCGGCGGCGACGACCTGCTGGTGCCCGGCGGTGGCAACAACGTGCTCGACGGCGGCACCGGTACCGACACGGCGCTGTTCACGTTCAGCTTTGCGACCTACTCGATCACCGTCTCGGGAGCCACGGTCACGCTCGCCGGCGGCGGCAGCACGACCCGCGCCACCGCTGTCGAGCGCTTCCAGTTCACCGACGGCACGCGCACGCTGGCCGAACTCGGCGGCCCCGACACCACGGTGCCGCTGCTGGCGAGCCTGTCGCCGACGGACAACGCCACCAACGTGGCCGGCAGCGCGAACTTCGTGCTCACGTTCAACGAGGCGATGAAGATCGGCAACGGCACGATCGGCGTCTACACGCCCGGCGGCGTGCCGGTGCAGACCTTCTCCGCCACCGACACCGGGGCGGTGCGCATCGACGGCACGCGCGTGGTGATCGACCCGCCTTCGGTGCTGGCCGCCGGCGGCTACTACGTCACCGTCTCGGCGGGTGCGTTCACCGACCTCGCCGGCAATGCCTGGGCGGGCCTGAACAACAGCACCGCCTGGAACTTCACCGTGGTGTCCGGCGACACCGCCGCGCCATCGCTCGTGAGCATCACGCCGGCCGACGAGGCAGGCAGCGTGGCGCCGTCGGCCAACCTGGTGATGGTGTTCGACGAGGGCGTGCAGCGCGGCACCGGCAACATCCTGATCCGCGACGCCGCCGGCACGCTGGTGCGTTCGATCGCGGCCACCGACACGGCGCAGGTGTCGATCAGCGGCACCACGGTGACGATCAACCCGACGGCCGACCTGGCCGCGAGCACGCGCTACGCCGTCACGGTCGACCCCGGTGCGTTCCGCGACCTGACGGGCAATGCCTACGCCGGCCTGTCGTCGACCACGGCGTGGAACTTCGTCACCGCGGCGCGCAGCGGCGACGACTACCCCAGCACGTCGGCCACCTCGGGCGTGGTCATCGTCGGCGGGGCGCCGGCCTCGGGCGTCATCGAGACCGTCGACGACAACGACGCCTTCAAGGTCACGCTGGTCGCGGGCACCACCTACGCATTCACGCTGCAGCGCGCCGCCGGCGGGCTGACCGACCCGCTGCTGGGCCTGTACGACCCGAGCGAAGCACTGGTCACCAGCGACGACGACGGCGGCGGCAACGGCAACTCTAGGATCGTCTTCACGGCCTCCGTCAGCGGCACCCACTACCTCGTCGCCACCGACTACGGCAGCGGCACCGGGGCCTACCAGCTCACGGCATCGGTGCAGGACATCATCGCGCCGACCCTGGTGTCGCGCACGCCGGACGACGATGCGGGCGGCGTGGCCACCGGGGCGAACCTGGTGATGACCTTCAGCGAGACGGTCTCGGCCGGGAGCGGCTCGATCCGCATCCTCGGCTCCACCGGCTCGCTGCTGCGCGAGATCGCGGCCGGCGATGCGCGCCAGGTCAGCATCAGCGGCTCGACCGTGACGATCAACCCCGACGGCGACCTGCTGCCCGGCACGGCCTACGTGATCAACGTCGACGGCAACGCCTTCCGCGATGCGGCGGGCAACTCGTATGCCGGGATCAGCGGCCTCGCGGCGTGGAACTTCACCACCGCCGCCAGCGCGACCGGCGACGACTACCCGATGACCGTATCGACCAGCGGCCTCGTCGTGCCCGGCGGCCCGGCGGTGAACGCGCGCATCGAGGTGCCCAACGACGGCGACCTGTTCCGGGTCAACCTGACGGCCGGCGTCACCTACCGCTTCGAGATGAACGCGCCGGACATCCCGGTCAGTTTCGTCGACCCGTACCTGTTGCTCTACGGCCCGCAACCCGATGTGGACCTGCTCGGATTCGACGATGACAGCGGCGGCAACTTCAACTCGCTGATGCACTACACGGCCACCGTCAGCGGCACCTACTACCTGGCGGCCTTCGACTATTCCGACGCCACCGGCATCTACAGCGTCTCGGCCAGCGTGCCCGCCGACGACTACCTCGCGTCCACCGCCAGCAGCGGGCGCGTGACGGCGGGCGGCTTCGCGAGCAGCGGCACGATCGGCGTGCCGGGCGACGTCGACTACTTCGCGGTGACGCTCACGGCCGGCCAGCCCTACGCGTTCGACCTGAAGTGGCAGGGGCTCTCCGGCCTCGACGACCCCTACCTCGTGCTGCTCGGCCCCGACGGCGTCGCCGTGGCCTACGACGACGACGGCGGCGCGAACCTGAACTCGCGCATCAACTACACGCCGCTGGCCAACGGCACCTACTACCTGGCGGCCGGCGACTTCGACGACGGGACCGGCCCGTACACCCTCTCGGCATTGCGGCAGAACCTCGTCACCGGCAGCATCGGTGCCGACACGCTGACCGGCACCGCTGGCGCCGACCGGCTCTCCAGCGGAGCCGGTGACGACCGCCTCACCGGTGGTGGCGGCGACGACGTGCTGAGCGGCGGCACGGGACTCGACACCGCGTTCTACCTCGGCGCCGCGGGTCGCTACGAACTGGCACCCACCGAGAACGGCTGGGTCGTCAACGACACCGTCGGCAGCGATGGCATCGACAACCTCGAAGGCGTGGAGCGGCTGCACTTCCCCGACTGGGACTGGGCCATCGACGTCGAAGGCAACGCCGGCACCACCGTGAAGATCCTCGGCGCGGTGTTCGGCGCCGAGTACTCGCAGGACCCGGAGTTCGTCGGCATCGGCCTCGCGCTGCTCGACGCGGGCATGAGCTATGCCGATCTGATGGACCTCGCGCTGGAGGCGCGACTGGACACGCCCAACCCGACCAACGCGCTGGTCGTGAACCTGCTGTACTCGAACCTCGTCGGCTTCCTGCCGCCTGGACCGGACTTCCGCTACTTCGTCGGCCTGCTCGACTCGGGGCAGATGTCGCAGGCCGACCTGGGCATCCTGGCCGCCGAGAACGAGCTGAACCTCGAGAACATCGACTTCGCGGGCATCTCGGAGATCGGCGTCGGGTTCATCCCGTTCGGCTGACGGCCGCGCGTCGCCCGCGACCTGGCGGCGCGCAGCATCAGGCCTGCACCACGCGGGTCAGCGTGGCCGGCGTCGGTGCCGGCCAGCCGGCCTCGGCGGCCACGCGCAGGATCGCCTGGTTGGTGTCGGCGTGCACCTGCCAGTAGTGGTCGTTGTGGCAATACGGGCGCACCGCGATCACCGGGCCCATGCCGTTCAGGTCGAGGATGCTCACCTCGGGCGGGCGTTGCGTGCTGACGTTGGGGATCGCGGCCACCGCCTCGCGGAAGCGGCGCATCGCGTCGGTCACCTCGACGCTGCCGGCGAGCTGCGCCGTGCGGTCCACGCGGCGCAGAGGCAGCGCGGTGTAGTTCTGCACCGTGTCGCCGAACACCTTGCCGTTGCCCACCAGCGTCATCACGTTGTCCGGCGTCACGATGGTGGTGCCGAACAGGCCCAGTTCATGCACGGTGCCGGTGACGCCGCCGATGGTGACGAGGTCGCCCACCTTGAACGGCCGCAGCACCAGCATGAATGCGCCGGCCGCGAAGTTGCCGAGCATGCCGCTCCAGGCCGCGCCGATCGCCACGCCGGCGCCGGCGAGCATCGCCGCGAAGCTCGTCGTCTGGATGCCGAAGTAGCCCAGGATCCCGAGCACCAGCGCGATGTTCAGCGCGATGGCGACGATCGAGCCGAGGTACTTCGTCAGCGTGGCGTCGAGGGCGTTGCGGTTCATCGCCGCCTGCATCAGCGCGACGACGCGGCCGATCAGCCAGCGGCCGACGATCCAGAACGCGATGGCCGCCAGCACCTTCACGGCGAGGTCGGCGACGGTGGTGCTGAGGAATTGCTGGATGGCTTGCGGGTTCATGTGTGAGTCCTCCTGGTGGGTGCGCGATGTCGGCTGCCTCCCCGGCAGATGCGACCGCCCGGGCATTTTGCGGTGCCGTGTCGGCGCCCACGGACCGGCGCCGGCTCATCAAAGATTCCGCACCGGCTGACTTCTCCGCCGCATGAGGGCCGGCGATCGGGTCTGCCGCCTTTCGGGCCCCCAATTCGGCCTCAAGCACGTACCCGGGCTGACGAAACTCCCATTTCACCCGGACCTTCGATCGACCTCGACCGTTCGACTCTGCAACCCGACACTGCACGGAGCTACCCATGAAGATCGCATCCTGGGCCGCCGCGGCCCTGATGGCCGCCTCGCTGACCTCGCCGGCCTTTGCCACGGACGGCGCCACCAAGGAGCAGGCCGTCGCCATGGTCAAGAAGGGCATCGGCCACATCAAGTCGGCCGGTCCGGAGAAGGCGTACGCCGCGTTCACGGGCAAGGACAAGCTGTTCATCGATCGCGACCTGTACCTCGTCGTCTACGGGCTCGACGGCAAGGTGCTGGCCCATGGACAGAACGAGAAGCAGGTCGGCAAGAACCTGCTCGAGATGACCGACATCGACGGCAAGTACTTCGTCAAGGAACGCGTGGCGATGGTCCGCGCCAAGCCGACCGGCGCCTGGCAGGAGTACAAGTTCACCAATCCGATGAACAAGAAGATCGAGCCCAAGGTGATGTACTGCGAGAAGCTGGACGAGACGGCGGTCTGCGGCGGCGTGTACCCCTGATCACCGCCACAGACGGGGTTCGTCATGAAGCTGAGGTCCAAACTGATCGCCGCGCCGCTGGGGACGGCGATCGTCGCGCTGGCTGCGGGCGCGGGCTATGCCCTCTGGTCGCAGCTGGAGCGGGCCGCGGAGGTCTCGGCCGCGCAACGCGCCTTCCAGCAGGCGGCCGCGCTCGGCGAAGCGAGAACGCAGGTCGCCGCGGTGCATGCCGGTGCCTACCGCGTCATGGCCATCCTCGCGTCGCTCGACGAGGCCCAGGTCAAGGCCTTCGACGACTCCGCGCGCCAGCAGCTCGACGCGATCGGGCAGTCGCTGGCCGGCATGTCCCGCACGGAGTCCGAGGGCGACGGGTCGCGCGAGCGGCTCGACGCCCTCGCTGCCCACCTCGCCACCTATCGGACGCAGGTCGCCAAGGCGATCGAGATGAGTTCGGTGGATGCGAACATGGGTGTGGCGGCGATGAAGGCGGCCGACCAGGGGTTCGCGCGGCTGACCGCGACCATGAACGAGGTGGTCGCCGGCGCCGAGGCAGCGAGCCAGTTGCGGCAGCAGGATGCATCCCGCCGCGCCTGGTGGGGCGCGGCGCTCTCCGGTCTGTTCGCGGCTGTCGCATCTGCGGCGGCGTTGGCCGTGGCGTGGTGGATGCAGCGCCGCCTGGCGAACGACCTGATCGCGGCGGTGGACGTGAGCCGATGCGTGGCCGAAGGGCGCTTGAACGTCAGCGTCGCCACCGATCGGACCGACGAGATCGGTGACCTGCAGCGCGCCCAGGCCGAGATGGTGAACCGGCTGCGCGAGAGCCTGCAGACGGTGCAGCTGGCCAGTCACGGCATCGGGGTCGCTTCCGGCGAGATCAGTTCCGGCAACGGCGATCTCAGCCGGCGGACCGAGGATGCCGCGTCGAACCTCCAGCAGTCGGCGAGCTCGATCGAGCAACTCGCCGGGGCCGTGCGGCAGAGCGCCGAGGCCGCCTCGCAGGCGAACCAGCTCGCGATGTCGGCGGCCGGCGCCGCGGCGCGAGGCGGCGAGGTGGTGTCGCAGGTCATCGCGACCATGCGGGACATCGAGGCCAGCAGCCGGAAGATCGCCGACATCATCGCGGTCATCGACGGCATCGCGTTCCAGACCAACATCCTGGCGCTGAACGCCGCTGTCGAGGCGGCGCGTGCCGGCGAACAGGGACGCGGATTCGCGGTCGTGGCCGGCGAGGTGCGCAGCCTGGCGGGCCGCAGCGCGGAAGCCGCGCGCGAGATCAAGTCGCTGATCGGGGCCAGCGTGGAGCGCGTCGGGGCCGGCGCCCGGCTGGTCGACGATGCCGGGGGGACGATGTCCGAGATCGTCGCCGGCGTGCGGCGCGTCGCCGACATCATCGCCGAGGTGTCGGCCGCTGCGAGCGAGCAGACCCGTGGCATCGACCAGGTCAACGGCACGGTCACCCGGCTCGACCAGATGACCCAGCAGAACGCCGCGCTGGTCGAGCAGAGTGCCGCCGCGGCCGAGAACCTGAACCAGCAGACCCGGCGGCTGACCGAGATGGTCGGGCGCTTCGTGCTCACCTGAGAGGGTGTTTCCCAAATGAATGTGCCCGCGTGCGGCCCCAGAAAGGGCCCAGTCAAGGCGCGAAGCGCAGCCGGGTCGGGTGACCCGGCGAGGCTTTGCAACACCGAGTGGGCCCTTTCTGGGGCCGCACCCTTCGGGCCGGGGCACCCGAGAGCCCTGCGCGGCGTTGCGCCGCTGGCTCGGGCCGCCCGGCCCGGGCTGCGCGTCGCGCCTTGCTCAGGGCTCTCGGCCGCCCCGGCGCGGGCACATTGATTTGGGAAACACCCTCTGGAAGCTGTGAACGACCCCAGGATGCCCCCGGGGTTCGTTCACAGCTTCAGAGACCTCGGCGCACCGGATCGTCGAGGCGCCGGACCACCCGCCACGTCGGGCAGGAGGCGGGCGTCGCCGCCGGCGCCTGCAACGGCCCGGCCTGCCAGGTGAGCAGCCAGCGTTTCGCCTCGACCAACGTGCCGCGCGCGGTGCGGTGGGCTGCGACTGCCAGCGTGACGCGCCCGTCCTCGACACGCTCCACGCGTGCGCCGGCACTGCCGTGGTCGGCGAAGACCACCACCAGGCCCGCGCCCGCGGTGAGCGGGCCGTCGGCCTGCAGCCGCGCGCCGGGGTACAGGTGCGTGTGCGCGGCGCGCAGCACCGCGGACGTCATTCGTCGGACAGCGCCTCGGCGACGATGCGCATCGTCGCCTCGATGTGCACGCGTGTCGCTTCCTCGGCGCTCGCTCCGTCGCGGCGCGACAGCGCGTCGAACAGCGCGCGGTGCTGCTCGGTGGAGACGGCGAGCTGCTCCTTCAGGAACACCACCGGCAGGCGCAGGTTCCAGTACTGGAACTGCGTGCGCTCGTGCATCTCGACGAACAGCGTATTGCCCGACGCCTTGACGATCTCGACGTGGAACAGCCGGTTCAGCCGGTTGATCTCGGCGCGCGGCTTGTCGGCGGCTTCCATCTCGGACATCAGCGCGGCCAGGTGCTGCAGGCCCGCGTCGTCGAGCCGCTCGGCCGCCAGCCGGGCGGCATAGCCCTCGATGGCGATGCGGGCCTCGAAGATGCTGCGGAAGTTGGCCGGATCGGTGGCCTCGACGATCCAGCCGCGCTGCCGGCTCACGAGCCCTTCACCCTGCAGCCGCAGCAGCGCCTCGCGCACCGGCGTGCGGCCGGCATTGAACGAGGCCGTCAACTCGTCTTCCACCAGCCGCGTGCCGGGCCGGAACTCCAGCGTCAGGATCTTCGTGCGCAGGCGGTCGTAGACGTCGGTGGCGATCAGGTCGGTGCCGGTGCGCTTCATCGGGGGCGCGGTTGAGCGTCCTTGCTGCGGGATGGCGATGGTAGGGGCAGCGGCGTGCCCCGCTCCGGGGCCGCCGCGGCCGGCCGGGTCACCCGCCATGCGCAGGCTCGCGCACGTGGCGCGAGACGAAGGCCCGCGCGCGCTCATGGCGCGGCGCGGTGAAGAAGGCCTGCGCGGGCGCGTCCTCCACCACCTCGCCCTGCACCATGAACAGCACGCGGTCGGCGAAGTCGGCGGCGATGGCCATCTCGTGCGTGGCGATCATCAGCGTCAGGCCCTGCCCGGCGAGCAGGCGGATGGTGGCGATCACCTCCTGCGAGAGTTCCGGGTCCAGCGCGCTGGTCGGTTCGTCGAGCAGCATCACGGTGGGCGACATCGCCAGCGCCCGCGCGATGGCCACGCGCTGCTGCTGGCCGCCGGAGAGCTGGTTCGGGTACGCCGCGGCCTTCTCGGCCAATCCCACCCGAGCCAGCAGCTTCAGCGCCAGCGCCTGGGCCTCGGCGCGCGCCATGCCGAGCACGTGCACGGGGCCGGCCATCACGTTGTCGAGCGCGGTGAGGTGGCGGAACAGGTTGAAGCTCTGGAACACCATGCCGATGCGCTGGCGCTGCCGGCTGATCGTGGCGTCGGGCAACTCGTGCAGCGCGTCCCGCTGCTCGCGGTAGCCGATGAGTTCACCCTCCACGGTGATGCGGCCGCCGTCGATGGTCTCGAGGTGGTTGATGCAGCGCAGCAGCGTCGACTTGCCGGCGCCCGAGGGGCCGAGCACGGCCACCACCTGGCCGCGCGGCACGTCCACGCTCACGTCCTTCAGCACGACATTGGCGCCGCGCTTCTTCGTCACGCGCTCGATGCGGATCGCGAGGTCGGCGGAGTCGTCGGGCTGGGCCATGGCAGGTTCAGCGATGCGGGTAGCGCTTCTCGAGCACCGTCTGGATCGCGGTGGCGAAGGCCGTCATCACGAGGTACCAGAAGGCCGCCACGGTGAGCAGCTCCACCACGCGGAAGTTCGACGCGTAGATGTCGGTGGTGATGCGCAGCAGCTCGAGGTAGCCGATCGCCGAGGCCAGCGACGTCGATTTCAGCAGCATGATGTACTGGTTGCCGGTGGCCGGCACGATGATGCGCGAGGCCTGCGGGATGACGATGTGGCGCATCAGCCGCCCGGTGGTCATGCCCAGCGAGCGCGCGGCGTCGCGCTGCCCGGCGTCCACCGCGAGGATGCCGCCGCGGATGATCTCGGCCATGTAGGCGCCCTCGGCCAGCGAGAGCCCCAGCAGTGCCGCTCCGTAGGGGGTGATGAACTGCGTCATCGGCACGCTCAGCAGCACCACGCCGAACAGCTCGAGGTGCAGCTGCTTGAACATCGTGGGGAACGCGTTGAACCAGAAGATCAGCTGGATCAGCATCGGCGTGCCGCGGAACAGGTACACGTAGGTCGCCGACGCGCCCACGAGGATCGGGTTGCCCGACACGCGCATCAGGGCCGTCGCGAGGCCCACGGCCACGGCGATGACCAGCGCCACCGTGCCCAGCGCCAGCGAGTTCACCGCGCCGGTGACGATCTGCGCGCTGAACAGGTATTGCCCGACGAGGCCGACGTCGAGGATGCGCGACTCGATGCCGGCGCGCAGCACCGACACCACCGCCGCCAGCACCAGCACGCCGAACGCCCACGCCCCCCAATGGCGGCGGTGGACGATGCGCGGGGTCGTCACGTCCGCGGCGGGCGCTTGTTGGCCGGCAGGTTCAGCGAGATCTCGGGCAGCGCGCCGCCACCCACGCCCCACTTGTCCATCAGCTTCTGGTAGGTGCCGTCGGTCTTCATCTGCTTCATCGCGGCGTGAACGGCGTCGCGCAATCCGATGCGGTTCTTCCCGAAGCCCCACGACGTGATGTAGGGCGTGAGGATGTAGGCGCCGCCCACGATGCGGTAGCGGCCCGGGAACTGCGAGCCCATGTAGACCAGCGCCGGGTAGTCGCCCATGTAGGCGTCCACGCGCTTGAGGTCGAGCTGCATGCGGGCGTCGGGAGCCGACGGCAGCTGCTCGGTCTTGATCGCAGCCTTGCCGGCCTTCGTGCAGCGCTCGGAGGCGGCTTCGACCGCGCTCATGATCACGCGGCTGCCCAGCAGCGTGGCGGTGGTCTTGCCGCAGAAGTCGTCGATGGTCTTCGCCGAGGCCGAGGCGGGGTTCTCGGACAGCATCATCATCGCGCCGCCCGAGTACATGTAGTTCACGAAGTCGAGCTTCTGCTCGCGCTCCTCGGTGTCGCTGATGCCGCCCGAAGCGATGTCGAAGCGGTCGGCCTCCACTCCGGAGATCAGCGATGCGTATTCGCCCTGGATGTACTCGAGGTTCAGGTTCAGCCGCTTCGCGACCTCGGCCAGCAGGTCGGCGCTGACGCCCACAACCTCGCTCTTGCCGGGCTCGCGGAACTCCACCGGCGGGAAGGTCTGCTGCGAGCCGACGCGCAGCACGCCGCGGGCGCGGACCTCGGGCGGCACGAGGCGGGCGGCGTCGCTGCCTTGTGCGAGCGCGACGGTGGCGGGAGCGGCGAGGGCGGCCGCGAGGGTGGCGGCGCCGAGGAGCGAGGCGAGGTGGCGGCGTTTCATGGTGGGGGTCTCCGGAAGGGCCGTGAGGAGGGGGTGTTCAGCGCGTGTCGGCCGAGCGGCCGGGTATGGCGGACGGGTTCGCTCGGTCGGCGCGCGGGCACGGCGCCGCCGCCTCGTAGGTGGCGAGCACCGAGTCGACGTACTCCTGCGGGAAGCCGTGCGCCTTCAGGCCGTCGGGGATGTGCTGCCAGTAGAAGTTGGGCGGGCGCATGGCCACGCCGGGGTTGGTCATGCGGTAGGTCCAGCAGTCGTAGGCGCGGCCGTCGTCGCCGTGCACGGTGACGGCGCAACGCTCGAAGTCGTCGTAGTCCTCGTCGAAGTGGCGCTCGGGGTGCTCGAACACCACGCCCAGGCACTTGTTGCCCCAGGCGTCGGCGCTGCTGTTGAAGTGGCACCAGCCGCGGTCGGTGCGGGTGCCGGCGGCGTGGAACTGCAGCCGGTGGTTGGCGGCGTAGCCCTTGGTGACCTCGCGCGCCTCGGGGAAGTAGCGGCGCAGTTCGGGGTCGTTGAGCCAAGTGCAGTAGGCGAAGTAGTGCATGGGGTTGGTCCGTCGGAGGAGCGGTGGAGGGCCGAGATGGTTGTTCGTATATGCAGAAATATACGGAGCCGTGTATGATCGCGTCAAGCCCCTGATGCATCCTCCAGCAGGTCTCGCCGATGCCCGATGTCCCACTGCCGCCGTTCCGCCGCCTGCACCACGTCTGCATCGTCGTGCACGACCTCGAGCGTGCGGTGGCCTACTACGAAAGCCTGGGTGTCGGCCCGTGGTTCGACTACCCCAAGGGCGACGCCTACGTGGCCTTCGAGGTGCCGAACCCGCAGGCCTCGGCGGCGATGCGGTATCGCTGCTGCGACCTCGACAACGTGCAGCTACAGCTCTGCCAGCCACCCGCGATGGACTGCCCGCAGCGCCGCTTCCTCGAGCGGCATGGCGAGGGCGTCTATCACCTCGGCTTCGAGGTGCCCGACCGCGCGGCCGCTCTCCAGCGGGCCGGCGAACTCGGCCTGCGCGTGACCGCCAGTGGCCACCGCGCCGACGGCTCGGGTTTCGCCTACTTCGACACGCGCGAGCGCGCCGGGGTCACGCTGGAGATCCGCAAGACGGCCGCGCGCTGATCAGCGCGGTGCGGTGGCGACCGCATCGATCGCCTTCAGCACCGCCTGCGCCACCGCCTCCGGCTGCTCCATCGGCACCAGGTGCGAGCCCTCGATCCACTGCACGCGCGGGCCGGCCAGCGCCAGCGTCGCGTGCAGCCCGGTCTGCCGCATCTCGGCCGATTGCGTGCCGCCGACGTAGCTCACCGGGCAGCGCGGCGGGTGGCGGCGCAGTCGCGCGGCCAGGTCGTGCGGCACGGTGCGGTAGTAGCGCGTCTCCACCTCGCGCGCGAAGCGCAGCTGCACGCCGCCGCCCGGCGCATCCTCCAGCCCGGCGGCGATGTACGCGGCCAGCACGTCGGGGTGCCAGCGTGCGAAGGCGCGCTTGCCCGCGTAGTGCCGGTGGGCGTCCTCGCGCGTGGGCCAGTGCATGCGCCGAGTCTTCGAGATGCGGCCCGGGCCCAGGCGGTCGATCAGCCGCGTCGCCTTCAGCGCGCGCAGCGAATGCGCCACCCAGCCGGCGATCAGCGGCGAATCCAGCAGCACCACGCCGGCCGCCATCGCGGGCCGCTTGATCGCGGCCAGCAGGCTGACGTAGCCGCCCATCGAGTGCCCGACCATGTGCAGCGGCGAGGCCGCGGCAGCGGGCACCTCGGCATCCATGCAGGCGAGCAGCTCGTCGCGCGTCGGCCGCCAGCCCGACACCACCGGGTAGCGCCGGTCATGCCCCAGCCGTTCCGGCGCTACGACGCGGTACCCCGCCTTGCGCCACACGGCGAACAGCGGCTCGTAGGTCGGCCCCGGGAATCCGTTGGCGTGCACGAAGACGATCGTGCCGACGGCCGCGCGCTTCGCGCGGGCCGTCATCAAACGATCTTTTCGCCGGGGTGGGCGATCTTCTTCATCGGCTCGTAGCGGCGGCTGCCCACCATCAGCGGGTGGTCGGTCTGGCCGCCGTCCCAGCGCGGGCTGTCGATGCCCTCGAAGACCTCGCGCAGCTTCTCGCCCCAGGTGCCGCGGATCATGCCGAAGTACGGGTTGTTGTCGTCGATGCAGGCCACGCGCTGGGTCTCGTAGCGGTCGCGCTCGTAGACCAGCAGGTCCAGCGGCAGGCCCACCGTGAGGTTGGACTTCAGCGTGCTGTCCATCGAGACCAGCGCGCACTTGGCGGCCTCGTCCAGTGGCGTGGTGGGCGTCAGCACGCGGTCGAGGATGGGCTTGCCGTACTTGCTCTCGCCGATCTGGAAGAAGCAGGTCTCGCGCGTGGCCTCGATGAAGTTGCCCGCCGAGTACACGAGGAACAGGCGCATCGCCTCGCCCTTGATCTGCCCGCCGAAGATCATGCTGACGTTGAACTCGACGCCCGCGGCCTTCAGCGACGCGCCGTCCTGCTCGTGCACGCGGCGCACCGCCGAGCCGAGCACGCGCGTGGCGTCGAACATGCTGCGGGCGTTCCAGATCGTGATCGGCTCGTCGTGCCCGTTGTCGATGCGCTCCACCTGCAGGATTTCGCGCACGCTCTGGCTGATCGACAGGTTGCCTGCCGAGAGCATCACCATGAAGCGGTCGCCCGGCTTCTCGTAGATGATCATCTTGCGGAACGTGCTGATCTGGTCGAGCCCGGCGCTGGTGCGCGAGTCGGACAGGAACACGAGGCCGGCGTCGAGCCGGATGCCTACGCAGTACGTCATGGCGGGCAGGGGGCGGCAGTGGGCTCGTGAGGGTAACAGCCCGGCTGCGTCGGCATCGCGCCACAGCTCCGGGTAAGCACCGACCGGCCGCGCGCCGTCGCGGCAAGTGTCGCCCGGCGCAGCAGCGCGCACGCCGCGACGCATCGCGACGCAGCCCGCGCCCCGGTCACGGGCCCTCGCAGGCCGGTGACGGTCCGCTTCGAACCGTTCGGCGGGGCGTTCCTAGATTGCCCTCCTGACCCTCACAGGAGAGCCCATGCATCGAAGAACCCCCGTGGCCTGCGCCGCCGCCGTGCTGATCGTGAGCAGCGCAGCGATGGCGCAGGAACAGCGCGTCGAGATCACCGGATCGGCGATCAAGCGCGTCAATGCCGAGACCCCGGCACCGGTGGAGATCGTCACGCGCGAGCAGATCGCGCGCATCGGCGCGACCTCGGTCAACGAGCTGCTGAAGTCGCTGGCGGTGGTCGACATCTTCGACACCGGCGAGATCAGCTCCAACTCGCCCGGTGGCTCGGGCACCGCGCGCGTGCGGCTGCGCGGCCTGGGCGACACGCAGACGCTGGTGCTGATCAACGGCCGCCGCGTGCCGGTGAACCCGCTGCAGGACACCGGCGGCGCCGGTGCGGCCTTCGACGTGAACCAGCTGCCGGTGAGCGCGATCGACCGCGTCGAGATCCTGAAGGACGGCGGCTCGGCGCTGTACGGTGCCGATGCGGTGGCCGGCGTCGTCAACTTCATCCTGCGCAGGAACTACCAGGGCGTGAGCCTGAAGGGCACGGCCGGCACCTCCAGCCGCAGCGATGGCGACGAGAAGCAGGTGAGCCTCACGGCCGGCTGGGGCGACCTGGCGACGCAGCGCTTCAACGTGCTGGCCGCGCTGGATGTCTTCAAGCGCGACCCGATCCTGCGCAAGGACCGCGACATCTCGCGCACCTCGGACTACCGCCGCTTCGGCCCGGTGCCCAACGTGGCCAACCTCGACGGCCGCAGCAGCTTCGCGCCCCAAGGCAACATCCTGAACGCCAACGGCGCCGCCACCGGGCAGACGGTGCAGCCGTGCCCGCCGGAGAACTTCTCCAACGGCGCCTGCCGCTACGACTTCAACGCGTCGCTGCTGACCGCCTACAACGCGGCCGACCGCATCAGCGCGCTGGTCACCGGCTCGGTGCAGGTGACGCCCGACATCGTCGCGTTCGCGCGCGCCATGGGCTCGCGCAACGAAGACCACTTCGAGGCGCACCCGGTGCCCGACAACTTCGTCCTGCCCGACGGCCGCCGCTACGCCGGCCGCTTCCTGCAGGGCGGGCCGCGCACCACCGACCGAAAGACCGACTTCCTGAACCTGGAACTCGGCGCGGAAGGCACGTTCAAGGGCCTGGACTGGAAGGCGGGCCTCTCGCGCGGCAAGGCCGAGACCACCAACCGCGACAGCAACTACTTCGACCGCACCGCCTACAACCTGGCCACGCAGGGCGACGCGTCACGCGGCATCGCGCCGACGATCAACCCGACCGTCACCACCAACAGCGAAGCCGCGATCCAGGCGCTGCGCATCTACCCGGTGCGCCGCGGCGAGGCGACGCTCGACCTCTTCGACACGCAGCTCGCCGGCGAGGCCTTCAAGCTGCCGGGCGGCCCGATGCGCTGGGCGGTGGGCCTGAACGCTTGGAAGGAGAACCTCACCGACCAGCCCGACCCGCTGCAGGTGGCCGGCCAGGTGGTGGGCAGCATCCAGCAGAGCGCGGTGGCTGCCGACCGCGACGCGAAGGCGATCTATGCCGAGCTGCAGCTGCCGCTGCTGAAGACCCTCGAAGGCCAGCTCTCGCTGCGCCACGACCGCTATGACACCGCGAGCCGCTCGAGCCCGAAGGTGGGCCTGAAGTGGGACGTGGCAGGCGGCTTCGCGCTGCGCGCCTCGTACTCCGAGTCGTTCAAGATGCCCACGCTGAAGCAGCTGTTCGCCAATGCCGGGCAGGGTGCGATCAACCTCACCGAGGAGCAGTGCCGCGGCATCGGGCTGCCGGCCGGCTGCGCGGGCCTCGCGGCCTTCCGGCTGACCGGCTCGAACCCGCAGCTCGGGCCCGAGGTGGGCAAGACCTACAACTACGGCGCCATCTTCGAGACCGGCCCGTTCTCCGCCAGCGTCGACTGGTGGCAGGTCAAGAAGAGCGACAACATCACCACGCCGACGCTGGACCAGGCGATCCAGCAGGGCGCGTTCCGCTTCGACACGCCCACCGCGCGCTGGTTCATCTTCCAGAACCTGCAGAACTTCGCCAGCAGCGAGAACGAGGGCATCGACCTGGACCTGCAGTTCCGCCAGCGCGGCACGCCGCTGGGGAACCTGACGGTGCGCGGCACGATGACGTACTACAAGAAGCAGCGCACGAAGATCCTCGCCACCGATCCCTGGGACGAGTTCAACGGCACCTATGCGACGCCGCGCTGGCGCAGCGCGCTCACCGTGACCAGCGAGGTGGGGCCATGGACGTTGACCGGCATCGTGCGCGGCTGGGCCGGCTTCTACGACAGCGTGCAGCCGCTGCGCAGCCTGCCCGCCGGCACCCGCCGCGTCGACGGCTACGACGAGTTCGACCTCGGCGTGAGCTGGGCCGGGCTGAAGAACGTCAAGTTCTCCGGGGCCATCAAGAACCTGTTCGACCGCATGCCGCCGTTCTCGGCCACCAACGCGACGAACAACAACTACTCGCAGCAAGGCTTCGCCGAGCTGTACACGAGCCGAGGGCGCTACGTCCAGGTCAGCGCCGAAGTGCTCTTCTGAGGCCCGCGGCCTGAGGTCTTCAACACGGGAAGGAGTTCGACCATGAACCGTCACACCCCCCTGGCCGCCGCCGCGCTCGCCGCGCTGGCCGGCCTGTCCACTCCGGCGCTCGCGCAGACCGAGCAGCGCGTGGAGATCACCGGCTCGTCGATCAAGCGCATCGACGCCGAGACCGCGCTGCCGGTGCAGATCCTGACGAAGGAGGACATCGCGCGCAGCGGCGTCTCCAACGCCGAGCAGCTGCTGCAGTCGCTGGCCGCGGTGTCGTCGCAGGGCGCCATCGGCAACGCGATGGGTGCCGGCAACAGCACCTACGGGCAGTCGTCGGTGTCGCTGCGCGGCCTGGGCGAGGACCGCACGCTGGTGCTCGTCAACGGTCGCCGGCTGGCCGCGTTCGCCGGCGGCAACGGCGCCTCGGTGAACATCAACGCGATCCCGCTGGCGGCCATCGAGCGCGTGGAGGTGCTCAAGGACGGCGCCTCGGGCGTCTACGGATCGGACGCGATCGCCGGCGTCGTCAACTTCGTGCTGACGAAGAACTTCAAGGGCATCGAGGTCGGCGCCAGCGCCGGCAAGCCCTCGCGCAGCGGCGGCGGCGAGAACCACAAGGCGCACCTGGTGGCCGGCTTCGGCGACCTCTCGCGCGACCGGTTCAACGTGACGCTCTCGGCCTCGCTCGAGAAGGAGCGGCAGCTGTTCGCCGCTGACCGGGCGTTCGCCAGGACCGGCAATGTGCCGCCGTTCATCACCGCCGCGGCGACCGGCCAGGGCAACATCGAGGGCGCCTACAACCTCGGCAACGGCCAGCCCTACGACCCGAACGCCGAGGGCGTGGTGGGCAACACGCCGGGGAGGCGGCCGGGGTTCGGCAACAGCCCGGGCACCGGCTATGGCAACCCGCTGGCGGCGGCCAACCAGTGCGAGCAGATCGCGATGTACCTGGACGCGACGCGCACCACCAAGAACGCGCCCTTCTGCACCTTCGACAGCAACGCCTTCGTCGGGCTGATCCCCGAGCGCGAGCAGCAGACGCTCAGCGGCAACGCGGTGTTCCGGCTCGGTGACTCGATGGAGCTGTTCGGAGACGGCCTGTACTCCAAGAGCACGGTGACGCAGCGCTTCCAGACCAGCCCGATGCGCCGCAGCTTCATGATCACCGATGCGCTCTTCGCGCAGCAGGGGGTGGAGCCGGCGCTGATCATCCGGCCGAGCAACCCGAACTACGCGCAGGCAGCCAACTACCTGCGCGCGATGGACGCGGCCAATCCGGGCCAGGGCTATGCCGCCATCATCGGCCAGCCGCTGGCGGTGACGGCCCGCGTGTTCGATTTCGGCCCGCGCACGCAACGCGACGTCTCGGAGCAGACGCGGCTCACCGGCGGCATCAAGGGCAGCCTGGGCGGCGCGCACGACTGGGAGCTGGCCGTGACCCAGAACGAGAACAAGCTCGCGGGTTCGGTACCCGACGGCTACTTCTCTCAGGTGGCGTTCGCGCGGGTCGTGAACAGCCCGACCAGCGATTACAACCCGTGGTCGCTGACGCAATCTGCCGCGTTCAACTCGGCTCTGCAGGCCGCCGGCGCGAAGTACACCGGTGACTCGCTGAACGCCACCTCCAAGAGCCGGACCTTCGATGCCCGGCTGGCCGGTGACCTGATGACGCTGCCGGCCGGTGCGCTGCAGTACGCGGCCGGCGTGCAGCTGCGCAAGGAGTCCCTGGTGACGCGGCCCAGCGCGGCGCTGTCCTCCGGCGACATCGCCGGTCTCGGCGGCGCACTGCCGCCCGTGGACCGCGACCGCAAGATCGACTCGGTGTACGGCGAACTGATCGTGCCGGTGCTGAAGAACCTGGAGGGCAACCTCGCGCTGCGCCGGGACAACTACGACGACGCGGGCACTTCGACCAACTACAAGGCCTCGCTGCGCTGGCAGCCGATGAAGCAGGTGGTGGTGCGCGGCTCGCTGGGCACGGGATTCCGCGCACCGACGCTCATCGACCTGTGGCAGCCGCAGGCGCTGGGCTCGTCCGAGCAGTTCAACGATCCCGGCACGAACCAGGTCGACCTGCAGGTCAACAGCCTGACCGGCGGCAACCCGGGGCTCAAGCCCGAGGATTCGAAGCAGCGCTCGATCGGCATCGTGCTGCAGCCGACCAACGACCTGGCCGTGGCGCTGGACTACTTCGACATCCGCGTCAGCGACATCATCGCCGCACCGTCGGCGCAGGAGGTGGTGTCGCGCTTCCGGGCCGGCGACCCGGCCTTCGCCGGCCTCGTGAAGCTGGTGCCGGGCAGCAACGAGATCGACTCGATCATCCAGACGCTGCAGAACGTCGGCACCGCCAAGGTCCGCGGCGTCGACATCGAGGCTTCCTGGCGGCTGCCGCTGGGCCCGGGCAAGCTCGACCTGGCGCTCTCGGGCACCTACATGATCCAGTTCGACCAGACGAGCCCTGGCGGGGCGCTCTCGCACAAGGTCGGCACCATCGTCGAGCCCGACGGCACGCCGGTGCTCAGCTCCACCGCGGGCATCAACGACGGCGTGGTGCTGCGCTGGAAGCACCACCTGAGCGCCACCTGGACGCAAGGCCCGTGGGCGGTGACGCTGGCGCAGAACTACTACCGCGGCTACCGCGACGGCAACGACCTGAACGACAACCCGCACCGCGTGCCGTCGCAGGCGCTGTACGACCTGCAGGTGGGCTGGACGGGCGTGAAGAACCTGCGTCTGGCGGTGGGCGTGCGCAACCTCTTCGACAAGGACCCGCCGCTGTTCGTGCCGACCAGCAACCAGTTCCAGGCCGGCTACGACATCACGATGTACGACCCGCGGGCGCGCTTCGTCTACGCGAGCGCGGCCTACAAGTTCTGATCGCGCCGGGCGCGGCGGGCCGCTGGCCCCGGGGTCAGGCCCCGGGCCAGCCGACGAACGTGTCGAGCCAGGCGTCGGGGGCGTCGGGCCCGGTGATCGTGCCGCCCGGGTAGCCGTGGCGCACCAGGTGCACCGCGATGCCGGCGGCACGCGCGGCGCGCACGTCGGTGACCGAGTCGCCGACCAGCAGCGCCTCGTGCGGCACCGCACCCAGCACCTCCAGCGCGTGGTGCACCACGCCCGGGTGCGGCTTCTTCACCGGCAGCGTGTCGCCGGCGACCAGTGCATCGAAGGCCGGCAGCAGGCCCAGTTCGGCGAGCAGCTTGTCGGCGAAGCGGCGCTCCTTGTTCGTCAGCACGGCGAGCCGGGCGCCGCGCGCGCGCAGCCCGGCGAGCGCCTCGGGCACGCCGTCGTGCACGCGGCTGCGGCGGCCGCAGCCGTCCCAGTAGGCGGCCTCGAAGGTGGGCCAGCCGGCCGCCACCAGCGCCTCGTCCCGCAGCGCCTTGTGCAGCAGCGCGCGGGCACCGTCGCCGATCCAGCCGCGCACGCGGACTTCGTCCTCCGGCGGGCGGCCGAGCGTGGCCAACGTGTGGTTCAGCGCGTCGGCGATGTCGGGGGCGGAGTCGACGAGCGTGCCGTCGAGGTCGAACAGGTAGGCGCGGTGCATGGCCGCGGATCATGCGGGATCCCGCGGCAGGGCGCGCTGCGCAGACTCCTAGCGCAGGCGCAGCTGCAGCCCGCGGATGGTGACTTCGACGCCCTCGGCGCCCTGGCTGGCGCGCACCGTCAGGTCACCCTCGACCTCGGCGATCGCGTGGCCTCGGCCCACCGCGCTGAAGAGGCGCTCGAGCAGCGCGGCGCCGCTGTCGGCGCCGGCCGGCAAGGGCAGCTGCGCAAGTCCGGGTGCAGCGGGTGCCGCGGGTGCGGAAGGCCGCGGTCGCGCGGCCGCCGGCTGCCCGCGCCGCAGGAGCGCCAGCAGGTGCGCGGCCAGCCGCCGGGCCGGCAGCGGCCGCGCGAGGTAGAGGTCGGCACCCTGGTCGAGCGCGTCGAGTTCCTCGCGCGGATCGGCCCCGCCGCCGACGATCAGCAGCGGGCAGGCCAGGCTCTCGCGCAGGCGGTGGATGATCCCGGCGCTGCCGGCGCCCAGCGTCGTGATGTCCATGCACACCGCGTCGAAGGTGGCGAGCTGGGCGGTGCGCACGGCCTGTTCGGTGCTCGCCCGCCACAGGCAGCGCACGCCGTCGCGCGCCAGCTCGGTGGCCAGCGCGCCTTCCGGCCGCAGCGCCGCGCCGACGAACAGCACGAGGCGCGACGGCGCGTCGTCGTCGCCGAGGTCGTCCGCTCCGCGGCCGCGCGACGACGGGCCGTTCACCACGAGTCGGCGGGGGCGGGGCGAGTCGAATCGCGCCGGGTCGAACCGGGACTGCACGAACATGGCGAGCGACCTCCTCGAGTCATTCTGCAGGCCCCCGTGCGACGCATCGATCGCCATGTGACGAGGCGCGCCCGCGTGCGACGAACGGCACCCGCCCGGCCGCGGCTCACCACCCCGAAGGCAGGAAGGCGTAGCCGAGGTTGCGCACCGTGCGGATGCGCGGGCTCTCGCGGTCGCTGTCGCCGAGTTTGGCGCGGATGCGGTAGACGCGGCTGTCGATCGAGCGGTCCATCGGGTGGTCGTCGAGGCCGCGCACGCGGCGCAGGATCTCGCGCCGTGGCAGCGTGGTGCCGGCATGCATCGCCAGCAGCCACAGCACCGCGAACTCGCCCTCGGTGAGCGGCACCTTCTCGTCGGCGAGCCAGGCTTCGCGCTCGTGGCGCGACAGCCGCAACGCGCCGAAGCGCAGCTCGGGTGGCTCTGCGCCCTCGGCGGCGCTGCCGGCGCGGCGCCACAGCGCACGCAGCCGCGCGGCCACCACCGGCGGCGAGACGCTCGCATCGACCACGTCGTCGGCCCCCATCTCCAGTGCCAGCACCTGGTCGAGGTCGCGCAGCCCGCGCAGCGCCACCAGCAGCGGCGGCGTCGGCGCCACCTGGCGCAGCGCGCGCAGCCGCGCGAGGTTGGCGGCCAGCCCGGTGGTGGCGTGCAGCACCCAGGCATCGGCGCTCACCGAGGGCGGCGTGCTGGCCTCGCTGGACTGCACCAGCAGCCCCTCGGCCGCCAGCGCGCTGGCCCAGTGGCGCGGCGCCTCGCGGTCGTCGCCCCAGACCATCACCGCCCGCGTGGCGGGCAGCGCCTGTGTCAACGGCTGTCCGGGCATCGCCAGGGTCGCCGCCGGTGTCTCGAGCTGTCTCGTCATCATGGCGCGCATCGTCGTGACGCGCCGCGGGCCGCGCAAGGGCCATTCTGCGAGGGCGGATCCGGCCATTGCGGCGGCACGGTGCGAACCCGCTCAGCCGCGCGCCTGCAAGGCCTTCAGCCGATACAGCGCGTCGAGCGCCTCGCGCGGCGACAGTGCATCGGGATCGATCGCTGCCAGTTGACGTTCGACCTGAGACGGCTCCGCCACCGGCCCCGCGGCCACCGGCGCATCGAACAGCCCGGCCTGTGCGCGCGTGGCCTCCGCCTGCGACTCCAAGGCCTGCAGTGCCGCGCGGGCCTGGCGGATCACCGGCGCCGGCATGCCGGCCAGCCGTGCCACCTGCACGCCGTAGCTGCGGCTGGCCGGGCCGGGCTCGATCTGGTGCAGGAACACCACGTCGTGCCCGCTCTCCACCGCGCTCACGTGCAGGTTGATCGCGTGCGCATGCCGCGCCGGGAACTCGGTGAGCTCGAAGTAGTGCGTGGCGAACAGCGTGAACGAGCGGTTGCGGTCGTGCAGCTGCGTGGCGATGGCGGCGGCCAGCGCCAGGCCGTCGTAGGTGCTGGTGCCGCGGCCGATCTCGTCCATCAGCACCAGGCTGTGCTCGGTGGCGCCGTGCACGATGGCGGCAGCCTCGGTCATCTCGAGCATGAAGGTCGACTGCGCGTTGGCCAGGTCGTCGGCCGCGCCGATGCGCGTGTGGATCGCGTCGACGGGCCCGAGCCGGCACGCCGTGGCGGGCACGAACGAGCCCATCGCCGCCAGCAGCACGGCCAGCGCCACCTGGCGCATGAAGGTGCTCTTGCCGCCCATGTTCGGGCCGGTGATCACGAGCATACGCGTCCTCGCGTCGAGCCGGCAGTGGTTGGCGATGAACGGCCCGCCGCCGGTCTCGGCCAGCCGCGCTTCCACCACCGGGTGGCGGCCGGCCTCGATGTCGATGCAGGGGTACGGCACGAAATCGGGCCGGCACCAGTTCAGCGCGGCGGCGCGCTCGGCCAGCGCCGCCAGCGCATCCAGCGAGGCCAGCGCGCGGGCCAGCGCGCCCAGCGCCGGCAGGTGCGGCTGCAGTGCGTCGAGCATCTGCTCGTACAGCCACTTCTCGCGTGCCAGCGAGCGTTCCTGCGCCGACAGCGCCTTGTCCTCGAAGGCCTTGAGTTCCGGCGTGATGTAGCGCTCGGCGTTCTTCATCGTCTGCCGACGCTGGTAGTCGGCCGGCACGCGGGCGACGTTCGACGCCGTCACCTCGATGTAGAAGCCGTGCACCTTGTTGAACTGCACGCGCAGGTTGGCGATGCCGCTCCGTGCGCGCTCGCGGGCCTCGAGGTCGAGCAGGTAGGCGTCGCAGTTCAACGCGATGCCGCGCAGCTCGTCCAGCTCGGCGTCCACGCCGGTGCCGATCACGCCGCCGTCGCGCACCAGCGCGCCGGGCTCGTCGGCGAGCGCCGAGAGGATGTCGGCGATCGCGTCGTCAGGCGAGAGTGCCTCGTGCAGCTTCTGCAGCAGCGGCGCGCCGTCGGGCGCGGCGGCGCGCAGCGCGGGCAGGGCCGCGAGCGTCGCACGAAGCCCGGCCAGCTCGCGCGGGCGCACCTGGCGCAGCGCGGTGCGCGCGGCGATGCGCTCGACGTCGCTGACGTGCCGCAGCGCGTCGCGCAGCGGCTCGCCGCCGCGGTCGAGCAGCGCCACCAGCGCCTCGTGGCGTGCGGCGGGCACGTCGCGCGCGCGCGGCGGGTGCAGCAGCCAGTGGCGCAGCAGCCGGCTGCCCATGCCGGTGCGGCAGGTGTCCAGCAGCGACAGCAGCGTCGGCGCGTCCTCGCCGCGCAGCGTGCGCACCAGTTCGAGGTTGCGCTGCGTGGCCGGCGGCAGCTCGAGCAGCTCGCCGGAGCGCTCCACCGCCAGCGTGCGCAGGTGCGCGAGCGACTGCGCCTGCGTGTGCTCGGCGTACGCCAGCAGCGCCGCGGCGGCGGCCTGCGCGGCCTTCAGCTCCTGCGCGCCGTATCCGGCCAGGCTGGCCACCTCCAGCTGTGCGCACAGCTTGCGTTCGCCGAGCGCAGCATCGAATTGCCACGCGGGCCGCGGCGTGCGGGCGGCGCGGCTGCCGGCGAGAGTCTCGGGCAGCGGGTGGCCGTCGAACAGCAGCTCGGCGGCGTCGAGCCGCGCCAGCCACGTCGGCAGCTCGTCGTCGCCGCACTCGGTGAGGCCGATCTGCCCGCCGGCCAGGCTCAGCCACGCCAGGCCCCAGGTGCCGCGCTCGCGGTGCACGGCCAGCAGCAGCGTGTCGGCACGGTCGGCCATCAGCGCGGGGTCGGTGACGGTGCCGGGCGTGACCACGCGCACCACCTTGCGCTCGACCGGCCCCTTCGCAGTGGCCACGTCGCCCACCTGCTCGGCGATGGCCACCGATTCGCCGCAGCGGATCAGCTTGCCGAGATAGGCTTCGAGCGC
Organism: Rubrivivax sp.; assembly: GCA_016789955.1. Lineage (GTDB taxonomy): Bacteria > Pseudomonadota > Gammaproteobacteria > Burkholderiales > Burkholderiaceae_C > Rubrivivax. Next base: position 2,894 of record JAEUPB010000074.1, on the reverse strand, counting down.
GTGCACCGGCACGCCGGCCATCACCACCGGCTCGCCGGCACTGGCGCCGCGGCTGGTCAGCGTGATGTCCAGCAGCCGGTGCGCGCGGCGGGCGTCGTCGTAGAACAGCTCGTAGAAGTCGCCCATCCGGTAGAAGACCAGCGTGTCCGGATGCTCGGCCTTGATGCGCAGGTACTGCTGCATCATCGGGGTATGTTCCATGGCCTTGAATTCGCTCACGAATTTCCGGCCTGTCTATTGGACCGTCCAAAACTCGGCCCCTGAATTACCGGCGTCTCGTGCAGCCGGATGTACCGCGCGGTCATCTGCGCGGTGGTGTGGCCGCCGATGGCCTGCGGGTCCAGGCCCTGCCGGCTCGCGTCGGTCAACGCCTTCGCGCGCAGGTCGTGGAGCGTCACGTCCTCCACCTTCGCGGCCTCGGCTGCCTTCGTGAACTGCAGCGCGACAGTGCGGTAGTCGACGGGCTTGCCGCCGCGGCCGTGCAGGAGCGTCATGCTGCGGATGTTGGCGTTCAGCGTCGAGCATTGCTCCACCGCTGCGCGAAGCTCCGGCGTCCACGCCAGCACCATACCCACGCCAGTGCTGCCGGCCACCTTCTTCGGGCGGAATGTGATGCCTTCCGGGCCGATGTCCTTCCGGTGGATCGCCAGCACGTCGCCGATGCGCTGGCCCGTGAGGTAGCACAGACGCATGATGACCTGCAGCCGCGCCGGCGCATGCTCGAGGATGGCCGAGAACTCGTCGTCGGTCAGGTAGCGGCTGCGCTTCTTCTCTTCGTGACGCCTGATGCCGATGCACGGGTTCGACTCGACGAGTTGCCACTCCAGCGCGTAGCCGAACACCACGCGCAGGAACGACATCACGCGGTTGCTCATGTTCGGGTGCGCCGCGGTGGCGACCTTCAACGCCGCGACGTGCTTCGGCTTCACCTGGTCCGGGTTGAACTCGGCGAACGCCTTCTTCAGCTTGTCGGCCGCCACGCGGTACTGCTCCCGGGTGCTGGCCGCCACAGTGCGGCAGTGCACGTCGAACGCGCGCTCGATCAGCGCCGGCATCGTGCCGGTTGGCGTCGACAGCTTGCGCGCGTAGGCCGCCAGTGCCTCGCCGAGCTCGGAGCCCAAGCTCTCCCACTTCCCGCCCTTGACGTACCAGTACGCCCCGTGCCGGTGGTAGACGCAGGGCGGTAGGTGGCGGTCCTTCTTCCGGGGGCGGTTCACAGGCGCAGCTGCGGCTCGGGGGTGCGCATTGTGCCGCCGAGGGCCGCCTCAACCGTTGAGCGCAGCACGACTGGCTTGCCGCTTGGGAGCGTGCGGTAGTGGATGCCGAGCGCGTCGAGCACCGCGCGCTGCGCGTCGGCGTGCTTGCGCTTGGTCAGCTCGCGCAACTCTTCGGCGGTGAGGGTCAGCATCAGTGCGAGACCTTCGTGCCGATCTTGTTGAGCGCTTCGCGCATCTGGTCGATGGTGACGGCGCCCTCTGCCAGCTTGGCGGCCCAGTGACGGTAGAGCGCGGTCTTCATGGCTGATTGTCTGTTTGGCTCCGGCGCCGCAGCGCCTGCCGCCTCGGCTGCGGCCCGCGCGCCGGCCATGCCCCCGTGGTCGGCCGCGTTGAAGAACCGCGACACGTACCGCGGCGCCGCCCAATACGCCCGCACCTGCCACCCTCGCGTGGTGCTGCCGGCGCGCTGGCGCTGGATGCGGACGAGGTAGGACATCGTCACCTCACTCGCAGGTACTTCTCAGTGACGCGCCGCCGCTCGTCGTCGGTGCACTCGCGCCGGGCGATGCGAGTGATGCGGCCGTCCTCCACGCGATCAGGCCCATGCCCGCAGCCCTCCAGCACGCGCGAGATGACGCGATCGGCCAGCCGTACCACGTCCGGCGTCCACGTCGAGCGCGGCCAGCCGTTGACGCTGACGCTCACCATCCAGAGGGCACGCCCCATGAAGAAGGTGGTTCACTCTTCGCCCACGTTGATCGTGAGGTTCACACCGCACTGCACGCCCTGAGCGGGGCGCACGGTGAACATGAAGCCAGGGTTCGCGCACTGCTCGGGCAGTTCGCACGGATGCGACAGCGCACGCATGCGCTGCATCGCCACGACTTCCTTGAAGCTCATCACTGCACCGTCGCCGGAGCCTGCGCCCGGGTGCCGCGGCCGGGCTTCTTCGGCGGCTTCGGGCTGCCGCCTTCCGAGTCGTCGCCGACCGCATCGCCGTCCGGCTGCTGATCCGGCGCCCGCCCTGCGAACAGGTCCGTCGCGTCCGGCTCGGCCGGCTTCTGCTCGCCAGCGTCCGCGCCCTTCTCCGGCGCCGTCAGCTTGATCCAGATCGACTGCCCCAAGTGCATGCTCAGCATGCCGGCGCGATCCCCGTCGAGGTCGCTGGTGCCGATGCGCAACCGCAGCAGCACGCGCCCGCCTTGCTTCGGCTCGGCGCTGAACTTGTCGACCTTGCAGCCGCCGAACAGCGAGGGCTTGGTGTCGTCGATCCCGTCGTCGACGGCCAGGGTCCAGCCATCGTGCTTCGTCGGCAGCGCGACGCGGTCGATGCTGTTGCACCGCAGGACCGTCAGCGCCGCGTCGACGCCGGGCAGCATCGGCTGATCGTCGTCGGCTTTCCACAGCGTCGGCCGCAGCGTCGGGTCGATGCCGTCGAGGATGGTGTTCGCGGTCTCGATCTCGACGCCGATCGACACCGCCGGCTTGTCGTCGTCGCCGTGCCGCTCGTTGCGCGGCGTCAGCGTGGCGAGGCGGGCCTCGACGAATTCGGGGATCTGGAACATGGGCATTGCGTGTGCTCCTGGTGCAGTTGCCGTTGGTGGAAAGGGGCTGCCTCGCGGCTGCGGCGGGAATCAGGGAGGAGGGAGGTAGGGAGGTCCGCCGCGCCCCGGGAAA
>JAEUPB010000055.1 GCA_016789955.1 Rubrivivax sp. | reverse complement strand
TCCTTCGGGATCTTCGGCAACGCCGCCGACTCAGCGGCAATCCTGGCATTCCTCAGCTTCGTTCTGCTCGGTTCCTTGCTCGGCATACATGCTCCTGTGGGTCATGGTATGCCTCACACACAAAATTCAGGACAGGCTCGCCATTTGCTACTTTCGACTTGGCCCAGCGAATCGCCGATGCAAAGACAAAGGCCTTAGCCGCTCACACAGCTAAGGCCTTGACCACTTCTTGGCTCCCCGACCTGGGCTCGAACCAGGGACCTACGGATTAACAGTCCGGCGCTCTACCGACTGAGCTATCGGGGAAAACAGCCCGCGAGTATAGCCCGAAACGGCATCCTTCCCGGCGGCCTCCCCCGAGTCACAGGTCCGCCTGCACCGACATGCGCCACGTGCGCGGGGCCAGCGGGAACAGGTAGGCGTGGCCGAACTGGTAGGGTGACTCGCGCCACGCGCGGCGGTCGGTGGCGTTGTCGAGGCCGGCGCGCCAGGTCAGCATGGTGCCCTGCAGCGTCTGCCGCCAGCGTGCGCCGAGGTCGATGCGGCTCCAGCCGGGGATCGCCACGGTGTCGTCAGGCGTGGCCACGCGCGGGCCCTCCGCGATTACCGCCGCCTGCAGCTGCAGCCCCGGCCACTGCGCCACGTCGTGCATCAGCTGCACCCGCGCCGAGCGTTCGGGCACGTTGGTGGGCACGAGGCCGCTGCGTGCAAGCCGTGCTTGCAGCCACGTGGCGCTGCCTTGCACGGTCCACGCGCCGGCGCGATGCGCGGCGCTCGCTTCCAGGCCGCTGTGGCGCGCGTCGTCGTCGGCCACGCGGGTGCAGATCAGCGTGTCGCCGTCGCCGGTGCAGCGGTCCTGTGCCAGCGGGCGGCGGATGTCGAAGGCGACCAGCGACCAGTCAGTGCGTTCGCCGTCGTGCTTGATGCCGGCCTCTAGCTGCCGGCTCTTCAGCGCCGGCAGCGCCTGGCCGCGGTTGGTGTAACGCGCGCGGTTGGGCACCACCTCCGACTCGACGCCCTGGCCCGCGCTTGCGTACACGGTGGTGCGCGGCGCGGCCTGCCAGCTCAGCGCCAGCCACGGCGTGGTGAACGACTGCCGGTATTGCGTGGGGCGCGAGCCGTCGGTGCGCACGCTCTCGCGGTCGAGCCGGCTGTGGCGAAGGCCGAGCCACAGGCGCCAGTCGGGGGCGAGGCTCACCGCATCGCGCACGTAGAGCTCGGTGCTGCGTTCGTCGCGGTTCGTGTTCTCGTCGGTGAGATCGGGGGCGGCCGGCACGATGACGCCGCCGCGGATCGTGCCGGTGCCGGCGTAGTTGAAGGCCTGGCGGTTGTAGCGGTCGCGCGTGCGGGTGGAGAGCACGCCGAGCACGAGGCGGTGGGCGGTGCCGCCGAGCACCGCGGCGCCGTCGGCGTGCAGGTCCAGCGCATCGATGCGGCGGCGCTCGCCTTCGCTGCGGAAGTCGTAGAGGTCCACGCTGCCGTCGGGGCAGTAGCGATCGGCCCAGTAGGTGTCGGCGCCGGCGTCGTAGCAGCCGAACGGGAATGCGATGCGGTCGTCGCTGCGCAGGCGCTGCGTTGCGGCGTGTGCGGTGAACTGCCAGTCGCGCGGCAGGCGCTGGCGCCAGCGCACCGAGGCGGTGGTGCCGTCGAGCACCACGGGGAGGCTCCACGGCTGGTTGTTGAGGTTGGTGCGCGGGTCGATGCCGCGCGCATCGGGCACGCTGTTGCCCAGCAGGCTGAAGCCCGGCGTGCTGGGCTGCGCGCGGTGGCTACGTTCCACCTCCACCTCCACCACGCTGTCGGGCGTGAGCCGCACGTCGCCGGCCAGCGCGAACGCGCGGCTGCGGCCGTCGGCGGCCTCCGTGCGTGGGTCCAGCCGCGCGGCCTGGGCGTTGATGCGCAGACCGTAGCGGGCGTCAGTGCCGTAGCGGTCGGAGAGATCGACGGCGCCGCTCACCGTGCCGGCCTGCTGCCATTCGAGTGTGCCTTGCGCCACGTGCCCGGTGGGGCGCTTGACGACGAGGTTCACGAGGCCGCCCGGGGCGCTGGTGCCGGCCTGGATGCCGCTGGTGCCCTTGAGCAGTTCCACGCGCTCCTTGTTCGCCAGCGGCAGCCAGGTCTCGCCGTTGATGGGCAGGCCGTCGCGGCGGTAGTTGGAACGGTTGTCCAGCACGAAGCCGCGTACCGTGAGGAAGCTCCAGTAGCCGTCGGCGTTGTAGGCGTCGGAGACGCTGGCGTCGAGCCGCGTCAGCGCCGAGAGGTTGGCCGCGGCGATGTCGGCGAGCGTCTCGCGGCCGATCACGTTCGCGGCCAGCGGCGTGCGCGCCAGCGGCTCGTCGACGAACCCGCCCACGGCCAGCGCCGGCGAGCGGCCGGTGATGGTGACGGTGGAGGCCACCTGCGCGGTGGCGGGGAGGGCTGCGGCGAGCGCAGCCAGCGACAGGAGAGGTCGGTGGCTCATGTGCTTCCCTACGCGGGGATTACCCCGGTCAGGTTCGAAGGGACTGTCTCAGTCGGCCTGCGGGACTGCAGGCCAACACCCCTAGCGGAAAACGGTGGCGATGTTAGTCGAAGACGGGCGACTCCACGCCCAGCACCTTGTGCAGCTTCGGGCTGGTGGTGGTGTACTGCAGCAGCACGCGCTTCTCGGGGAAGATGATCGGCGAAGCGCCGAACGCGGCCAGCGCGGCTTCGTGGAAGCCCGACAGGATCAACTTCTTCTTGCCCGGGTAGGTGTTGATGTCGCCCACGGCGAAGATGCCGGGCACGGAGGTCTGGAACTTCTCGGTGTCGACCACGATCTGCTTGCGCTCGAGATCGAGCCCCCACTCGGCGATGGGGCCGAGCTTGGGGCTCAAGCCGAAGAACACGAGCAGCATGTCCAGCGGCACGGTGCGTGTGACGCCATCGCCACCGGTGACCTTGATCTGCTCGAGGCGGCCGTCACGCTCCTCGAATCCGCTGACCTGGCCGACCATGAACTGCATCTCGTAGGCGTCGCACAGCGCCTTCATCTTGGCCACGCTGGCCGGGGCGGCGCGGAAGCCGTCGCGGCGGTGCATCAGGATCACGCTCTCGGCGCGGTTGGGGCCTTCCTGTGCGAAGTTCAGCGCCCAGTCGAGCGCCGAGTCGCCGCCGCCGACGATGACGATGTTCTTGCCCGCGAACTGCGCCGGGTTGCGAACGCGGTACTGGAGCTGCGTGCCGTCGAACCTGTCGATGCCGTCGACCTTCAGCGTGCGCGGCTGGAACGAGCCCACGCCGCCGGCGATGAAGATGGTCCTGGCGATGAAGCGCGTGCCCTTGCTCGTCTCCACGTCGAAGCGCCCGTCGTCGCGCTTGCGCACCACCGAGACCTCCTGCCCGTAGTGGAACGTGGCGCCGAAAGGCTCGATCTGCTTGAGCAGGTTGTCGGTGAGTTCCTTGCCGGTGCACACGGGCACGGCGGGGATGTCGTAGATCGGCTTGTCGGGGTACAGCTCGATGCACTGGCCGCCGGGGTAGGCGAGCGAATCGATGATGTGCGCCTTGATCTCGAGCAGCCCGAGTTCGAAGACCTGGAACAGGCCGACCGGGCCGGCGCCGACGATCACGGCGTCGGTCTCGATGGGGGCAGGGTGTGCGCGCGCGGAATCGGCCGCGGCGGCCGAGGGAGTGTGGTCCATCAGGCGGGGAAGCCGGCAGCGCCGACTAGCGGATCAGTTCGGAGAGCTTGCCCTTGCGGTCTTTCCACTCGTCGGCATCGGGCAGCGCCGGCTTGCGCTTGGTGATGCTCTTCCACTTCGGCGACAGCTCGGCATTGAGCTTGATGAACGCGAGCTGGTCGCTGGGCACGTCTTCCTCGGGCAGGATGGCGTTGACCGGGCACTCGGGGATGCAGACCGCGCAATCGATGCACTCGTCGGGGTCGATGACGAGCATGTTGGGGCCCTCGCGGAAGCAGTCCACGGGGCAGACGTCGACGCAATCGGTGTACTTGCAGCGGATGCAGGATTCGAGGACGACGTGAGTCATTCGGGCTCTCGGGAAGGCTCCAGTGTGAGCCCGGGATTCTAGTTGTCGTGCAGTGCCGCCCCGGAGCCGGCGCGGGCTTGCCCTTGATCGAACCCGCTTGCGGCGAGCGCCTTGCCGTGCTTGGGGTCCCCGACGCGCGTGGCGCCGGCGCCCACCGTCACCACCGTGGGCCGGCCGGCGTGCAGCAGCGCGGCCTCGGCAAGCGTGGCCACCGTGTGCTCGCTGGAGAGGCGATCGGGGCGGCCGGCGTGCGAGACCACGAGCACCGGCGTCTCGGCCTGCCAGCCCGCACGGCCGAGCGCGCGGGCCAGCTTGCCGAGCTGCCGCCCGGCCATGTAGCAGACCTCGGTGTCGGCGGAGCGCTGCGCGCGCACGTCGCCATCGCGCGTCATCGCGGTGGCCAGCGTCACGCTGCGGCCGCGGCCGCGGCGCGTCAGCGGCCGCTGGGTGTCGGCCGCGGCGGCCAGCGCGGCGGTGACGCCGGGGATCACCTCGCAGGCGATGCCGTGCGCGGCCAGCGCCTGCAGCTCTTCCTCGAGGCGGCCGAACACGCTGGGGTCGCCGCCCTTCAGGCGAACGACGCGGGCGCCGCCCAGCGCATGGCGCACGAGCAGCGCGTCGATGGTGGCCTGCCCGGTGGAATCGCAGAACCCGCGCTTGCCCACGTCGATCCAGCGCGCATCGGGCGCGAGTTCGCGCAGCGCTGGGTCGGTGAGGGCGTCGTGCAGCACGACGTCGGCCTCGGCGAGCCGTCGGGCGCCGCGCAGCGTGATCAGGTCGGCCGAGCCCGGGCCGGCACCGACGAAGGCGACGGTGCCGGGTGTCATGCGAACGCGTATGCGGCGGGCTCGGCCGCCACCAGCAGCGCGCCGCTGGTGCGATGGCTGGCGGGGTCGACGACGATCAGCGCGCCGGCCACGCGGTTGGCGGCGTAGGGAGCCAGCGGCAGCGGCTGCTGCAGCTCGAAGCGCACGCGGCCGATGTCGTTGACGGCCAGCCGATCGGCCGACTCGGGCACCAGCGTGTGGATGTCCAGCCGCTCGTCGATGGCCGCCAGGCGCCCGTGCACCCAGCGGTTGCCGTGGCGCAGCCAGTACTTGCGGCCGACGACGGCCGGTTCGGTGTCCAGCCACGCCAGCGTGGCGGTGAACGACGGCCGCAGCGCCAGCGCGCCGGGTGCGCCGATCCAGTCGCCGCGCGAGACGTCCAGCTGGCGGTCGAGCACGAGGCCCGCCGACTGACCCGTGTGCGCCGAAGGCACCCCACGCCCGGCGCGGCGGATCGCCACCACGCGGGCGCGCTCGCCCGACGACGACACCTGCACCTCGTCGCCCGGGTGCACCTCGCCCTGCGCGATGCGGCCCCAAAACGTGCGCGGCTGCTCGCCGACGCCGCCTCCTTCGCGCGCGACGTACTGCACCGGCAGCATCAGCGGGCTGTCGGGCGTGGTGTCGTGGTCGGTAGTGGGCAGGCTCTCGAGCAGCGCCAGCAGCGACGGGCCGCGGTACCACGCCGCCTGCAGCGGCCGCGTGACGTTGTCGCCGCGCAGCGCCGACACCGGCACGATGCCTGCCGGCTCGAAGCCGGCCTCGCGCGCGAACGCGGCGAGCGCCGCGGCCACGGCCTCATAGGCGCGCTGCGGCTCGGCGACGGCGTCGAGCTTGTTGATCGCGAAGACGATGCTCGGCACCCGCAGCAGCTGCGCCAGCAGCGCGTGGCGGCGCGTCTGCGGCAGCAGCGTCACGGTGGGGGCGGCCCAGTCGATCTTGGTCAGGTCCACCAGCACCACCGCGGCATCGCTGCCGGCGGCGGCGGTGACCATGTTGCGCGTGTACTGCTCGTGGCCGGGCGCGTCGGCAATGATGAACTTGCGCGTGGGCGTGGCGAAGTAGCGGTAGGCCACGTCGATGGTGATGCCCTGCTCGCGCTCGGCCTCCAGGCCGTCGGTGAGCAGCGAGAGGTCGAACGTCGGGCCGCCGTCGGCACGTGCGCGGCCGGTCTCGCGGCGCTCCAGCGCCTCGATCTGGTCGGCCAGGATCGCGCGGCTGTCGAAGAGCAGGCGGCCGATCAGCGTGCTCTTGCCGTCGTCGACGCTGCCTGCGGTGAGGATGCGCAGCGCGGCGCCGGTGGCGCCGATGCCGGCGTCCCCGGCATCGTCCGGCGATGCGGGCCGCGCGTCGGCCGGATGAGGGGCGGAGCGGGGGGCCGAGAGGGGGGCCGAGAGGCTCATCAGAAGTATCCTTCCTTCTTGCGCCGCTCCATTGCGGTGTCGGAGCTGCGGTCGTCCATGCGCGTGGCGCCGCGCTCGCTGACGGTGACCGAGAGCGTCTCGGCCACGACGTCGTCGGCATCGGCCGCAAGGCTCTCGACCGGGCAGGTGCAGGTCATGTCGCCGACGGTGCGGAAGCGCACATCGACAGTCTCGCCGTGCTCGCCAGGCTGCACCGGCGTCACACCGGTCACCGGCACCAGCAGCCCCTTGCGCCGCACGACCTCGCGCGGGTGGCTGTAGTACAGCGACGGCAGCGGGATCTGCTCGCGGGCGATGTACTGCCACACGTCGAGCTCGGTCCAGTTGCTGATCGGGAAGGTGCGGAAGTGCTCGCCGGGGCGGATGCGGGTGTTGAACAGGGTCCACAGCTCGGGGCGCTGCTCCTTCGGCTGCCACTGGCCGAAGCCGTCGCGGTGGCTGAAGATGCGCTCCTTGGCGCGTGCCTTCTCCTCGTCGCGGCGGGCGCCGCCGATCAGCGCGTCGTAGCGGTCTTCCTCGATGGCCTCGAGCAGCGTCACCGTCTGGTGCGGGTTGCGCGACTCCAGCGGGTGCGCCAGGCGCACGGTGCCGCGCGCGATCGAGTCGTCGAGGTGCGCCACCACGAGCTGCTCGCCCATCTCGCGCACGCGGCGGTCACGGAACTCGATGACCTCGGGGAAGTTGTGCCCCGTGTCCACGTGCAGCAGTGGGAACGGCAGCCGGCCAGCGTAGTCGCCGGGGCCGCCGCCGGGCAGGTGGTGCTTGAAGGCCTTCTCGGCCAGCCGCAGCACCACGCACGAGTCCTTGCCGCCGGAGAACAGCAGCGCCGGGCGCTCGAAGCTGGCTGCGACCTCGCGCAGGATGTAGATGGCCTCTTCCTCCAGGCCGTCGAGGTGCGGGTGGTCGAGGTCGGGCAACAGGTGCTGAAGGGACGTGGGGGCGTTCATGGCTGTGCGGCGGCCTCGGCGACATGCAGGCCGCATTCCTTGCTGGTGTCTTCCCACCACCAGCGGCCGGCGCGGAAGTCCTCGCCGACGGCGATCGCTCGCGTGCACGGCGCGCAGCCGATGCTGGGAAAGAACTGGTCGTGCAGCGCGTTGTAGGGCACGCCACGCGTGGCGATGTAGTGCCACACGTCGGCCCAACTCCAAGCGGCGAGCACGTTGAACTTGGTGCGGACTTGCGCGTCGGTGTCGACGAATGGCACGTCGGCGCGCGCGCCGGACTGTTCGCGGCGCAGCCCGGTGATCCACGCGCTGCGGCCCGCCAGCAGCCGCTCCAGCGGCTCGAGCTTGCGCAGCGCGCAGCAGGCCTTGCGCAGCTCGAGGGTTTGGTACATCGCGCGCTCGCCGTGGCGGCCGACGAACTGCACGACGGCCTCCGCCCGCGGCGCGTGGCGCTCGACGGTGATGCCGTAGCGCTCCGCAATGGCTGGCAGCAGGGCCAGCGTCTCGTCGTGCAGCTTGCCGGTGTCGAGGGTGGCCACGGCCACCGGCAGGCCGAGCGTGGCGATCAGGTCGGTGACGACCATGTCCTCGGCGCCGAGGCTGGACGCCTGCACCACGGCGCCCGGATGGCGTGCCGCCGCATCGTGCAGCAGCCCGACGGCCTCGGCCAGCCGCTCGTCGAAGCCGGCCGTGGCGCGTGCATAGAGGTCGATTGCGCCCATGTCAGCTCGCGGGGCGCCCGTACAGCGGCAGCTTGCTGACCAGGTCGGCTTGGTAGTGGCCGTCGAAGAAGCCCAGTGCACGCTCGGCGGCGGCGCGGTCCTGGTCGGAGCGCAGCTGCACGGCGTCGAAGCCGCTGCGCTGCAGCAGCGGCAGCATGTCGACAAGCACCTCGCCGGTGGCCACGAGCTCGCCGTCGTAGCGCAGCCGGCTGCGCAGCAGGCGGGCCTGCGAGTAGGCGCGGCCGTCGGTCCACTTCGGGAAGCGCAGCGCGATGCGGCGCGTGGCACGCACGGCGTCGGCGTGCTGCGTGACGTCGGCGGTGTTGTCCAGGGCCAGCGCGTCGATGGCGTGGGAGGCGTCGATGAACTGCATGTCGGTCTCCTCAGGCCGCGGCGGTGGCGCGGCGCACCGCGTCGGCGGCCGCGCGGAACGGCGGCGTGCCGATGCGCTGCACGGTGTCGATGAAGCGCTCGGACTCGCGTCGCTCGCGGCGGTAGGTCTCGAGCACGGCCTCGATGACGTCGGGCACCTCGTCGGCCGCGAACGACGGGCCGATCACCTTGCCGGGCGTGGCACCGCCCGAGAGCGTGCTGCCGTCGGAGCCGCCGAGCGTCACCTGGTACCACTCGGCGCCGTCCTTGTCGACGCCGAGGATGCCGATGTGCCCGCTGTGGTGGTGGCCGCAGGAATTGATGCAGCCGCTGATGTGCAGGTCGATGTCGCCGATGTCGTAGAGCTCGTCGAGGTCTTGATAGCGTTCGGTGAGGGCTGCGGCGATCGGTAGCGAGCGCGCGTTGGCCAGCGCGCAGAGGTCACCGCCGGGGCAGGCGATCATGTCGGTGAGGAAGCCGATGTTGGGCGTGGCGAAGCCGAGCGCGCGGGCTTCCTGCCACAGCGCGCGCAGCGCCGGGGCCTCGACCCAGGGCAGCAGCAGGTTCTGGTCGTGCGTGACGCGCAGCTCGCCGTGGCTGTAGCGGTCGGCGAGATCGGCGGCGCGTTCCATCTGCTCGGCCGTCACGTCACCGGGGGGCTGCCCGGCACGCTTGAGCGACAGCGTCACCGCGCGATAGCCCGGCAGCTTGTGCGGCTGCACGTTGCGCTCGAGCCAGCGCACGTAGGCGGGCGGGGCGTCGTCTTCCGGCGGCAGTTCCTGCACGCCGGCGCTGCGCACCGGGGCGCGGAAGTGGGCAGCGACGCGGTCGAGCTCGTGCTGCGGGATGAGCTGCGACGCGCCCAGTCCATCGTCGGCGAGCAGCGCGGCGAACTCGGCATTGACATCGTCGACGAAGCGCTGCCCCTCGGCCTTGACCAGGATCTTGATGCGCGCCTTGTAGAGGTTGTCGCGGCGGCCGTGCAGGTTGTAGACGCGCACGATGGCCTCGATGTAGACGAGGATCTGCTGCCACGGCACGAAGGCGTGGAACTCGGTGGCGATGACGGGCGTGCGGCCCATGCCGCCGCCCACCAGCACGCGGAAGCCCACGGCGCCGGTGGCGTCTCGCTTCAGCTGCAGACCGATGTCGTGCCAGGCGATGGCGGCGCGGTCTTCGGTGGCGCCGGTGACGGCGATCTTGAACTTGCGAGGCAGGAACGCGAACTCGGGGTGCAGGGTGCTCCACTGCCGCAGCACCTCGCAGTAGGGCCGCGGGTCGACCGCCTCGTCGGGCGCGATGCCGGCCAGCGCGTCGGTGGTGATGTTGCGCATGCAGTTGCCGCTGGTCTGGATGCCGTGCATGTCGACCGACGCGAGCAGGTCCATCACGTCGGCCGAGCGGTGCAGCGGGATCCAGTTGAACTGCAGGTTCTGCCGCGTGGTGAAGTGGCCGAAGCCACCGCGCTCGGTGGGCAGGCCGCGGTCCTGGCGGTCGTGTTCGCGGGCGATGTGGGCCAGCGCGCGGAGCTGCCGGCTGGAAACCTCCCCGTAAGGCACCGCCACCCGCAGCATTGGCGCGTGGCGCTGCACGTACCAGCCGTTCTGCAGCCTCAGCGGGCGAAATTCGTCGTCGGGCAGCTGGCCGGCCAGGTGGCGTTCCAGCTGGTCGCGGTACTGCGCGGCGCGCTGGTGGACGAAACGGCGGTCGAAGTCGGTGTAGGCGTACATGGCTCGGGCCGGCGGTTCATGCCGGCGAGCCCGAACTCTAGGAATGCCTCTTATGAATGAGAACTACAAAGTAGTCGATTGCTTATGCCGTCCGAGGCATGAAGCGAAACTTGTCACCGCCATCCAAAAGAAAAACGGCCCGGTGTCGCCACCGGGCCGGAAGGTACCTGAGTGGTACCGAGGAGACAACCTTCCAGAGAGAACCCCGACCGAAGGGCGTCGGGGCCTTACTCAGATGCGTCGCACACCCGAAAGTTCAACCTCCGGATGGCGCGGGAGTCCTCGGCAGGGCGCCTGATCAGGCGGCGCGCTTGCTCTTCGCCGGGGCCTGGCTGGCCTTGACGGCGGTGTTGGTCACAGCCTGGAAGTTCGCTTCGGCCACTTCGGCGGCTTGCTTGGCGGCCTTCTGGGCGCTTTCGAAGGCGTTGTTCGCCGCGGTGATGGCCGACTTGACCATCGCCACTGCGTTCTCGGTGCCGGCCGGCGCGTTCTTGACGGCGTTGTCGACCAGCGACAGGACCTTCTTCTGCGAGTCGGCGACGGTGGCTTCAGCGACCTTGGTCACTTCGGCGTTGGTGCCGGCAACGATGTCGTACAGGTGGCGACCGTAGGCAGCGGCCTTCTCGGCGCTGGGCTGCAGCAGGCTGGCCTGCAGGGCGAACAGTTCCTGCGGGTCCTTGACCGACAGGGCGGCCTGGGCGGTCTCGGCGACCTCGTTCAGCGTGGTCTTGGCCGTCTGCAGGTTCAGTTCGACGATCTTCTCGACGCCTTCGAACGCCTTGTGGGACAGGCCGAAGAAGGTTTCGAGGTTGGCCTTGTGGGCAGCCAGCAGTTGGTCAGCGGTGTAGCTCATGTGAATCTCCAAAGTCGTGGGGGGATCTGTCTACGTCGCCTTGCAGGTTTGCTGCACTGCAACATGGACTCAAGTATAGGGTTCCCCCCAGGGCTTGCAAGCGGTTTTTGCTGCGCTGCAACATTCTAGGGATGCCTTTCTAGAATCCCGCCCCCGTGCAGGCCTTCCACTCGGACACCTTCGTGCTGCCGCTGCCGGCGGGGCACACCTTCCCGATGACCAAGTACCGGCTGCTGCGCGAGCGCGTGCAGGCGAGCCTGCCGCCGCTGCGGGTGGTCGAGGCCGATCCGGCCACCGATGGCGAACTGGCGCTGGCGCACGACCCGGCGTGGATCGATGCCGTGGTGCAGGGCACCACCAGCGCGGCCCAGCAGCGCGAGATCGGCTTTCCGTGGTCGGAGCGCATGGTCGAACGCGCTCGGCGCTCGGTGGGGGCGACGATCTGCGCGGCGCGCGCCGCGCTGGCCGGCGGCGAAGGCGTGGCGGCGAACCTGGCGGGCGGCACGCACCACGCCTACGCGCACAAGGGATCGGGCTACTGCGTGTTCAACGACACCGCCGTGGCGGCGCGCCTGATGCAGGCCGAGTGGCACCGCCGTGCACGGCAGCTGCTGCGGGTGCTGGTGATCGACCTCGACGTGCACCAGGGCAACGGCACCGCCGCCATCTTCGCCGGCGACCCGACGGTCTACACGCTGTCGCTGCACGGGGCGAAGAACTTCCCCTTCCGCAAGGAGCGCAGCAGCCTCGACGTGGAACTCCCAGACGGCTGCGGCGATGGCGAGTACCTGTCGGCGCTGGATGCGGCGCTGGCACAGGCCTGGATCGCCCACGCCGATGCGCCGTTCGGCCTGGCCTTCTACCTCGCCGGCGCCGACGCCCACGAGAACGACCGGCTCGGCCGCCTGAAGCTGACGCAATCGGGCCTGGCCGAGCGCGACCGGCGCGTGTTCGAGGTCTTGCGGGCGCGACGCATTCCGGTGGCGGTGTCGATGGCCGGCGGCTACGGGCGCGACCTGGACGTCACCGTGGCCATCCACGAGCGCACCCTGGCGCAAGCTTGCGCGTCGTGGTCGGCCTGGGTGGCTTCCTAGAATGCACCTTCCGCCCGTGGGGGTGGGAGTGAGGCGGATCGGATGACGACAACAACGAGGATCGTGGCTGCGGCCCTGCTGTTTGCCGTGCTGCTGGCCGGGCCGGCGGCGGTTCAGGCGGCCACGGCGTCCGCAGCCTTCCAGGGCCCGTCGATCGGCCCGGTGCCGGTCGAGTTCATCCTGTTCGCGACGGTGCTGGCCGGTGTGGCGCTGTTCCATGCCCACACCCTGCGCATCGCGCTGGGCGGCGCGGCGTTGATCTCGCTCTACAAGATCCTGGTGTCTCCGTTCAAGACCGGGGCGGGCGTCGGCGGCTTTGCGGCCCACCTCGGGCACGAGTGGGTGATCCTGTCGAACCTCCTGCTGCTGCTGCTGGGCTTCTCGCTGCTGGCCGACCTGTTCGAGAAGAGCGAGGTGCCGGCCGTGCTGCCGCGCTTCCTGCCCGACGACTGGAAGGGCTGCTTCGTGCTGCTGGTGCTGGTGTTCGTGCTGTCGAGCTTCCTCGACAACATCGCCGCCGCGATGATCGGCGGCGCCGTGGCCCACACGGTGTTCCGCGGCAAGGTGCACATCGGCTACCTCGCGGCGATCGTCGCGGCGTCCAACGCCGGCGGGGCCGGCAGCGTGGTGGGCGACACCACTACCACGATGATGTGGATCGCCGGCGTGCATCCGATCGATGTGCTCGAGGCCTTCATCGCGTCGGGCGTGGCGATGGTGGTGTTCGGCATTCCGGCTTCGCTGCAGCAGCAGGCCTATTCACCGATCCAGAAGGATGCCGATGCACGTGTGCATGTGGACTGGGTGCGCGTCGGCATCGTGATCGTGATCCTGGCGGCGGCGATCTTCGTCAACGTGATGATCAACACGCGCTACAGCGACATCGCCGATCACTTCCCCTTCCTCGGTGCCGCGGTGTGGGTGGCCATCCTGGCCTGCGCGGCGTTGCGGGCGCCGACCTGGAGCCTGCTGCCGGGCGCGCTGAAGGGCTCGGTGTTCCTGCTGTCGCTGGTGCTGTGCGCATCGATGATGCCGGTGGAGCAGTTGCCTGCTGCGTCGTGGCAGACGGCGATGGGCCTGGGCTTCGTCTCGGCGGTATTCGACAACATCCCGCTGACGGCGCTGGCGCTCAAGCAGGGCGGCTACGACTGGGGCTTCCTGGCGTATGCGGTGGGTTTCGGCGGCTCGATGATCTGGTTCGGCTCGTCGGCTGGCGTGGCGCTGTCCAACATGTACCCGCAGGCGCGTTCGGTGGGGCAGTGGCTGCGGCATGGCTGGCACGTGGCGCTGGCCTACGTCGTCGGCTACCTCGTGATGCTCGCGCTCATCGGTTTCCACCCTGGCGCCGCGCTGCGCTGATCGATTCGAGGTGATGATGAAGGTGCTCGTTGCAAGGGCGGTGTTCCCCGAGGTCCTCGAGCGGCTGCGACGCCACGTCGAAGTCGAGGCCAACCAGGACGACCGCGTCTACTCGGCCGAGGAACTGCGGGAACGACTGAGCGACAAGGACGGCGCGATCACAACCGGCAGCGAGCGCATCGACGGCGCGCTGCTCGACGCCTGCCCGCGGCTGCGCGTGGTGGCCAACATGGCGGTGGGCTACAACAACTTCGACGTGCCGGCCGCCAGCGCCCGGGGCGTGCTGCTGACCAACACGCCCGAGGTGCTGACCGAGACCACCGCCGACTTCGGCTTCGCCCTGATGATGGCCACCGCACGCCGCATCGCCGAGAGCGAGCACTACTTGCGGGCCGGGCGCTGGCAGAAGTGGTCGTACGACATGTTCATCGGCAGCGACGTGCACGGCGCGACGCTCGGCATCCTCGGCATGGGACGCATCGGGGGCGCCATCGCGCGCCGTGGCGCCCACGGCTTCGGCATGCGCGTGATCTATCACAACCGCTCGCGCCTGCCCGCGGCGCAGGAGGCGGCGCTGCGCGCGACCTGGGTCGACAAGGCCACGCTGCTGCGCGAGGCCGATCACCTGGTGCTCGTGCTGCCGTACAGCGCCGGGAGCCACCATGCGATCGGCGCGGCCGAGCTGGCGCTGATGAAGCCGACGGCGACGCTCACCAACATCGCGCGCGGCGGCATCGTCGACGACGCTGCGCTGGCGGCCGCGCTGCGCGAGCGCCGCATCGCGGCGGCCGGCCTGGACGTGTTCGAGGGCGAGCCCGCCGTGCATCCGGACCTGCTCACCGTGCCCAACGTCGTGCTGACGCCGCACATCGCCAGCGCCACGGTGGCCACGCGCCGGGCGATGGCCGATCTCGCGGCCGACAACCTGCTGGCGGCGCTCACCGGCGGGACGCCGCCGACGCCGATCAACGCCGAGGGCCTGCAGCCACGCGGCTGAGACAATCGCCGCATGCCGACGTGGATGGGGTGGGGGGCACTGGCGCTGCTGGTGCTCCAGGGGGTGCTGCTGATCGCGTTGTGGATGCGCCGCCCGGCCGCGATCGACGCCGAGCAGGCGATCCACGCCCCGCTGCGGGACCTCGAACGCGCGCTGCGCGACGAGCTGGCCCGCACCGCGCAGGCCACGCGCGGCGACATGGCCCACTTGCAGCAGCTGCTGCTGGCGCAGGGCGGTGACGTGGCCCGCACGCAGAACGAGCAGATCGACTCGTTCCGCGTGCAGCTCGGCCGGCTGCAGGAGACGATCGAGGCGCGCCTGGCCACGCTGCAGGAAGGCAACGAGCGCAAGCTCGAGCAGATGCGCGCGACGGTCGACGAGAAGCTGCACGCCACGCTCGAGCAGCGCTTGTCGGAGAGCTTCCGCCAGGTGGCCGAGCGGCTGGAGCAGGTGCACCGCGGCCTGGGCGAGATGCAGACGCTGGCGCGCGACGTCGGTGCGCTGCAGCGCGTGCTCTCGAACGTGAAGGCGCGCGGCGTGTTCGGCGAGACGCAGCTGGCCGCGCTGATCGAGGAGGTGCTGGCGCCGGAGCAGTACGCGCGCAACGTGGCCACGCTGCCGGGCTCCTCCGAGCGCGTGGAGTTCGCGGTCCGGCTGCCGGGGCCGCGGGCCGACGGGCCACCGATCTGGCTGCCGGTCGATGCGAAGTTCCCGCGCGAGGACTACGAGCGGCTCGTCGATGCCCAGGAGCGCGCCGACGTGGCGGCCGTCGAGGCCGCGGGCAAGGCGCTCGAGCAGCGGTTGCGGCTGGAGGCGCGCAGGATCCGCGAGAAGTACGTCGGCGCCCCGCACACCACCGACTTCGCGATCCTGTTCGTGCCCACCGAAGGGCTGTACGCGGAGGCGCTGCGGCGGCCCGGGCTGGTCG
Source organism: Rubrivivax sp. (assembly GCA_016789955.1). Classification (GTDB taxonomy): domain Bacteria; phylum Pseudomonadota; class Gammaproteobacteria; order Burkholderiales; family Burkholderiaceae_C; genus Rubrivivax. Next base: position 21,756 of record JAEUPB010000055.1, on the reverse strand, counting down.
AAGGAATGCAGCGCGAGCACAAGATCGTGCTCACCGGGCCGACGACGCTGCTGGCGACGCTGTCGAGCCTGCAGATGGGCTTCCGCACGCTGGCGCTGGAGCGCCGTTCGGCCGAGGTCTGGGAGGTGCTGGGCGCCGTGAAGACCGAGTTCGGCAAGTTCGGTGACGTGCTGACGCGCACCCGCCGCAAGCTCGAGGAGGCCACGCAGACCATCGACAGCGCGCAACAGCGCACGCGGGCGATGGAGCGCAGCCTGAAGCAGGTGGAGGCGCTGCCGGACGCCCATGCGCAGTTGCTGCTGCCGGGCCTGGCCGGCGGCCCCGACGACGCGCCGGCAGCAGCGGCGGGCCGGGCCGAGGAGCGCCCGCTTGGCTGAAGGCGAGCATCACCGGCCCGACACCAGCGCCCGCGTGCTGATCGCGCTGGTGATCGGGCAGCTCGGCCTGCACTCGGCGATGGCCGGGCTGCGCATGGCCTCGCCGCTGCAGTTGCTGCGCGAGGGCTACAGCGAATGGAACGTGGGGCTGCTGCTGGCGCTGTTCGCCGCCGCGCCGGTGGTGATGGCGATGCACGCCGGCCGCATGGCCGACCGCCACGGCTACCACCGGCCGGTGCGGCTGGCCGTGCTGATCAGCGCCGGCGGCATGGTGATGGCCGTCGCATCCACCTTCGTGGCCGGGCCGCTGCGCTTCGCGGCGCTGGCCATCGCAGGCATGGCCACCGGTACGGGCGCCAACCTCGGCATGCTCACCATCCAGCGCACCGCGGGGCTGGCGGCACGCGACAACGCCGAACGCGTGCGGCTGTTCAGCTGGCTGGGCGTGGCGCCGTCGTTCTCCAACGTGATCGGGCCGGTGAGCGCCGGGTTCGTCATCGATGCCGCGGGCTTCCGCTGGGCCTATCTGCTGCTGTTGCTGATGCCGCTGGCCACGCTCGTGTCGGCGCGCAGCGTGCCGCACGTGGCGCTGGCCGCGCGGGCCGTCGAGACCCGGAGCAACGGCACGCGCGACCTGCTGCGGGCCCCGGGGCTGAAGCGGCTGCTGTTCGTGAACTGGATGCTGGCGATGTGCTGGGACGTGCACTCGTTCGCCGTGCCCATCCTCGGCCACGAGCGCGGCTTCTCGGCCACCACGATCGGCCTGGTGCTCGGCACCTTCACGTTGTCGGTCAGCGCCGTGCGGCTGGTGCTGCCGGCGCTGGCGCACCGGTTGCGCGAGCGCACGGTGATCCGCGGCGCGATGCTGGGCACGGCCGTGGTGTTCGCGGGCTACCCGCTGGCCACGTCGCCCTGGGCGATGGGGTCGTGCGCCGTGCTGCTGGGCATCACGCTGGGCGTGGTGCAGCCGATGATCATGTCCACGCTGCACCACCTGACGCCCGACAACAGGCACGGCGAGACGCTGGCGGTGCGCTCGATGGCGATGAACCTCTCGAGCACGCTGATGCCGATCGTGTTCGGCGCGGCCGGCTCGGTGGTGGGCGCCGCGCTGCTGTTCTGGATCGTCGGCGCGGGCGTGGGCGCCGGGTCGTGGGTGGCGCGGCGGTTGCGCACCGCGGAAGCGGCCGGGTCGGCGCGCTGACCTCCAGCCGCAGCCCTCTCGGCGGATCAAAACCGGATGTTGGGCCGGTCGCCGTCCGCGGGTTCCGGCGGAGGTGGCGGCGGGGGCGGGGGAGGTGGCGCCGCTTCGGCCACGGGCGCAGGGGCGCGTGCGCGCTCCACCAGCGGAGTGGCGGCCGGCGGCTGCCAGCCGCGTGGCAGCCGTGATTCCTTCGGGTAGCCCGCGGCGTCGAGGTAGGCGGCCCATTCGACGGAGTTCAGCCCGCGCAGTGCCTGCGTGCCGATGGTGACGCTGGGCACGGTGCGCCAGCCCACCGCCTTCTCCAGCGCCGCCGCGTCGGGCTCGGTCAGGACCTGCCTCTCCACGTAGGGCACGCCTCGCTGTTGCAGCAGCTTGCGCCCGCCCTCGCAGGCCGGGCAGTCGCTGGTGGTGTACAGCAGCACCGGGTAACGTGCAGCCACGCCGCGCAGGTCGGCCGGCAAAGACTGCAGGGGCGCGTCGGACGACGAGGGGTTGGCCGCCGCCGCGCCGGCGCCATCCCGACGCGACATCGGTGTGACCTTGACGTTCGACGTGACCGGCGGGCGGTCGGTGTAGGTGACGCTGCCGTCCGGGCCCACGACCTTGTACTGCGCGAGGGCGGCGCCCGGCAGCAGGGCAGGGAGGACCGCGAGCAGCAGCGGGGTGCGGAGGACGGCAGGCTTCATGTCACCCAATCTAGCGCGGGCGGGGCTCGGGCTCAAGGCCGCGCGATCAGTTCAGACCCTGGTGACGCAGCCATGCATCCAGCCGCGGCTCGCGCCCGCGGAAGGCCACGAAGCTGGCCATCGCGTCGCGGCTGCCGCCTACCTCGAGCACCTGCTCGCGGAAGCGCCGGCCGGTTTCGGGGTCGAGGATGCCGGCTTCCTCGAAGGCCTCATAGGCGTCGGCCGAGAGCACCTCGGCCCAGGCGTAGCCGTAGTAGCCGGCCGCGTAACCGCCGTCGAAGATGTGTGTGAACGTGTTGGCGAAGCGCTGCCACGGAGGTGGCGGCAGCACCGACGCCTCGTCGCGCACCGAGGCCATCAGGCGCTCGATGTCGTCGCCGGCGCCGGGCTCGTGGTGCAGTCGCAGGTCGAACAGGCCGTGCTCGCACGAGCGCAGCATCGTCCAGCCGCTCTGGAAGTTGCGCGCGGCGCGCATGCGCTCGTACAGGTCGCGCGGCAGCCGCTGGCCGGTGTCGACGTGCGACGACAGGCGCTGCAGCACGTCGTACTCCCAGCAGTAGTTCTCCATGAACTGGCTGGGCAGTTCGACGGCATCCCACTCGACGCCCGCGATGCCCGACACCGCGAGGTCGTCGACCCGCGTCAGCAGGTGGTGCAGCGCGTGCCCGAACTCGTGGAACAGCGTGATCAGGTCGTCGTGCGACAACAGCGACGGGCGGCCATCAGCCGGCGGCACGAAGTTGCAGACGAGGAAGCCCACTGGCGCCTGCAGCTGCCCGGTGTCGGGGCGCAGCCAGCGCCGGATGCCGTCGTCGAGCCAGGCGCCGGACTGCTTGCCGGGGCGGGCGTAGAGGTCGAGATACAGCGCTCCGAGATACCGCTCGCCGCGGAACAGTTCGAGGAAGCGCACGTCGCCGTGCCACACCGGGGCCGTATCCGGGCGGAAGGTCACGCCGAACAGCGACTCGATCAACCCGAAGAGGCCTGTCAGCACCTCGGGCGTGCGGAAGTAGCGCTTGACCTCGTCGCTGCTGAAGGCGTAGAGCGACTGGCTCAGCTTCTCGCTGGCGTAGGGCAGGTCCCAGGCTTCGAGTGACTGCAGCCCGAGCTCGCGGGTGGCGAACTCGCGCAGCGCTGCGAGGTCGCGTTCGGCATGCGGGCGCGAACGCCGCGCGGCATCGCGCACGAAGTCGAGCACGCGATCGGGCGTGCGCGCCATCTTCGGCACCAGGGCCAGTGCAGCGTAGTCGCGGTAGCCGAGCAGCCGCGCCTCTTCGTTGCGCAGTGCGACCAGCTCGCGCATCAGCGGCCCGTTGTCCAGCTCCGGCGGGCCGGCCTCGCTGGCGCGGGTGGCATAGGCGCGGTACAGCCGCTCGCGCACCGAGCGGTCTTCGGCGTAGCGCAGCAGCGGGCGCAGGCAGGCTTCCTGCAGCGTCAGCTTGTACAAGTCGTTGCGGCCGTCCGCCGCAGCGGCCTCGCGCGCGACGGCCCGAACGTCGTCGGGCACGCCGGCCATCTCGGCCTCGGTGGCATACCAGGCGTAGGCGTCGGTGGCATCGAGCACGTGTTCGCCGAATTCTCGCGACAGCGTCGCGGCGCGCTCCTGGATCTCGGCATGGCGCTGCCGCGCGGCACCCTTCAGCTCGGCGCCGCCGAGGACGAAGTCTCGCAGTGCGTGGCGCAGCGCCTGGCGCTGCTCGTCGTTGAGCGCCCTGTCGTTCGCCGCAATGGCCTTGTAGATCGTGTACAGCCGCTCATCAGCGCCCAGCCGTGTGTAGAAGGCGGTGACGCGCGGTTGGTTCCCGGTGTAGGCCGCGCGCTGCTCCAGCGTGTCGGCCACGGCCTGCAGGTGCGACACCAGCGTCCAGGCGCGCCGCAGCCGTTCGAGCGGCACGTCCAGCGCCTTGGAGACGGCATGGTAGTCGGCGGGCACCGAACCGCCGGTGACGGCGGCCAGCGCCGCCTCGGCATCGGCCAGCAGCACGTCCAGCGCCGGCGTGACGTGCTCGGGCCGGATCGACGGGAAGTCGGGCTTGGCGTCCGCCGCCAACAGCGGGTTCATCCGAGCAGCGCCTCGGCGGCCTGCAGCGTGTTGGCCAGCAGCATCGTGATCGTCATCGGGCCGACGCCACCCGGCACCCGCGTGATCCAGCCCGCCACATCGCGCACGCCGGCGTAGTCGACGTCGCCACACAGCTTGCCCTGCTCGTTGCGGTTCATGCCGACGTCGATGACGATCGCGCCGGGCTTCACCATGTCGGCCGTCACCGTGCTGCGGCGGCCGACGGCGGCCACGATCACGTCGGCCTGCCGCGTGTGCACGCCGAGGTCGGGCGTTGCGCTGTGGCACACGGTCACCGTGGCATTGGCCTGCAGCAGCAGCAGCGCCATCGGCTTGCCCACGGTGTTGCTGCGACCGATCACCACCGCGTGCTTGCCGCGCAGCGACTGGCCGGTGCTCTCGATCAGCTTCATGCAGCCCAGCGGTGTGCAAGGGCGCAGGCCCGGCAGCCCGGTGGTGAGCTGGCCCGCGGCGAGCACCGAGTAGCCGTCGACGTCCTTGCGCGGGTCGATCGCGGCGATGACCTTCTGCGGATCGATGTGCTTCGGCAGCGGCATCTGCACGAGGATGCCGTGGATCGTGGGGTCGGCGTTCAGCGCGGCCACGCGGTCGAGCACGAGGGCTTCGGCCGTCGCGGCCTCGTACTTTTCGAACACCGAGTGCAGGCCGAACTCCTCGCACGCGGCGACCTTGTGCCGCACGTAGACCGCGCTGGCCGGGTCGTCGCCGACGAGGATCACCGCCAGCCCCGGCCGCCGCCCGATGCGCTGCAGCAGCGCCTGCGTCTGCTCGCCGATGCGCGCGCGCAACTGGCGCGACAGCGCGACGCCGTCGATCAGCTGGGCCGTCATCGCGCGGTCAGCTCTTGCTCTGCGCGCCCAGGGCGATCTTCAGCAGATCGGCCACGGTGTTCGCGTTGAGCTTCTCCATGATGTTGGCGCGGTGCGCCTCGACCGTCTTGATGCTGATGCCCAGGTCGTCGGCGATCTGCTTGTTCAGCCGGCCGGCAACGATGCGCTCGAGCACCTGCGCCTCGCGCGTGGTGAGGCGGCTCAGCAGCGCGTCGCGGCTGGCCTGCTCCTGGTGCTGGCTGAAGGCGCTGCGCGCCTGCTCGAGCATGCGCTCGACGAGGCCCAGCAGTTCCTCTTCCTTGAACGGCTTCTCGATGAAGTCCATCGCGCCCTTCTTCATCGTCGTCACCGCCATCGGCACATCGCCGTGGCCGGTGATGAAGACGATCGGCAGCGGGCTCTTGCGTTCGAGCAGCCGGTCCTGCAGTTCGAGGCCGCTCATGCCGTCCATGCGGATGTCGGCGATCAGGCAGGCCACTTCGCGCGGGTCGAAGCGCGAGAGGAACGACTCCGACGAGTCGAAGCACTTGACGCGGTAGTCCTTGCCTTCGAGCAGCCACTGCAGCGAATCGCGCACCGCCTCGTCGTCGTCGACCACGTAGACGGTGCCCTTCTTGGGAATCAGGCTCATTCGGAAACCACGCTCGGGAGGGATGCCGCGCCGGCGGCGGGAGTCGGTTCGGAGGCGTCGTCCTTCGGGGTGCCTGCCTCGCTTCGCGGAGGCAGATCCACCGGCAGCGTGAAGGCGAATCGGCAGCCGACGACCTGCGTCCCATTGTAGATGTTCTGTCCCCGCATCCGGCCGCGGTGCGACTCGACGATCGAGCGGCACAGCGACAGCCCGATGCCCAGGCCTTCGGCCTTGGTGGAGAAGAACGCCTCGTACAGGCGTGCGATCACCTCTTCCTTCAGGCCCGGGCCCATGTCGGTGACGCTGAACTCGATGACGCCGCCTTCCTCGGCGGTGTGCCGCGGTACCACGCGCAGCTCGATGTGGCGGCGCGAGGCCGGCAGCCGCGCGCTGTCGATCGCCTCGGCAGCGTTCTTCACGAGGTTCAGCACCACCTGCTCGATGAGGATCGGGTCCACGTGCAGCGTGGGCAGCCGCTGCGCAACGTAGCTGTGCAGCGAGACGTTGCGCCGCCGCAGCTCGATGCCGGCCAGCTCGACCGCGTCCTCGACGATCTGCCGGGCCTGCGCCGGCTGCCGCTGCGGCTCGCTGCGCTTCACGAAGGCGCGGATGCGGTGGATGATCTGGCCGGCCCGCTCGGCTTGGCGCGCGGTCTTCTGCAGCGCGGCGATGAGGTCGTCCTTGTCGATGGACTCGGCCTTCACGCGCGAGACCATGCCGTTGCAGTAGTTGTTGATCGCCGTCAGCGGCTGGTTCAGCTCGTGCGCCACCGACGAGGCCATCTCGCCCATCGTCACGAGCCGGCTCGCCACCTGCGCCTTCTCGGCCTGCGCGGCGGCCTGCTCCTCGGCGCGCAGGCGGGCCGTGATGTCGGTGGCGATCAGCATCTGCGCGAGTCGCCCGTCGGTCCACTGCAGGTAGCGCGAGCGCACGTCGAACCACTTCTGCAGCGAGCCCACGAACACCTCGCGCGGCGCGGTGCCGCCCTCGGTGAGCTCGCGCGTCGGCAGGCCGCCCAGCGGGTCGGAGTCGTCGCCGGTGTCGGGGATGAACGGGCCCGGCGCGGTGCCTTCGGCCATCAGCGTGTGACCCTTGGCATCGCCGCCGAACCACAGGCGGTACGAGCGGTTGGCGAACAGCAGCTCGCCCTGGTGCACCGAGAGCACCGACACCGCGGCGTCCAGACCCTCCAGCACCGTGGTGAAGCGCTCGTGCGACGCCGAGAGCTGGTCGCGCACGCGCTTGGCCTCGGTGATGTTGGTCATGCTCGTCATCCAGCCGGTCTGCTGACCCTTGGGGTCGATCAGCGGGCTGACGTACATGCGCGCATCGAACAGCGAACCGTCCTTGCGCATCACCTTGACCTCGATGCCGCCGGATGGGCTGCGGCCGAGCAGCTCCTGCTGCAGCAGCCGGCTGTTCTCCTCGATGCGGTCGGGCGGCCAGTAGGGGAAGGGCGGCAGGCGGCCGACCAGTTCGGTGTCGGCGAACCCCGTCATCTGCGAGAACGCCGCATTCACGTAGGTGATGCGGCCTTCGAGGTCCATCGCGCGCATGCCGGTGGGCATGGAGTTCTCCATCGCCCGGCGGAAGTTGGTCTCCTGCACGAGCGCCGCCTGGATCTGCGAGCGCCGCCGCATGTGGCGCCACGTGCCCAGCAGCATCCACACCGTGAGCACGGACAGTGCCACCACCATCCAGAACAGCGTGTTGCTGATCAGGCCGATCGAGGTGCGGTAGCCCTGCGCACGGATCAGCAGGCCGTTGGCCGTGGGGGTGAGCGGCGCGTCGCTGGTGATCGGCGCGCGCCGCGTCGCCTGCCCGGGCAGCGGTGTGACGGTGCTCGACAGCACCTTGCCCTGGCCGTCGAGCAGGGCGACCATGTGCCGGCGCGACACGTCGGCGGGCACGTAGTAGCGCACCAGCGCATCGATCGCGTACTCGACGATCAGCGCGCCGCTGAAGCCACTGCGGTCCTGCAGCGGCACCTGCATCTGGAACACCGGCACGTGGTTGGCGTCACGGAAAGCGCGCGAGTACACCGGCGTGCGTCCGTCCCGCAGAGAGCGCCAGGCTTCCTCGGCGGCGGCCGTCGCCGGGTCGGCTCGCTTGTCGTCGCCGGGCAGCAGGGGAAGCGTCGCCCCGTTGGTGAACTCCGAGTGGTTCCAGGCGAGGCCCTGGCGGCCATTGCGCTTGAGGTTGACCCACGTGAGCTGCGTGACTTCGGGCCGCTCCCGCGTGAAGGCGGTCGACAGCGACAGGAAGTCGGTGCGCGAGACGTCGCGCGCCACCAGTTCGCGCGCCAGGCGGATCGAGGCTTCCTGGTTCTCGAGCAGCCGCAGCCCGAGCTGCTGCTGGGCGATCTCGGTGTCGCGCTTGACCGACTCGGTCTCCCGCTCGATTTCCTCGTTGCGCAAGTACCAGAACGCCGAAATGATCGCCGCGAGGAACAGCAGCACCGACATCAGCGGCGCGAGCGTGGCGAAGCGATCCTGGCGCGCGGGCGATTGCCTGCGCCACCAGGATCCGAAGAGGCGGCGGGCGTGGCTGATATTGGGTCCGGGGGGACTCATGGGCCGGATTATCGCGGGCGCTCTTTGAATTCGCATTATGAAATCACAAAGCACTATTTGAAAATCGCGCAGAAGTCGATACACTGCGCGCCGATCCGAACCAACCACCCATCAGGAGACAAACGATGGCCGCTCTGCCGGACTCCGCCGCGAACGATCCCGACGTCCAGGAAACCCGTGAATGGGTCGACGCGCTGCAGGCCGTCATCGACCGTGAGGGCGGCGCCCGCGCCCACCAGCTGCTCGATCTGCTCATCGAGGAAGCGCGCCAGCAGGGCGTCGACCTGCCGTTCTCGGCCACCACCGGCTACGTCAACACGATCGAGCCCGGCGAAGAAGAGCGCAGCCCCGGCAACCTGGAACTGGAAGGCCGGCTGCGCGCGTTCATGCGCTGGAACGCGATGGCGATGGTCGTCAAGGCGAACCGGCTCGACCCGGCCGACGGCGGTGACCTCGGCGGCCACATCAGCTCGTTCGCCTCGGTGGCACACATGTTCGCCGCCGGCTTCAACCACTTCTGGCATGCCGAGAGCGAAGGCCACGGCGGCGACCTGCTCTACATTCAGGGCCACAGCGCGCCTGGCATCTACGCCCGCGCCTTCCTCGAAGGGCGCCTGACGGAAGAGCAACTGCTGAACTTCCGCCAGGAAGGTTCGGGCAAGGGGTTGTCGAGCTACCCGCACCCCAAGCTGATGCCGGAATTCTGGCAGTTCCCCACGGTGTCGATGGGCCTCGGGCCGCTGATGGCGATCTACCAGGCGCGCTTCCTGAAGTACCTGCATGCGCGCGGCATCGCCAAGACCGACAACCGCAAGGTGTGGGTGTTCTGCGGTGACGGCGAGATGGACGAGCCCGAGTCGCTGGGTGCCATCGGCCTGGCCGCGCGCGAGAAGCTCGACAACCTGGTCTTCGTCATCAACTGCAACCTGCAGCGGCTCGACGGGCCGGTGCGCGGCAACGGCAAGATCATCCAGGAGCTCGAAGGAGACTTCCGCGGCGCGGGCTGGAACGTCATCAAGCTGATCTGGGGCAGCAACTGGGATCCGCTGCTGGCGCGCGACAAGGATGGCGCGCTGCGCAAGATCATGCTGGACACGCTGGACGGCGACTACCAGGCCTTCAAGGCCAACGACGGCGCCTTCGTGCGCAAGCACTTCTTCGGCCGCGACCCGCGTACGCTGGAGATGGTCGCCAAGATGAGCGACGAGCAGATCTGGGAACTGCGCCGCGGGGGGCACGACGCGGGCAAGGTCTACGCCGCGTTCCACCGCGCCAACAACGCCAAGGGCCAGCCGACCGTGCTGCTGGTCAAGACCGTCAAGGGCTGGGGCATGGGCGGTGCCGGCGAAGGCAAGATGACGGCGCACCAGACCAAGAAGCTCGACGACACCGCGATCCGCTACATGCGCGACCGCTTCAACCTCCCGATCTCCGACGCCGACCTGCCGAAGATCCCGTTCTACAAGCCGGCCGACGACACGCCGGAGATGAAGTACCTGCACGAGCGCCGCAAGGCGCTGGGCGGCTACCTGCCCAAGCGCCGCGCGAAGGCCGACGAGAGCTTCACCGTGCCGTCGCTGGAGACCTTCAAGGCGGTGCTCGACCCCACCGCCGAGGGCCGCGAGATCAGCACCACGCAGGCCTACGTGCGCTTCCTGAACCAGCTGCTGCGCGACCAGGCGCTGGGCCCGCGCGTCGTGCCCATCCTCGTCGACGAGGCGCGCACCTTCGGCATGGAAGGCCTGTTCCGCCAGATCGGCATCTACAACCCCGAGGGCCAGAAGTACACGCCGGTCGACAAGGACCAGGTCATGTACTACAAGGAAGACAAGGCCGGCCAGATCCTGCAGGAGGGCATCAACGAGGCGGGCGGCATGTCGAGCTGGATCGCCGCGGCGACGTCGTACTCGACGAACAACCGCATCATGGTGCCGTTCTACATCTACTACTCGATGTTCGGCTTCCAGCGCATCGGCGACCTGGCCTGGGCGGCCGGCGACATGCAGGCGCGCGGCTTCCTGCTCGGCGGCACGTCGGGCCGCACCACGCTGAACGGCGAGGGGCTGCAGCACGAGGACGGCCACAGCCACATCCTGGCCGGCACGATCCCGAATTGCATCACCTACGACCCGACTTTCGCGCACGAGGTGGCGGTGATCATCCACCACGGCCTGAAGCGCATGGTGGAGAAGCAGGACAACGTCTTCTACTACCTGACGCTGCTCAACGAGAACTACCCGATGCCGGGGCTGAAGCCGGGCACCGAGGAGCAGATCATCAAGGGCATGTACCTGCTCGAGGCGGGGCAGGGCAAGAAGGGCGCGCCGAGCGTGAATCTGCTGGGCAGCGGCACCATCCTGCGCGAGAGCATGGCCGCGCGCAAGCTGCTCGAGGAGGAGTGGGGCGTGGCTGCCAACGTGTGGAGCTGCCCGAGCTTCAACGAACTGGCGCGCGAAGGCCAGGACGCCGAGCGCTGGAACCTGCTGCACCCCACCGACACGCCGCGCGTGCCGTTCGTGGCGCAGCAGCTGGGCGCGCACGCCGGGCCCGTGGTCGCCTCCACCGACTACATGAAGAACTACGCCGAGCAGATCCGCCCGTTCATGCCGCGAGAGAAGAACGTGCCGCGCACGTACAAGGTGCTGGGCACCGACGGTTTCGGCCGCAGCGACTTCCGCAGCAAGCTGCGCGAGCACTTCGAGGTGAACCGGCACTACGTGGTGGTGGCGGCGCTCAAGGCCCTGGCCGAGGACGGCGCGATCAAGCCCGCGGTGGTGGCCGAGGCGATCAAGAAGTACGGCATCGACACCGGCAAGGTCAACCCGCTGTACGCCTGAACGACGAGAACGACGGAGACATCAAACATGGCGTTGGTCGAAGTGAAGGTCCCCGACATCGGGGACTTCGAGAGCGTGGCCGTGATCGAGCTGCTGGTGAAGCCCGGCGACACGATCAAGCTCGAGCAGTCGCTGCTCACCGTGGAGAGCGACAAGGCCTCGATGGAGATCCCGTCGTCGGTGGCGGGCGTGGTGAAGGAACTGAAGGTCTCGCTCGGCGACAAGGTCAGCCAAGGCACGCTGGTGGCGCTGGTCGAGGCGGAAGGCGCGGCATCGGCATCCGCCGTGGCGCCCGCACCTGCGCCGTCGGCCGCAGCTCCGGCTCCGGCGCCTGCGGCCGCCGCTGCGGATGCACCGGTGGCTGCGTCCGGCCCGGTCACCGTGGTGGTGCCCGACATCGGTGATTTCGCCGACGTCGCGGTGATCGAGATCTTCGTCAAGGCCGGCGACGCCGTGAAGCTCGAGCAGAGCCTGATCACCGTGGAGAGCGACAAGGCGTCGATGGAGATCCCGTCGTCGCACGCCGGGGTCGTCGAGACCCTGCTCGTGAAGGTGGGCGACAAGATCAACAAGGGCACGCCGATCGCCACGCTGAAGGGCGCGGCGGGTGCTGCCGCCCCGGCCGCGGCGGTGCCTGCGCCGGCGCCCGCAACGGCTGCCGCGCCCGCAGCCGTTCCCGCCGCGGCATCGGCGTCTTCCCCGTCGGCCCCCGCGGCCACTCACCAGCCCGGCGCCGCCCCCACCGCGACGCTGCCGCACGCCAGCCCGTCGATCCGACGTCTGGCGCGCGAACTCGGCGTGCCGCTGGCCGAGGTGCAGGGCACCGGGCCCAAGGGCCGCATCACGCAGGACGACCTGCAGGGCTTCGTGAAGGCCGTGATGGCCGGCAGCACGCAGACCGCGGCGCAGAAGGCCAAGGCCCCCGCCGCGCCGGCCGCCACGGGTGGCTCGCTGCCCGGGTTGCTGCCGTGGCCGCAGGTCGACTTCTCGAAGTTCGGCCCGGTCGAGCGGCGCGACCTGTCGCGCATCAAGAAGATCAGCGGCGCCAACCTGCACCGCAACTGGGTGATGATCCCGCACGTCACCAACCACGACGATGCCGACATCACCGAGCTGGAGGAGTTCCGGCTGCTGCTGAACAAGGAGAACGAGAAGAGCGGCGTCAAGGTGACGATGCTCGCGTTCCTGATCAAGGCGGCGGTCTACGCGCTGAAGAAGTTCCCCGAGTTCAACGCCTCGCTCGACGGCGAGCAGCTGGTGCTGAAGAACTACTTCCACATCGGCTTCGCGGCCGACACGCCCAACGGCCTCGTGGTGCCGGTCATCAAGGACGCCGACAAGAAGGGCGTGCTGGCGATCAGCCAGGAGATGGGCGAACTCGCCAAGAAGGCGCGCGACGGCAAGCTCGGCCCGGCGGACATGAGCGGCGGCTGCTTCTCGATCAGCTCGCTGGGCGGCATCGGCGGCACGTACTTCACGCCGATCATCAACGCGCCCGAGGTCTCCATCCTCGGCGTGTGCCGCAGCTCGACGCGCCCGGTGTGGGACGGCAAGGCCTTCCAGCCGCGGCTGATCCTGCCGCTGTCGCTGTCGTGGGACCACCGCGTCATCGACGGTGCCGCGGCGGCGCGCTTCAACGCGTATTTCGCGAGCCTGCTCGCCGACTTCCGCCGCGTGTTGCTGTAGACATGAGCACCGTCGTGGTGGCCCGCAAGGGCCGCACGCTGGCGATCGCGTCGGACTCGCTGGTGACCTTCGGCGAGACGCGGCTGCCGCACGGCTACGAGCTGAACACCAAGATGTTCGAGGTGGGCAGCTCGATCGTCGGCATGGTCGGCTCGACCGCGCACGTGCCGGTGCTGCGGCAGGCGCTGAACGCGCTGCCGCCCGAGGAGCTGCGGCTCGAGGATCGGGACGGCCTGTTCGAGACGTTCCGGCGGCTGCATCCGAAGTTGAAGGAGACCTACTTCCTCAACACCAAGGAGCATGACACGGACCCGTACGAGAGCAGCCAGTACTCGTTGCTGATCGCCAATGGGAGCGGCATCTTCGGTGTCGAGTCGTACCGCGAGGTGTTCGAGTTCGAGCGTTTCTGGGCGATCGGCTCGGGACGCCGCTTCGCGCTGGGCGCGATGCACGCGGTCTACGACCGCGCCCGCACCGCGGCCGAGATTGCCGAGACCGGCGTGCGCGCCGGCTGCGAGTTCGACACCAGTTCTGCTGCGCCGGTGCGCAGCCACACATTCAAGCTGAGGGGATGACGGCGATGGCGCTGATCGAAGTGAAGGTGCCGGACATCGGCGATTTCAAGGACGTCGCGGTGATCGAGGTGCTGGTCAAGCCCGGCGACACCGTGAAGGTCGAGCAGAGCCTGATCACGGTGGAGAGCGACAAGGCCTCGATGGAGATCCCGTCGTCGGCCGCCGGCGTGATCCGCGAGCTGAAGGTGAAGCTCGGCGACAAGATCAACGAAGGCGTGGTCCTGGCGATCGTCGAGGCGGCCGGCGCGGCTGCGCCGGCGGCTGCCGCACCGGCACCCGCACCGGCGGCAGCAGCGCCTGCTCCAGCGCCCGCCGCCGCGCCGGCCCATGCCGGCACCGTCGACCACGAGTGCGACATGCTCGTGCTCGGCGCCGGTCCCGGCGGCTATTCCGCTGCGTTCCGTGCCGCCGACCTCGGCATGAAGACGCTGCTCGTCGAGCGCTATCCGACGCTCGGCGGCGTGTGCCTGAACGTCGGCTGCATCCCGAGCAAGGCCTTGCTGCACGTGGCCGCGGTGATGGACGAGGTGACCCACTTCGCCGACCTCGGCGTGACCTTCGCCAAGCCCGAGGTCGATCTCGGCAAGCTGCTGGCCCACAAGAACAAGGTGGTGGGCAAGCTCACCGGCGGCCTGGCGGCGATGGCCAAGATGCGCAAGGTCACCGTGGTGCAAGGCACCGGCGAGTTCACCGACCCGCACCACCTCGCGGTGACGGGAGCCGATGGCAGGCGGGTCGTCGTGCGTTTCAAGCAGGCCATCATCGCCGCAGGTTCGGAGGCGGTGAAGCTGCCGTTCCTCCCCGACGACCCGCGCATCGTCACCTCCACCGGCGCGTTGCAGCTCCGACAGCGTCCTGAAAGGATGCTGGTGGTCGGCGGCGGCATCATCGGCCTCGAGATGGGCACGGTCTATTCCACGCTGGGTGCGAAGCTCGATGTCGTCGAGATGCTCGACGGCCTGATGCAGGGTGCCGACCGCGACCTCGTGAAGGTCTGGCAGAAGATGAACGCCCACCGCTTCGAGCGCGTGATGCTGAAGACCAAGACGGTGGGCGCCGAGGCCACGGCGGACGGCATCCGCGTGCAGTTCGAGGGGCTCGACGGCACGAAGAGCGAGGGCCTCTACGACCTGGTGCTGCAGGCCGTGGGCCGCACCCCGAACGGCAAGAAGATCGGCGCCGAGAAGGCCGGCGTGGTCGTCGGCGATCGTGGCTTCATCAAGGTCGACGTGCAGATGCGCACCAACGTGCCGCACATCTACGCCATCGGCGACATCGTCGGCCAGCCGATGCTCGCGCACAAGGCGGTGCACGAGGCGCACGTGGCCGCCGAGGTGGCCAGCGGCGACACGAAGGCGCAGTTCGACGCCCGCGTGATCCCGAGCGTGGCCTACACGGACCCCGAGGTGGCCTGGGTCGGCCTCACCGAAGACGAGGCCAAGGCCAAGGGCGTGAAGGTCAAGAAGGGCCTGTTCCCGTGGACGGCGTCCGGCCGCGCCATCGCCAACGGCCGTGACGAGGGCCAGACCAAGCTGCTGTTCGATGCCGAGACGCATCGCATCCTCGGTGGCGGCATCGTCGGCACGCATGCCGGCGACATGATCGGCGAGGTGGCGTTGGCCATCGAGATGGGGGCCGACGAGGTCGACATCGGCAAGACCATCCACCCGCACCCGACGCTGGGCGAGAGCATCGGCATGGCCGCCGAGGTGGCGCACGGCTCGTGCACCGACCTGCCGCCGCAGCGGCGCTGAGCGGCCGCGTTCAGCCCGCCGCGCTCAGCCGATCTCGCCCGTATGCAGCTCGAACCGCCCGCGCCGCCGGTCTTCGAAGAAATGCTCGAGCGTCTGGCGCACCGTGCGGAAGGCGATCTGGTCCCATGGCACCTCGTGCTCGCGGAACAGCTGCGCCTCGAGCGTCTCGGGGCCGGGGTCCAGTGTCGTGTCGAGCATGCGGGCGCGGTAGAAGAAGTGGACCTGGCCGACGCGCACGACGTTCAGGATCGTGTAGAGGCCTTCGAGCTCGATCCGCGCGCCGGCCTCCTCGACCGTCTCGCGCACCGCGCCGGCATCGGTGCTCTCGCCGAGTTCGAGGAAGCCCGCGGGCAGCGTCCACAACCCGTAGCGGGGCTCGATCGCGCGGCGGCACAGCAGCACCTGGTCGCCCCACACCGGCACGGTGCCGACGACGTTGATCGGGTTCTCGTAGTGGATTTCGCCGCAGGCGGTGCAGGTGGCGCGTTCGCGGTTGTCGTCGGCCGGCACGCGGTACTCGGCGCGGGCCCCGCAGAGGCGGCAATGCTGGATGCGGCGCGGCAGGTGCATCGAATCAGTGTAGTGGCATGATCGTTCGGCAACCCCGGAGCTGAGTATGAGTCTCGTGATCCCCGCACCTGTCCCCGTCACCGTGCCGATCACCGGCGGTGGGCGGTTTCCCGTGCGCCGCATCTACTGCGTCGGCCGCAACTATGTCGAGCACGCGCAGGAGATGGGCTTCAGCGGCCGCGAGCCGCCGTTCTTCTTCCTGAAGCCTGCCGATGCGATCGTCGTCGTGCCCGACGGCGAGACCGGCACCATCGACTACCCGTCGTTGACGAAGAACTTGCACCACGAGATCGAACTCGTCGTGGCCATCGGCACCGGCGGCCGCAACATCGCCGCGGCCGACGCCGCGAAGCACATCTGGGGCTACGCGGTGGGCCTGGACATGACGCGGCGCGACCTGCAGAACGACATGAAGAAGCAGGGCCGGCCGTGGTGCATCGGCAAGGGCTTCGACCAGAGCGCACCGATATCCCCGATCACGCCGATCACGAAGACCGGCGAGCTGACGACCGGCGCGATCAGCCTCACGGTGAACGGGCAGCCGCGCCAGAAGGCCGACCTGAAGGACCTGATCTGGAACGTCGCCGAGACGATCGAGCACCTGAGCGCCGCATGGGAACTGGCGCCGGGCGACCTGATCTACAGCGGCACCCCGGCCGGCGTCGGCGCCGTGGTGGCCGGTGACGTGATGGAAGGGCGCATCGATGGCCTGGGCACGCTGAAGGTGGCCGTGCGCTGAAGGAACCCGCGATGGAGCTGTACAACTACTTCCGCTCGTCCGCGTCGTACCGCGTGCGGATCGCGCTGGCCTTGAAGCGGCTGGATTACGACTACAAGTCGGTGCACCTGCAGAAGAACGAGCAGCTGTCCGAGTCGTTCTCGGCGGTGCAGGCGTCGCGCCTGGTGCCGCTGCTGCACGACGGCGACGTCGGGTTGTCGCAGTCGATGGCGATCATCGAGTACCTCGACGAAACGCACCCCGAGCCGCCTTTGCTGCCGCGCGATGCGCTGGGCCGGGCGAGGGTGCGTGCGCTGTCGCAGGACATCGCCTGCGAGATCCACCCGCTGAACAACCTGCGCGTGCTGCGCTACCTGGTGCGCGACATGAAGGTCTCGGAAGAGGACAAGGACCGTTGGTACCGGCACTGGGTGGAGACCGGCCTGCAGGTCGTCGAGCGGCGGCTGCAGGCCGCGCCATCGACCTACTGTCACGGCGACACGCCGACGATGGCCGACTGCGTGCTCGTCCCGCAGATCTTCAATGCGCAGCGTTTCAACTGCCGGCTCGACCATGTGCCGCAGGTGATGCGCGTGTTCGATGCCTGCATGAAGCTCGACGCGTTCGAGCAGACGCGGCCGGAGAAGTGCCCGGATGCCGCCTGAGGCCGTTCTCGATGCGCCGGACGTCGCGGCCCTGGGCTGGCTGCGGCCGGACTGGGACGCGCCTGCGCCGGCGCTGATGACGACGCGCCATGGCGGCGTGAGTCAGGGGCCCTACGCGGGCCTGAACGTCAGCCGTTCGGTCGGGGACGATGACGCAGCGGTGGCCGAGAACCGCCGCCGCGTCGAGCGTGCGATCGGCGCGCCGATCGCCTGGCTGAACCTGGTGCATGGGGCCGACGTGGTCTGCGTCACCGAGCCGTCCCCTGAGCCGCGGCCGCGCGCCGATGCCGCCTGGACTGACCGCCCGGGCGTCGCCTGCGCGGTGACCGCCGCCGACTGCCTGCCGGTGCTGTTCAGCTCGGCCGACGGCGCCGTGGTGGCCGCGGCGCATGCCGGCTGGCGCGGGCTGGCCGCCGGCGTGCTGGAAGCCACTGTCGAGGCCCTGCGCCAGGGCGCGGGCGTGGCACCCGCGACGCTGCGCGCGTGGCTCGGCCCGTGCATCGGGCCTGCGGCCTACGAGGTGGGCAAGGATGTGGTGGCCGCGTTCGGCGGCAGCGCCGCCGCTCCGGGGCCGGGATTCCGCGCGGCGGCATCCGGGCCGGACGGCTGCCCGCGCTGGCGGGCCGACTTGCCGCTGCTGGCGCGGGTGCGCCTGCAGGCCGTGGGGGTGCAGCAGATCACCGGAGGCACCTGGTGCACGGCCAGCGACGCGTCACGGTTCTTTTCCCACCGGCGGGACCGGGTCACCGGCCGCATGGTCGCCGCCATCCGGAGCGCCCGATGAGCCCCGCAGCGACTCGCGCTGCAGGCGTGCGCGCCGCCGTGCCGGCGTCGTCAGGATGTACAGCACCACCGTCAGCGGCAGCACTCCCCACAGCACGATGGTGACTGCGGCTCCGAGCAGCGTGCCGTTGGGTGCAACGGCCTCCGCGGCGGCCACCATCACCACGACATAGATCCACGCAATCGCAACCAGGATGATGTGCATCGAGAAGATTCCCCGCGGGCCCGCGCCGTCGGTCGTCAAGGCGCTGTCAGCGCGGCAGCCTACAACCCCGTCCCGCACCCGCACCCACAGGAGCCCCGCATGACCCCAGGTGGATTGTCGACCGACGACCCCGCGCAGGCCTTCGGCAAGACCGTGGGCCAGATGTGGCAGCAGCTCGCCGGCCTGTCGCTGGCGCCGCAGGCGCTGCAGCAGGTGCAGGCCGAGTACCTGCAGGGCGTCTCGCAGATCTGGAACCAGTCGCTGCAGAAGCTCACCACGGGTGACGCCGCCGAGCCGAAGATCGGCGACCGCCGCTTCGGCACCGAGTGGGCCGCCAACCCGGCCTCCGCGTACGCGGCGCAGATGTACCTGCTGAACGCCCGCGCGCTGCTGCAGATGGCGGAGAACGTCCAGGGCGACGAGAAGACGCGCGCCCGCATCCGCTTCGCGGTGCAGCAGTGGATCGACGCCAGCGCGCCGAGCAACTTCCTCGCCTTCAACCCCGACGCGCTGAAGAAGGCCGTCGACACGCAGGGCGAGAGCATCGCGGCGGGCCTGCGCAACCTGCTGCAGGACGTGCAGAAGGGCCATGTCTCGCAGACCGACGAGAGCGTGTTCGAGGTCGGCCGCAACATCGCCACCACCGAAGGCTCGGTGGTCTTCGAGAACGAGCTGTTCCAGCTCATCGAGTACAAGCCGCTGACGGCGCAGGTGCACGAGCGGCCGATGCTGTTCGTGCCGCCGTGCATCAACAAGTACTACATCCTCGACCTGCAGCCCACCAACTCGGTGATCCGCTACACGGTGGAGCAGGGCCACCGCACGTTCGTCGTGAGCTGGCGCAACCCCGACGAGTCGATGGTCGCCAAGACCTGGGACGACTACATCGACGAAGGCCCGATCCGCGCCATCCGCACGGTGCAGGCGATCACCGGCGCGAAGGCGATCAACACGCTGGGCTTCTGCGTCGGCGGCACGATCCTGTCCACGGCGCTGGCCGTGCTGGCCGCGCGGGGCGAACACCCGGCGCAGTCGGTGACGCTGCTGACCACGCTGCTGGACTTCGAGGACACCGGCGTGCTGGACATCTTCGTCGACGAGGCCTCGGTGCAGGTGCGCGAGGTGACCATCGGCGACCAGGCACCGCAAGGCCCCGGCCTGCTGAAGGGCAAGGAGCTCGCCACTACCTTCAGCTTCCTGCGCCCGAACGACCTGGTGTGGAACTACGTCGTCGGCAACTACCTGAAGGGCGAGACGCCGCCGCCGTTCGACCTGCTGTACTGGAACGGCGACTCCACGAACCTGCCCGGGCCGATGTACTGCTGGTACCTGCGCCACACGTACCTGCAGAACGAGCTGAAGGTGCCGGGCCGGCTCACGGTGTGCGGCGAGAAGCTCGACCTCGGCAAGATCAAGGCGCCGGTGTTCGTCTACGCCTCGCGCGAGGACCACATCGTGCCGTGGACGGCCGCGTACCGCTCGGTGCCGCTGTTCAAGGGCGACCGCCGCTTCGTGCTCGGCGCCTCGGGACACATCGCCGGCGTCATCAACCCGCCGGCCGCGGGGAAGCGGTCTCACTGGATCAACCGGCAACTGCCGGCCACGTCAGACGCCTGGCTCGCCGGCGCCACCGAGAAGCCCGGCAGCTGGTGGCCCGAGTGGGCCGGCTGGCTGAAGTCCCATGCCGGCAAGCAGGTCCCCGCGCCCAAGACCCCGGGCGGCAAGGGGTTCAAGGTCATCGAGCCCGCACCGGGCCGCTACGTGCAGGCCAAGGCCTGATCGGCATTCACCCACCCGTCCCGCGCGCCATCGGCGCATGATCCACGCGCCACCGGCGCATGATCCGTTTCTGCATCCCGTTCCCCAGGAGTCCACCCATGACCGACATCGTCATCGTCGCCGCCGCCCGCACCGCGGTCGGCAAGTTCGGCGGCACGCTCGCCAAGACCCCGGCGCCCGAACTCGGCGCCACCGTCATCAAGGCGCTGCTCGAGCGCGCCCGCCTCGAGGGCGGCCAGGTCGGCGAGGTGATCCTCGGGCAGGTGCTGCAGGCGGGGTCCGGCCAGAATCCGGCGCGCCAGTCGGTCATCAAGTCGGGGCTGCCCATGGCGGTGCCGGCGATGACCATCAACAAGGTCTGCGGCTCGGGCCTGAAGGCCGTGATGCTGGCCGCCCAGGCCATCCGCGACGGCGACTCCGAGATCGTGATCGCGGGCGGCCAGGAGAACATGAGCCTGGCGCCGCACGTGCTGCATGGCTCGCGTGACGGCCAGCGCATGGGCGACTGGAAGATGGTCGACTCGATGATCGTCGACGGCCTGTGGGACGTCTACAACCAGTACCACATGGGCATCACCGCCGAGAACGTGGCCAAGAAGTACGGCGTCACGCGCGAGGCACAGGACGCGCTGGCGCTGGCCTCGCAGATGAAGGCCGCCGCGGCGCAGGAAGCCGGCCGCTTCAAGGACGAGATCGTGCCGGTCTCGATCCCGCAGAAGAAGGGCGACCCGGTGGTCTTCGCCGCCGACGAGTTCATCAACCGCAAGACCAGCGCCGAGGCGCTGGCGGGCCTGCGCCCGGCCTTCGACAAGGCCGGCTCGGTCACCGCGGGCAACGCCTCGGGCCTGAACGACGGCGCCGCCGGCGTGGTGGTGATGAGCGCGAAGAAGGCCGCCGCGCTGGGCCTCACGCCGCTGGCGCGCATCGCCAGCTACGCCAGCGCGGGCCTGGACCCGTCGATCATGGGCATGGGGCCGGTGCCGGCCGCACGCAAGGCGCTCGAGCGTGCGGGCTGGAAGCCGGCCGACCTGGATCTGCTCGAGATCAACGAGGCCTTCGCCGCGCAGGCCTGCGCGGTGCACCAGGAGATGGGCTGGGACACCAGCAAGGTCAACGTCAACGGCGGCGCGATCGCCATCGGCCACCCGATCGGCGCATCGGGCGCGCGCATCCTGGTGACGCTGCTGCACGAGATGGGCAAGCGCGGCGCCCGCAAGGGCATCGCCAGCCTGTGCATCGGCGGCGGCATGGGCGTGGCCCTCACCGTCGAACGCTGAGTATTTCGTCAACCACCCTCAAGGAGAGAGACATGGCACAGAAAGTTGCGTACGTCACCGGCGGCATGGGCGGCATCGGCACCGCGATCTGCCAGCGGCTGGCCAAGGAAGGCTACAAGGTCATCGCCGGCTGCGGCCCGAGCCGCGACCACGCCAAGTGGCTCGACGAGCAGAAGGCACTCGGCCACACCTTCTACGCCTCGGTGGGCAACGTCGCCGACTGGGAGAGCACGGTGGCCGCGTTCCAGAAGGCGGTGGCCGAGCACGGCCCGATCGACATCCTCGTGAACAACGCGGGCATCACGCGCGACCGGATGTTCCTGAAGATGACGCCCGACGACTGGAAGGCCGTCATCGACACCAACCTGAACAGCATGTTCAATGTCACCAAGCAGGTGGTGCCGGGCATGGTCGAGCGGGGCTGGGGCCGCATCATCCAGATCAGTTCGGTCAACGGCGAGAAGGGCCAGGCCGGCCAGACCAACTACTCGGCCGCCAAGGCCGGCATGCACGGCTTCACCAT
>JAEUPB010000003.1 GCA_016789955.1 Rubrivivax sp. | reverse complement strand
GATCAGGATGTCGCCGGGCCGCATCTGCACGTTGGCCGAGATGTCGCCCCGCTTGAGCAGGTCCTTGATTCGCACCGAGTACTGCTTGTTGCCTTCGCCGGTGCGCAGGATCGACGCGCCGTTGCCGTCGGCGAAATCGGTCAGGCCGCCCACGGCAATAATCACGTCCAGCAGCGACATGTCGTTCTTGAAAGGCAGCGCCTGCGGCCGCGCGGCCTCGCCGACGATGCGAATCTGCTGGTCGTACGGGCCGACGAAGCCGGACACCATCACGGTGACGATCGGGTCGCGCACATACTTGCCGAGCACCTTCTCGACGTCCCGGGCCAGTTCCACCGAGTTCTTGCCCTGCGCCATCAACTCGTCGACGAGCGGCGCGGCAATCTTGCCGTCGGGGCGCACCGGGACAGACATCGAAAGTTCCGGGTTCCGCCAGACGACGATGTTCAGGCTGTCGCCGGGGCCGATGATGTACGAGTAGTCCTTGCCCTCGACCTTGGTCGGCGCCGGGGGGAACTTCCCGGTGGAAGAACAGGCCGACAGCACGAGCACGGCCAGCGCTGCAAGGGCGACGTGGATCCTTCGAGCGACATGCATCACTGCGGTACCTCAGTCATCGGGGGCGTAGAACCCGGCCACGACGCCCAGGTCCCGCGCAGGGTCCTCGTCATGGTGAATACGGGCAAGATCGGCTCGAAATGATGGCACAGAAGGGTCGAGAATCCCTCCCTAGGGCACCCGGCCCGCCGGGCGCCAAGCAAAATTCACGGAGGAGGCCGCGGCCGCGCCAGACGGGTTGCGGCATCGCACCCGGCCCCTCGTGCGTACTTCACGAACGACACGGCGGACATCGAGGCACACCCGATCCATCGCCCTCAGGGCGCGCATGACCACTCACTCTGATGCGACGCTGGGAGACGTCCTGAGGGACCGGGCCTCGAGGTCCGGCGACCTCCCCGGCCACTGGACGCTCAGCAGCGATGGCCGTTGGCAGTCGCACTCGTGGAGCGAGTTGCACGCGAGGGTCGAAGCGCTCGCGCGCGGCTGCACCCGGCTCGGCCTGCGCCCTGGCGATCGCGTGGCGTTCATCGCCACAGGAACGTCCGACTGGGACATCGCACACTGGGCGGTGCTCGCCGCCCGGGGCGTCGTCGTCGGGATCGATGCCCACGCGCCTGCGGAGATGTTGTCCGCGTTGCTCGAGCTGGCCACGCCGAGTGCCCTGGTGGTCGATCGCACATCGAGGCTCGACGGCGTGCGGCCCGAACTCGCCGCGTCGTTCCGGTTCGTCGTCACGCTGGGGGAGGATGATCCGTCGCAACCGGCGCTCGGTCCCCGCGTCGTGTCGGTCCGTGCGCTGGCGGCAGAGGCCGAATCGGAGGCTGCGCCCCGCGCAGCGGACTCGAGGCCGGTGCCGGAAGACCCTGCCTGGATCGTCTTCACGTCCGGCACGACGGGACGCCCCAAGGGAGTCCTGTTCAGGCACCGCCAGATCCGGGCCGCGATGGAGGCCATCCTCGACGCGTTCAACGACATCTCCACGGGGGACCGCCTGGCGAGCTGGTTGCCGCTGTCCAACCCCTTTCAGCGCATCGTCAACCTGTGCGCCGCAGCCCTCGGGGCGCAGACCTACTACGTCGAGGATCCGCGGACCATCATGGAACATCTGCCCGCGATACGCCCGCACGTGTTCATCGGCGTGCCCCGCTTCTACGAGAAGTTCCACGCCGTGGTGACGGGGCGCATGGCCGCGCGGGGCGGGCTGGCTGCAGGCATGGCCCACTGGGCCCTGACGACCGGAGAGCGGGCCAGTACGTTGCGGCGGCAGGGGCTGCCCGTCCCGCCGATGACCCAGGCGGCACTCGCGGTGGCGGATGGGCTGGTTCTGCGACGGATCCGGGAGGCCTTCGGCGGGCGCCTCCGCTATCTCGTGAGCGGCTCGGCTCCCATGCCGACGTGGCTGCTCGAGCGACTCGACGCCATGGGCCTGAGGGTCCTCGAAGCGTATGGGCTCAGCGAGTGCATCGTGCCGGTGGCGACGAATCGCGCGAACGCCCTTCGGTTCGGCACGGTGGGCCGGGCCATGAAGGGCGTCGAGACCAGGCTCGGCCCGGACGGCGAGTTGCTCATCCGCAGCATCGGCACGTTCGACGGGTACGTCGGCGCGCTGGATGAGGGCGGCGCGGTCGATCAGGATGGGTGGCTGGCCACCGGGGATCTCGCACAGATCGACAGCGACGGGTTCGTCCGCCTGGTGGGTCGGAAGTCCGAAGTGTTCAAGACCTCGACCGGCAGGCGGGTGGCACCCCAGGCGGTGGAGGCGGCGCTGCGGTCGGTTGCCGGCGTGGAGCATGCGGCCGTCTTCGGTGCCGGCCGCGCCACGCTGCTGGCCCTCGTCGCGGTCGCCCCGGACGCGGACACCACGGCCACCTCCCTGCGCCACGCCGTGCGCGCCGCGAGCCGGGCCTTGCCTGACTACCAGCGCCCTGCAGGCCTGGTGGTCACGCGGCAGCCCTTGACGATCGAGACGGGCGAACTCACCGGCAACCTCAAGCTGCGCCGACAGGTGGTGGGCGAGCGCTATGCCGATGCGCTGGCGCAGCTGGCCAGGGTCGTCGATGACCCGGCCAGGCTGTCCGAGGCATCGGCCAGCCTGCCATCCGGGCTGGAACTCGTGCTGGTATGAGACGCTACTTCGTCACCGGCGGGACCGGCGTCGTGGGCAGCGCGCTGATCCCAGTGCTCCTCGAGGAGGGCGCCGACGAGATCTCGATGCTGGTGCGTGCACCCGACGACGAGGGGCTCGCCCGCCGGGTCGACGAGTTGTTCGCCTTTTGGCAGTTCGGCCCGAACGAAGCCGCGGCGCGCCGGCGCGTGGTGGCACTGCGCGGCGACACCACGCTGCCGCGCTTCGGGCTGACGCCTGGGCAATACGAGGCCCTGAGCGGATCGGTGACGCACATCATCCATGCGGCCGGCGCGGTGCGGATGAACCTGCCGATCGAGCGCGCGCGCGAGTCCGCCGTGGTCTCGGCCCAGCAGGTGATCGACCTGGCCTGGTCGGCGCAGCGCGCCGGCCGGCTGCACAAGCTCGACCTGGTCAGCACGGTCGGTGTCGGCGGATACCTGCGCACGGTCCCGGAGCGCTGGATCGACGAGACACGGAAGTTCCACAACACCTACGAGCAGGCCAAGGCCGAAGCGGAGATGCTGGTGCGGGAACATCGCGAACGCGGGCTGCGCGTCACGGTGCACCGACCCAGCATGGTGGTGGGCGACTCCCGCACCGGGCGGGTGATCCATTTCCAGGTCTTCTACCACCTGTGCGAATTCCTGTCGGGCAAGCGCACGTTCGGGCTCTTCCCGCCGCTGGACGGTGCCACGCTGGACATCGTCCCCTCCGATTTCGTCGCGCGGGTCATCGCCTGGTCGAGCCGAAACGAGGCGTCGAACACCCTGATCCTGCACGAAGCCAGCGGGCCGGCGGATGCGCTGCCGCTGACGACGCTGAGATCCGAGGTTCGGGCGCGGCTGGCGGCAAGGGGGCGGCGGCTCGCGCCGGTCATCACCATCCCGCGGGGAGCGATCTCGGCGGCGGCGGCGTTGGGCAGCCGGCTCGCGCCGGACCCGCGCGTCCGCCGTGCGTTGGGGACGCTGCCGGTGTTCCTGGACTACCTCAGCGGCGAACAGCGCTTCGAGGTGACGGGCATGCGCCGGTTGCTGGAGGCCGAGCCCGGTTTGACCGGGTGCTGGCGCCCGTGGACCGAGTACCTGCCGGTGCTGCTGGACCGATATCTCGACCAGCGAGGCAATTGAGGCGCCGCGGCTCGATCAGCCCCGGCCATCGACTCCATACCGGCCAGGGGCGAGCACTCCCCGAGGATCGAGTGCGCGCTTGACCCGGCCCAGTAGGCGCTGGGCAGCGACCTCGCCCTCGGTGGCAGGCGGCCACCCCGGCAGCGCCGAGCGGTACTGTGCATAGCCCCGCGCCCGCATGTCGTCCATCAACTCGGCGTACAGCGCTCGCGCGCGCTCGGCCTCGGCCGCGGCGTCGTGATCGAAGTTCACGTTCATCAGACAGATGACGGAGCGCGGGTTCATCATCAACATGGCCACGTAGAAGTCGAACCCCGCCCGCTCGAACCGCACGCGACAGGCATCGGCATAGGCACGGACCTCGCTGCCGACGTTGGGCAGGATCGGCGCGAACCACAGCAGCCCGCAGCGGTCGCGCGCCGGATCGACGTCGGCGTCGGGCCGCTCGCGTCGGTTGCGGAAGTAGGCATGCTTCAGGAAGTAGTCCGTCGGGATGCCCTTGAGGATGCGGTGGACGTGGGGAAACGAGTTGATCACCGTGAGCGAGGTCCGGGCACCCAGTTCCACGAGCCACCGTACGGGCGCGTGCCGCCACGCCAGCGGCAGCATCGCCTCCAGGGTTCCGGCGAGGCGATCGGAGACGAAGACGAGGCGCCCGTACCGGCCCAGCGCCCGTCGCAGCGCTCGCCGCTGCCCGGCCACGGAACTGGCAGACCCGTAGAGCCCGCCGGCGCAGTTCCAGGCGGCGATCCCGTACTTCCTGCGGATCGCGCGGCGCTCGTCCTCCGTCATGGCGCGATCGTGGGTCACGCCTTCGCGCACGCGCTGCGTGACCACGGTCATCGACACGATGTCGTTGATCATGTGCAGCTTGGAGGTCAGCACCCCCTGCAAGGCCAGGGTCCGGAAGGCATCGACCACCTGCTCGAAGCTTCTGTCGTCGCGGAGTTCGAAGACGAACGAGTTGAAGCACTCGGGCTCGGGCATCAGCCAGACACCGGCCCTCGTGACGATGCCCAGGTTCGACTGGCTGAACAGGCCTTCCACGTAGGGGCCGACGCCCCATTTGTGCAGGTGGAAGGTACGCACCTCCGCGCCGCCCCCACCGGTCGTGACGACGTCGCCGTTCGGCAGGACCACCTCGAGTCCGCACAGATTGCCGAAGTGGTCGCCATACGGTGTCTCGCCGATGCCGCGATCCAGCGCATTGCCGATCACGCTGCCGTCGGGAGTTCCGTCGATGCAGTCCGGCCAGAGGCGGTGCCCGCCCTGCCGCAGGTGCTCGCTGAGTTGCCGGTAGCTCACCCCCGGCTCGATGACCGCGTACGCCAGCGTGTCGTCAACCTGCACGATGCGGTTCATGCGCCGCAGCAGCAGCACGATGGCGCCGGGCTCGGTGGCCAGCGTGCCGCCGTAACCCCAGTTGCGGCCGCCGCTGAACGGCCAGACCGGCAGGCCGGCCTCGTTGGCGATGCGCACGACGCGCGCGACTTCCTCGGTGCTGCCCGGCAAGACCACGGCCCCGCAGCGCGCGTACCAGGGAATCGTGCAGCGCGAGTAGGCCGCAAGGCCTGCTTCGTCGGTCAGGACGTGTTCGTCCCCGACCGCAGCCCTGAGCGCCGCGAGGGTCGCCGCGGTGAGCGGCGGCGCGGAAGGGGCCGTGGCAACCGTCATGTCGTCCTCGGAGTCCGTCGGCCGGGTCGGCGGACGCCGCCAGCCTCTCCGTACTGTAAGGGACCCGTGCACGGCGCCGGGGGGCGACGACTCGCGCGGCGTACTCCGCGGCGCTGGACGAAGACTCGATGCCTGAAAAACGACAAGGGCCGCAGAGCGGCCCTTGGAGTCCCCACCAGGAAGGCTTTACTTCTTGGTCGAGCGGCGGATCGCGCCGATGCCGACCAGACCCAGGCCCAGCAGCGCCAGGCTGCCCGGGGCCGGGACGATGACCGTGCGGCCACGCAGGTCGGCAGAGCCGGCCAAGCACCAGTCACCGACTTGCGGCGCGCCGGTCAGGCAGCTGTCGCCACCGGCGCCGGCCAGGTCGAACGGGTTCAGCACGAAGTTGTTGGCCGACTCCGTGTAGGCGATGTCGGCGAAGCCGCCGAGGAAGGTCGGGATCGTGTTGGCGTTCAGGAAGGCTTCGACGCCGGCGATGCCCAGACCGTCGGTCGTGTCGACCGACAGCAGGCCGCCGCCGGACGCGGTGATCGACGCGCCC
>JAEUPB010000010.1 GCA_016789955.1 Rubrivivax sp. | reverse complement strand
CGCGCTCGACCTTGGCGATGCGGTCGGCCTGCCGCGCGTCGCCCGGGGTGTCGCCCATCAGGTGCGACAGGCCGATGATCGCGTTCAGCGGCGTGCGGATCTCGTGGCTCATGTTGGCCAGGAACGCGCTCTTGGCCTGGCTGGCCGTCTCGGCGCGCCGGGTGGCCTCGGCCAGCGCCTCGGTGCGCTCGTCCACGCGCCGCTCGAGCTCGGTGCGCGACTGCTCCAGCGCGAGCTGCGCGGCGCGGCGGTCGCTGATGTCCAGGTGGATGCCCACCGCGCGCAGCGGCCGGCCGTCGGCATCGCGCTCGACGACGCGGCCCGCATCGATCACCCAGACCCAGCGGCCGTCGCGGTGGCGCAGCCGGTGCTCGCAGCGGTACGACGGCGTGCGGCCTTCCAGGTGCGACTCCAGCACCTCGCGCACGTGCTCCCAGTCGTCGGGGTGCACGAGGGCCTTCCAGGTGTCCACGTGGCGGTCGACCTCGTCGAGCCGGTAGCCGAGCATGTCGGCCCAGCGGTGGTTGAAGTCCACCGCGCCGCTGGGCACGTGCCAGTCCCACAGGCCGATGCCCGCACCATGCAGCGCCAGTGCGAGCTGCTGCTCGCTGCGCTGCAGCGCCAGCGCGCCTTCGCGCTGCGCCGTCACGTCGCGCGCCACCAGGTAGCGGCCGCAGACCACGCCGCGTGCATCGCGAAGCTGCCCGCGCACCACGCCATAGGTGCGCGGCCCGACGCGCGTGTGCCAGCACTCGTCGCTGCCCAGCGGTTGCGGGTCGGCGCCCTCGGGGAACATCAGCCAGCCGCACGGCGGCAGCTCCGACAGGGGCGTTCCGGGCAGCGGGCTCGACCGGAGCCCGGCCAGCCGCGTCGCCTCGGCACTGCAGGTGAGCAGCCGGCCCTCGAGATCCTGCGCCACGACCACGATGCCGGCGCTGTCCATCACGGCGTCCAGCAGCTGCAGCGTGCGCGACTGCGCCTCGTGCTGGCGCCGCTGCTGCGCGGCCCGCGCCAGCGCCTCGTCGCGTCGGCGCAGCCGCTGCAACGCGAGCACGATGGCCGTGCCCAGCAGCGACGCCAGCACGATCCACGCAGACTCGCGCAGTGCCGCCAGCAGGTCGTCGCGATCACCGTTCTTCACCATCAGCCACCACGCCGTGCCGGGCACCGGCTGCAGCACCGCGGTGTAGGCCGCGCCGCGCTCGTCCACGCCACGCGCCACCGGCAGCGCACTGAGGTCGGGCGGCAACCCGGACGCCAGCGCCTCGCGCTGCGCCACGCCGCGCTCGGCGGTGCCGTGGACCCCCAGGGTGTAGGCAGTCCATCCACCGGCGTTCGGCACCAGGAACACCACCTGGGCCGGCGTCGCGGTGGCCGAAGTCCATGCCAGCGCCTCGTCCATCGCCTGGCTGGCGCTCCAGCGCACGCGCAGCAACGGCCGGCCGGTGTCAGCGTGCAGTTCCAGCGGCGTGTCCATGGCCAGCGTGAGCTCGCCGCCGGCGTCCACGGTGGGCGGCTCGAACACCACATGGTCGGCGTGCGCCGCGCGCAAGCCGTCGGCGCCGAGCGCGGCCGCCACGTCGCCGCGCGCCGACGACCACAGCAGCGTGCCGCGCGCGTCGTACAGGCTCACGTCGCGCCAGGCCTTGATCTGCAGAAGCTCGGTCAGCCGCTCGGTCAGCGTCGGGTCGCCGTTCTTCTGCCAGCGGCGGTACAGCTCGGCGTAGACCTTGCTCGTGCGGTAGGTCTGGCCGTCCTGCAGGTGGCGCCCGAACCACGAGCCCAGGTCGTGCGCGGACGCGCTGGCCATCGACTGCAACGCGCGCAGCCGCTGCCGCTGGTGCGCTTGCAGCGCCGAAGCCACCGCCGCCACGCACAGCAGCACGATGGCCACGAGCGCCAGCGCCTGCAGGCCGCGCCGCGGGGTCGCCGGCGTGCCGGCACCCGGGCCGGCGGGCCTCGCCCCCTCGTTCATGCGACCAGCTCGAGCGCCTTGTCCTCGTGCTGGCGGGAGATCGCCACGAGGCGGTCGAAGGCGCGCTCGAAGGACCGCACCACGGCGGGGTCGAAGCGGGTGCCGCTGTCGGCGACGATGATGCGCCAGGCGTCGCCGATCGGCATCGGCTTCTTGTAGACGCGCGGCGAGATCAGCGCGTCGAACACGTCGGCCACGGCCATGATGCGCGCAGCCAGCGGGATCTCGGTGCCCGACAGGCCTTGCGGATAGCCCTTGCCGTCCCAGCGCTCGTGGTGCGACTGCGCGATCTGGTGCGCGATGCGCAGGAAGTCGGTGGGCTCGTCCATGTCGCGCTCGGCCAGCTCGATGGCTCGTGCGCCGATCGTCGTGTGCGTGCGCATCACCACCCACTCGTCGGGGGTCAGCGGGCCGGGCTTGAGCAGGATGTTGTCGGGGATGCCGACCTTGCCGATGTCGTGCAGCGGGGCCGACTCGGCCATCCAGTCGACCATGCGGTCGTCGAGCTGTTCGGCGTAGCCGGGCTCGTCGCGCAGCGCCAGCGCCAGCTCCTGCACGTAGCCCTGCGTGCGCAGGATGTGGTTGCCGGTCTCGGGATCGCGCTGCTCGGCCAGGTGCGCCAGCGCGCGGATCGCCACGCGGCGCGCCGCGTGCAGCTCGCGGATGCGGTCGCCCACCTCGCCGGCCAGCGTGCGATTGGCATGCGCCATCGCGCGGCGCGCCTGGCGCGCCTGGATCTGTGCCCGCACGCGCGCCAGCGTCACCAGCGGGCGGATGGGCTTGCGCAGGAAGTCCACGGCACCGAGCGCGAGGCCGTGCTCCTCGTCGCTCTCCTCGCCGCTGGCGGTGACGAAGATCACCGGGATCTCGACGGTCTCGGGGTCGGCGCGCAGGCGGCGCAGCACCTCGTAGCCGTCCATCTGCGGCATCATGACGTCGAGCAGGATCAGGTCGGGTTGCGGCACCAGCTTCGCGTGGCGCAGTCCGGCCGGCCCCGAGCGAGCGACCCGCACGACATAGCCGTCCTCGCGCAGCAGTTCGCTGACGACCAGCAGGTTCTCGGGCACGTCGTCGATGACGAGCACGGTCGGTTGGGGTTGGGCTTGGGGAGCGAGCATGCGGCGCACCGGACAACGATCGGTGCCGCATCATCGGCCCGCCGCAAGCCCCCTGCATGGCCCGGCCGCGCCGCGCGAGGTGGCCCTACACCTCGAATCAAGAATCCCCGACAGGGTGCGTGCGGGAACCCTTCGGGATCGGGTCGATAGTGCTGCCCTCGCCCACATCCCGAAAATCTCGATGCGTTCATCCGGCGATCCCGCGCTGCGCGAGCTTCGCGATGACTTGTGCGGCGACGGCGCACAACGCAGCCGCACTCCGCGACGTGACGGCCCGGTTGATGCGAAGAGGCGACGCCGATGCGGCGCAACCCCTACCCGCCGCGGCGCAAGCATCGCTAGAGTGATCGCATGAGTCCGGCTGTGCGCCTGCCGGTGACGGTGCGCTACGCGTTGCTGCCCGCGTTGGCGGTGGCGCTGCTCACGGTCCTGCTGCTGGTCTTCGCGCAATGGCTGCTGGTCGACGAACTGGCGCGGCGCACGCTGTTGCGCGCGCAGCACCGCGCGGCCACGCTGGCCCTCGAGCTCGACGAGTCGTTGCGCGGCAGCGTGCGCGAGGTGCGCACCCTCGCCCGCTCGCCGCTGCTGCGCGAGGCCAACCCCGAGCGCGCCCGCGCCGAGCTGGAGGCGCTGCGGGCGCAGTCGTCGCACTACGTCTGGCTCGGCCTCGTGGCGCTCGACGGCACCGTGATCGCCGGCACGCGCGGCTGGCTCGAGGGCCGCTCGATCGCCACGCGGCCGGTGTACCTCAGCGCCAGGCGGCAGACCTGGCTCGGCGACGTGCACCCGGCGGTGGCGCTGGCGCAGCTGATGCAGGCCAGCGGCGAAGCGCCGCAGGAGATGGTCGACATCGGCGAGCCGGTGCGCGATGCCGACGGGCGCGTGGTGGCCGTGCTCGCCGCACACCTCGGCACGACCTGGATCGAACGCCTGCGCGCCGCCGCCACCGGCGAGGCTCAGCAGGCCCGGGTGCCGTCGATCACCGTGCACGTGCTCACCGGCAGCACCGGGCGCAGCGTGCTGCCCGCGCCCGACGTGCCCGCCGGCGTGCCGCGCCGAGTCGATGCACCGGCGCTGGTGCAGGCGCTGGACGGCACCCGCTACTACGCCGCCACGCACGACCTGCCGGCCGCCGACGGGCCCGCGCTGCCCTGGCGCGTGCTGGTGCTGCAGGAACGCGCCGCCGCACTGGCGCCGGCGCACCGCGTGATGCAGTCGATGGCCGTGCTGGGCGTGCTCGGCGCGCTGGTGGTCGGCATGCTCGGGTGGTGGCTGGCGCGCCGCACGTTGCGGCCGTGGAGCCCGCTGTTCGACACCGTGCTCGCGCGGCTGCAGGCCGAACCGGGGCGGCTGACGATGGTCGAGGGCGTCGAGGGCCTGATGCGCGACCTCGACCGCAGCCTCGGGCAGACGTCCGGCAGCGGCCCCGAGCAGCTGCTGGTGCGGCTGGCGCGCGATGCGCGCGAGCTGCGCCGTGTCGTCGACCAGATGCCGCTGGGCATCGCGCTGGTGGATGCGTCGTGGCGCGTGGAGTACCTGAACCCGGCCTACACCCGGCTGCTCGGCTGGACCACCGAGCAGGCCAGCGGCCGCCGCGCCGGCGAGTACCACTTCGACGCGGTGGAGCGCGTGGAGTTCGCGCGCCTGTACGAGCAGCTGTGGGCGGTGCCCGGCGAGGTGGTGTGCCGCTTCGATGCGCTGACGCCCGGCGGCCAGCGCGTGCCGGTGCAGTGGCACGCGGTGCCGCTGCTGGACGACAGCGGCCGGCTCGAAGGCGCGCTCGTGATCGTGCAGGACATCCGCGCCGAACGGCTGGCGCTGGCGCGTGCCGATGCGCTCGCCGGGCGCCTGCGCGCGCTGGCCGATGCCGCGGTCGACGACCTGATGGCCACGCTGGACCTGCACGGCCGCGTGCTCGAGTGGAGCCGCGGCGCCGAGCGGCTGACCGGCCACGCCGCGCCCGCGGCGGTGGGTCGCCCGCTCGGCGAACTGCTCCCGGTGGGCGATGCCGTGACCACGTGGCTGCTGCAGGCGCGCCGTGAGGGTGCCTGCCGCATCGACACCCCGCTGCACACCGCCGATGCGCGCCCGCGCTGGTTCGAGGGCTCGCTGTATGCGCTGGGCCTGGCCACCGGCTCGGCGCGCTTCGGCGTGATCCTGCGCGACGTGAGCGCGCAGCGCGAGGTGCAGCGCGCGCTCGCGTCGAGCGAGGAGCGGCTGCGGCTGGCCATCGACGCCGCGCAGATCGGCACCTGGGAGGTCGACCTCACGGCCACACCACCGCGGCTGAGCTGGTCGGACACCTACGGCCGCACCGTGGACCTGCCGCAGCAGCACCTGCCGCTGACGCCGCAGGACGCCGAGAGCCACGTGCACGACGACGACCGCGCGGCCCTGCACGCGGCCTTCGAGGCCACGTTGAAGGACGACCTGCCGCTGCAGCTGGAGTGCCGCGTGCACGGGGCGCACGGCGTCCGCTGGCACCTGGTGCGCGGCCGCTCGCAACGTGGTGCCGACGGCCGCGCGGTGCGCATTGTCGGCGTGGGCATGGACGTGACACCGCGCCGCCGCGCCGAAGCCGAGCTGCACGAGAGCCGCGAGCGCCTGGTGCGCATCCTGCAGACGATGGCCGAGGGCCTGTTCATCATGGGCGCCGACGAGCGCTACACGATGGTGAACGCGGCAGCCGAGCAGATCCTCGGCGTGCCGGCCGAACATCTGCTGGGCCGGCACGTCGACGAGGTGCCGGTCAGGCGCTGGGTGGTCGATCCCGAGGCCGACCCGCGCATTCCGCGCCAGCGGCTGGCGGCGGGCGACGCGTCCGTGCGCAACCTGCAGATGGGCGTCGAACGGCCCGACGGCACCCGCCGCGTGATCTCGATCAACGCATTGCCGCTGCACGACGAGCGCGGGCGGCCCGACGGCATGGTGGCCACCTTCACCGACATCACCGAGCGGCTGGCCGCCGAGCAGGCGCTGGCCGACAGCCGCACGCGCCTGTCGGCGATCATCGAGAGCGCCAGCGACGCGATCGTCAGCGTCGACGTCGAGGGCCGCATCACGCTGTTCAATCCCGCGGCCGAGCGCATCTTCGGCCACCGCGCCGCCGACATGCAGGGGCGAGCGCTGGACGTGCTGCTGCCCGAGGCGACGCAGGGCCGCCACGGCGCGCACCTCGAGGCGTTCGTGCGCTCGGGCACCACCCGCCGCGCGATGGCCGCCGGTCGCGTGCTCGGCCATCACGCCGACGGCGCTCCGCTCGAGCTCGACGCCGCCATCTCGCAGGCGCTGGTGAACGGGCAGCCGGTGCTCACCGCGATCCTGCGCGACGTCACCGGGCGCGTGGCGCAGGAGCGTGCGCTGGAGTCGACGCGGCGCGAGCTGATCGAGCTGACGCGCCGGCTGCTCGACCAGGAGAAGCAGACCACGCGCCACCTCGCGCAGGCGCTGCACGACGAGCTGGGGCAGACGCTGACCGCGCTGCGGCTGCACTGGGATGCGCTGAACCCCTCGCCCGAGGTCGATTCAGGGGCCGGATCCGACCGGCTGCGCTCGCGCGTGGGGCAGCTCGTGGACGCGGCGAACCGGCAGATCCGCCACGTGCTGGGCGAGCTGCGCCCGCCGCTGCTCGACGAGCACGGGCTGGCCGCGGCGCTCGACAACGAGCTGCAGCAGCACCAGCCGGTCGACCACACGCCGCGCCTGGCCCTCTCGGTGTCGCCGCGCATGCAGGCGCAGCGCTGGCCGGCCGACGTGGAGTACGCGGCCTTCATGGTGGCGCGCGAGGCGCTGCTCAATGCGCTGCACCACGCCAGCGCGACCCGCATCACCTTGCGCCTGGACGGCGACGACGACGAGCTGCGCCTGTCGGTGCAGGACGACGGCGTGGGGGTCACCGACGCCGAGCGCGCCGGTCGCCCCGGCCACCTGGGGCTGGTGGGCATGCGCGAGCGCGCCCGCGCCGTGGCCGGCGTGCTCGCCATCGAGTCGGCCCCCGGTCGGGGCACGACCGTCACCCTCACCTGGTGTGTCGCCGATGAGCCGGCTGTATCTCATCGATGACCACGCCGTCGTGCGCGAGGGCCTGCGCTACGTGCTGGAGGCCGCGGGCCATGTGATCGTGGGCGAGTCGGCCGCGCCGACGCCGGCGCTGGCGGAACTGGCGCGGCTGCGGCCCGAGATCGTGCTGCTCGACCTGCGGCTGGGCCTGCGCTCGGGCTTCGAGCTGCTGGCGGAGGTGCAACGCCGCGAGCTGGGGGTGCGCGTGATCGTGCTGACGATGTCCGACCAGCCGCGCCACGTCTCGGAGGCGCTGCAGCACGGCGCCTGGGGCTACCTGCTGAAGGGTGCGCCCAGCACCGAACTGCTGCGAGCAGTGGAGGCCGTGGGTCAAGGTCATCGCTACCTGTGCCCGAAGGCGGCCGAGTTCGCTGCGAACGCGCTCACGCGCGAGGCCGAGCAGGGCAGCGCGCAGCGGCTGTCGCCGCGCGAGCGGCAGATCCTGGTGCTGGTGGCGCGCGGCGCGTCGAGTGCCGCCATCGGCGAGTCGTTGCACCTGTCGCCGAAGACCGTGGACACCTACCGCAGCCGGCTGATGTCCAAGCTCGGCCTGCCCGACCTGCCCTCGATCGTGCGCTGGGCCATCCGCGAGGGGCTGATCGACGTGAACGAGGGCTGACCGCGCCACGCCGGCCGGCGGAGCCGGTGCGATGGGCACTCGTTATGCGCGTCATTGCCATCTTCAAATGGAGTGGTTGTTCGAATCGAAGAACACTATCCCCGTCCCAACCGAGTCCGGAGTCGATCGATGAGCAGTACCGCCCCCGCCCCTGCCACCTCCCAGTGCCCCTTCCACGCTGCCGCCGCGCGCACCGCCCGCAGCGCCCGCTCCAATGCGGACTGGTGGCCGAACCAGCTCGACCTGTCCATCCTGCACCAGCACGCGCCGGCCTCGAACCCGATGGATGCCGGCTTCGACTACGCCGAGGCGTTCTCGAAGCTCGACTACGCCGGCCTGAAACAGGACCTGGCCGCGCTGATGACCGACTCGCAGGACTGGTGGCCCGCCGACTGGGGCCACTATGGCGGCCTGTTCATCCGCATGGCCTGGCACAGCGCCGGCACCTATCGCACGGCCGACGGCCGCGGTGGCGCCGGCACCGGCAACCAGCGCTTCGCGCCGCTGAACAGCTGGCCCGACAACGGCAACCTCGACAAGGCGCGCCGGCTGCTGTGGCCGATCAAGCAGAAGTACGGCAACGCCATCTCGTGGGCCGACCTGATGATCCTCGCCGGCAACGTGGCGCTGGAGACGATGGGCTTCCGCACCTTCGGTTTCGCCGGCGGGCGCGTGGACATCTGGGCGCCGGAGGAAGACGTGTACTGGGGCGCCGAGAAGGCGTGGCTGGCCACCAGCGACCAGCCCGACAGCCGCTACCGCGGCGACCGCCAGCTCGACGATCCGCTGGCTGCCGTGCAGATGGGCCTGATCTACGTGAACCCCGAGGGCCCCGACGGCAAGCCCGACCCGGTGGCCTCGGGCCGCGACGTGCGCGAGACCTTCGCGCGCATGGCGATGGACGACGAGGAGACCGTCGCGCTGGTCGCCGGTGGCCACACCTTCGGCAAGGCGCACGGCGCCGGTGACCCGAAGCTCGTCGGACCCGAACCCGAGGCCGCGCCGATCGAGGCGATGGGCCTGGGCTGGATCAACGCGCTCGGCAGCGGCAAGGGCGTGCACACCACCACCAGCGGCATCGAAGGCGCGTGGAAGCCGCACCCGACGCGCTGGGACATGGGCTACTTCGAGACGCTGTTCAAGTACGAGTGGAAGCTCGTGAAGAGCCCCGCCGGCGCGCACCAGTGGCAGGCGCAGGGCGTGGCCGAGGCGGACCTGATCCCCGACGCCCACGACCCTTCGAAGAGGCACCCGCCGATGATGACCACGGCCGACCTGTCGCTGCGGTTCGACCCGGCCTACGAGAAGATCTCGCGCCGCTTCCTGGCCGAACCCGCGGCTTTCGCCGACGCTTTCGCACGCGCCTGGTTCAAGCTCACGCACCGCGACCTCGGGCCGAAGAGCCGCTACCTCGGCCCCGAGGTGCCGGCCGAAGACCTGCTCTGGCAGGACCCGCTGCCGGCGGCCGGGCACGCTGCCATCGACGACGTCGACGCCGCCCACCTGAAGGCGCGCGTGCTCGCGTCGGGGCTGACGGTGAGCGAACTGGTCTCCACCGCGTGGGCCTCGGCCTCGACCTTCCGCGGCAGCGACAAGCGCGGTGGGGCCAACGGCGCACGCATCCGCCTGGCGCCGCAGAAGGACTGGGCGGTGAACCAGCCGGCGCAGCTCGCGCGCGTGCTGGCGGTGCTGGAAGGCCTCCGGGTCGCGTTCAACGCGGCGCAGACGGGCCGCAAGCGCGTCTCGATGGCCGACCTGATCGTGCTGGCAGGCAACGCCGGCGTGGAAGCGGCGGCGCAGGCGGCCAGCCACCCGGTGCAGGTGCCGTTCACGCCGGGGCGCACCGATGCCACGGCGGAGCAGACCGACGTCGCATCGTTCTCCGTGCTCGAGCCGCAGGCCGACGGCTTCCGCAACTGGCGCAAGGCCGCCTACACGACGCCGGCGGAGGCGATGCTGGTCGATCGCGCGCAGCTGCTGACGCTGAGCGCGCCCGAGATGACCGTGCTCGTCGGCGGCCTGCGCGTGCTCGGCGCCAACGTCGGCGGCTCCACCGACGGCGTGTTCACGCGGCGCCCAGGCGTGCTGAGCAACGACTTCTTCGTGAACCTGCTCGACATCGGCACGGTGTGGACGCCCAGCGGCGACAACGCCTACGCCGGGCGCGACCGAACGACCGGTGCGCCGACGTGGACCGCGACCCGCGTGGACCTCGTGTTCGGCTCGAACTCGCAGCTGCGCGCGCTCTCGGAGGTCTACGCGCAGCGCGACAACGGCGGCAAGTTCGTGCGCGACTTCGTGGCCGCGTGGACGAAGGTGATGGAGCTGGACCGGTTCGACCTGCGCTGATCGAACGCCGGGCCGGCGAAGGTCAGTCGACCCAGCCGGCCCGGCCGTGCGACAGCACGACCATGTCGCGCGCCGGCACGCGGCAGCGGAACGCCGCCTCGTGCTCGCCGGTGCGCCACACCTCCACGCGCAGCGTTTCGCCCGGATACACCGGTGCGCTGAGCCGTGCGCGGAAGCTGCGCAGCCGCGTCGCATCGCCGCCGCAGCAGGCCTGCACCAAGCGGTGGCAGGCGATGCCCCAGGTGGCGAGGCCATGGAGGATCGGCCGCGGGAAGCCGGCCCGCGTGGCCACCGCCGGGTCGACGTGCAGCGGATTCAGGTCGCCGGAAAGGCGGTAGACCAACGCGGCCTCGGGCCGCGTCGCCCAGTCGAGCACGACGTCGGGCGGCGTGTCCGGCGTCGGCGCGGGCGCGGGCGGGGGTTCGTCGCTGCGGCCGCGCGCCGAGAACCCGCCGTCGCCGCGCAGGAACAGCACCTGCTCGCAGGTGGCCACGGGGTCGCCGCTCGCGGCATCGACGAGCTGCTTCTCCACGTGCAGCACGGCACCCTTGCCCTCGCCCTTGTCGACGATGCGCAGCACGCGGCTGCGGCCGACCAGCGTGCCTTCGGGCTGCAGCGGCCGGTGCACCACGAGGCCTTGCTCCCCGTGCACGAGCTTCGCGAAGTCGATGCCCAGCTCGCGCCGTTCGCGCACCCAGAAGCCCGGCGACGCCAGCACCGCGGCCATGCTGGGCAAGGTCGCCAGGCCCTGCTCGTAGGTGTGCCTCAGCTGCAGCGGGTCGAGCGGGTCCTGCCCGTAGCCGAGGCCCAGCGCGTAGAGGATGGTGTCGCGCGCCGTGTAGGCGTGGCGCACCTCGCCGCTGGTCCAGGCGCGTGTCAGCGCGTCGTCGATCATGTCGGTGTCTTCGGGTCGGTGTTCGATGCGGGGGGCGCCGGCCAGCGGAAGGCCGCCGGCTCGCGGGCGACGAAGCGGCGCACGGCCTCGCGGGCGAAGTCGCTGCTGGCGGCCACGGCCTGGGCGGTGGCCTCGAGGTCGAGCATCGCGCCCAGTTCGCTGTTCAGCGACGCATTGAGCGCGCGCTTCGACAGGCTGAAGGCCGTGGCGGGGCCGGCGGCCAGGCCACGAGCCAGCTCCAGCGCCCGCGGCTGCAACGCCTCGGGCGCCAGCACCTCCAGCGCCAGGCCCATGCGCAGCGCCTCTTCGGCGCCGAACTCGCGCGCCGAGTAGATCAGCTCCTTGGCGCGCTGCAGCCCGACGATGCGCGGCAGCGTGTACCAGGCCGCGACGTCGGGCACGAGGCCGATGCGGTGGAACACCATCGCGCAGCGCACGCGGGTGCTGACGAGCACGAGGTCGGCCGTCAGCGCGATGCTGAGCCCCGCGCCGTAGGCCACGCCGTCGAGCGCGGCCACCAGCGGCTTCTCCAGACCGAGCAGCACGAGTGCCAGCTCGCGATAGCGGCCCATCGCGGCGCGCCGCTGCTCGGGCGTGCGCGGGCCGCCCGCGCCCATGTCCTTCACGTCGCCGCCGGCACAGAAGTCGCCGCCGGCCCCCGTGAGCACGATCGCGCGCACCGCCTCGTCGGCCCCCAGCGCGCGCATCGCGGCTGTCAATTCGTCGGCCATGCGGCCCGACAGCGCGTTCTTCGCACCCGGCCGGTTCAGCGTGACCCGCGCGACGCCGTCGGCACCCTGCTCGACGGCCAGCGTCTCGTCGTGCATGCCGACGCTCACAGCGTGATGTGGAAGCCGCCGTTCACCGCCAGGTTCTGGCCGGTGATGTAGCTCGCGGCATCGGAGAGCAGGAAGCACACGGTCTTCACCACCTCGTCGGGCTGCGCCCAGCGGCCCATCGGGATCTGCGCCAGCATCGTGTCGCGGAACTTCTCGCTGCGGACCACCTCGGTCATCGGCGTCTCCACCAGGCCGAAGCAGATCGCATTGCTGCGGATGTTGAACCTGCCCCACTCGCGCGCGGCCGTCATCGTCATGCCCAGCATGCCGGCCTTGGCCGCGGCGTAGTTGATCTGCCCGATCGAGCCCTTGCGGCCGGCGTCCGACGAGATGTTGATGATCGAGCCGCCGCTGGCATCGCCCCCCTTCACGCGGGCCAGCATGTGGCGGCCGACGGCCTGCGTCCAGTAGAACGCGCCGGTGAGGTGCACGTCGATCACCTCCTGCCACTGCTGCGCGGTCATCTTGTCGATCATCGCCGGCCGCGTGATGCCGGCATTGTTGACGAGCCCGTGCACGGCGCCGAAGCGCGCCACCGCCTGCTCCACGCTGCGGGCGGCGAGTTCCGCGTCGACCACGCTGCCGACCACGCCCAGCACGCGCTCCTGCGGCAGCGGCGCGAGCGCCGCCTCCAGCGTGGCGGCGTTCAGGTCCAGCGCGACCACGTTCGCGCCGAGCTCGAGCGCGAGCCCCGTGATAGCCTGCCCGATGCCCTGGCCGGCCCCCGTGACGACGATCGTGCGGCCTGCGAGCGAGACGAGGGGCGGCATGGAAGCTCCTGACGGTGCGATGGTTCAACCAATGATACAGTGGCCCGAGACCGGCCCGCATCGGCCCCACCCCCACGCCGCACGATGAGCATCCGACGCAAGGCCTGCATCGCAGGCGCCTACGAACACCCCACGCGCAAGGCCCCCGACAAGACGGTGGCGCAGCTGCACGCCGAGTGCGCGCGCGGCGCGCTGGCCGACGCCGGGCTGACGCTGGCCGACGTCGACGGCTACTGCTGCGCCGGCGACGGGCCCGGGCTGGGCGCCAACAACATGGTCGACTACCTGGGCCTGAAGGTGCGCCACGTCGACAGCACCGACACGGGCGGCTCGGCC
Organism: Rubrivivax sp.; assembly: GCA_016789955.1. Lineage (GTDB taxonomy): Bacteria > Pseudomonadota > Gammaproteobacteria > Burkholderiales > Burkholderiaceae_C > Rubrivivax. Next base: position 51,690 of record JAEUPB010000010.1, on the reverse strand, counting down.
TACCTGGTGCACGTGGCGCATGCCGCCGAGGCCATCGCCGCCGGGCGGGCGCGCGTCGTGCTGATCACGCTGGCCGGACGGCCGCGCAGCGAAGGATCCACGGGCCTGGCGCCGCGGCTCGTGAACGCCGCCACGCCCGACGTGCCCTGGGAGATGCCCTACGGCCCGGTGACGGTGAACGTCTACGCGCTGGCCGCCGCGCGCCACATGCACGAGTACGGCACCACCGCCGAGCAGCTCGCGTGGATCAAGGTGGCCGCCGCGGCGCACGCGCAGCACAACCCGCACGCGATGCTGCGCGACGCCGTGACGGTGGCCGACGTGCTCGCCTCGCCGATGATCTCCGACCCGCTGCGCAAGCTCGACTGCTGCGTGGTCAGCGATGGCGGCGGCGCGCTGGTGGTGGTGCACCCGGACATCGCACGCTCGCTGAAGCGTCCGGTGGTGAACGTGCTCGGCGCCGGCGAGGCGATCAAGGGCACGCTGAACGGCGAGGTCGACCTCACGTGGTCGGCCGCAGCGGTCAGCGGACCGGCGGCGTTCGAATCGGCGGGCGTGACGCCGAAGGACATCCAGTACGCGTCGATCTACGACAGCTTCACGATCAGCGTGCTCATCGCGCTCGAGGACCTGGGCTTCTGCGCCAAGGGCCAGGGCGGCCGCTTCGTGGCCGACGGCAACCTCATTTCCGGCCGCGGCGCGCTCCCGTTCAACACCGACGGCGGCGGGCTGTGCAACAACCACCCGGCCAACCGCGGTGGCATCACCAAGGTCATCGAGGCGGTGCGGCAGCTGCGCGGCGAAGCGCACCCGGCGGTGCAGGTGCCGGACTGCACCCTGGCGCTGGCGCACGGCATGGGCGGCCTGCTCGGCACCCGCCACGGCTCGGCCACCCTCATCCTCGAAAGGGCCTGACGATGCCCACCCCCTACCAGGACCGCCCGCTCGCCCCCGTGGCCACCGACGCCTCCAACGAACCCTACCTGGCCGCCGCGCGCGACGGCGTGCTGAAGCTGCGCCGCTGCACGGCCTGCAGCCGTACGCACTGGTACCCGCGCCCGGTGTGCCCGTACTGCCAGGGCGACACCGAGTGGGTGGCCGCGCGGGGCACCGGCACGATCTACAGCCTGACCGTCACGCGCCGCGCCGGCCCGATTCCGTATGCGCTGGCCTTCGTCACGCTCGACGAAGGCGTGACGATGATGAGCAACATCGTCGACTGCGGCGACCTCGACGCGCTGCGCATCGGCCAGCGCGTTCAGGTCTGCTTCAAGGCGGCCGACGGCGGCGCGATGGTGCCGATGTTCAAGCCGGCTTGAGGGCGCCCGCGGCGGCGCGGCGCTTCAACGCCGGCTGCTGTCGCGCACGATCAGTTCGGTGGGCAGCGTGCGCCGCACCGGCGGTTCGCCGGCCAGAAGCGCCTTCAGGCTGGCCACGAGCATCTGGCCGGCGGCCTCCACCGGCTGCGGCACGGTGGTCAGCGGCGGATGGGCGTGCGCCGCCAGCGCGATGTCGTCGTAGCTGACCACCAGCAGGTCTTCGGGCACGTGCCGCCCCAGCCGCCGCAGAGCGCCGACGGCCGTCATCGCCATCAGGTCGCTGGCCGCGAACATCGCGTCGATAGGGGGGCCGTGCCGGTGCAGGTCTTCCATGGCCCGCGCCGGGGCGTCGGGCAGCATCGGCACCGGCAGCGTGAGGCTCGGGTCGGCCATCAGCCCGGCAGCCTCGTGGGCCTGCAGGTAACCCTGGTGCCGCTGGCCGAACTCGGGCAGGTCGGGGTCACCGAGGAAGGCGATCCGGCGCGCGCCCTGCTGCAGCAGGTGCTCGGTGGCGAGCCGGCCGCCTTCGACGTTGTCGCTCCCCACCGAGGCGTAGAGCTGGTCGGGCAGCTGCGCGCCCCACACGACGAACGGCACGCCTTGCGACGCCATCGCGTTGAGCTGGTCGTGCTGGTGCCACTGGCCGATCAGCACCACGCCCATCGCGCGGCCGGTGTGGTAGGCCGACGCCGCCTGGTCGAGCTGGTTGGCATCGACGCGCGACAGCAGCATCTCGTGGCCCTGCTCGGTGAGGGCGTCGGCGATGCCGCCGATCAGGCTCAGGAAGAACGGGTCCGAGAGGTGCTGGCGGGTCTGCGGGTCGTAAGGCACGACCACCGACACGGTGCGGTTCTGCTTCAGCCGCAGGTTCTGCGCACCGGCGTTGACGCTGTAGTTGTGACTGCGCGCCAGCTCGGTGATGCGTTGCCGCGTCTCGGGGTTGATCAGCGTGCTGCCCGCCATCGCGCGCGACACGGTGGACACCGACACACCGGCCAGGCGGGCGATGTCGACCATCTGCACGCGGCCGGGCCGGGCCGGTGCGGCGGCGGGTTCGGTGGGCAACGGAGGGGACGGTGAGCGCGCCATGCGGGCCGGGGGACAGGGCGGCGCCGATGATGCCAGAGGCCGTCGGACGCCCGTGTGCCGTCAGGCCCGTCGCAGCACGTGCAGCACGCCCTCCACCGGTGTGCCATGCTCCTCGCGCAGAACCTCACGGTGCCGGGCCACAGGCTCGAGGCCTTGTGCACGCGCGACGGCGTCGACATAGGCGTCGGCGTGGGCATAGCGGCGCGACGGCTGCAGCTGGTAGCCATTGCCGTCGTGCGGCTCGGTCGAGAGCGCGAACATGCCACCCGGCCGCAAGGCGCGGCGCACCGCGACGGCCAGCGGCCCGATGTCCCCGATGTAGACGACGACGTCTGCGGCCAGCACCAGATCGAACGATGCCGCGGGTTGCCCGTCGAGGTAGGTGACGGCATCTGCACAGACCAGTTCGTCGTAACCCCGGGCCGCGGCCCCCTCGAGCATCCGGGCGCTCAGGTCCACGCCCACCATGCGACTGGCTGTCGGGCGCAGCAGCGGTCCGCAGAGGCCGGTGCCGCATCCCAGGTCCACCACGGCAAGGCCGGGGCGCGCGGCGTCCGCACCCACCGCCTCGGGCCCCACCTGCGCCAGCGCGGCGGCCACGAGCAATTCGGGCACGCGGTAGTTCAAGCGATCGCGCAAGTGCTCGTCGAAACGCGGTGCGTACCGGTCGAAGAGCTGGCGCACGTACTGCGCCGGCGACGTGGGCGGGGCCTCTCCAGTTCCGAGCGCGGCCAGGGCGTAGCGCACCATGTCCGCATCCACCCCCTCCGCCTCGGCCCGCCGGTAGGCCTGCACGGCATGGGCGTGCGCCATCGCATCGGCGCCGGGGCGGCGGGCCTGCTCGGCCAGCAGCCCGGCCCGGATCATCAGCGCGTCCGCGGACGCAGGACTCGCTGCGAGGGCCGCGTCGATGGCCGCCAGGGCGTCGTCGACACGGCCCAGCGCCTGCAATGCGCGAGCGATGTTGACCCGCGTCGGCGGGTAGTCGGGCCTCAGCGCGAGCGATCGCTCGAAGCAGGCCAGCGCCTCTTCCATGCGACCCTGCGCGGCCAGCGCGTTGCCCAGGTTGTGGTGCAGCGTCGCGCGCTGCGGCTGCAAGGCCAGCGCGTTGCGCAGCAATCGCTCCGCCTCGGCTGGGCGGCCGCGCTGCGCCTCCACCGCCGCCAGCAGCGACATCGCGTCGACCTCGCGCGGCCAGCGCGCCAGCAGCTCGAGCAGCGTCTGGGCCGCGGCGTCGCCTCGGCCCTCGCGGTGCCAGGCGAGCGCGCGCCCGTACAAGGCCCGGGCATGGCCTGCAGTCCCCGGAAGATGCGCGGACGGTGGAGGGGAGCGGGTCATCGCCCGGCATTCTGCGACAGGCACCGGCGAGCGTGGGCCGCGCCAAGACCCCACGAACCCGGATCGGACGGGACCGCCGCGCGTCAGTCCGCCTTGATGTTCGCCTCGCGGACCACCCGCCCCCAGGCCGCGTCTTCCTCGGCGATGCGCGAGGCGAACTGCTCGGGCGTGGTGGGCGCGGTGGCCGCGCCGGACAGCTCGAACTTCGCCTTCACGTCGGGCATCTGCAGCACCTTGCCCATCGCCTCGTTGATCTTCATCACCACGTCGCGCGGTGTGCCGGCCGGCGCCAGCAGACCGAACCACACCTCGGCCTGGTAGCCCTTCAGCGTGTTGGCGATCGGCTCGGCACCCGGCGCCAGCGGCGAGGGCTGCGGCGAGGCCACGCCCAGCATGCGCAGCTTGCCTTCCTTGACGAACTGGTTCATCTGCGCCGAGGTGGTGGAGATCAGCAGCTTCACCTCGCCGGTGAGCATCGCCTGCGTGATCGGCCCCTGCCCCTTGTACGGGATGTGCGTCATCGTGATGCCGGCCTGGCGCTGGAACAGCTCGGTGGCCAGGTGCCCGAAACTCGCCGCGCCCGAGGTGGCGTAGTCGATCCTGCCCGGGTTGGCGCGGGCGTACTCGAGCAGCTGCTGCACGTTGGTGGCCGGCAGCGACGGGTGCGTCACCAGCACCATCGGCTGCAGCGACACCATCGTGATCGGCGCGAAGTCGCGCGCCGTGAAGCCGGCCTCCTTCGACGCATGCGGCGAGATCGCCAGTGCGTTGTTCGGCATCACCAGCGTGTAGCCGTCGGCCGGCGCGCGCGCAGCCAGCCGCGTGCCCAGCATGCCCGAGGCGCCGGGCTTGTTGTCGATGACCACCGTCTGCCCGAGCAGCTTCTGCAGCGGCTCCTGCATCACGCGGGCCAGCGTGTCGGTGGTGCCGCCGGCCGGGTACGGCACGATGATCGTGACCGGGCGGCTGGGCCAGGCCTGGGCCCAGAGGGCGCCGGGCAGCGCAGCCGCGGTCGCGGCGAGCAAGGGCAGGGCCCGGACGATCAGGCGGCGGCGGTGGCGGGTCGGGTTCATCGGTGTCTCCTCGTCATGTCGTTGCCCGGCCCAGCGCGCCGGCGGCCTGCAGCTCGGCCACGCGGGCGTCGTCCAGGCCGAGCTCGCGCAGCAGCGCGGTGCCATGTTCACCCAGTTCGGGCACGTGGTCGCGGGCCTGGGCCTGCGTGTGGCGGAAACGAAAGGCGGGGTTGGTGACCTGGAACGGCCCGGAGCCGTCGCGGATCGTCTGCAGCACGCCGCGCTCGACCACCGGCGGCGACTGCATCGCCTCGCGCACCGAACAATAGCGCGAGCACGGAACCCCTCCGGCGTGCATGGCAGCCTCGCACTCGTCCGCAGTGCGGCTGCCGGCCCAGTCGTCGAGCAGTGCCATCAGCTCACCCCAGTGGTGCTCGCGAGCGTGGATGGTGGCGAAGCGCGGGTCGGCGGTCCACTCCGGGTGGCCGGTGGCGCGCGCCAGGGCTTCGAAGTTGTTCTGGCTGACCGGCGCGATCAGCACATAGCCGTCGCTGGCGCGCGTGGGCTGGTACAGCGGGCGGCGCCGCTCGGCAGGGAACTGCGCTTCCTGGCTTTCGTACACCAGCAGCCCGAGCATCGCGTCCATCAGCGACAGGTCGACCTGTTCGCCTTGCCCGGTGCGCGCGGCGCGGAACAGCGCGGCCTGCACCGCGCCGAAGGCCAGCGAGCCGCCGAGCACGTCGGCCACGAAGATGCCGTTCTTCAGCGGCCGCTCGAGCCCGTCCTGGTACGCGAGGTTCGCGATGTCGTAGCCGCTGGCCGCGTGCAGCACCGGCGCGTAGGCGCTGCGCCCGGACCACGAGCCGGTCTGCCCGAAGCCGGAGATCGACGCGTAGACCAGCCGCGGGTTCAGCTCGGCCAGCGCCGCGTAGTCGAGGCCCAGGCGCTGCATCACGCCGGGGCGATAGTTCTCCACCAGCACGTCGGCAGTGGGTACGAGGCGGCGCACCACGTCGATCGCCGCGGGGTGCTTCAGGTCGAGCACCAGGCTCTTCTTGCCCGCGTTGAGCTGCGCGAAGTAGGTGCTGCGCCCGTCTCGACGCGGCGGCCGCGTGCGGATGTGGTCGCCTTCGGGCGGCTCGATCTTGACGACCTCGGCGCCCAGGTCGGCCATCAGCCGCGTGGCGTAGGGGCCGGACATCATCGCGGTGAAGTCGAGCACGCGCACGCCGTCGAGGATGCCGGGCCGGGCTTGCCCGCGGCCGTTGTCGTTCGTCGCTGCCACGCGCGTCAGACCAGCGTCGATTCGGAGACCGCCAGCGCCGCCAGCCGCGAGCCGCCGAGCGCATCGAGGTATTCGGCCTGCGTGGCGGCGCCGTGCACGTGGCGCTGCAGGTACGACGCCCAGGCCTCCTCCTTCGCCGCCGCCTTCACGTACTCCGACAGGTGCTGCTCGTCGGCGCGGTAGACCGTGGGCGAGGCGGTCGGGTGCGCGCCCCACGGCGCCTCGACCACGGCGTCGACCATCGCCGCGGGCAGCTTCGTCAGGTGGTTGTTGCGGCGGATCGTCTCGCGCGAGACGATGCGGTCCACCGAGACGATCACCCGCTTCGATGCCTGCGCCAGCATCGCGTCGAAGAACGGCGGGCCGAGGAACTGCACGTTGCCGTGCTCGTCGGCCTGCTGCGCGTGCAGCAGGCACACGTCGGGACTGATCGCGCGTGCGGCCAGCATGCGGCGTTCGCCCGGCTGCTGCGGCAGCGGCCGGTAGAACTGCGGCGCGTGCTTGGGCAGGTCGGTGCCGAGGTCGGGGATCGGCATCCACGGCAGGTCGCAGATCGCCGCACGCATGCCGCCGGCCAGCGCCGGACCGTCGAGGTCGTGCACGACGAGCGTGCCAGCCTCGGCGCGGCGGCGGAAGTGCGGCGCCAGCCCGAACTGCTCGAAGCTGATGAACACGCACACCGTGCTGCGCGCGCAGCCGGCGCCGATCAGCAGGTCGGGCGCGATCGAGCTCGGCGACGGCACCAGGTCGAGGTCGCGCGCACCGCGGCGGACCAGCGCCCGCACCAGCGCCATCGGCTGCGAGTTGAAGATCCAGCCGCCCAGGCCGACGGTGGCGCCGTCGGCGATGTCGGCCACGGCGGCGTCGAGGGTCACCAGCTTGCTCGGAATCATGTGCAGGCGTGCCTCGGTGCGTTCACGGGAACTTGCGCGCCAGCGTGCGGCGCACATCGACATGCCCACGCAGCAGCGCGAGTTCGTGGGGGGTGGGCTGCGCGGAGACCGGCGGCGTGCCTTCCACCAGCAGGTCGAAGGCGGTCGCGTCGCGCACCTGCTCGAGCGTGACGCCGGGGCTCAGCGATCGCACGCGCATCGCCTTGCTCCGCGGTTCGAAGTCGAACACGCCCAGCGGCGACAGCACGAGCTTCGGCCCGCCCGGCGGCAGCCCGGCCTGCAGGCGCGAGTCCCCGCCCTCGAGGTGGCCGGCGCCGCAGATGAAGTCCACGCGCGGGCGGAACGCGCTGCGGTCGTGCCGCGTCAGCACCACGTAGAAGCGCCTGGCCAGGCCGCACAGTGCGCTGATGCCCACGGTGCCGGGCCCGCGCACGCGCGGCTTCGCCGGCTCGCCCACCAACACGGTGTTGATGTTGCCGTGGCGATCGACCTGCAGCGCCGAGAGGATGGCGAAGTCGAAGAAGTGGATCTGCCAGTCGATGAAGTCGATCATGTCGGGCAGGTCCATCCAGGCCTCGGCCGACTCGATGTTCTCGAAGTCGGCGGTGGACAGCAGGTGGTCGCGCGTGGGGTTGACCATGCCGCCCGGGCCCGACACCCACCACAGCCGCGGCGCCTGCATCAGGCGCGCCAGGTTGCAGGCGGCGAGCTGGATGTCGGAGTTGGTGCCGATGATGGCCTTCTCGCCGTCGGCGAGGTCGCGCGCCAGCAGCACGGCGAGCGTCTCGCCGAGCGCGGGAGCCTCGACCGGCGCGACCCCGGAGCCGGCCTGCACCGCCGCGCCGCTCATCGGTGGATGTCTTTTGGTTGAACCATTGCCCCATGCTAGAGACCGGCGCCGGGGCTGTCAACCGGAGCGGCCCGCCCCGCACCGCCCCGCGCATGGGCCACACTGCAGGGCATGGACACCTCCCGCGCCGACGCGCTCGACTCCCTGCTGCGTGACCGCTACAGCTGCCGCGGCTTCCGCCCCGACCCCGTGCCGCAGCCGGTGCTGGACCGCATCGTCGCCACCGCGCAGCGCAGCGCCTCGTGGTGCAACGCGCAGCCGTGGCAGGTGTGCCTCACGCGCGGCGCGGCCACCGAGCGCTTCCGCGAGGCGATGCTGGCCCCGCCGGCAGACGACGAACCCGGCCCCGACTTCGCCTGGCCCGCGGCCTACGAAGGCGTGTACCAGACGCGCCGGCGCGAATGCGGGCTGGCGCTGTACCAGGCGGTGGGCGTGGCGCGCGGCGACCGCGAGGCCGCGGCCCGGCAAGGCCGCGAGAACCTACGGCTGTTCGGCGCGCCGCACGTGGCTTTGGTCACCACGCCGCGGGCGCTGGGCGTGTACGGCGCGGTGGACTGCGGCGCCTGGGTGGCGGCGTTCATGCTGGCGGCCACGGCGCACGGCGTGGCCACCATCGCGCAGGCGGCACTGGCCGCGCGGCCGCAGCGCGTGCGCGACTTCTTCGGGCTGCCGGCCGACCGGCTGGTGGTGTGCGGCGTGTCGCTGGGCTACGCCGACACGGCGCATCCGGCCAACGGCTTCCGCACGACGCGGGCCGAGCCGGCCGACGCGGTGCGCTGGGTGGACTGACGCGCTGGCGTCAGGCCTTGGGCGCGCGGGTGCGTGCCGCCGACGCCTTCGGCGCTCGTGTTCTTGCCGTGGGCGCCTTGGCCCCGCGCACCGGGGCGGCCGCTGGCACTTCCACCCGCGACAGGTAGGCCCGCTCCAGCCGCTTCAGCATGCCTTCCATCTCGGCCACGGCGGCCTCGGCATGACCTTCCTCCATGTGCTTGAGGAAGCGCTTGCGCGACGGCACGGTGTACGGGTTGTGCTGGTCGCCGATGGAACGCACGAAGTGCAGCAGCACCGTCAGCAGCCCGTCCATCACGACGACCATGATCGGGTTGCCCGTCATGCGCGCGAGGATGCGATGGAAGTCGAGGTGGTGCTCGACGCGGCGGTCGAAATCACCGGCCGCCTGCGCGGCCTCGGCGAGCTCGACGTTGCGCGCCAGCGCGGCGAGGTCTTCGTCAGTGGCGCGGTGGCAGGCCTCGCGCACGATCACCGACTCCAGCCAGATGCGCGCCTGCGTCAGCTGCGCCGGGCCGATGGCGCCGACGTGGTAGAGGTCCATCAACCCGGTGACGACGGCCTCGCCGCTGCGCTCGGCGATGAAGGCGCCGCCGCTGGCACCCTTCTGCAGCCGGATCAGCCCGGCGTGCTCCAGCGAGCGCAGCGCCTCGCGCAGCGTGTTGCGCGACACCCCGAACTGCTCCGACAGCGCGCGTTCCGACGGCAGGCGGCTGCCCACCTTGAGGCGCCCGGCGGCGAGTTCCGCGCGGATCTGCGCGGCGATCTCCTCGAAGGCGCGAGCCGAGCGGATGGCGCTGAAGCCGGCGCCGGGATCGGGGGCCTGCGCAGGCGGGGAAGCAGGAGCGGCTCGCATCGATCGATGATACGGGCCGGTCGCCGCGGCCGGGCTCGCGAGGCATAATGGTTCTACCAAAGGAGCCGTCCGTGACCGCCGAACCCGCAGCGCAGCTGCCCACCGACGAAGACCGCGAGTTGCTGCGCGGCTCGATCCGCGGCACGCTCGAACACGCCTGGCCGGCAGCCGGCGCCGTGGAAGCCGCCGCGGACCCGGCCCTTGTGCGCGGTGCCTGGCAGGCCCTCGCCGACCTCGGCCTGGCCGCGCTGTGCAGCGGTCCGGCCGCCGGGGGCGTGCAGGAGCTGCTGGTCGCGATGGAAGAGTTGGGCCGCGCCGCCTGCCCCGCGGCGGTGCTGCCGGCGGCGCTGGTGAACCTGGCGTCGGCGCTCGAACATGGTGAACCTGCGTGGCTGGACGCGGTACGCACCGGGCAGGCCTGCCCCGCCTTCCACTTCGCGCAGTTCGACGGTGACCGCGACGCCGGGACCGTGCAGCTGCGGGATGGCCGCGTGCACGGCGAGATCCGGTACGTGGAGGCGGCGGATGCCCCCACGCACCTCGCCCTCGTCGTGCCGGGCGAAGCGTCGGCAGCGCAGCTTGCATGGATCGACCTGCAGGCCTGCGCCGGGAGCACGGCCACGATCGAGGCGACACCCGCGCTGGGCGCGCCCGGCCTCTTCCGCGTGCGGCTCGCTGGTGCCCCGGCCACGCTGGGACCGCTGGCCGCCGACACCGTGGCCACGTTGCGCGCCGTCTCGCGCCTCGGCCACGTCGCCAGGGCAAGCGGCGCGGCGGCACGGGCCTTCGAACTGGCCACCGCCTGGGCCTGCGAGCGGCGGCAGTTCGGCCAGCCGATCGGCCGCTTCCAGGCGGTGCAGCACAAGCTCGCCGACATCCACATCGCGCTGTCGGGCGTGCAGCTCACCGCGCGGCACGCGGCGCTGCAGCACGACCGCGGCGCGCCGGGCTGGCGCCTCTTCTCGGCCGCCGCCGCAGCGCTGGCGGCCGATGCGCTGCGCACCGCGTCGCTGCAGACGCACCACGCGCTGGGCGCCATCGGCTACAGCGAGGAGCACGAGGCCCCGCGCCACTTCCGCCGCGTGCATGCCGACGTGCTGCGCCACGGCGGCGCCCGCACCGCGCACGCCGAGCTGGCGGCGCACTACCTTGACACCGACGGCGGCGGCCGCCTGCCGCCCAGCGATCTCGGCCCCGCGGCCAACGCCTTCCGCGCCGAGGTCGAGGCCTGGCTGGCCGAGCACTGGACGGGCACGCGGCAGGCCGCGCACGAGCGGCTCACCTACCAGCAGCGCGAGTACGACCGCGACTTCGCACGCGCGCTCGGCCGCACCGGCTGGATCGGCCTGATGTGGCCCGAGCGCCACGGCGGGCAGGGCCGCGGCGCGCACGAGCAGCTCGCGTACATCGAGGCGATGGAGCGCGCCGACGCGCCGCGCACCGGCGCGCTGGTGCAGGCCGCGATGATCCTGCTGCACGGCACGCCGGAGCAGCAGGCGCGGCTGCTGCCGGAGATCCGGCGCGGCGAGGCCATCCACGGCATGGGCTACAGCGAGCCCGATGCCGGCTCCGACCTGGCCTCGCTGCGCACCCGGGCCGAGCGCGTGCACGATGCGCGCGGCAGCGGCTGGCTCATCAACGGCCAGAAGATCTGGACCACCACCTACTGGGGCGAGTACATGCTGCTGGCAGCACGCACCGACCCCGACGCGAAGCCGCCGCACGCCGGCATCAGCATGTTCGTGGTGCCGATGAAGACGCCCGGCATCACCATCCGCACCTCGCGGACGATGTACGGCGGCACCTTCGCCAACGTGTTCTACGACGACGTGCTCGTCGATGACGACGCGCTGCTCGGGCCGCTGCACGGCGGCTGGACCGTGCTGACCAGCGCGCTGGCCACCGAGCGCGGCTTCATCGGCGGCGGCATCGTGATGAAGGTGGCGCGCAGCTTCGAGCTGCTGTGCGCGCACCTGCGCGAGGCCCTGCTCGACGGCCGCCCGATGGCGCAGGACCCGGTGGTGCGCGAGCGCATCGGCGCGCTGGCCGCGCAGATCGAGGCCGGCCGCCAGCTGATGCTGCATTGCGCCGCCGGCGTGCAGGGCGGGCAGACGCCGGCCCACGACGCCGCCGCCAGCAAGGTCTACTCCGGCGAGCTGATGGAGCGCTACGGCGAAGCGGCGCTCGAGATCCTCGGCATGCAGGGCCTGCTCGGCGAAGGCAGCCCCGGCGCGGTGCTGAAGGGCCGCATCGAGCAGCAGCTGCGCCACGCGCTGATGTGGGTCATCAGCATCGGCACCAACGAAATCCAGCGCAGCCTGATCGCGCAGCGCGGGCTCGGCCTGCCGCGGTAGCTCAGCCGCGCACCGCCGCCTCGATCGCGGCGTGGTCGATCTTGCGCATCGTCATCATCGCCTGGAAGGCGCGGCGGGCGACATCGCCGCCACGGGCCATCGCATCGGTCAGCACGCGCGGCGTGATCTGCCAGCTCAGGCCCCAGCGGTCCTTGCACCAGCCGCAGGCGCTCTCCTGCCCGCCGTGGCCGACGATGGCGTTCCACAACCGGTCGGTCTCGGCCTGGTCGTCGGTGGCGATCTGGAACGAGAACGCCTCGGTGTGTCCGAAGGCCGGGCCGCCGTTCAGGCCGATGCACGGGATGCCGGCCACCGTGAACTGCACGGTGAGCACGTCGCCGGCCTTGCCGGAGGGATAGTCGGCCGGCGCGCGGAAGACGGCGTCGACGCGGCTGTCGGGGAAGGTTTGCGCATAGAACCGCGCGGCCTCCTCGGCATCGCGGTCGTACCACAGGCAGATCGTGTTCTTGGCCACCATCGTGAGCTCCTGGTTCGAGGGTCGACATCGCACGACGAACGACACCGCCGGAATTCGACCGGGGAGATTCAGCGCTTCAGCCGCGCCCGCACCGTCGCGATCTGCTCGTCGCTGCCGAGCAGCACGTGCTGCTCGCGGGCCTCGGCCATCAGCACGTCGGCCGGCGGCGCGCCGTCGAGCGCTACGTTCAGCAGCCGCTTGGCTGCACGCACCGCCTGCGGGCTGTGGCGCGCCACCGCGGCGGCCCAGGCGCGGGCCTCGGCCAGAGGGTCGTCGGCGGTGCGCGTGGCCAGGCCCAGCGCCACGGCCTCGTCGCCGTGCACCTCGCGGCCGGTGTAGACGAGGTCGCGCAACACGTCGCCGCGCAGCAGCTCGCGCATCAGCGCCATGCCGGCCATGTCGGGAACCAGGCCCCAGGCCACCTCCAGCACCGAGAGCCGCGTGGCCGGGTGCGCGATGCGCAGGTCGGCGCCGAGCGCGATCTGCAACCCGCCGCCGAACACCACGCCGTGCAGCGCGGCCACCACCGGCACCGGCAGCGAGCGCCAGCCCAGCACCACCTGCTGCGGCCCGTTGGCGATGCCGTGCGTGCGTTCGAGCAGCGTGATCCCGGTGCCGCCGCTGCGCTCGCCGAGGTCGACGCCGCTGCCGACCTTGCCCTCGCGCAGCAGCCGCTCGAAGTGGCCGATGTCGATGCCGGCGCAGAACGCGCGACCTTCGCCGGCCAGCACCACCGCACGCAGCCCGGGCAGCGACTGCAGCCGCTCCTGCGCGGCGAGGATGGCGTCGAACATCGCGCCGTCGAGCGCGTTCATGCGCTCGGGGCGGTTCAGCCGCACCAGCGCCACGCCGTCGGCGTCGAGGTCGATCCGCACCAGGTCGGCCACAGCGGCCGTGGACGTCGTCATCTGGGGGCACTCCGCATCGAGGGGATCGTCGATTCTGCAACCCGGAGCTGCGGCGCTCAGCCGCTGCGCGCCACGTAGCCGTAGCTGCGGTTGGTGCGCCCCAGCCCCTGCGCCACCGCCTCGCGGTCGTACACCGCCTTGTGCTGCGCGAGCCGGTCGCCCGTGACGGCGGCGCGCTGCTCGGGTCGCACGCCGTACAGCCGCGCGTTGTTGTCGCCGAAGATCGCGTTCTTCACCGGGCCATCGGCCGCGCCCAGCGGCGCCAGGCCGTGGCGGCGGCGGATGTCCTCGGGGATCTCGATGCGCCGCAGCGCCTCGATCTGCCACTGCGGCGCGCCGGTCCAGATGGCGTCGGTGCCCCAAACCACGTGGTCGGCGCCCAGGCCCTTGATCAGCTGCCCCAGCATCACCGCGGCCAGCCGCGGCTCGGCCACGGTGGTCTGCGCGAACAGCTGCCCCACGTCGGCGTAGACGTTGCTCACGCCGTGGCGTGCGGGGATCTCGGCGAGGTCGGTGATCCAGTCGATGCGGCCGCTCTTCTCGAACTGCGCCCAGGCCTCCTCGGCGCGGCCGCCGCCGGCATAGCGGTAGCCGCCGTGGTAGACGATGAAGTTGAGCTGCGGCCAGTCCTTGGCCGCACGGCCGACGTCGTCGACGCGGGCGTGCTTCAGCAGGTGCGGAAAGCGCTGCTCCACCGACGGCGGGAACAGCCCCTTGTGCACGCAGACGTTGCGCAGCCCGGCCTTCTGGAACTTCGCGTAGGCCGGGTAGACGAGCTTCTCGTCGTCCATCAGCCATGGGTGCTTCGACAGGTCCTTGTGCGTGTTGTCGCCGATCGTGTAGCCCTTCATCGAGTCGGGCTTCAGCTCCTCGAGGGCGCGGTCGATCGCTTCCAGCCAGCCGTCGTAGCCCGGCGTGAAGATGGCGTGGGCATAGGCCCGCTTGCTGCCGGCGATGGCGTTGATCGAGGCCCGTGCGCGGGCCTTCATGTCGTTGGTCAGGAACCAGTCGGCGGTGATCTCCGACGGCGCGCCGCTGATGCAGGCGATCTTGGTGTCGCTGTCGAGGTAGATCTCCTTGAGGTAGTTGGCGAACTTCAGGCTCTCGATCGTCTGCTCGCCGGCCTTCAGCGCCGGGTTCCAGCCGGCCTTGCCCACCGCCTCGCGGCCGCGCACGAAGCCTTCGAGCCGCGTGTCGTCGCGCAGGAAGTGGGTGTGCATGTCCATGATGAACTGGCCGGCCAGGCCCTGCGCGCGCTCGCGCGCCAGCTCGGGCGTCTGCGCCTCGGCGCGCGAGACGCCGAAGATCGGCCCGTAGGTGTCGTTCATCGCCAGGAACGCCGCCGCCATGCCGGCGGCGCTGCGGAAGAAGCGCCGCCGCGTCGTGCCCTGGTGCCGCGCCAGCTCGGCCCCCAGCGCCTTCACGCGACGCTCGAAGGCGCGCTGCCGCGGCGTCTGCGGCAGCGGCATGAACTCATCGGACGACACGCTCTGCACCGGGATCGGCGAGGGGAACAGCGTGCTCTCGGCCGGCTGCAGCGCGGCCAGTTCGTCGTCGCTGAGGAGGCGCATCGCGAGGCTCCCGCGGCCCGACGGGGCCGCCGCGCGCCGACGGTAGGCAGCGCGCGCCCGGCTGACAAGTGGGGACCCTACGGGCAACCGGCAGCGCCCGCCGCGGCGCTACAGTGGCCGCGACATCCCTCACCACGGGCCGGAACCATGCAGCGCACGATCTTCGACAGCGACCACGAGGCCTTCCGCGACGGCGTCGTCCGCTTCCTGCAGAAGGAGGTGGCGCCGCACGTCGACCGCTTCCGCGAGCAGGGCTGCGTCGACCGCGAGGTGTG
Source organism: Rubrivivax sp. (assembly GCA_016789955.1). Taxonomy (GTDB): domain Bacteria; phylum Pseudomonadota; class Gammaproteobacteria; order Burkholderiales; family Burkholderiaceae_C; genus Rubrivivax. The sequence continues at coordinate 36,672 of JAEUPB010000010.1, read as the reverse complement.
GCTGAAGGCGGGCGCGCAGTCGCTGCTGTGCCCGTGGGTGTCCGAGGCCTACGGCGGGCCGGGCATCACCGACTTCCGCTACGACATGATCATCTCCGAGGAGATCGTGCGGCACGCCGACCCGGCGCTGTACATCCCGCTGCACAGCCGCATCGTGGCGCCGTACATCCAGCACTTCGGCAGCGAGTCGCAGCGCCGGCGCTGGCTGCCGGGCGCGGTGAGCGGCGAGACCATCCTCGCGGTGGCGATGACCGAACCGGGCACCGGCAGCGACCTGGCCGGCATCCGCACCCACGCCGAGCAGCATGGCGACCACTGGGTGCTCAACGGCAGCAAGACCTACATCTCCAACGGCATCCTCGCCGACCTGGTGGTGGTGGCCGCGCGCACCGACCCCGCGTCGTCGCACGGGCTCACCCTCTTCCTCGTCGAGCGCGGCATGGAAGGCTTCGAGCGCGGCCGCCGGCTGAAGAAGATGGGGCTGGACGCGCAGGACACGGCCGAGCTGTTCTTCAACAACGTGAAGGTGCCGGCCAGCCACGTGCTCGGGCAGCCGGGCAAGGGCTTCGTCTACCTGGCCAGCAACCTCGCCGAGGAGCGGCTGATGTGCGCGGTGGGGTCGCTGGCGCACGCCAACACCGCGTTCGACCTGACGCTGCAGTACGTGAAGGAGCGGCGCGCCTTCGGCCGCGCGATCGGCACCTTCCAGAACGCGCGCTTCAAGCTCGCCGAACTGCGCGCGATGCTCGACTGCCAGCAGGTGTTCGTCGACCAGCTCGCGCTGCGCCACATCGCCGGGCAGCTCGACGCCGTGTCGGCCAGCGAGGCCAAGCTGCTGGCCACCGAGCTCGAGGGCCGCGTGCTCGACGAGTGCGTGCAGCTGCACGGCGGCGCCGGCTACATGGACGAGTACCGCATCTCGCGCATGTACCGCGACGGCCGCATCAGCCGCATCTTCGCGGGCACCAACGAGATCATGCGCGAGATCATCGGGCGCTCGCTGGGGTTGGACGAGCGCAAGCAGGGCTGAACGCCCCGCGGCCCGCGCCATCGGCCCGCAGCCCGCGAGCGGGCTATTCCTCCTCGATGTCGTGCAGCAGCCGCAGCGCCGGGGCGGCGCCGAGGTTCAGCAGCCGGCCCACGTCGTCGATGTCGTCGGGCAGCGCCGGATTGTCCCAGCCGCGCGCGGTGTGGCGCGCCACGCGCAGCGCCAGCACGACGTTGCGCACGCGCACGTCCTCGGCGTGGTGGTCGTCGGTGATGCGCGCCAGCATCGGCGGCAGTTGCCAGCGCTTCATCAACGCCTGCTCGAGGTCGGCCAGCTCGATGCCCAGCACCTCGCGCTGCGCGACGGCGCTGCGCAGGTGCGGGTCGGCGCGCTGGCGATCGGCGATGGCCAGCGCCGCGGCCGGCGCGCGCCACCACAGCAGCAGCTCGGCGAAGTCGTGCAGCAGCGTGGCCTCGCGGATCACCTCGGCGTCAGGGTCCATGCGGTGCACCGCGAAGGCCATCGCGTAGCGGGCGCCGCGGTACGAGCGGTCGAGCACGGCGCGGTAGCCGGCCAGCGCCAGCGGCTGGTCCTGCAGCGCGTCCTCGATGGTGGGCAGCGCTGCGAAGGTGCGGAAGAACGGCGTGATGCCGAGCATCACCAGCGCCTCCACCACGGTCTCGGGCGCGCCGAGGTCGCGACCGCGGCGCAGCGCACCCACGTGCGCCAGCAGCCGCACCACCATCAGCGGGTCGTGCTCGAGCAGCGGTGCGAGGCGGTGCGCGTCGATGGCATCCTCGTCGGGCCGCAGCACCTCGATCTGCTCGGCCGTGGCGGCCGAGACGGGGATCGCGCGCACGTCGAACAGGCGCATCCAGCCCGGCAGGTCGCGCGGCAGCGTGGCGATGAGGGGCAGCGGGGCGTTCATGCGGTCGATGCAGCAGGTCTGCTCGGTTATCGGCCGGGCACGGCGCGGACTTGATGGCTCGCCCGAAGCGGCCCGCACCGGCGCGCCCGCCATGCCCAATCGGGCACGACTGGCGCGCCGCCCGCACCGGTCCCCGCTGCTAGACTGCGGCGCGCATGGAGACCCCCGGCAATTTGTTCTGCGTCGCGGCGCCCAGCGGCGCGGGCAAGTCCAGCCTCGTCAAGGCCCTGCTCGAGCTCGACTCGCACCTGGCGGTGTCGGTCTCGCACACCACGCGGCCGCCGCGCGGGCAGGAACAGCACGGGCGCGAGTACTGGTTCGTCGGCGAGGCCGAGTTCCGCGAAATGATCGGGCGCGGCGAGTTCTTCGAGCACGCACAGGTGCACGGCAACCTCTACGGCACCTCGCGCCGGGCGATCCAGGACCGCCTGGCCGCCGGCGAGGACGTGATCCTGGAGATCGACTGGCAGGGCGCGCTGCAGATCAAGCAGCTCTTCGAGCACGCGGTGCTGATCTTCATCCTGCCGCCCAGCTGGGCAGAGTTGCAGCAGCGACTGATGCGCCGCGGCGAGGACCAGCCCGACGTGATCGCGAAGCGCATGGCCAATGCGCGCGAGGAAGTGGCGCAGGCCCGCAACTTCGACTTTGTTATCATCAACGCTCTGTTCGAGACGGCGCTTTTCGACCTGAAGACCGTCGTCCACTCGCAGCGGCTCAAGTACGCCGCTCAGCGCCGCAACAAGTCCCAGGTGTTCGCTGCCCTGGACCTCATCTGATCCGACATCCCGGAAGCATCCATGGCCCGCATCACCGTCGAAGACTGCCTGCAGAAGATCCCCAATCGCTTCCAGCTGGTGCTGGCGGCCACCTACCGCGCCCGCATGCTGAGCCAGGGCCACGCGCCGAAGATCGAGACGAAGAACAAGCCCGGCGTCACGGCGCTGCGCGAGATCGCCTCGGGCGAGGTCGGCATCGAGATGCTGCGCCGCGTGCCGATCTGACACCGCTGGCCTGACCCCCGGGGCGCTGGTCCCGGCCCCACCGAGGCGCCCCGCGAGGGCGCCTCGTCGCTTGTGACGCCTGCTGCGCCGCCCCCGCCACACCCCTGAACGACGCGCGCCCGCGCCGGACTGCTAAATTCCGGCGATGGGTCTGCGAGAACTTGCCGCCGAATTGCTGCCCGCCGCGCTGCAGGGCATGCGGGCGAGCGGCCCTGCGGCACCCACGGCGCCCGCGCCCGAGGTGGCCACCTTCGATGCGCTGGCCGAGAAGCTCAGCTACCTGAGCAAGGCCGAGCTGCGCCAGGTGCGCGAGGCCTACAGGTTCGCCGACGCCGCGCACCTCGGGCAGTTCCGCGCCAGCGGGCAACCCTACATCACGCACCCGATCGCCGTGGCCGGCCTTTGCGCCGACTGGCGGCTGGACGCGCAGGCCATCATGGCCGCGCTGATGCACGACACGATCGAGGACCAGGGCGTCACCAAGGTCGAGCTGATCGAGAAGTTCGGCACCGCCGCCGCCGACCTCGTCGACGGCCTCACCAAGCTCGACAAGCTGCACTTCTCGAACCGCCTGGAGAGCCAGGCCGAGTCGTTCCGCAAGATGCTGCTGGCGATGGCGCGCGACGTGCGCGTGATCCTCGTCAAGCTCGCCGACCGGCTGCACAACATGCGCACGATGGGCGCGATGGCGTCCGACAAGCGCAAGCGCATCGCCCGCGAGACGCTGGACATCTACGCCCCCATCGCGCACCGGCTCGGCCTGAACCAGACCTACCGCGAGCTGCAGGAGCTGTCGTTCGAGCACCTGCACCCGTGGCGCCACGCGGCGCTTTCGAAGGCGCTGCAGCGCGCCCGCGGCAACCGGCGCGACATCGTCGAGCGCGTCAAGGCCGACGTGCTGAAGGCCTTCGCCGCGCAGAAGATCAAGGTGCAGGCCTCGGGCCGCGAGAAGACGGTCTACTCGATCTACCGGAAGATGCGCGAGAAGCACGCCGGCTTCGCACAGGTCAACGACATCTTCGGCTTCCGCCTCGTGGTGCCCACGCTGCCCGAGTGCTACCTGTCGCTGGGCGTGCTGCACGGCCTGTACAAGCCGGTGCCGGGGCGCTTCAAGGACTACATCGCGATCCCCAAGGCCAACGGCTACCAGAGCCTGCACACCACGCTCGTGAGCCCGCTGGGCACGGCGGTGGAGTTCCAGATCCGCACCGAGGCCATGCACGCGGTGGCCGAGAAGGGCATCGCGGCGCACTGGCTCTACAAGAGCAACGACAAGTCCGGCAAGGACGTCGACGCGCAGCGGCTCGGGCAGATGTGGCTGCAGTCGCTGATCGAGATCCAGAGCGACACGCGCGACTCCGCCGACTTCCTCGAGCACGTGAAGATCGACCTGCACCCCGACGCGGTGTATGTCTTCACGCCGCAGAGCAAGATCCTCGCGCTGCCACGCGGCGCCACGCCGATCGACTTCGCCTACGCGATCCACAGCGACGTGGGCGACCATGCCGTGGCGGCGAAGGTCAACGGCGAGGCGGTGGCGCTGCGCAACGAGCTGAAGAGCGGCGACGTGGTCGAGATCATCACCGCGCCCGGCGCGCGGCCGAATCCGTCGTGGCTGAACATCGTGCGCACCGGCCGTGCGCGCTCGAAGATCCGCCACTACCTGAAGACGATGGAGTCGGAGGAGTCGCGGGCACTGGGCGAGAAGATGCTTGCGCAGGCGCTGCGCGCCGAGGGCCTGCAGATGCCGCCTTCCGACCCGGCCGACGGCGAGGCCACGGCACTGTGGCAGCAGGTCATCCGGTGGAGCGGCAACCGCAGCCGCGGCGACCTGATGATCGACATCGGCCTGGGCCGCAAGATGGCGATCATCGTGGCCAAGCGGCTCTCGCAGCTGCTGCAGGAGCGCGGCCAGCGCCCCGACGCGGTGACGTTGACGCTGAACCGCTACGCCGCCGAGGACGCCGCTCGCCACGCCGCGGTGGTGGTGGACGGCAGCGAAGGCGCCTCGGTGCAGTTGGCGCCGTGTTGCCGGCCGATCCCCGGCGACGACATCGTCGGCTACCTCGGCCGCGGCGAAGGGCTGGTGGTGCACACCGACGAATGCCACACCGGCAAGCGCCTCTTCGAGCGCGACAGCGAGCGCTGGATCCGCGTGGCCTGGAGCGACGAGCCGGTGCGGCCCTTCGAGACCGCGATCGTCGTGCTGGTCTCCAACGGCAAGGGCGTGCTGGCGCAGGTGGCCGCCTCGATCGCGTCGGCCGAGGCCGACATCACGCACCTGGACATGGGCCAGGAGCCGGCGCTGGAGAGCGCCGAACTGCGCATCCTCGTCAGCATCCGCGACCGCCAGCACCTCGCCGACGTGATCCGCACGCTGCGGCGGAACAAGTCGGTGCTGCGGGTCTGGCGCGTCAAGCCCTGACGCCCTCGCCTCTCTGACCGGCGGACGGCGGCCTCAGCCGCGGTGCCCGGCCAGCAGCCCCCAGACGCTCGACAGCCTGCCGCCCACCGCGCGTGCGGGGCGCGGCCCGGCGGCCGGCGGCTCGGCGTGGGCCACGCGGCGCCCGCCGGCCCGCTTGGCGCGGTACATCGCGGCATCGGCCGCCTGCAGCAGCCGGTCGGCATCGGTGCCGTCGGCCGGGAAGCAGGCCACGCCGATGCTCGCCGAGGGGCGCAGCAGCGTGCCGTCGGCCAGCCGCAGCGGGCTGCACACCGCCAGCAGGATCGAGTCGAGGACCGTGGCGATGTCGGCGCGGTCCGTGCAGCCGGACAGCAGCAGCGCGAACTCGTCGCCGCCCAGGCGCGCCACGGTGTCCTCGTCGCGCAGCCCGCGCGCGATGCGCTGCGCCACGCGCAGCAGCACGCGGTCGCCGGCGTCGTGCCCGTGGGTGTCGTTGATGGCCTTGAACCGGTCCACGTCGAGGTACGCCAGCGCGAAGCCGTTGCCATGGCGCACGTGGCGCGCCACCTCGCGCCGCAGCCGGTCGTCGAACAAGGCCCGGTTGGGCAGCCCGGTGAGGAAGTCGTGGTGCGCCAGCCGCTGCATCAGATCGTCGGCCTGGACCCTGGCGCTCACGTCGCGCAGCGAATAGACGTGGTGCGTGATGCGGCCGTCGCGGTCGACGAACGGGCGCATCGACGGCTCGACGTGGCGGCTCGCGCCGTCCACCGACCAGCGCCAGACCGGCCGCCCGGCCCCCGCCCCGTCGGCGACGCGCATGCCCGAGCGCAGCACGTCGGCCAGCCGCTGCCCGCAGGCCCGCGCCGGCATCAGCCCGGTGAGCCGGCTGGCGGCCTCGTTGATGTCGACGATGATCTCGTAACGGTCGGTGACGATCACGCCGTCGCCGCGGGCGGCGGCCGCCGCGAGGCAGCGCCGCAGGTCGGCGTCCGCCGGCGTGCCGGCGCCGGCGCGGGGCCGCAGGCGCAGCAGGATGTCGCCCGCTGCACCCGCCGTGCCTTCCGCGACAGGCCTGCGCGCCCGGTGCACGGTGATCTCCAGCGGCAGCCGCGCGCCGCGCGCGTCGGCGCCCCACAGGGGCAGCGGCACCCCCGCGCGCTGCCAGTACGTGACGAACGCAGCGTTGTAGCCCGCCGTCGCCGGGGTCAGCGGCATCATCGGCAGCAGCGCCTGGATCGGCCAGCCCGCCAGCTGCTCGGGTGCCCGACCGAACAGCCGGGCCGCACGGCTGCCGCAGCGAAGGATGTGGCCGCCGGCATCCAGCAGCACGGCGACGCGGGGGCCGCCACGCGGGGCCGCACGGCCCGCGATGCAGAGGTGGCGGGACTCGGTCATTCGACGGGGTGGCTCTTCGATGCGCTCGTGCCCATTGAAACGCCGCGCCCGCCGGCAGGCGATACCGGTGCACACGTACGTGTTGCCACGTAGGGGTCGGCGCGGCAAGGCTGCGCCGGGCGGTTCATCTCCCGGCGCCGCGTCCCGCCGCAGCGGCGTCGTCGATCGCCAGGCCGCCTTCGGCCGCCAGCTGCGCCAGGCCCAGCAGCGTCGAGCACCCCGTCTTCAGCAGGATGCGCGAGCGGTGCACCTCCACCGTCCGGTGGCTGATGCCCAGGCGCCGCGCAATCTCCTTGTTCGTGAGGCCGCCGACCGCCAGCCGCAGCACGTCGCGCTCGCGGTCCGACAGCAGCGCCAGCCGCTCCTGCGTGCCGTGGCGCGCCGCCATGGCCTGCCGCTCGGCCCGCGCGCGGTCCAGCGCGTCGTGCACACGGGCCAGCAGCTCGGTGGCGTCCACCGGCTTGGTCAGGAAGTCCAGCGCGCCGGCGCGCATCGCCTGCACGGTGGTGGGGATGTCGCCGTGCGCGCTGAGGAAGAGGATCGGCAGCCGCACGCCGCGCCGGTTCAGCTCCAGCTGCAGCTCGGTGCCGTCCATGCCCGGCATGTGCAGGTCCAGCACGATGCAGCCGGCGTCCTGCGGGTCGAGCGCGGCGAGGAACGCGGCGCCGCCGTCATAGGTCCGCACCGGCAGGCCGGCGCTCTCCATCAGCAGCATCAGGCCGTCGCGCACCGCGGCATCGTCGTCGACCACGAACACGGTGAGCTCGGTCATCGCGCGAACGGCAGCGTGAATCGGAAGGTGGCCCCCGGCCCCGAGCCGGCCTCGTACCACAGGCGCCCGCCCTGGGCCTCGACCAGCGCGCGGCTCACGGCCAGCCCCATGCCGATGCCGCGCGCCTTGGTGGTGAAGAAGGGTTCGAACAGCCGCCGCGCCACCGCGGCGTCGAGCCCCGGCCCCGAGTCGTGCACGCAGACCAGCGCCATTTCCTTCTCGTCCGCCGTCAGCACGTCGATGCGGATCCGCTGCGTCGCGATGCCCACCTCGCGCATCGCCTCCACGGAGTTGCGCAGCAGGTTCACGAGCACCTTCTCCACCTGCATGCGGTTGGCCTGCACCGGGCGCAGCCGCGGCGCCAGGTGCACGTGCGCCTCGAAGCCTCCGAAGCCGTTGGCCTGGATGATCGCCAGCGCCTCGCGGACCACCGCGTTGAGGTCCACCGCCTCGGTGGTCGTCTCGCCCTTCTGCAGGAACTGCATCAGCTCGCGCACCACGCGGCCGGCACGCTGCGCCTGCTCGCTGGCCGACTGCAGCGCATGCTCCAGCCGCTCCGGCCGCGGGTTGCCGGCCTTCAGCATGCGCAGCGCAGCCTCGTTGTACGAGGCCACCGCGTTCAGCGGCTGGTTCAGGTCGTGCGCGATGGCCGCGGCGGTCTGCGTGGCAACGTGCAGCGCCAGCATCTGCTCCATCTCGGCGCGCAGGCGGCGCAACGCATCGTCGGAGCGGCGTCGTTCGTCGATGTCCTCGACCACCGCGATGAAGTAGTCCGGGGCGCCATCGGCGCGCCGCAGCATCGACGCCGTCAGCCGCGCCCACACCGGCTCGCCGTCGCGGCGCAGGTAGCGCTTCTCCATCGCGTAGTGCTCGATCTCCCCGGTCACGAGCTGGCGCATCAGGCCCAGGTCGGCACCGAGGTCGGCGACATGCGTGATGTCCTGGAACGAGCGGCGCATCAGCTCGTCGCGCTCGTATCCGACGATCTCGCACAGCTTGCGGTTGACGCGCAGGAAGCGCCCGTCGGGCGCCACGTGGGCGATGCCCACCGCGGCCTGCTCGAAGGTGGCGCGGAACCGCTCCTCGCTGGCGGCCACGGCCTGCTGCTCGAGCGTGCGCTCGGTGACGTCGATCACCGTCACCACCACGCTGCCGTCGTCCCACGGCGACAGGCTGATCTCGGCGGCGAAGGTGCTGCCGTCGCGCCGCAGGCCGTGCGTGGCCAGCCCCGGCCCCATCTTGCGGGGACGCGCCTGGCCGGCGAAGGCGACGCGCCGCTCCAGGTGCCGCGGGCGCAGCGCCTGCGGCACGAGTTCGTCGACGCAGCGCCCCACCAGGGCGCCATCGGCCCAGCCGAACAGCGCGGCCGCCGTGGCGTTGCTCACGCGGATCGTGCCGCCGGCATCGACCAGCAGCGTGGCATCGGCTGCCGCCCGGATCAGCCTGGCAACGACATCCGCGACCCGATCATGTGTCACACGGGGATGATCCCCCGCCGTCAGCCACCGCGGGGGCCGGGGACGGCGGCCCGGTTGATCGCGCGCAAGGCCGCCCGGGTCAGGGCCGAAGTCGACCCCGATCCCACGAAGTCATGCATCAGATCAGACGTTCATCACCGCGATCGCGCGCACGTTCAGGTACGCCTCCACCGCCTCGGGGCCGCCCTCGGAGCCGTAGCCCGAGTCCTTCACGCCGCCGAACGGCATCTCGGCGCTGGGTGCCGCCGGCGTGTTGATCCACAGCATGCCCACCTCGACACGGCGGGCCAGCAGGTCGGCGTTCTTCAGCGAGCGCGTGAACGCGTAGCCGGCCAGGCCATAGGGCAGCCGATTGGCCTCGGCGATCGCATCCTCCAGCGAGTCGACGGCGCGGATCGCGGCCACCGGGCCGAACGGCTCGTCGTTGAAGACCTTGGCGTTCAGCGGCACGTCGGCCAGGATCGTCGGCTGCCAGAAGTTGCCGGCCTCGCCGATGCGCTCGCCGCCGGTGAGCAGCTTCGCACCCTTGGCCACCGCGTCCTGCGTGACCTCGGCCATCGCGGTGAGCCGGCGCGGGTTGGCCAGCGGGCCCATCTGCGTGCCGTCGGCCAGGCCGTCGCCGACCTTCAGCGACTTGGCATGTGCGGCCAGCGCCGCGGCGAAGTCCTGCGCGATGCTCTTGTGCACGAGGAACCGCGTCGGCGAGATGCACACCTGGCCCGCGTTGCGGAACTTGGCGCCACCGGCGGCCTTCACGGCCAGCGACAGGTCGGCATCTTCGGCGACGATCACCGGCGCGTGGCCGCCGAGCTCCATTGTGACGCGCTTCATGTGCTGCCCGGCCATCGCGGCGAGCTGCTTGCCCACCGGCGTGGAGCCGGTGAAGGTGATCTTGCGGATCACCGGGTGAGGGATCAGGTAGCCCGAGATCTCGGCCGGGTTGCCATACACGAGGCCCAGCACGCCGCTGGGGATGCCGGCGTCGGCGAAGGCGCGGATCAGCTCGGCCGGCGCGGCCGGCGTCTCCTCGGGCGCCTTCACGAGCACCGAGCAGCCGGCGGCCAGCGCCGGCGCGATCTTGCGCACCACCTGGTTGATCGGGAAGTTCCACGGCGTGAAGGCGGCCACCGGGCCGACCGGGTCCTTCAGCACCATCTGGCGCATCGCGAGGTTGCCGCGCGAGGGCACGATGCGCCCGTAGACGCGGCACGATTCGTCGGCGAACCACTCGATGATGTCGGCGGCGGCCAGCGCCTCGATCTTGGCCTCGGCCAGCGGCTTGCCCTGCTCCTGCGTGAGCAGCCGGCCGATGGCCTCGGCGCGCTCGCGCATCAGCGCGGCGGCGCGGCGCATCACCTTGCCGCGCTCGACGGCGGGCAGGTCGCGCCAGGTCAGGAAGCCCTGCTGCGCGGCCTCGAGCGCAGCGTCGAGGTCGGGCCTGCCGGCGTGGGCCACACGGCCGATGACGGCGCCGGTGGCGGGGTTGTGGACGTTCAGCGTGCGGCCGTCGGCGGCGTCGCGCCACTGGCCGGCGATGTAGAGGCGGGTGTCGGGATAGCTCATGGTGTTCGGATGCGGGAGGTTCGGGAGCAGGGAAAGGGGGACGGCCATGATTGTCCGCCTCAGCCGGGGTCGCTGCCCGGCGCGGGGTATCGGACCTCGATCACCTCGAGCTTCTCGACGCCGCCGGGCGTGGCGAGCTGCACCTCGTCGCCTTCGCGCGCCTTCAGCAGCGCACGCGCGATCGGGGCGATCCAGCTCACCTCGCCCTTCAGGCTGTCGGCCTCGTCGATGCCCTTGATCGTGATCGTGCGCTCCTCGCCGCGCGCGGTGGCGTAGGTGACGGTGGCGCCGAAAAAGATCTGGTCGCTGCCGTGGTGGGCCGACGGGTCGGCCACCTCGGCGATGTCCAGGCGCTTGGTGAGGAAGCGGATGCGGCGGTCGATCTCGCGCAGCCGCTTCTTGCCGTAGAGGTAGTCGCCGTTCTCGCTGCGGTCGCCGTTCTTGGCGGCCCACGACACCGTTTCGACGACCTTGGGCCGCTCGACGTCGAGCAACTGCATCAGCTCGTGGCGCAGCCGCCGGTAGCCCTGCGGAGTGATGTAGTTGCGCGTGCCGGCCGGCAGCGGCGGCAGGCCGGGGGCATCGCCCTCGTCGTCATCGGGGGCGTCGTCGGTCTCGCGGGTGAAGGCCTTGTTCATCGTGGGCGGCTGCAGCACGGGGAATTGTGCGTTGCCGATACAGTGGCCGCACCCACCTCGACTCAGGGAAGGACGTTCGATGGATGCGATGAAGATGCTGGAGCAGATGTTGCGCTCGGGCGCGGGTGCGCTCTCCGGCGTGGGCCAGTCAGCCGCCGGCCGCAAGGACCTGCTCGTCGGAGCCGCCGGCGGCGGGCTGCTCGGACTGCTGATCGGCAACCGGCGCGGCCGCGCCATCGGCGGCAAGGTGCTGAAGGTCGGCAGCATCGCCGCGCTGGGCGCACTGGCGTACCACGCGTACCAGCAGTACCAGTCGCGCCAGGGCGTGGCGGCGCCCACGGGCCCCGCGGCCACGCCGCTGGCCGCGCTGCCCGCGCCGCAGGCCGAGGCGCAGGGCCGGGCGTTGCTGAAGGCGATGATCGCGGCCGCCAAGTCCGACGGCCATGTCGACGACCGCGAGCGAGAGTTGCTCGACGTCGAGCTGCAGCGGCTGCCCGACCCCGACCTGCGCGCCTGGGTCGATGCCGAGCTGCGCCGCCCGCTGGACCCGGCCGACGTGGCCGCCGGCATCGACACGCCCGAGCGCGCGGCCGAGATCTACCTCGCCAGCGTGGTCGTCACCGATGAGCAGACGCCGATGGAGCGCGCCTACCTCGACGCGCTGGCGCGCTCGCTGAAGCTGCCGCCGGAACTGCAGGCCGACCTGGAGGCGCAGGCGCGCGCAGCCTGACCCGCGCCAACGCCTGCGTTCAGCGTCCGATGCGCCGCTCGCGCTCGCGCTGGCGCAGCACGTCCACCATCACGTTGAACGTGCGTGCGAGCTGGCCCACCTCGTCGCGGCTGGTCACCGCCACGCGGGCGCGGTCGTAGTCGCCGGCCTTCAGCGCGTGGGCCGACGCGATCAGGTCGCGGATCGGCCGCACGATGCCGCGCGCCAGCGCAAGCGCCAGCGCCGTGCACGCGGCACCAACGACGGCCATCGTCAGCAGCAGGTCGTGCCACAGCTCGCGCACCGGCGCCTCGAAGCTCTCGTGCGTCTCGGTGATCGCGACCTTCCAGTCGTGACCCGGCACGGGTGCGTAGCCGACGATGGTGCGCACGTCGCCGCCGGCCACCACGCTGCGGTGCCCGGGCACGCGCGCCGAGAGCAACGTGCGCGCCAGCGCCGCCTCGCCCAGCGACTCGACGCGCTCGCGGCGGAAACGCTGGTCGGCCTTGATCTCCGACTGCTGCTGCTCAGACAGCACGTCCAGGCTCTTGAACAGGTGCTCGCGCTTCGGGTGGTGCAGCACCACGCCGTCGCCGTCGACGAGCATCGGCGTCAGCTCGGCGTTCTCCTCCAGCTCGCCGACGATGCGTGAGACCGCGCTGCCCAGCACGCGTACCACCAGCACGCCGAGCTGCGTGCCATCGGGCGCGTGGATCGGCTCGGCGACGAAGAAGCCGGTGGCGCCGGCCACCGCGCCGACGATGATGCCGCTCGTGTAGCTGCGCCCCGCGGCCGCCTCGCGGAAGTAGCGGCGGAACGCGAAGTTGCGGCCGGCCACCTCGGGGTCGTTGGACAGCAGCGCCTGGCCCTTCTGGTCCATCACGATGACGAGCTGCAGGTCGGGGTCGCCGCGCACGAAGGCCTTCAGCCGCTGCTGCAGCACGCCGGCCTGCACTGCGTCGGGCTGCGCGAGGAACGCCGCGAACGACAGGTCGGAGGCGAGGCCGCGCGCGGTGTGGCGCGCGTCGTCGATGAACTGGCCGACGCGGGCCGCCGAGCCGCGCGCGAGCTGCTCCACGTTTTCGAGCTCGGCACGCTCCAGCGCGGCCGTGCCGCCCCGCAGGTTCCACACGCCGGCCAGCAGCATCGGCAGCAGCGCGGTGCCCACCAGCAGCACCGCCAGCTTCACGGCCAGCGGCCAGTCGCGGGGAGTCACCGTGCGGGCCACGGCGCGCCGCAGCGGGCCGCGCCGAGCAGCGGTGCGGCCGGTGGTGCCGGTGGCGCTCGTCGGCGAGGTCGGCACCGACGCGCCGGTGCGGGCGCCGCCGCCGCCCGTGCGGGCCGCCGCCATGGTGGTGACGTCGTCGCCGTCGCCCTGCTGCAGCGCCTCGTGCAGGTCGAGGCTGTTGACGTGGTCGGCGCACATCATGCGGCGGAACGACGCCACGTCGCACGGGCGCTGTGCCGGGTCCATTGCCAGCGCCCAGTCGATGGCGCGCAGGAACGACGGGCCCCAGGTGCGCGCGAGCGCCGCGGCGCCCACGGGCACGTAGGCCTGTGGGTCGTGCTGGCGGGTCTCGGCGTCGGGGACGCGCTTGCCGGTGACGCACCAGTACAGCGTGGCGCCGAGCGCGTACAGGTCGGTCCACGGGCCCTGCTCGCCGGCGCCGTACTGCTCGATCGGCGCGTAGCCGGGCGTGACCACCACCGCATCGGGATCGGTGGCCGCGGCCACCTGCGCCGCGCTGCCGAAGTCCAGCAGCACGAGGTGGCCGTCGGGCTCGCGCACCTGGATGTTCTCGGGCTTCACGTCGCGGTGCAGGAAGCCCGCGGCGTGCACGGCCTCCAGACCGTCGAGCACCGGCAGCAGCCGCTCGACGAGCCCGGTCTCGCCCACTGCGTGGTGCTGTGGCCACCAGGCCTTCAGCGGCGTGCCCTGTTCGTACTCGAGCACCATGTACGCGGTGCGGTTGGCCTCGAAGAATCGGGCCACGCGCACGATGGCCGGGTGGCGCAGCGCCGCCAGCGTGCGCGCCTCGGCGAGGAAGCTCTCCAGGCCACGCAGGTAGCGTTCGACGTGACGCGTCGCCCTTGGCGCCACGTGGCCGTCGGGACGCCGCAGCGCGATCTCCTCGGGCAGGTATTCCTTGATCGCCACCTGCGCCGACAGGTGCACGTCGGTGGCGAGGTAGGTGATGCCGAAGCCGCCCTGCCCGAGCACGCTCTCGATGCGGTACTCGTGCAGCCGGGTGCCGGCGGGCATGGCCACGGGCGTCGCCTTCGATCGCGGCTGCGCCGCGGCAGACGTAGACGCCGGACGCGGCTGCGCCGCGCCGGATGCAGACGCCGGACGCGGCTGCGCCGCGCCGGATGCAGACCCCGGACGCGGCTGCGCCGCGCCGGGGGGCGCGCCCAGCGACCGCCGCACCACCGTGCGGTCGGGGTCGTCGTCGTGGGCGTGCTGCGGCGCGACGATGCGGGTCGCGTCGGAGAGGTCCATGGCGCACTGTAGGAAGCGCCACCGGCGGCAGCGGCCGGAAATGCGCCACGCGCGCCGTGCTGTTCCGGCCCAAGGCCGGCCGGGGGGCTACGGGATGCCGGTCAGCTTGTGCGTCTGCAGGCTCAGCCGCCAGCGCGGGTGCGCCAGGCAGTAGGCGATGGCTGCATCGATGTGGCGGCGCTGCAGCGGGCCGTCCATCGGCTGCAGGAAGCGGTGCTGCACGTCGAGGTGCTCGAAGCGTTCCGGCATCGCCTGCGGCTGCGGGTAGACGAGCTTCAGCTCGTGGGCTCGCGTGAGCACCACCGGTGCCGCGGCCTTCGGGCTGACGCAGATCCAGTCCAGGCCCGGCGGCGCCGGCTGAGTGCCGTTGGTCTCCACCGCCACCTCGAAACCGTGGGCATGCAGCGCGGCGATCGCCTCGGCATCGAGCTGCAGCAGCGGCTCGCCGCCGGTGCACACGACCAGCGGGCGGCTGCCGGCCGCGGCCTCGCCGGCGGGCCAGTGCGCCGCCACCGCCTCGGCCAGCAGCGCGGCGGTGGCGAACTTGCCGCCGCCCGGGCCGTCGGTGCCGATGAAGTCGGTGTCGCAGAAGGTGCAGACCGCGGTGGCGCGATCCTCCTCGCGCCCGCTCCACAGGTTGCAGCCGGCGAAGCGGCAGAACACCGCCGCGCGGCCGGTCTGCGCGCCCTCGCCCTGCAGCGTGTAGTAGATCTCCTTGATCGTGTAGGTCATGCGTCGTCGTTCGCGCTGGGTCGTGTCGGACTCACACCGGCAGCGCCGGGCCGTCCTCGCCGGTGCAGACGATGGCACCGCTGCCGCGCGTTTCGTACAGGTCGATGCGGTCGAGCTGCGGCAGCACCTCGCGCGCGCGGTCGTGGATCCAGCGCGCCAGCGTCGTCGTGTCGGCGTCGGCCAGGCCCTCGATCTCGTGCAGCGGGTGGTGGTCGATGCGCGCGAACACCGGCGCGAAGAGGCGCTTCACGTCGCCGTAGTCGACCGTCCAGCCGAGCACGTCGTCCAGCGGCGCGCGCAGGTGCAGCCGCAGCACGTAGGTGTGGCCGTGCACGCGGCCGAGCGCATCGCCGGCCGGCGCACGGGCCACGCGCAGTGCGCTGTCGAAGCTGAACTCCTTCCAGATGCGGAAGTGGTCGCCGTCGAAGTTCGCACCCGAGCTGGCCGTCTCGTACACCGTCACCCACGAGAGCTCGGGCAGCGCCGGCTTCAGCCGTTGCCACAGCCACTGCGACAGCACCTCGCTGGTGGGGTTGGCCAGCCCCGGCAGCTCGTTCAGGCAGCGGTGGTCGAGCTGCGCGTGCAGCGGCGCCCACAGCGCGTCGAGGTGGTCGTAGTCGATGGCCAGGTCGCGCGTGCCCAGCGGCGCGTTGGCGTGCACGATGACCTCGAAACCGTGGCCGTGCAGCCGCCCGCACGGGTGCCCCGGTGGCACGTGCGGCAGCCGGTGCGCCGACTGGAAGGCGTAGCGGCGCCACACGTGGGCGTCGTCGCCGCCCGAGCCGGCGATCAGGTCCACGCCGCTGTGCGCGGTGCTCTGCACGCCGATCTGCAGCACGTCGCCCGAGCCCTGCAGCCGTTCGCGCAGCCAGCGCGCGACGTTCTCGTCGGTGGGCTCGTGCACCTGGTCGTTCAGCAGCGCGTAGTCCAGCGGCGCAACCGCCGCCTCCAGCCGCTCGCGCAGCGCGCGCACCTCGCCACCGGGCACCGCGGCCCAGCCCGCCGGCAGCCTGCTCCGCAGCTTCGCCAGGTAGCCGTGGCCGTGCAGGCGCCGCGCGCGGTGGCCCGCCGGCAGCGCATCCACGCGGCAGGCGGCCTCGAACGATGCCGAGGCGCAGTGGGTCACGGTGACGGGAGGGGGAACAGGGGTCGGTGCGGGCACGGCCGGCACGGTACACGATCGCCATGGGCTGACGTGGATCAAGGTCCGGCGGCCCTGCGCCGCCTAGAGTGCCCGCCACGATCCGGAGGATGCCCGCGACCATGGATGGCCCTGCCCTGCTTGCCGACGCACTGGCCTCGAGCGGCCTCGCCCCGCTGCACCTGGGCGGCCGCACGCTGCTGCCCATCGTGCAGGGTGGCATGGGCGTGGGCGTGTCGGCGCACCGCCTGGCCGGCTCGGTGGCAGCCTGCAACGCAGTCGGCACGCTGTCGTCGGTGGACCTGCGCCGCCACCATGCCGACCTGATGGCGGCCACGCAGCACCTGCCGCCCGGCCCCGAGGCCAAGGCGGCGATCGACGCGGCCAACATCGCGGCGCTGAAGCGCGAGATCGGCCTGGCGCGCGAGCTGTCGCAAGGCCGCGGGCTGATCGCGGTGAACGTGATGCGCGCGGTGTCGGAGTACGCCGCCTACGTGCGCACCTCGCTGGAGGCCGGTGCCGATGCGGTGGTGGTGGGCGCGGGGCTGCCGCTGGACCTGCCCGAGATGGCGCGCGAGCATCCGAAGGCCCTGCTGATCCCGATCCTGTCGGACGCACGCGGCGTGGCACTCGTGATGCGCAAGTGGGAGCGCCGCCAGCGCCACCCCGATGCGATCGTCATCGAGCATCCGGGCTGGGCCGGCGGCCACCTCGGCGCGGCCAAGGTGGCCGACGTGCACGACCCGCGCTTCGACTTCGAGCGCGTGATCCCCGAGGTGGTGGAGCTGCTGCGCGCACAAGGCCTGGAACGCCGCGTGCCGGTGATCGCCGCCGGCGGGATCCGCACGCGCGAGGACATCGCCCGGCTGCAGGCGCTGGGCGCCGCGGCGGTGCAACTGGGCACGCCGTTCGTGGCCACGCACGAGTGCGACGCGCACGAGACCTTCAAGCGTGTGCTGGCCGAGGCGCGCGACGAGCAGGTGGTGGAGTTCACCAGCGTGGCCGGCCTGCCGGCACGCGGCGTGCTGACGCCGTGGCTCGCCAAGTACCTGAAGGCCGAGCCGGCGCTGCAGCAGAAGGCGCGCAGCAAGTCGCGCTGCACGCTGGACTTCGACTGCCTGGCGCAGTGCGGGCTGCGCGACGGCATCGCGAGCTGGGGCCAGTTCTGCATCGACCGCCAGTTGGCCGCGGCCCTGCGCGGCGACCTCGCCAAGGGCCTGTTCTTCCGCGGCGCCGGCGCACTGCCGTTCGGCGCGCAGATCGTCGCCGTGCGCGACCTCCTGCTGCGGCTGCTGTCGCCCGACGTGCCGCTGGGCACGCCGGCCTGATGCCGCGGCGGCCCTGAAGGTGCCGCCGCATCGACTTCGATCTCCCGTCCCTCCCATGCCCCCGACCTCGATCCCCATCCGCGCCGCCGCGGCCGCGCCGTCGTTCGCACCCAAGGCCCCGCCCTTCGACATGCGCTGGCGCCTGGCCCGGCTGGCCAGCGCGCCGCACCGCGTGGGCTTCTTCGCCGGCGCGGTGATGCTCGCGCTCACCGCGGTGTGGTGGGCCGCGTCGCTGGCACTGCGCCACGCGGGCGTGGCCGTGCCCTGGGCGGTGGTGCCGCCGGTGGCACATGGCCTGGCGATGGCGCTCGGGTTCATGCCGCTCTTCATGGTCGGCTTCCTGTACACCGCCGGGCCGCGCTGGCTGGGCCAGCCGCCGGTGGAAGGCGCCGCGCTCGTGCCCGCGGTGGCCGCGTACATGGCCGGCGGGTTGATCGCCGGCCTGGGCTTCCACGTGCATGCATGGCTCGCCGCGGCCGGCCTCGCGCTGACGGGCGCGGCCTGGGCCGCGCTGCTGCTGCGCTACCTGCGGCTGCTGCGCACGAGCCCGGTACCCGATCGCCTGCACGCCACCGGCGTGGCCGTGGCCTGCGGGCTCGGGGTGCTGGCGATGGCCATCGCGGTCGTCGCGCTGGCGGCCGGCTCGGTGCCGTGGGCGCGCGCCGCGGCGCAGCTCGCGCTGTGGGGCTTCCTCGCGCCGACCTTCGCGATCGTCTCGCACCGCATGATCCCGTTCTTCACAGCCTCCGCGCTGCCCTCGATGGACGCGTGGCGGCCCAACGCGTTGCTGGGCGCGATGCTCGCCGCACTGGGCATCGCGGCCGCGGCCGAGGTGGCGCAGGTGCTGGTCGGGCCGCTGCCGGCCTGGGCGCACGGCATCGCCGGTGCGCTGCTGCTGCCGGCCGCCGCGGGGCTGGGCTGGCTGGCGGTGCGCTGGGGCCTGGTGCAGAGCCTGTCGATCCGCCTGCTGGCGATGCTGCACGGTGGCTTCGTGTGGCTGGCGGTGGCGCTCGGGCTGGCCGCGATCTCGCACCTGCGCATCGCCTTCCTCGGTGACGACGCGGGCCTGGGCCTGGCGCCGCTGCACGCGTTGACGATGGGCTACCTGGGCGCGACGCTGGTGGCGATGATCACGCGCGTGGCAGCCGGCCACAGCGGCCGCCCGCTGGCCGCCGACAACATGGCCTGGGCGCTGTACTGGACGCTGCAGGCCGCCGCGCTGGCCCGCGTGGGCGTGGCACTGGCGCCGGCGCTGCCGCCGTCGTTCACGCTGCTGGCCGCGCACCTGTGGGTGGCCGCGTGCGCCGGCTGGGCGCTGCGCTACGGCGCGTGGCTGGGACAGCCGCGGGTGGATGGCCGGCCGGGCTGAGGCCGGAGACGCCCGCAGCAGTCAGCGGCGCAAGCGCGGCGTCGCCGCTTCGATCGGCGCCAGCAGCCGCTGCCACAGCTGCGCACCCGGCTCGCGCCGGAACGCGCCGAAGTGGCCGAGCCGCTGCTGGCCGACCTCCTGCGGTGTGACGCCGTGCCGCTGCACCGAGGCGTTGCGGAACTGCGCCGCCAGCGCGTCGACGGCGCCCGGCGGCGCATAGGTCAGGTCGTCGCTGACGTGCCACAGGTGCACCGGCGAGACCACGGCGCCCACCGCGCGGTGCGGCTGCATCGCCGGGTCGGAATAGGCCCAGGCCTCGCGCGTGCCCCAGTCGCACCACTGCAGCGCCGCCTCCCGCGGCACCGCCTCGCCGCCGCCGTTGGCCCAGGCCGGCAGGAAGCCGCAGAGGCGCGTCACCAGCGGCACCCAGGCGCGGAAGAAGAATGCGGCCCCCCAGCGCCGCCACCCCGGGAAGTGGTGCACCACCGGGATCTGCGACGCCACGAGCAGGATCGCGTCGGCCTGCTCCACGCCGCGTGCGAATGCGAGGCTGTTGCCGCCGAAGGAGTGGCCCAGCAGCAGCAGCGGCAGTTCGTCGGCGGTGCCGGCGCGGCGGCGGGCATCGGCCGCGGCATGCGCGGCGCTCATGTCGAGCACCGCCCAGTCGCGCATCGAGGCGCGGTCGTCGCGGATCGGCCGGCGCCGCGAGCCGCCGATGCCGCGATAGTCGTAGGTCAGCACCGCGTAGCCCTGCTCCGCCAGCCACACGGCGAACGCGCGGTAGTAGCCGCGCGGCACGCCGGTGGCCGCATGCATCACCGCCACCGCGCGCGCGGCGCCTGCGGGCGGCTCGTGCCAGGTGGCGGCCAGGTGGCGGCCGTCGTCGGCGACCAGCGCCACGCTGGGCGCGCCACCGTCGCCGTGCCGCACGCCGGCAGACGTGGGGGCGGTGTGGGTCAGGCTCGGGTTCATCGGGTTCCTTTCCGGCGGCGACACGCATCGCGCGATGGCGGCACTCTAGAAAGTCGCCGCCCGGTTGACTAGACTGTCCGGCGTTGACACTTTGTCGCCATTCCATTGACAAAAGGCTCCCGTCGCGCCCCCGCCCCCGAGCCGGTGCGCATGGGTCCCGCGGCAGCGGCGCTGGACGCCAACGCGCTGGAACTGTTCGCCCGCATCGTGGCGGCCGGCAGCTTCGCGCAGGCAGCGCGCGAGCTGCACCTCACGCGTGCCGCGGTCAGCCGACGCGTGGCCGTGCTCGAGGAACAGCTCGGCGTGCCGCTGTTCGCACGCACCACGCGCGCGCTCGGCCTCACCGAGGCGGGCCGGCGGCTCTCGGCCCGCGCCCGCGCGGTGGCCGAGGCTGCCGAGGCGGCACGGCGGGGCTTTCGCCGCGGCGCCAGCGCCGACGCGGGCCTCGTCGGCACGCTGCGCATCACGACCTTCCCGGCGTTCGCCGAGGCCGTACTGGCGCCGTTGCTGGCGCGCTTCCAGACGCGCCACCCGGCGCTGCGGCTGGAACTGCGCCTGACCAACCGCCCGGTCGACCTGCTGCGCGACGACGTCGACATCGCGTTCCGGCTCACCGACAAGCCGCCGCCCGACTGGGTGGCCACGCCGATGCTGACGATGACCGCCCGCGCCTATGCCGCGCCGCGCCGCAGCGGGCTGCCGCTGGCGCACCCGCGCGACCTGGCGCGCGAGCCCTGCCTGCTGTTCGGCCCGCCCACCGAGCAGGCCACGATGAGCTGGCAGCACGAGGCGGACGAGGCCACGCTGGCCGTGGTGACGCTGGAGCCGGTGCTGGTGGCCGACGGCCTGGCGATGCTGGTGGCCGCCGCACGCCACGGCCGCGGCGTCGCCTTCCTGCCCGACTTCATGGCCGCCCCGCTGCTCGCTGCCGGCCAGCTCGTCGACGTGCTGCCGGGCTGGCGGCTGCACGTCACCGGCGGCCGCACCGTGCAGGCGCTCACCGCGCCGCTGCCCGAGGCGAGCGCCGCGGCGCGCGAGCTGGTGCGCTGGATCCGCGCGGAGCTCGAGCCCGCAGGGAGGCGATGAGCACCCGGCCCCCCGTCCCCCGCGCGCGCCGCGCAGCGCCTCAGCGCGCGGCCGCAGCGGCGCGGAAGTAGGCGATCCGTTCGTCGTCCAAAGGGTGGCTGGCCAGCGCCAGCGGGAGCGATGACGAGCCCGAGGCCTTCGCGTTGCGCCGCGCCTGCAGGCGCTCGAACAGCACCACCATGGCCGCCGGCGACAGGCCGGCCGCGCGCAGCACGCGCACCGCCTCGGCATCGGCTTCGCGCTCGGCGTCACGCGAGTAGCCGAGCTGGCCCACCATGGCGGGGATGCCGGCGATGACGCTGCTCACGTCGCCCAGCATCAGCGACGTGGCCAGCGCCAGCAGGCTGGCCTGGGCCACCGCGCGCATGCCGTGGCGATGCCGCAGATGGCCCCACTCGTGGCCGAGCACGCTCAGCAGCGTGGCCGGCTGGCCTTCGAGCAGCTCCACCAGTTCGTCGGTGACGACGATGGTGCCGCCCGGCAGCGCGAAGGCGTTGGCGCCCAGCATCTCGCCACCGGCGCGCAGCTGCAGTGTCCACGCCACCGGTGCGGCGTGCCGATCCGTCGCGCCCAGCGCCTGCAGCGCCGCCGCCAACTGGCGCTGCAACTCGGCCTGGCGCGCCGGCGGCAGCCGGCTCGGCCGCAGCCAGCGCTCTTCGATGCTCTCCAGTGCCGCACGGCCGACCGCGGCGTCGACGGCGGCCGGCAGCAAGGCCACCACGGCACGCGCGGCCACCGGCACGCCCCACAGGTAGCCCGCCACCAGCAGCACGACGAGCCCCGCCGCGGCCGCCAGCGTGGCGCGCCAGTGCTGCTGCACCCGCACCACCCAGCCCTCGCGGTGGCCGTGCGCGGTGCGCCACGCGTCGAAGGCGGCGCCGTCGGCCACGTGCAGTTCGCCGCCGTCGGGCAGGCGCACCAGGCGCTGGCCGTGCCGCGTGCGCTCTGGCCAGCGCACGCGGGCCAGCGGCCAGCGCGCAACGACGGCCTGCGTCGCGTCGCCATCGCCGCGGGCCAGCAGCTCGCCGCCTTGCTGCAGCAGCTCCACCTCGCGGCCCTGCGCGCTGCGGCCGTCGAAGTACAGGGCGCGCATCGGCGGTGGCACCCCGGGCTACAGGCCGACGTCGATGCCGATGAGGTCGCCGGCGGCGTCGCCCGCGGCCGACTCGTCGCCCTGCGCCGCGGCCGCCACGGTGGCCAGCAGCCCGGGCCCGGCCAGCACCTTCACCGCCTGCAGCCGCAGCCGGGCCGAGGCCACCGCGGCGAACGGGTAATACAGGCCGAGCGTGACGGCGATCAGCAGCCAGTTCTTCAGCATCAGCAGCACCAGGTCCCCGGCCGGCACGGCGCTCTGGAACGAGATGTCGGGGGCTCGCGTGCCGTTCCAGCTCAGGTTCTGCACGCGCGCCCCGAAATAGCCGCCGGCCACGCTGCCCACGACCAGATAGCCCACCAGCGCCAGCAGCGTGACGAGCACGGCACCGCTGAACCCGGCGCGCATGCCGCCGAGCGCCAGCGCGCCGAGAAACAGCACGCCGCCCACGACCAGGGCCGCGGCTGCCGACAGCAGCCCGGAGACGAAGAACACGCCGTAGTAGGCGCCGATGCGGGCCTTGAACGTGCAGACTTGCGAACCCCAGGCGTAGTGGCCGTGCTGGTAGCGGCGCATCGACCACACCAGCAGCGGCATCAGCAGCATCGCCAGCAGCAGCGGCAGCAGCACCAGCAGGCCGGCCGCAGCCTCCGCCGAACCCGCCGCGCGTTGGCCTGGCGGCTCCGCGGGCTGCTCCGTGAACGCAGCCCCGAGCACCGTCGTCGCGGCGGCCAGCATCGGTACTGCCATCACCCCGTAGGCGCCGAGGCGCGAACCGGTGAAGCGCAAGCGCAAGCCGCGCCACGCGGTGTTGGCCAACCGGAAGCGCAGCGACGAATGCCACAGCGCCGGCCACAGCAGAGCGAACGCGCCCACGGCCACCGCCCCGGCCACGGGCGACACGCGGATGGCCACCGCATAGGCGCCCACCATCACCAGCATCAGCACATGGCCGCGCAGCATCTTCCTCGGGTCGCCGAGGAACGCGAGTGGCTGGCCGCCCACCTCGGTGGCACCGTGGAAGTACACCAGCCGCCGTGCCTTGGCGAACGGGTGATAGAAGCCGATCGTCACCAGCGTGAGCAGCAGGTTGACGATCCAGATGCGGAAGTACTCGCTGCCCGAGCCGACGAATCGGATCGACAGTTCCTGTGGCGGCTGCCACTCGGCAGCCGTGCCCGTGCCGGGTTCATCCATGCCCGCCTCCCCGCGGTCGTCGTCGCGTGGACTCTAACGAATGGCCTGACGTCCAACAACGTGGCGCATGCACCTGCAGCAGCCAGCTACCCCACCCGGATCGCGCTGCCCTCGCGCCGCAGTGCCGCGATCACGCTGCAGGCCACCGGGTGCACGCCCTGGCCGAGATCCGGCTCCGCCTCCACACGCACGTGGCCGGCAGCGCTGGTCGCGTGCAGTGCGAGGCGGTGGCGGGGCACCGGCCCCGGATGGCGCACCTCGATGCGCGTGGCGTCCAGCCCGGGCCCGGCCAGCGCGGCGGCCACGGCCACGTTCACGGCATCCGGGAAGAGCCGCGCGGCCTCGCGCACGGTGCCGCGGAAGCGCACCTCGGCAGCCTCCGGCCCGGGCGGCAGGTCGATGACCAGCGTGAGCGTCGCCCCGGGCGCGGCGGCCGATGCGGCCACGCCATCCAGCCCCGCGAAGGCGCCGGGCAGGATGCGCAGGCGGTGGGCCGACGCGTGCGCCACGGCTTCGAGCCGCTGCCGCAGCGCCTCGTCGGCCAGGGCCGCGGCGCTGATGGTCCACACGTCGGTCACGCGCAGCAGCGCCTCGCCGAGCGTCGCGAGTGCGGGCGGGCCGGCCAGCTCCAGCACCAGGTCCGGCCGCGTGGACACGAAGGTGTCGAGATCGGTGGTGCACGGCGCGCCCCGCGCCGCATCGGCCTGCCGCACGAGCACGCCGCAGACCTGCCAGCCCGGCAGTTCGCCGGTGCGGCAGGCGTCGAAGACGCGGCCACCGATGCGGCCGCACCCGACCAGCCCCAGCCTGCGCGGCACCGCCGTCACGCGTCGACCTCCAGGTCGGTGACCGGCACGGCCACGCAGGCCAGGCACTCGTGGGCCTCGAGGTCGGGCACCTCGGCCCGGTGCCAGACATCGCCGGCGCGCAGCCCGACGCGGCAGGTCTCGCACTGGCCGACGCGGCAACTGCCGGCCAGCGGCACGCCACAGCGTTCGGCCAGCGTCAGCAGGCTCGTGTCCGCGGCATCCCACACGGCATGCACGCCGCTGCGCGCGAAGTGCACGCGGCGGCCGGGCGCGCTGGCGGGCGCGACCGGTGCCGCGAGCGCGAACGCTTCGCTGTGCAGGTCGTGGCGCGGCACGCCGCGGGCCACGAGCCCGTCGATGACGTCGTGGGCCATGGCCGGCGGGCCGCAGACGAGGAAGGTGGCCCGCTGCGCGATCCAGTGCGCTGCCACGTGCTCTGCGCTCACGTGGGCTGGGGCCACGCCGGCGGCTGTCGCGCTGTGCAGCGACTGCGCCTGCAGCAGCGGCAGCTTCGCCGCGATCTCGGCCACGCGCCGCGCGTAGGGCTGCTCGGAAGGACTGCGGCTGCCGTGCAGCAGCAGCACCGGCTGGCGCAGCGCCGAAGGGTCGGCCGCCCAGCCTTCGAGCAAGGACATGAACGGCGTGATGCCGACACCGGCCGCCAGCAGCACCACCGGCCGCGTCGGCCGCGCCGGCAGCAGGAAGCGGCCGGCAGGCCGGCTCAGGCGCAACGGCAGGCTGGTGTCGGGGCTGGCGTTGAAGTGCCGGTGCAAGGCCGCCGACAACCGCCCGCCGTCGCGGGGCAGGCCCACCGCGATGCGGTAGCCGCGCCGCCCGGGCTCGACCGCCGCGCCCACCAGCGAGTAGCAGCGCTCGATGTCGCTGCCGTCGTCGAGCCTCATCGCGATGCGCACATGTTGGCCCGGCCGATGATCGGGCAGCCGCCGCCCGTCCGCCGCACGCAGCTCCAGTGCGAGCACGCGTGACGATGGCCGGCCGGTGCAGCGCGCGCGGGCCTCGATCAGGCCGTCCCATCCGGGCGCGACGTCCGCGCTGTCGACCCTCACGATCGCGCAGGGCAGCGATCGCAACGGCGCGGAGCCCGACGGGCCGTCGAGCAGCGAGCCGTCGACGAGCGCGTTGGGATTGGCGTGGCCCGGCGCGAGCGGGTCCACCGCCGGCAGGCCCAGTTCGTCGCAGCCCTGCCACCAGCCGAAGGTGGCCTGCACGGTGCGCCGGTCCAGCGTGTCGTCGAGCGCCGCCCGGTAGCGGGCGCTGCCGCGGCGCGTGCGCACGTCGATCCAGTCGCCGGCCGCGATGCCGTGCGTGCGTGCCAGTGCGGGATGCAGCCGGGCCAGCGGCTCGGGCTCCTTCCGGCGCAGGGACGGCAACGTGCGGTGCTGGCTCTGGCAGTAGAGGCCGCTCTTGGCGCTGGACAGCGTGAGCGGCCAGCCGGCGATCGCGCCATCCGCCGGCGCCACCCACTCGGGCACGGCGGCGATGCCGGCGGTCGCCAGCCGATCCGAGTGCAGTTCGACGCGCCGGCTCGGCGTCTGGAATCCGGTGATCCGCCCGCCTGCCAGCGGTACCGCGTAGGCGCGCTCAACCTGCGGCAGCGGCACGCGAACGCCGGCCAGCTGCGCGCGCAGCGCGGCCATCGTCAGGCCGATAGGCGCCAGCACGTGGTCCTGCGCGCGATCGATGTCGCCGTCGAAGAACAAGGCGCCCAGCCCCAGCCGCGTGGCCAGCGCGAACACGATCTCGAGGTCCGAGCGCGACAGGTTGCCCGGGGGCGGCGGCACCAGCGCCGGCCGCAGCTGCACCTGCTCCATCGCCCGCGGACTGATCTCGAAGCCGATGCGCAGCCCCTCGCGTTCCCACGGCGTGCGCACCGGCAGCAGGTAGTCGGCATGGCGCGCGGTCGGGTTCTCGAACAGGTCGCAGTGCACCTGGAACTCGAGCGCATCGAGCGCCGCCGCGGTGCGCGCCGAATCCGGCTGCGACAGCACGAGGTTGGCGCCGAAACCCACCAGCGCGCGCACGCGGTAGGGCACGCCGTCGATCGCGGCGCGCTGGAAGTCGTCGGCCAGCGTCCAGCCGAACGCCGGTGGCCCCAGCGGCCGCTGTGCCAGGCCGAGCGCCATCGCCGCCTGGCGCGGTGCCAGCAGCGCCGGGTGATCGGGCGCGTTCACCGGCAGCCGGCGCAGGTGGCGGTTGCCGCCCGGCCCGTCGACGCATCCGGTCAGCGCGTACAGCAGCGCGATGGCGCGGTCGGTCTGCGTGGCGTTGGCATGCTGCGCGATGCCGGTCCAGCTGAAGTAGCTGGTGCGCCGCGAGGCGGCCAGCCACCGCGCGGCCTGCCGCACGCTTTCCGCGGGGATGCCGGTGGCCAGCTGCACACGCTGCGGCGTCCAAGGCTCGCAGGCGTCGGCGTAGCACTGCAGCGCGGTGCGGCAGGCGATCCCGCGCACGTCGTGGTGGCCGAGCAGCGCCAGCCGCGGAGGTAGCGGCGCGCCGGGGTCGAGCGCCACCGGCGCCGCGGCGGCTTCGTCCCACGCCACCGGCCGCTCGTCGTCGCCACGGCGCTCTTCGAGTTCGCCGGCGCGCAGCCACCGCCCGTTGTCCTCGCGCACCAGGAACGAGGCGTTGGTCCACTGCCGGACGAAGCCCGCATCCCAGCCCTGCCCGTGGATCAGCTCGCGCGCCAGGCCCAGGGCCAGCGCCGCATCGGTGCTTGGCCGCGGCTGCAGCCAGAGGTCGGCGTCCCGCGCATGCCGCGTGCGCGCCGGGTCGATCACGATCAGCTTCGCACCGCGCAGGCGGGCCTGCGCCAGCGCCTGGGCCTGCGCCAGCCACACGTTGCCGGGGTTGAACCCCCACAGCAGCACCAGCTCGGTCTGCGCATAGTCCGGCATGCCGATGCCGGTGCCGAACGTGTGCGCGTGGTTGTGGTCGCGGTGCCAGTTGCACAGCTCCACGCCGGTAAGGAAGTTCGGGCTGCCGTAGCCGTGGATCAGCCGCTCCAGCCACTCGAGGCTGTCCGACATCCCGCTGGCCCCGGGCGACGCGCTGGCGAAGGCCACGGCGTGGGCGCCGTGCGTGTCGCGGATGGCCCGCAGCCGCGCGGCGATGTCGTCCAGCGCCTCGTCCCAGCCGACCTCGCGCCAAGCGGGGTCGGGCGCGCCGCGCGGCGTGGTGCGCCGCAGCGGCGTGCGCAGGCGCCGCAGATGCATCTGCAGCTCCGGCGCGGCGCGCCCCTTGGCGCACAGGCCACCGCCGGTGGGATGGTCGGGCCAGGGCTCGACGCCGACCAGCCGTTCGCCGTCGACCCGATAGCGCGCACCGCAACGCGAGCGGCACAGCACGCAGTAGCTGTCGTGCAGCGCCATGCGCCCCGCCTGGGAGAGATCAGCCGTTGGTCTCGCCGAGAGGCACCACGCTGAAGTCGCCGTGGTGCAGCGCGCGCTTGTCCAGCCGCGTGATCCTGAAGCGGGCGCCGCAGGCGGGGTCGGTGGATGCGATCACGCAGTCGGAGGTCATCCAGTCGGCGGGATGCGTGGGCCGCTGCTTGGCGGGGATGAACGGCAGCACCGCCAGCAGGCCGTAGAGCGAGAACTCGGGCCGGTCCTTGGGAAAGACCACGCGGCCGCCGATCACGTCGAAACAGTCGCCCTTCTTCACGTGCATGATCGCCGGCCGTTCCGACTCGATGACCTCGACGCGCAGGTCGTACAGCTCGAACACGTCGGGGGTGGGCTGGTTCATGTCGTCGCTCCTCGCAGTTCGTTGAGGTTGGGCGCCATCAGCATGTTCGCGGGTGCGCCGTGCACGTTCTGGTTCATCTGCATGATGCGCTTGTGGATGCTGGCCGGGTCGCGTTCCACGGCGTAGCAGTCGCCCGGCGCACCGGGCGACGACGCCGCCAGCGCATCGAGCTCGGCGCGGTCGGCGTCGTCGAGGGTCACGCGGAAGATCTCGAGCGTCTCGGCCAGATGGCGCGCGTCCTTCGCGCCGACCAGCGCCAGCGCCACCTGGGGCTTGTCGAGCACCCAGCGCGCGGCGATCGTGGCGATGCCGGTGCGATGCTTGCGGGCGATGGCGTCGAGCCGGCGCAGCAGCTCCTGGAAGCGCGCCCAGCCGCCGAACTCCTCGACCATCAGCCGGTACTTGACGAGCGAGCGGTTCGCGTAGGGCTGGGGTGGGTCGGGCTGGCCCAGCCACCGGTTCGACAGGAAGCCGCCGGCGATGGTGCCGTAGCAGAACAGGTGGATGCCGTGCTCGCGGCAGAACGCGACCATGCCGCGCTCGGGCCGCAGGTCGAGCAGCGAGTACTGCAGCTGGTGGCTGAACAGCGTGACGCCGGCCTTGACGATCTCGCGCATGTGGGCCACGTCGAAGTTGGTGGTCGACACGTGCGTAACCTTGCCGGCCCGCTGCAGCTCCTGCAGCCACAGCAGGGCCTGCACGCAGCCGGGGATCTGATAGTCCCACCAGTGGAACTGCACCACGTCGAGCTGTTCCACGCCCAGCCGCTTCAGCGAGGTGTCCACCGCCTCCTCGACATGGGCCCTGGTGAGCGTGGGCAGCAGGTCGAGGTCGGGCGTGTACTTGGTGGACACGCGCAGGCCGCGGGCCAGCGACGGGTGGCGCGCGCGGAAGCGGCCGATCAGCTCCTCCACGCCGACATAGTGGTCGGCGCAGTCGAAGGCGTTGATGCCGGCCTCGACGTAGCGGCGCATGTCCTCCACAGCCTCGTCGGCATCGTAGGCCGCGCTGTGCCGCGCGGCGAGCTGCCAGTTGCCCTTGGCCACCCGCGATACGGTGTAGCCCGGCGCCAGCGTGATCGTCTCGACGGCGGCAGCGGTGGCGGCAGTGGTCACAGGCCCACCTTCTTCTCCAGCGCCTGCATCTCCTCGGTGCTGTAGGTGCGCTCGGTGGCGATGGCGCCGCCCTGCACCTTCCACACCAGCATCGGGCCGATGACGTCGCCGTTCTTGTCGAATGTGAACGGCCCCGTGGCGCCGACATAGCGGATCCTGCGGCCCGCCTTGAGCGCGTCGAGCCCCTTCTTCAGGCCTTCGACACCGGTGCCCACCACCTCGCCCTGCGGGTCCTGCACGGCACGCAGCGCGTCACGGATCGACGCGCCGTCGAGCCTGGGCGCGGCCTGCATCGCCAGCAGCGTCACCGCGGCTGCGTCGTACATGGTGTGCAGGCCCGGGCCCACGGCGGGGCGGCCGTACGCCGCCTGGAAGTCGCGGCCGAAGGCGTCGGCGCTGGGCCCGCTGGCGGGAGCGTTGTCGATGCCCACGGCCTTCTCGAGGAAGCGTTCGCCGACGTTCTTCAGCACGTCGGGCGAGCGCATCGTGTTGTGCAGGATCACGTTCTGCGTGCCGCCGAGCGCGAACCAGTCGCGCAGCACCGCGGTGCCGTCCTGCGACAGGCCGACCAGGATCAGCGCGTCGGGGTTCAGCGCCAGCGCCTTCTGCACGTCGGAGCGGTACGACGGCTGGTTCTCGGCGTAGGCCACGAGGCCGGCCACGCTGCCGCCCAGCTTCTCGATCGCACGCTTGACGTCGGGCCCCACGCCGTTGCCGAAGTCGTTGTTGATGTACATCACCACCGGCTTCTTGTAGCCCTTGTCGATGGCCGCCGACGCATGCACCAGCGCCATGCTGCGCGCGATCGGGATGGTGCGGAAGAAGTAGCCGCCGGTCTTGCCCTCCTCGGCCAGCCTGGTGAGCGCCGGCGTCACCGCGCAGCACGCCACGGTGGGGATCTTGTTGGGCACCGACACCGAGTTGACGACCTGCAGCGCGGTGCCGCTGCCGACCAGGCCGACGATGGCGTGCACCTTCTGCACGTCGACGAGGAAGCGCGCGGCGTCCAGCCCCACCGACGGCTGGCTGGTGTCGTCGCGCACGACGAACTCCACCTGGCAGCCCTTCACGCCGCCGGCCTTGTTGACCTGGTCCACGGCGAGCTTGCCGGCGTCGGCGATGACCTTGCCGATCGCGCCCTGCGCGCCGGTGAGCGCGAGCACGCCGCCGAGCTTGGGGCAGTCTTGTGCGGCCGCCTGGCCGCAGGTCAGCGCGAGGAGGGTAGCGGCGGCCGGAACGGCCAGTCGGCGAAGGGTGGTCATGTGGAGCTCCTGGGGTTGAGGGGACGGGGAATGCGGAAGGGAGGATTCAAGCGGCCCGGCGCGCGCCGAGCAAGCCCTGCGGACGCAGCAGCAGGGTCAGCACCAGCACGAGACCGACCAGCGTGGATTGCAGCGCGCCGGCCTGCGCCTGCCAGCGCGCCGGCAGCACCAGGCCGATGACCGCGCCCGACAGCGTCCACAGGCCCCAGACGACGAAGGTGCCGGCGATGGCGCCGCGGTTGCTGCCGCTGCCGCCGACGATCAGCATGGCCCAGATCTGGAACGTGAGGATCGGCAGGAACTCGCTCGGGCTGGTGGTGCCGACGAAGCCTGCGTAGAGCGCCCCCGAGAGGCCCATCAGCATCGAGCCGAGCACGAAGCTGGACAGGCGCAGCCGCACGACGTCCTTGCCGAGCGCGGCGCAGGCCGCCTCATCCTCGCGCAGCGCGCGCTGCACGCGGCCCCACGGCGAGTGCAGCAGGGCCTGCAGCGCGGCGTAGGAGAGCGTCAGCAGCCCGAGCACGATGGCCGCGTAGGCCCACGCGAAGCCCTGCGCACCCAGCGCCTCGAAGGGCCGCGGGATGCCCACCAGGCCACGCGATCCGCCGGTCAGCGACTCCAGGTTGTTGGCCAGCAGCTGGATCGCCGAGCCCACGCCGAAGGTGGCGATGGCGAGGTAGTCGCTGCGCAGCCGCAGCGTCGCCAGGCCCACCAGCGCGGCCGCCGCGGCGCTGGTGAGCAGGCTGGCGGCCAGCGCCACCGCATAGGGCAGGTTCCACTGCACCAGCAGCCGCTCGGTGGCCGGCATGCTGAGCACCGCCAGCGTGTAGCCGCCGATCGCGACGAAGCCCACCACACCGGCGTTGAACTGGCCCGACAGGCCCCACTGCAGGTTCAGGCCGAGCGTGGCGAACGACAGGATCGCCGCCACCGTGACGAAGAACAGCAGGTAGGACAGCATCGCGCTACCGCTGCCCGGCCACCGGGAACAGGCCCTGCGGCCGCACGTACAGCACGACGATCAGCAGCACGAACGGCACCAGCGGCTTGTAGGCGCCGGGCATCACCAGCGCCGCCAGGTTCTCGGCCAGGCTGATCAGGAACGCCGCGAGCACCGCGCCGGGCACGCTGCCCACGCCGCCCAGGATCGCGGCGGTGAACAGCGGCAGCAGCAGGCTGATGCCCATCTCGGGCCGCACCTGCACCGTGACGCCGTAGAGCACGCCGGCCAGCGCCGCCAGCGCCGCGGAGACGATCCAGGTCATGCGCACGGTGGCGGCGGTGTCGATGCCCGCGACGCCGGCGAGCGCGGGGTTCTCGGCCACGCAGCGCATCGCGATGCCGTGCCGGCTGCGCTGCAGGAACAGCCACAGCGCCGCCAGCACCGCCAGCGTGACGCCGAACACCAGGATCTGGTCGGGCATCACCAGTACCGGCCCCGGCAAGCGCAGCGCCATCTGGATCTCGGTGCTGTACTGGTGCGGGTCGGGCCCGAACAGCAGCAGGATGACGCTGCGCAGCAGCAGCGCCAGGCCGAACGACGCGAACACCAGCGTGAGCGGATCGGCCGCGCGGGCGCGCAGCGGCCGGTACACCAGCCGTTCGAGCAGCAGCGCAGCAGCCACGGCCGCCGCGATGCCGCAGGCCAGCCCGATGATCAGCAGCACGCCGAAGGAGAACGGCCCCAGCGGCGCACCCAGCATCCGCGCCGCGCTGCTCACCCCCGCCAGCAGCATCACGCCCAACGCACCGTAGGCGCCCACGCCCAGCAGCTCGCCGTGCGAGAAGTTGGCGAAGCGCAGGATCGACAGGCTGAAGGTGACGCCGATCGCGCCCAGCGCCGCGATCGCGCCGCTGAAGATGCCGTCGACGAGGGCCTGGGCGATCATCGGGCGGCCCCCGCGATGGGGTCGGCATGCGCCGCATGGCGGCCGAGGTAGAGCTCGGCCAGCAGCGGATCGCCCTGCAGCGCGGCGGCCGCCCCTTCGTGCGCCACGCGCCCGCCCACCATCACCAGGCCGCGGTCCGCCAGCTTCAGCCCCGCCTTGACGTTCTGCTCGACCATCAGCACCGCGATGCCGCCGTCGGCGATGGCGCGCACCTGCCGGAAGACCTCGCCCACCATCAGCGGCGACAGGCCCGCGCTGGGCTCGTCGAGCATCAGCACGCGCGGCGCCATCATCAGCGCGCGCGCCACCGCCAGCATCTGCCGCTGCCCGCCCGAGAGCGCATGACCCGGCGCCCTGCGCTTGGCCACCAGGTCGGGGAAGCGCGCCCAGGCCTCGGCGAGCCGATCGCGCAGCAGCGCACGGTCGAGCAGGTGACCACCGGCGCGCAGGTTCTCCTCGACCGTCAGCGTGGTGAAGATGTTGGCGCTCTGCGGCACGAAGCCGATGCCCGCGGCGGCCAGCTCGTGGGCCGCCAGCGCGCTCACGTCGCGGCCGCCGAGGCTGACGCGCCCGCCGTAGCGGGGGCAGGCGCCGGCCAGCGACTTCACCAGCGTGGACTTGCCCGCGCCGTTGGGGCCGAGCACGACCAGGATCTCGCCCGCCGCCACCTGCAGGCTGACGCCCTGCACGATCGGCAGGCCGGGGCGGTAGCCGGCGACGACATCCGAGGCCACCAGCAACGGTTCCGTCACAACGCGTCCCCCAGGTAGGCGTCGATCACGCGCGGATCGCTGCGCACCGCGGCCGGCTCCCCTTGCGTCACCACCTGGCCCTGCGCCATCACCACCACCGGGTTGCACAGGCGCATCACCAGGTCCATGTTGTGCTCGATCAGCAGGAAGGTGACGCCGCGCCGGTGCAGCAGCCGGATGCGCTCGACCAGGCTCTCGAGCAGCACCGGGTTCACGCCGGCGGCGGGCTCGTCGAGCAGGATCAGCTTCGGGTCGACCATCAGGATGCGCGACAGCTCCAGCAGCTTGTGCTGGCCGCCGGAGAGCACGCCGGCGGGCTCGTCCATCAGGTGGGCCAGGCCCGTGAACTCGAGCACCTCGCGCGCCTTGTCGCGGTGCGCCGCCTCCTGTGCGCGGATCGCCCCGCGCCGCAGCCAGGCCGCCCAGAAGTGCTCTCCGACCTGCGCCGCGGGGGCCAGCAGCAGGTTCTCCATCACCGTCAGCGCCGGCAGCGGCCGCGGGATCTGGAAGGTGCGGCCGATGCCGCGGTGGAACACCTGGTCGGCGCGCAGGCCGGTGATGTCCTCGCCGTCGAACAGGATGCGGCCCGCATCAGGCGCCAGCGCGCCGGCGATCGTGTTGAACAACGTGGTCTTGCCCGCGCCGTTGGGGCCGATCAGCCCGGTGATGCTGCCGCGCGCGACGGCCAGGCTCACCCCGTCGACCGCGCGCAGCGCGCCGAAGGACTTGGCGAGATGTTCTAGCTGCAGCAGGACGCTCTCCGCGAGGCCGAGTCGCTTCGGTCTCGGTCAGGTACCGACTTCGGTATGTTTTTATACCAAAGTGACCGATCCCGTCACCAGGGTTACCGGGGTTGCCGGGGTGCCATGCCGACGCCCTCGGCCAACAGGCGCAGCAGGGGCCGCCGGCGCAGCCTCTTGCCGGTGGCGCGTTCCCACGACTGCTCCAGCAGCGCGATGCGGCCGAAGGTGGCGCGATCGATGTTCTCGGGGTCGCCGCTCTCGATGGCCGCCAGGCTGTCGGCCAGCGTGCGGGTCGACAGCGTCACGTCGTCGAGGTCGGCCAGCGCGCGCAGGCGCACCGGCTCCATGCGCCGCAGCAGCAGCTCCATGATCTGCACCATCATCGCGTTCTGCGTCGCCCGCGCCATCGCGATGTTGAAGCGGGTGCTGGCCAGCGTCATCAGCTGCAGCCCTTCGGGCGTGATGCGCCGGCGGCGGAACGGGCGCGCCGCCTCCTCGCTCAGCGACACCGCCGCATGCATGGCAGCGAAGTCGGCCGGCGTGCCGAAAGCGGCCGCCATGCGCGCGACCTGCGGCTCGATCAGGCGGCGCGCCTCCATCACCACCGCGAGGTCCTCCATCGGCATCTCCGGCAGCGGCTGGCCGCCCAGTTCGGTGGGCACCGTCGGGCTGGTCACGAAGATGCCCCCCGAGGAGCCCGGCCGCACCTCCAGCACGCCGGCCGCTGAAAGCAGCTTCAGCGCTTCGCGCAGCGTCGGCCGGCTGACCCGCAGCTGGGCGCTGAGGTTCTGTTCGGAGGGCAGCCGCTCGCCGACGGTGACATCCCCGGCGCGGATGGCCTCGGCGATGCGATGCGCCACCACCTCGGCCGGACGCACGAGCTGGACCGGCTGGAAGACGTGGCGGGTGGCTGGGGTGCGGGGCACGGACGATCGGCGAACAGGCGGGCTCGGGACGATTGCACCACGGCTGTACTACGATGCCCCGAACGGAGCCCCCCACATGCCATCGAACCGCAGCCCAGCCGACCGCCCGCCCCCCGAAGCCGCCGCCGCAGCGCGGGCACGCCGCCTGGCACTCGGGCTGCTCGCCGCCTCCGCCGCGGGTCTGGCCTCGGCGCCGCTGCTGGCGCAGACCGGCCCCTACCCCAACCGCCCGATCAAGCTGATCGTGCCGCTGGGCGCGGGCAGCACGGCCGACATCGTCTCGCGCTACGCGGGGCAGGAACTGGCCAAGGTGCTCGGCCAGTCGGTGGTGATCGAGAACAAGCCCGCCGCCGGCGGCACGGTGGCGATGGGCGACCTGGCGCGCGCAGCGCCCGACGGCTACACGATCGGCTTCGCGTCGCAGGGCACGCTGGTGTTCAACCAGGCCATCTACTCGAAGCCCGGCTACGACTCGATCAAGGACTTCCGCCCGATCGCCTTCGTCGGCGGCGTCTCCAACGTGATGATCGTGCCGCCCGCCAGCGCCGCGAAGGCCCCGGCCGACGTGGTGGCCGAGGCGCGCTCCAAGCCCGGGCAGCTGACGTTCTCGTCGGGCGGCGCCGGCACCAGCCACCATCTCTCGGGCGTGCTGTTCGCGCGCAGCACCGGCACCGACCTGCTGCACGTGCCGTACAAGGGCGCGCCGCAGGGCATCCTGGCGGTGATGTCGGGCGAGGTGGCGATGGGCTTCTTCAACACGCCCACCGTCATCTCGCAGATCAAGGACGGCAAGCTGAAGGCCCTGGGCGTCACCAGCCTCACGCGCTCGCCGCTGCTGCCGCAGGTGCCCACGCTCGACGAGCAGGGCATCAAGGGCTACGAGGTCAACACCTGGTTCGGCTTCGTCGGCCCGGCCGGCATGCCCGACGAGATCGTCACGCAGTTGCACGCCGCGTTCACCAAGGTGCTCACGAGTGCCGAGGCCAAGGAGAAGCTCGGCGCGCAAGGCTTCGACCTCGCACCGCCCTCGCCGCCCGCGGCCTTCTCGAAGGTGATCGCCGACGACCTCGCGAAGTGGGTGCCCATCGTCAAGGCCTCCGGCGCGAAGGCGGATTGAGCCTTCGGCCGGCAGCGGATCAGAGCGTTCTCCGCAGCGCCTCGAAGAACAGCTCCGACTGCAGCCGCTCGCCCTGCACCTGCTGCGCCACGCGCTCGGCCATGACCTGCGGCACCGGGGCCAGCGGGCGACCGGTGGAGGCGGCGAGCACCTGCACCATGCAGGCGCGCTCGACGTAGTAGAGGTCGTCGTAGGCGTGGTCGATGCGCGCGCCGCACACCACCACGCCGTGGTTGCCGAGGAAGGCGATGTCGGCGCCGTTCATCGCGTGGGCGATGCGCTCGCCCTCGGAACTGTCGAGCGCCACGCCGTTGTAGGCGTCGTCCACCGCGATGCGGCCGTGGAAGCGCATCGCGTTCTGCGACAGCGCGGTGTCCAGCCCGCGGTCCACCGTGGCCGTCAGCGCGGTGGCGAACGGCATGTGCGTGTGCAGAACCACGGCCTTGCGGCCGATGCGGTGCACCGCCGCGTGGATGTGCATCGCGGTGGGCTCCACCGGGTGCCGGCCGGCGAGGCGCTCGCCGACGGTGTCGACGAGCACGATGTCGTCGGCCTGGATCTCCTGCCACAGCAGGCCGCGCGGGTTCAGCAGGAAGCGGCCCGAGCCGTCGGGCAACTCGACGCTGAAGTGGTTGCAGACGCCCTCGGAGAGGCCGTGGTGGGCAGCGGCGCGCAGCGCGAGCGCCAGGTCCTCGCGCAGCTTGCGCACCGCCGCCGAGGCCCAATCGCGGCGGTGGGGGTTCGTCGTGGCCATCGTGGTGTCTCCTCGCAGCAGGGGATCGCGGTGTCTCAGCCTAGTGTCCTGTCCCGGAAATACATGCCATTGAGATTCGACCAGATCGCGATGATCGCGGGGGCGGCGGGTGGGGGCGATACCGGGTGGTATCGCCCCCACCCGGCAAGCCCGCGAGGGCGCGATCTGGTCGAACCCCTTCGGGGCGGGCCGAAACGGGGCGATCGCGGCGTTGCAGAGCCGGCCAGATACCGCTCGGTATCTGGC